>JAKAJL010000035.1 GCA_021813805.1 Pseudomonadota bacterium | reverse complement strand
GGAATTCGTTGATCACCTCGCGATGCGCCTTGACCTCGTCATAGCAGGACATTTCGCAGCGCGCATGGCCGACGCAGGACATCGAGGTGCGCAGCGCCGGGCCGGCGCCGCCGAGGTCGAAGCCCATCTCGTTCAGCTCGTCGAAGGCCGGCTGGACGTTCTCGCTCGAGCAGCCCTGGAACATGATGTCGCCGGACTGGCCATGGAAAGCGATCAGGCCCGAACCATATTTCTCCCACACGTCGCACATCTGGCGCAGCACGTCGGTGTCGTAATGCATGCCGGCCGGCGGCTGGATACGGAGGGTGTGGAACTCCTTGGAGGCCGGGTACTTGGAGCCCACTTCCGAGAAGCGGGGAATGACGCCGCCGCCGTAGCCGACGACCGAGATCGTGCCGCCCTTCCAGAAGCCCATCCGCTCTTCATAGGAATGCTCGAGCTGACCGAGAAGGTCGTTCATCATCGGCGCATAAGTCGCGTCGGCGTTGTCGCGCAGACGCTTCAAACCCGTGACAAAGCTCGGCCACGGCCCGCTCTCGAGCTGGTCCAGCATCGGCGTGGGGTGAATTGACGCGGGCGCGCCCTTGCCTTCCGTGCGAATGGAATCGTCTTGCGACATTACATACCTCCCTGGATCGGCGAATTTCGCCGTCACGGTTATTTAACAGGTGGCCAAACCGGGCTTGCCCAATTTGGCCGCTCGTTTTCATTAGTTCTTGCGATCATAACAGAAAATGCGAATATGAGAATAGGTTGTCTGCAACAAAATGGCAAATTTTCCAATGTGGGATGAAAAAAGCATTGAATCAGACGCTTACGCGGGAGCAGAGGCGAGACGGAGCGCCTGGAGTCCAGCGGTTTTCTCCCTTGGAGACGGGAATTCTTGGCGCCGCTGGCGACAAGTCAAGCTTTTTCGGGCTGAGTCGGCCATGGCCTTCGCGCCGACCCCCATCGAGGACCCTCGCGAGATCTCCGATTCCGAGCGCGCAGCGCTTCTGGACCAGGTGGCCGCGACCAATTACGCGCTTTATGAATGGCGCAGCGCCCCGTCTGACGCCAATGCTCTCGACCAATGGCTTCTGGCCTTCACCGGGACCTTCGGCTTGCACGCGCGCGAAGACCACCGGTCGGCGAACGACAATGGCGTGGTTCGGATCGAAGTCGCGCATGGCGGCGGACGCGTTGGCTATATCCCTTACACCACTCTGCGAATCGCCTGGCACACCGATGGCTATTACAACTATCATGGCCCGGACAATTGCGTGCGCGGCATGATTCTCCATTGCGCGGCCGCCGCGTCGGATGGCGGAGAGAATCGCCTCCTGGATCACGAACTGGCCTATCTTCGTTTGCGGGACGCGGACGAGTCGGCGCTTCGCCTGCTGATTCATCCCGAGGCGATGACCATTCCCGAGGCGACCGATGATTCCGGGCGTTTTCGCGCCGCCAACGCCGGACCGGTCTTTTTCCTCGACGACGCCGGCGCACTCGTCATGCGATACACCGCGCGGAAGAGAAATGTCGTCTGGCGCGACGCGGAAACCCGCGCGGCGGCCGACAAACTGCTCGCCCTGATCGAGGCGGAGCCGCTGACGCGGCGGCTCAAACTTGCACCGGGGCAAGGACTTTTGTGCAATAATGTCCTGCATGACCGTTCGGCCTTCGAAGATCATGGCGACAGCCATCGGAGCCTGTGCCGAATCAGGTTCAACAACCGAATCAACCGGAACTAAAGGGAAGTCCGTTCACGTTGAATCGGAGATATCGCCATAACATTTTGTTTTTTAACGCATAATCCTATCCAAAAAGTCTGCGGCTTTTTGGGATTGTGCTCTAGGAGGAAGCCATGGCGCGAATCAGCGAAATCATTATCTCCCATCCAGAAATGACCAGTTTCACCGAGCTTGAACAGAAGGTTGTCGAGGCCGCGCGCGACGGCGAAATCCATCTCTATATGGACATCAAGCCGGAATACCCTGACACGCCCAACAAATGGGAGCTCAGGCTGGAGCAAGCTTTCTACGCTGCCGAGAGCCCCCGCCGATGACGACGGCGCCGAAAAGGGAGATCGGCGAGATCGAGGCGCCCTATCGCCGTCGGATCAAGCTCGACGAAATCGACTATGGAAGCGGCATGGCCCTGCTGCGCCTCACGATCCGCGAGGGCGCGCGCTACACGATTCTCGAGATCGACGATGAAACCGCGGAAAAGTGGGGACAGATGATGCTCGACTGGGCGGCGGGACAAAAGGGCCGAAAATGACCGTTCCATTGCAACGGCTGGCCGCCAGTCATGCCATGGGCTCGTCATCGGCGGCTTGAGAAGCGCAACGGCGGGTCGAAGAACTGGCCGCCGCGAGACCGCGGGCTCGCTGGCCGACATTTTTGACGGCTTGCCGTGCCAGCGGTGATCAAGGCGGCCAAGCGTCCGCAAGGAAGCGGAGGCGGATTCGGCTTTGCGCTTGTCGTCTTGACATCGGCTAAACGAATGAAAATATGCGAATGTGATGATATTTAGCGCCCCGCGGGCGCGAGAGCCGGCGCGGTCTGGCGGCGAGGACGTTCGAACGGAGATCGAAGGGCGAAGCCTCGAAGGCCAATATCCAGACACGAATCTCAACGGGAGGAATCATGACTGACCGTGTTATCGGACGCAGGGACGCCATCTTGGCGATGGGCTTTGGCCTCGCCGCCAGTCTCGCCAGCGAAGGCGCGAGGGCGGAGGCGCCAAAGATGGTCCTTCCCGAGGGTTCCGGCACGCTAACGGAGCTTGCCGCCATGCTCGAAAAGGCCCCGCGCCGCCGCGATTTCAAGACCGTCCCGATGATTCTCGCCGACAGGAACGATTGGGATCACGAGGCGCTCGACGCCATTCTCGCCTATCGCGGTTCGCCGCGGCAGGTCTGGGACAACACCGACATCGCGAGCCCCTGGCTCAACGGCATGCGCAATGCGCTCAACACCCAGGTGTTCAGTTTTCGGCATCCCAACTTTTTTCTTGTCTCGGCCACCCATGGCGTCGCCCATCTCGCTCTGCTCGATCAGGCGATGTGGGACAAATATCAGCTCGCCAAGCTGACCGGCGACAAATTCGCGAAAAACACATTCATCGCCGAACAGCCCGGCGCTTCCGCCGATCCCAAGGATTTCCAGCAGAGCGACGGCGTGTATTCCTCGCACAACGTCTCGATCCCGGCGCTGATGCGCCGCGGCGTGGTGTTTCTCGCCTGCCACAACACGATGTGGGAAGTTTCGGAGAAGCTGATCAAGGCCGGCGTCAATCCCGACAAGCTGTCGCACGAGGCCATGGCGGCTGAACTGACCAACCACATCATTCCCGGCTGCGTCCTGACGCCCGGCATCGTCGGCACCTTGCCCGAACTGGCGGCGGCCGGCTTCTCCTACGTGAAATAAGGAACGGGAAAATGAAAATTCTTTCGGGGGCCGCCCTGTTTGCCGTTGCGGCGCTCCTGCTCGCTGGCGCCTCCTCAGGCGCGCGGGCGGAGAGCGCGAAACTGCGTCCCGATTTCGCCCCGCCGTGGCAGGGCGGCGCCAATGACGACGTCCCGGTGAGCCAGCGCGGCCTCGACTTCACCGAGCCGGACGCCGACAATCTCGCGGATTTCCATGGCTCGCCGCAGGATCCGAAACTGGCCCTGTTCTTCGGCGGCAATTATTTTTTCGCCACCGCCGAACTGGTCGCCACATTTGAAGAACTGCATCCGGAATTCGCGGGGCGCATCTATTGGGAGACGATTCCACCGGGCCTCCTGGCGCAGCAGATCAAGGCGGGCGGAACCATCACCGTCGGCAATATGACCTGGACGGTGAAGCCGGACGTCTATTTCGCCGGTTTCAAGAAAATCACGCAATATATCGACGAGGGCATGCTGGACGCGCCGGGCGTCCCTTATGCCACCAACACGCTGACGATCATGGTCCCCAAGGGCAATCCGGCCCATATCGCGAGCCTCGCCGATCTGGGCAAGCCCGGCGTCAAGCTCGTCATGCCCAATCCCGCCTATGAGGGCATCGCCCGCCAGATCAAGGCCTCGCTCGCCAAGGCCGGCGGCGACGCGCTGGTCAAGGCGGTTTACGAAACCAAGGTCGCCAATGGCGAAACCATCCTGACCCATATCCATCATCGCCAGTCGCCGCTCTATCTGATGCAGGGCAAGGCCCAGGCCGGAGTCACCTGGCAATCAGAGGCGATTTTCCAGGAGAAGGCGGGCCACGGAATCGCCCACGTCGATATTCCCGAGTCGCAGAACACGACCGCGATCTATGGCGGCGCTGTGGTGAAAGGCGCGCCCCATCCGGAGGCGGCCAAAATGTGGCTCGAATTCATGCAATCGCCGCAGTCTCTGGCGATTTTCGAGAAATATGGCTTCAAGCCATACAGGGGCGCCGCCAACTGACGGCCATAAGATGGGCGCCTGATACAGGGGAGGACCGCCATGACCATTTGGACGGATCGCCTTTCGCAACGCGCGGAGAGGCGAAAGGTTGATCGTTCGCCCTATCTCATCGGCGCGGCGCTTGGTGTTCTTAGCTGGATCGCCTTCGCCGTGGCGAGAGAGCCGATCGGCGTCACCACGGCTTTGTCGCGAGTCGGCCAGCCGATCGCGGCGCTGATGTTCGGCGCGCAAGCCGCCGCGCATAATCCCTATTGGGCCCCCATGCCGTTTTCCTGGGATTACAGCATGTTGTTCCTGGTCGGCCTGATGGCCGGCGCTCTGGTTTCCTCGCTGGCGTCGGGGACCTTCCGGCTTGAAGCCGTGCCGCATTTCTGGCGGGCGCGCTTTGGCGGCTCGCTCATCAAACGCTTCGTCGCCGCCTTTGTCGCGGGCGCGCTGCTGATGTTCGGCGCGCGCATGGCCGGCGGCTGCACCAGCGGCCATGGCCTGTCGGGAACCCTGCAGCTGGCTCTGTCGAGCTGGATTTTCGTCATCGTCGTTTTCATCAGCGCCATCATCAGTTCGCGGATCATCTTCGGACGGAAGGCGGCGTCATGACTATCCTGCTCGCACTGGCCGTCGGATTCGCTTTCGGCTTCCTGCTCCATCGCGCGCGGGTGACGGACAGCAATGTCATCGAGGGCCAATTCTGTTTGCGTGACTTCACCATGGTGAAGATGCTGCTTCCCGCCATCGTCGTCGGCGGGCTAGGAGTCCTCGTTCTCGCGCGTTTCGGCGAGACGCTCTATTACATCAAGGACGCCAATGTGCTCGCCGTGATCCTCGGCGGCGCGATATTCGGCCTGGCGGTGGCGATCCTCGGCTATTGTCCGGGCACCGCCCTGGCGGCGACCGCCACCGGCAGCCTGCACGCTCTGTCCGCCGTCTTCGGGATGATCGCCGGCGCGATCGCTTACGCATTCAGTTTCAACTGGATCAAGGCGCATATCCTCAATGTCTGGGCCCTGGGAAAAGTCCGGTTGCCGCAACTGACGGGCGTTCCGGACCTCGTCTGGCTGTTGGGTCTCGCCGCGGCCAGCCTGGCGTTCTTCTTCTGGCTGGAACGCCGTTCCGCCTGACTTTTCCGCGCCGGCGCGCCGGAGCCAAACGACGAACGACGCGCCGCCGAGGGGTGCGCGAAGAGAGGGGAAAATGCTTGAAAAAGGTGCGCGCGCGCGTCTCGCCGCGGCGGTTCTTGTCGGGCTCGGTATTTCCGGCGCCCCAGCGTGGGCCGCTGCGGCTGGCGACGACGGCGTGGTCGCGCGCGGCGCCTATCTCGCGCGTCTGGGCGACTGCGCCGCCTGCCACACCGTCGAGGGCGGCAAGCCGATGGCGGGCGGGCTCGCCTTCAAGACGCCGGGCGGAACCGTCTATTCGACCAATATCACCCCCGACCCCAAGACCGGCATCGGCTCCTATACTCTCGACCAGTTCAGCCGGGCGCTGCGGCGCGGCGTCGCCGCCGACGGCCGCCATCTTTATCCCGCGATGCCTTATCCCTCCTTCGCCAAGGTGACGGACGAGGATGTCGAGGCGCTCTATGCTTTCTTCATGAAGGGCGTGGCGCCGGTCGAACAGACCAACAAGCCGGCGGAGATGCGTTTTCCGTACAACATAAGGGCGAGCATGTTGTTCTGGAACCTGCTGTTCCTCGACGACAAGCCCTTCGCGCCCGATCCCGCCAGGGACGCGCAATGGAACCGCGGCGCCTATATCGTCGAAGGGCTCGGACATTGCGGAGCCTGCCACACGCCACGCGGCCTGGCGTTGCAGGAAAAGGCCTACAGCAGCAACAGTTCCGCTTATCTCGCGGGTTCGACCATCGGCCCGTGGCGCGCCATCGGCCTGCGCAATCTCACCTCCGAGGACGCCCTGGTCCAACTGCTGAAGACCGGCGCCGCGAGACATTCGATGGCGTTTGGTCCGATGACCGAGGTCATTCACTACAGCACCCAATATTTCACCGACGACGATCTGCGCGCGATGGCCCGTTACCTGGTCTCGCTAGCGCCCGCCGGAACCCGGCCGCCGGTGATCGAGGCCGGCGACGAAAAGGCGCTTTACGGAACCCGCGGCGGCCTTGGCTACGAGCAGTTCTGCGCCTCCTGCCACCAGCGCAGCGGGCTTGGCGCGCCCAACATTTTTCCTGCCCTTGCCGGCAATCGCGCCTTCCTCTCGGACAATCCCGCCTCGGTCCTCCATATCGTCCTCGCCGGCGGAACGACCGCTTCGACCAGAGCCAGCACGCATCGGTTCAAAATGCCCGGCTTTGCTCGCCTGACCGATGAGGAGCTCGCGGAAATCCTGACCTTCGCCCGCACTTCCTGGGGCAACAAGGCAAGCGCGGTCACCGCGGGTCAGGTGAAGGCGATGCGCGCCGAACTCGCCCTGCCGGCGCCCGAGCCGAGGACGATCCTGACGCCGCGCCTCGCCGACCTGCTGAACGACCCCAATTCGGTCCAGTTGATCCAGGGCCTGCGCCTGATGGCGCAAACCCACAGGCTGCTGCCGAACAATGTCGGTGACGCGCTGGACTGCAATTCCTGCCATCTTGATGGCGGCACGATCGCCAAAGCCTCGCCCTATTTCGGCGTCGTCACACTGTTCCCGGTCTATAACAAACGCGCCGGCCGTGTAATCACGATCGAGGACCGTTTGAACGGCTGCTTCCAACGCTCGATGAATGGCGCGCCTTTGCCTCCGGATTCGCCGGAAATGAAAGCGATGATCGCCTATATGGCCTGGCTGAAGGGCGAGAAGGGGCCGGACGGCAAGATCATCGGCCGCGGCCTGCCCAAGCTGGATCATGCGATGAAGCCGGACCCCGCGCATGGCCAGAAAGTCTATGCCGACAAATGCGCCGTCTGCCACGGCAAGAACGGCGAAGGAATGAAAAGCGCGGCCGGCGACTGGGTTTTCCCGCCGCTGTGGGGCGACCATTCTTTCAACATCGGCGCGGGCATGGCCCGCACGTTCACGGCGGGCGGCTTCGTCAAAGCCAACATGCCGGTCGCGCATCAGGTCAATTTCCCGCAGGATCAGGGCGGATTATCGGACCAGGACGCGCTCGACGTCGCGGAATTCTTCACCCATCAGCCGAGGTCCGATTTCCCCGCCAAGGTTAACGACTGGCCGAAGGGGGATAAGCCTTTCGACTCCCGCTACTAAACATCGCCGCCGCGCGGCTTCTACGAAAAAGGTCTGACGCCCCGCGCGGATTCCGCTCGACAATCCAACAAATACGAATAATCTGATCCGACAAAGATGGGCGAGTTGTCCTAACGCCTGCAATGTGGGAGGAGAGCATGGCTGAAATCGTCATCATGGGCGCCGGTCTGGGCGGCACCATCATGGCCTATGAAATGAAGGACCATATGCGTCCCGAGGATCGGCTGACGGTCGTCACCAAGGATCCGGTCTATCATTTCGTTCCCAGCAATCCGTGGGTTCCGGTCGGTTGGCGCACCCGCGAATCGATCGAGGTCGATCTGGCGCCGACCTTCGCCAAGCGCGGCATCAATTTCAAGCCGGTCCCCGTCGCCAAGATGGATCCCGGGGCCAACAGCCTCGAGCTCGAGGATGGCTCGAAGATTTCCTATGATTATTTGATCATCGCCACGGGGCCGGAACTGGCTTTCGACGAGATCGAGGGCCTGGGGCCGCAGGGCCACACCACCTCGATCTGCCATATCGACCACGCCGAAAAGGCGGCCATCAGTTTCGAGGAATTCTGCAAGAAGCCCGGTCCGGTCATCACCGGCGCCGTGCAGGGCGCCTCCTGTTACGGTCCCGCCTATGAATTCACCTTCATCCTCGAGACCGAGCTGCGCCGCCGCAAGATTCGCGACCAGGTGCCGATGACCTTCGTAACGTCCGAACCCT
The DNA here is from genome assembly GCA_021813805.1 of Pseudomonadota bacterium. Lineage (GTDB taxonomy): Bacteria > Pseudomonadota > Alphaproteobacteria > Rhizobiales > Beijerinckiaceae > Rhodoblastus. The sequence goes on along the minus strand of JAKAJL010000035.1, from coordinate 28,420 downwards.
ATGTCGGCCATCTCGGCCTCGACGGCGTCGGCGACACCAAGGGCCTGCTCGAAAGCGAGATGCGCGAAAAGCACATCAAATGGCTGACCAGCTCGCGGGTCAAAAAGGTCGAAGCCGGGAAGATGACGGTTGAAGAGATCGCCGACGATGGTTCGGTCAAGGCGACCAAGGAACTGCCGTTCGGCATGGCCATGATGCTGCCGGCGTTCCGGGGCATCAAGCCGCTTCACGGCATCGACGGACTGGTCAATCCGCGCGGCTTCGTTCTCGTTGACAAGCACCAGCAAAATCCCAAATTCAAGAACATCTTCTCCGTCGGCGTCTGCGTCGCCATCCCCCCCATGGGCCCGACGCCGGTTCCCTGCGGCGTGCCGAAGACCGGATTCATGATCGAGTCCATGGTCACTGCGGCGGCCAAGAACATCGGCGAACTCCTGCGCGGACGCCAGCCGATCTATCGCGGCACCTGGAACGCGATCTGTCTCGCCGATTTCGGCGACAGCGGCATCGCCTTTGTCGCGCAGCCGCAAATCCCGCCGCGCAATGTCAACTGGTCCGGCCATGGCCGCTGGGTCCACGCCGCCAAGATCGGCTTCGAGAAATATTTCATCCGAAAAATGCGCAAGGGTGAAAGCGAGCCGTTTTATGAATCCGCCGCCCTCAGCATGATGGGCATCGCCAAGCTCAAGAATGTCACGACGGACTGAACCAGGCGCGCCGGCTTCGCCGGCACGCCACCAATGACCCAAGGAAAGCAAAATGACTAACAACACGGACGACGGCGCTAACGCCAAATCCATGACGATCATCGTCACGAAGGGATCGCTCGACTGGGCCTATCCGCCGCTGATCCTGGCGACCACCGCAGCCGCCATGGGCGTCGATGTTACCTTGTTCTTCACCTTTTATGGTCTTGAAATCCTCAAGAAGAAGCTGGACCTGCAGGTGACGGCGCTCGGCAACGCCGCCATGAAAATGCCCATGATGGGCATGCACATGGCCATGCCGAACATCGTCAACATGCTGCCCGGCGTCGACGCCGGCGCGACCACCATGATGAAGAACCTGATCAAGAGCAAGGGCGTCGCCTCGATCGAGGATCTGCGCGAAGCTGCGATCGAGTCCGACGTGAAAATCATTGCTTGCCAGATGACGCTCGACCTCTTCGAATACAAGGCGACCGATCTGATCGACGGCGTCGAAATCGGCGGCGCCGCGACCTATATGGAAAGGGCGCTGAAGTCCGATATCAATCTCTTCATCTGAAGTTTCACCCCCAAAGCAAACCAAACAAGAGGAAACGATGGCTGATAAAACTCTCGACGCCAAGGGTCTGAACTGCCCCCTGCCGATTCTGCGTGCAAAGAAGACACTCAAGGAAGTGCCCGCTGGCGGCACGTTGGAAATCCTCGCGACCGACCCTGGCTCGGTCGCCGATTTCGCCGCCTTCTGCCGCACCACCGGCAATGAACTGGTCGAATCGACGTCCAACGCCGGCGTCTATCGCTTCGTGATCAAGCACGTCGCCTGATCGGCGGAAAGACGACTTCTCGCCCTACGGCCCGCCTCTCCCGAGAGGCGGGCCGTTCGCTTTTTCACTATCTCCTTCCGAGGCGCCCGTCGGAAGTCATGTCACGCCGGGATATTTCGCGGGCGCGGGCCGCCTGTCGCCCAGTCGAGTAGTTCGACCGTATGGACCACCGGAAGATCCGTGCCGCCGGCGATCTGCGCAATGCAGCCTATGTTGCCCGCGGCGACTATTTCCGGCCGGGTGCTTTCGATATTGGCGACCTTGCGGTCGCGCAGTTCGTTTGCGATCTCCGGCTGAAGCAGATTGTAGGTCCCCGCCGAACCGCAGCAGAGATGGCCTTCGGGCGGGTCGAGGACGGTGAAGCCAGCATCCTTCAGCAGTTGTTTCGGTTCGTTGCGGATCTTCTGGCCGTGCTGGAGCGAGCAGGCGCTGTGATAGGCGACTCGCCGCCCGGTGGCGTTGGCGGGCGCCATGAGCCCGATCTCGCTCATCAGTTCGGTGATGTCGCGCGCGAGCGAAGAAATCTCGGCCGCCTTGTCGGCGATGTCGGGATCGTCGCGGAACATGAAACCGTAATCCTTGACGGTCGTGCCGCAGCCCGAGGCGTTGATGACGACGGCGTCGAGCCCGCCGGACGCCATCGCGTGGCTCCAGGCGAGAATATTCTTCCGCGCGAACGTCAGGCCCTCGTCCTGGCCGAGGTGATGGTTGAGCGCGCCGCAACAGCCCGCGCCTTCGGCGATCACCACTTCGCAGCCATGCCGCGTCAGGAGCCGGATCGTGGCCTCATTGATCTGCGGCGAAAGCACCTTCTGGGCGCAGCCGGTCATCAACGCGACGCGCCGCGTATTCGGCTGCTGACGCGAGATCACCCGCGGCTTATCCCAGACCGAGGCCTTGGGGATCGCGCTTGGCGCCATGGCGAAGGGGGCGCGCAGCCTGGCCGGAAGCAGCCCCGCGAAGGGCTTGCCAAGTTTCGCCACATTCAAGGCGGCGCGGAAAATGGCTGGCCGCGGCAGCACGAAACCGAAGGCGCGACGGATCACACGGTCGAGCAAGGGCCGGCGAAAAGTCCTTTCGATATGGTGGCGGGCGTGATCGACCAAATGCATGTAATCGACGCCCGACGGACAGGTTGTCATGCAGGACAGGCAGGACAGGCAGCGGTCGATATGTTTGACCTCTTCGGCGCTGGCCGCGCGATCGTTTTCCAGCATGTCCTTGATGAGATAAATGCGCCCGCGCGGCGAATCGAGTTCGTCGCCGCGCAGGACGAAGGTCGGGCAGGTCGCGGTGCAGAAGCCGCAATGGACGCAGGCGCGCAGGATCTTGTCCGCTGTCCTGATGGCGGGATCGGCAAGCTGGGCCGGGGTGAAATTGGTCTGCATGGTCTCTAGAGGCCCTCTTGCATGCGGCCGGGATTGAAGACGCCCAGCGGATCGAAGCCGGCTTTCACCCGCGCCTTCAAAGCCGCGAGCGGGCCGGGCGCCGGCTCGAAGACCGCGATCCTTTCACGCGTCGCGGCGGGCGCCACGATCAACGTGGCGTGGCCGCCGCACGATTTCATCGCGCCGCGCACAATGGCCGCCCCGGCGTCGGCGCCGGCCTCGGCGGCGTCGAGGCTCAGCCAGACAAGACCGCCGCCCCAGTCGAAAAGGGTTTCCGCCGCTGGCAGGCGCGCCTTGATCGCGCTCGCCGCGACCGCCGCACGGCTCGGCGTCGGGCAAAGCCGCCACATCACGCGAGCGCCATCCGGCAGCAGTGATCGAGCCTCGCCGACTTCCTCCCAGAATTGTGTGGAAGCCGCATTGTCAAGCCTTTCGCCGCGTCCGAAAAGCTCTTCGAGCGCCTCGGCGCGGAAGGCGACCGAAGGCGCCGGCCCTTCGATCCGCAGCGCGGTGACCGCGCAGCGTCCTTGGGCGACGGCGGCAACCGACGAGCGCCGCGCGGCCTCCGCCGGCAGATGGGCCACACCCGAGACCTCGAACGGCGTATTCAAGGCCTTGGCCATGGTCGCGACCGCGATCTCATCCGCAAGGGCGGGAAGCAGGATCGTGCATTGGCTTTCGGGGCGCGGCATGACCTTCAGGGTGATTTCGGTAAGGACAGAAAGCGTGCCGAACGAGCCCGCCAGCAATTTGCTGACGTCGAAGCCGGTGACGTTTTTCACCACCTTGCCGCCGCCCTTCCAGATCTCGCCCCTTCCGTTGACCGCCGAAAAGCCGAGGAAGAAATCGCGCGGCGCGCCGGCGCGCGCGCGGCGCGGTCCGCCGATATTGCAGGCGAGAACCCCTCCAAGCGTCGGCTCGGCGTTGGTCTCGAACAGGCTTTGCCAGCCGGGCGGCTCGAAAGCCAGCATCTGACCCTTGGCGGCAAGCTCCGCCTTGACCGCGGCCAGCGAAGTTCCCGGACGCGCGGTCAGGATCAGTTCAGCCGCCTCGTAATTGACGATCCCGGCGATCCGCGACAGATCGAGCAGATGATCGGCCTTCACCGGCCGCCCATAGCCGCGCTTGCTGCCGCCGGCGACGATCTCCAGGCTCTGTTTCTGCGCCGCCGCCGCCGCGACGATTTCGGCGATCTGTTTCTCGTCGGAGGGACGGAAGTCGGTCATGATTTTCGCCTCTAGAAACGGGGCAGGTCGGGAAAGCGCAACTGCCCCGCGCGGACATGCATCCGGCCAAGCTCCGCGCAGCGGCAGAGCTGGGGAAAGACTTTTCCCGGATTGAGCAAGCTCTCGTCGTCGAAGGCGCATTTCAACCGCTGCTGCTGATCGAGATCGGTCTCGTTGAACATCGCCTCCATCAGATCGCGCTTTTCCACGCCGACGCCATGTTCGCCGGTCAGAACCCCGCCGACCTCGACGCAGAGCCGCAAGATGTCGGCGCCGAAATCTTCCGCGCGCTGCAGTTCGCCCGGCTTGTTGGCGTCGTAGAGGATGAGCGGATGGAGATTGCCGTCGCCGGCATGGAAGACATTGGCGCAGCGCAGGCCATAGCGCCGCTCCATCTCTTTCAGCCGCGAGAGAACCCGGCCGATTTCCTTGCGCGGAATGGTCCCGTCCATGCAGTAATAATCGGGCGAGATGCGGCCGACGGCGGGAAAGGCAGCCTTGCGGCCCGCCCAGAACAGCAGCCGCTCCTCCTCCGACCGGCTGGCCCGGCAGGACGTCGCGCCATGCTCCATCGCGATGGATTCCACCGCCGCGATCAGATGATCGACCTCCGCCGCGCAGCCGTCGAGTTCGACGATCAGCAGGGCCGCGGCGTCGAGCGGATAATTGGCGTGGACGAAGGCTTCCGCCGCCTCGATCGCCAGCTTGTCCATGATCTCCATGCCGCCGGGAATGATCCCCGAACCGATCACCGAGGCGACGCAATCGCCGGCGCCTTCGATCGAGGGGAAGCCGATGAGAAGCGCGCGCGCGCCGGGGGGCGAGGGAAGCACCCGCACCGTAACTTCGGTGACGACGCCGAGCAGACCTTCCGAGCCGACCATCACGCCGAGCAGATCGTAATCGCCGGCGTCGAAATGCTTGCCGCCGAGGCGGATGATTTCGCCGTCCATGGTGACGAATTCGACCCCGATCACATTATTGGTGGTGAGGCCATATTTGAGGCAGTGCACGCCTCCGGCGTTCTCCGCGACATTGCCGCCGATGCTGCAGGCGATCTGGCTCGACGGGTCTGGCGCGTAATAGAGCCCGTGCGCCTGGACGGCGTGGGTGATGCCAAGATTGGTCACGCCGGGCTGCACAACGGCGCAGCGATTGGCGACGTCGATTTCGAGAATGCGGTTGAACTTTCCAAGCCCGAGAATGATCCCGTCGGCGAGCGGCAGCGAACCGCCGGAAAGCGAGGTGCCCGCCCCGCGCGGGACCACCTTGATCCTGTTCGCTTTGCAATAGCGCAGGATTTCGACGATCTGCTGCGTGTTGTCGGGCAGCACCACCGCCATCGGGAGCTGATGATAGGCTGTCAAGGCGTCGCATTCGAAGGCGCGGCGCTCGCGCTCGGAGGCGATCACGCCCTCGCCGGGCACGATCCTTGCGAGCGCTGCGACGATTTCCTCGCGCCGCGCGAGCAGGCCTGAGTCGGGTTCAGGCATTCTGATCATTTGATGGCTCCAACAACCGGAATGATCCAAGGGATCAGATATTGCTGCGCGACGACCAGCAGGCCGAGCAGGAAGGTCAGCGCGATACTGTGGACGAAGGTTCCCGCGAAAATGGCGCCCTCCTGGCCGCGCAGATTGGTCACGGCCGCGCCGGTGGCGATATTCTGCGGCGAAATCATCTTGCCCAGCACCCCGCCCGAGGAGTTGGTCGCCGCGAACAGAACAGGATTGAGATCGAGTTGCCGCGCCGCGACCACCTGCAGATTGCCGAACAGCGCGTTGCCCGACGTGTCGCTGCCGGAGAGCATGACCGCGACCCATCCGAGGAAGGGCGAGAGCAGGACGAACAGCTTGCCGGTCGAGGCGACGCCGTAGCCCAGCGTATAGGCCATGCCGGAATAGTTCATCAGATAAGCGAGGCCAATGATCGTCATCACGGTGACGATCGGAATGAACGACTGGACCGCGGTTTGACGAACGGCGCCGATGAAATCCTTGATCGAGAGCTTAACGATCAGACCGGTCCCGATGGCCGACAGGAGGATCGCGGTGCCGGTGCCGAGCGGCTGGAAGGTCCAGATGGCGGGATAGGGCTTGGCGTTGTAGAGCGTGATCGAGATCGCCTTGTGCAATCCCGGCCACGAGATCGCTTGTTCGCCGATCTTGGCGATTCCCATGTGGGTCCAGGCGATGACCACCGCCGAGACGATCAGCCAGGGCAGCCAGCCCTGCCAGGGCCGCACATAGGTTTCGACGGCGCGCTCGTTCAGGGCTTCCCGGTCGATGGCGAATTCCGGCGAGGCCTTGGGTTTCCACACCGCCAGGAAGGCGAGCGTGCCGCCCAGAGAGCCGAGCGCCGAGAGAACGTCGGTCAAGGCATAGTCGAGATAATTCGACGACACGAACTGCGACGTCGCGAAACTGGCGCCGGCGACCAGCAGGACGGGCCACAGCGCGCGGATCGACCGCCAACCCCCGTAAAGCGCCATGACATAGAACGGCAGGATGAGGGCGATGAAGGGGAGCTGGCGGCCCACCATTTGGGCGAGCGCCGTCGCCGGCAGACCGGTGACCGCGCCGAGCACGGTGACCGGAACGCCCAGCGCGCCGAAGGCGACCGGCGCCGTGTTGAAGATCAGGACGAAGACGATCGCCTCCAGCGGCGGAAAGCCGACCAGGATCAGCAGCGAACTGGTGATGGCGACCGGCGTGCCGAAACCCGAGACGCCTTCGAGCAGGGCGCCGAAACAGAAGCCGATGACGACCAGAACGATGCGTCGGTCGTTTGGCAGATGGTTGAGCACCCAGACGCGGAAGGCTTCGAAACGGCCCGACTTGACCGCGACATTATAGAGCAGCAGCGCGTTGACGACGATCCACATCACCGGCCAGAGCGCGAACACGGCGCCATTGGCTACGGCGTTGATCGCGAGCGCGGGCGGCATGCGCCACAGAAAAACCGCCGCCGCGAGGCCGGTCGCGAGCCCGGCCAAGGCCGCCTGCCAGGCCGGGCGCCGCAGGACGCCGAGCAGAAGCAACACCATCGCCACAGGCGAAGCCGCGGCGAGGAAAGACAGGCCGAGGCTATTCCCGACCGGCGTCAAAAGCTGCGCGAACATTCTTCCCCCCGATATGGCGGCGTTTCTTGTAATCGCGCCCGAACATCAGATGATCATTGCCCGAAGTTGCGTTCAAGCCGTCTCTTTGTCCACGGCGGCTTGCTCCGCTCCCGGCTGGCCTCCGCCGTGACCGCCCGCAATCAGGATCGCCCTGAAATCGTTGACATTGGTGAAGGTCGGGCCGGTGACGACCTGATCGCCCAGGCGTTCGAAAAAGCCGTGACCGTCATTATCGGCAAGGCTTTCCCTGGCGTTCAGTCCCAGTCTCGCCGCCCGCGCAAGAGTGTCGGGCGAAACCATGGCCCCGGCGACCTCCTCGGCGCCGTCGACGCCGTCGGTGTCCCCAGCGATGGCATAGACATTCGGCAGGCCATCGAGATCGACGGCGAGGGACAGCAGGAATTCGACATTGCGCCCTCCCCTGCCCTTTCCGCGCACCGTCACCGTGGTTTCACCGCCGGAGATGAGGACACAGGGCGCGGGCGCCGGCTGAGCGTGAGTCGCCACCTGGCGCGCTATGCCGCTCATCACCCGGCCGACCTCGCGCGCTTCGCCCTCGATCGCGTCGCCGAGAATCAGGGGCGCGACCTTCGCCACGCGGGCGACGCTCGCGGCGGCTTCGAGCGAGGCCTGGGGCGTGGCGATCATCCGCAGAGCATTGCGCGCGAACACGGGATCGCCGGGCTTGGGCGTTTCGTTGGCGGCATCGTCGAGCAGCGCGGCGACGGCGGGCGGGACGTCGATATTGTAGCGCCGGAGCACCTCGCGCGCCTGCGCCAGCGTTGTGGAATCGGGAACGGTCGGGCCTGAGGCGATGACGGAAGGGTCGTCGCCCGGCACGTCGGAAATGATGAGCGACACGACCTGCGCCGGAGCGGCGGCGGCCGCGAGACGCCCCGCCTTGATCCCCGAGAGATGTTTGCGCACGCAGTTCATCTCGGCGATATTGGCGCCGCTGCGCAGCAGCGCGCGATTGATCGCCTGTTTCTCGGCGAGCGTAATCCCCGGCGCCGGCAACGACAGAAGCGACGAACCGCCGCCCGAGATCAGACACAGAAAAAGATCGTCGGGGCCGAGCCCGCGCGCCATGTCGAGAATTTTTTCCGCGGCGCGCAGTCCCGCCTGGTCCGGCACGGGATGGCTCGCCTCGACCACTTCGATGCGGCCGAGCTTGCCGACGCCATAGCCATAGCGGGTCACGACGAGGCCGCCGAGGGGCTTGTCGGCGGGCCAGTTGGCGTCCACCGCACGGGCCATGGCAGCGGCGGCCTTGCCGGCGCCGACGACGATCGTGCGCCCTTTCGGCGGCGGCGGCAGATGCGGCGGGACGACGAGGCCCGGCGCGGCGGCCGCCACCGCCGCGTCGAACATTTTGCGCAACAGCGCCCGCTCATCCATCGCCGATCCCCCGCCCCGCGTTCGCCTATTTCTGGCCGATTTCGAAGTTCGCCAGCTTTTCCAGAACACGCACCATGGCGGAATGATCCCAGGCGGCGCCGCCGGCGGCGACAGCCGCATTATACAACTCTTGACAGGTCGCGGTGTTCGGCAGGCTGACGCCGAGGCTGCGGGCGCCCTGCAAGGCGAGATTCAGGTCCTTCTGGTGCAGGGCGACGCGGAAGCCCGGCGCGAAATTGCGCTTGATCATGCGCTCGCCATGCACTTCGAGAATGCGCGAACTGGCGAAGCCGCCCATCAAGGCCTGACGCACGCGCGCCGGATCGGCGCCGGCCTTTGACGCGAAGACCAGCGCCTCGCCGACCGCCTCGATGGTCAAGGCGACGATGATCTGATTGGCGACTTTCGTCGTCTGCCCGTCGCCATTGCCGCCGACGAGCGTGATGTTCTTGCCCATCAGTTCGAAAATGGGCTTCACTTTCTCGAAGGCCGCGTCCGGCCCGCCGACCATGATGGTGAGCGTCCCCGCCTTGGCGCCGACATCGCCGCCGGAAACCGGCGCGTCGAGATAATCGCAGCCGAGCGCATTGATCTTCTTCGCAAATTCTTTGGTCTCGATCGGCGAGATCGAGCTCATGTCCACCACGATCTTTCCTGCCGTCAGCCCTTCGGCGACACCGCCCCTTCCGAACAGAACCGCTTCGACATCCGGCGTGTCCGGCAGCATGGTGACGATGATCTCGGCCTTTTGCGCGACTTCGCGGCCATTGGCGCAGGCGATGGCGCCCTGATCGAGCAGTTCCTGCGGCGTCCCGCTGCGGCTATTGGCAAAGAGCTTGTGGCCGCCGGCGATGAGATGGCCAGCCATCGGCCGCCCCATGATGCCCAGACCGATGAAACCGATATTCGCCATGGTGGTCTCCAGATCAGATGTTTGCGTTGGCGCCTTGGTCAGAGATAGGGCCTGACCCAGGACAAGCCTTCGGTGGTGGTCGTTTTCGGCTTGTATTCGCAGCCGATCCAACCGGAATAGCCGAGTTCGTCGAGGCGGCGGAAAAGAAAAGGATAGTTGATCTCGCCGGTTCCCGGCTCGTTGCGGCCGGGATTGTCGGCGAGTTGGATATGGCCGATGCGCGCGAATTCGCGCGTCATCGTGTTCGCCAGATCGCCTTCCATGACCTGGGCGTGATAGATGTCATATTGCAATTTCAGGTTTCTCGCCGCGGCCGCGTCGAGCAGGGCGAAGCCAAAGCTCGGGCGATCGACGAAAAAACCCGGAATGTCGTGACTGTTGACCGGCTCCAGCAGCAGGCCGATTTTTTCCGCCGCGAGCTTTTCGGCCGCATATTGCAGGTTTTCCACCAGAACGCCGCGCGCCGCGTCCGCGCTCACGCCCTTAGGCAGGACGCCGGACAGGCAGTTGACCTGCGGGCAGTTCAACGCCTTGGCGTAGTCGATGGCCTTTTCGACGCCGTCGCGGAATTCCTGCACGCGATCGGGATGGCAGGCGATGCCCCGCTCGCCCGCCGCCCAGTCGCCTGCCGGCAGATTATGGAGCGCCAGGGCGAGGCCATTGTCCTTGAGCGCCGCCGCGACCTGTTCTTTCGGGAAGTCGTAGGGAAACAGGAATTCGACGGCCTTGAAGCCGGCGTCCGCCGCGGCCTTGAACCGCTCCAGGAACGGCGTTTCATTGTACAGCATGGTCAGATTGGCGGCGAATTTCGGCATCGGGGCTTTCCTTGGAGCTTTCTCGGCGGCGTGTTTCGAATCGGATCAGCGTTTGTCGGCGAAGGCGTCGGCCTCTTGCCTTTGCGCCGGCGCGGCGGGCGCGAAATCCTCGCTTTTGCGGAGCGACAGGTTCGGGTCGAGGCACAGGATGTCCTCGAACTCGTTGACGTTATGAATTTCGGTTCCCATCGAAATATTGGTGACGCGCTCCAGGATGAACTCCAGAACCACCGGAACCTGATGCTCGTCCATCAGCGCCTTGGCGCGGGCGAAGGCCTCCTTGAACTCGTTGGGCGTCTTGACGCGGATCGCCTTGCACCCCAGCCCCTCCGCCACCGCGACATGATCGACGCCATAGCCGGGAACGGCGTCGCCTTCCGCCGTGGCGTTGATGTTCTCGAAGGCGAGGCTCACTTCGAAATCCATCGAAAAGCCGCGCTGGGCCTGACGGATCAGGCCGAGATAGGAATTGTTCACGACGATATGGAGATAGGGCAGCTTGTGCTGCGCCCCGACCGCCAGTTCCTCGATCATGAACTGGAAATCGTAATCGCCGGACAAAGCCACGATCTTCCTGTCGGGATCGGCCGCGCGCACGCCGAGCGCCGCCGGCAGGGTCCAGCCCAGCGGCCCAGCCTGGCCGCAGTTGATCCAGTTGCGCGGCTCATAGACATGTAGGAATTGCGCGCCGGCGATCTGCGACAGGCCGATGGTGGTGACATAGCAGGTGTCGCGGTCGAGACATTCGTTCATTTCCTGATAGACGCGCTGGGGTTTGAGCGGAACCTGATCGTAATGGCTCTTGCGCAGCATGTTGTTCTTGCGATGCCGGCAGGAGGCCGCCCAGGCGCCGCGGTCCTTCAGCCTGCCGGCCGCCTTCAGTTCGCGCGCGGCCTCGATGAACAGTTTCAACGCGGCGCGGGCGTCGGAGACGATGCCGTAATCCGGCCCGAACACGCGTCCGATCTGGGTCGGCTCGATGTCCACATGGATGAATTTTCGGCCCTTGGTATAGACCTCGATCGAGCCCGTATGACGATTGGCCCAGCGGTTTCCAACGCCAAAGACGAAATCGGAGTCGAGGAAAGTGGCGTTGCCGTAGCGATGGCTGGTCTGCAAGCCGACCATGCCGGCCATCAGAGGATGGTCATCGGGAATGGCGCCCCAGCCCATCAGGGTGGGAATCACCGGAACGCCGGTCAGTTCGGCGAATTCGACCAGGAGATCACTGGCGTCGGCGTTGATGACGCCGCCGCCGGCGACGATCAGGGGCCGCTCCGACTCGTTGAGCATGTCTAGCGCCTTGCGCGCCTGCTGCAAGGTCGCGGCGGGCTTATAGACCGGCAGGGGCTCATAGGTGTCGATGTCGAATTCGATCTCGGACATCTGCACGTCGAGCGGCAGGTCGATCAGCACCGGGCCCGGGCGGCCCGACCGCATCAGATGAAAGGCCTGCTGGAAGACGCGGGGAACCAGCGCCGGCTCGCGCACGGTCACCGCCCATTTGGCGACCGGCTTGGCAATGGCCTCGATGTCGACGGCCTGGAAATCCTCCTTGTAGAGCCGCGCGCGCGGCGCCTGGCCGGTAATGCACAGGATCGGAACCGAATCCGCCGCCGCGGCGTAGAGGCCGGTGATCATGTCGGTTCCGGCCGGGCCGGAGGTGCCGATGCAGACGCCGATATTGCCCGGTCTGGCCCGGGTATAGCCATCGGCCATGTGCGAAGCGCCCTCGACATGGCGGGCGAGAACGTGACGGATCGAGCCGCGCCGGCGCAGCGCAGCGTAAAGGGGATTGATCGCGGCGCCGGGCACGCCGAAGGCGACCTTCACGCCTTCGCGCTCCAGCACCGCCACGGCGGCGTCCATCGCATTCATCTTCGGCATGGCGTTCTCCCGGCACGAAATGGTCGTGGATGTTCTATCGCACGACTGGGCAAGATTTCGAGATGGCTTCCACGATATGGAAGTGCAGGCAAATCATTTCGTCAAAACAAATTGTTGTGCATTTTCAACACGCTGCTTTCCGGCGATTTCCGGCGACAGGGCACAAGAATTCCCGTATCGTGGAAAAATAGCGCGAGTCGCTTGAAGATCATGAGGAAAATATTTTCCAGAGTCGTTGGAGACAAGACAGGAAATGGCGCGACAACCCGCGGTGAAAGGCCGGCGCAAGGTGAAACACGGCGCGGGCGAGGCGAAAAGCGGCTCCGATCAGGTGCAGTCGCTGGCGCGCGCCCTGTCGCTGATCAACCGGATCGCCGAGGCTCCGGATGACGGGGCGACGCTCACCGAACTGGCCCAGCAGGTCGGCCTGCCGCCTTCGACCGCACACCGGCTCCTTCTCACGCTGGAACAGGAACGTTATGTCCGCTTCAACCACGACCGGCGTATCTGGACCATCGGCGTCCAGGCTTTTGTCACCGGTTGCGGCTTCATCAAGACCCGCAGCCTTGCGGCGCTCGCCCGGCCGCACCTGCGCCGGCTGATGGAGGACTGCGGCGAGACGGTCAATCTCGCCATCGAGGACCAGGGCGAGGCGGTCTATCTCGCACAGGTCGAATGCCGGCAGATGATGCGGGTTTTCGCTCGGCCCGGCTCGCGCGTGCCCATGCATTGCTCGGCGGTGGGCAAGGCGATTTTTTCCGCGACCTCCGACAAGGCCATCGCCAAAATCCTCCACCGCCACGGCATGCCCCGGATCACGCCGAAGACCATCACGACGCCCTCGGCCCTGCGCGCCGAACTCGAAAAGATCCGCGCCCAGGGCTATGCGCTCGACGACGAGGAACATGCGGTGGGACTGCGCTGCATCGCCGCGCCGATTTTCGACGAAACCGGCGACGTGATCGCCGCCGTCTCGGCCTCCGGCCCGATGGCGCGCATCGAAGAGGACCGTATCGCGCCGCTCGGCCGGATGGTCGCCGAGAGCGCGCGCGCCATCTCGTTCGAGATGGGCGCCTCGGCCTCGCAATTCAGCAAGGCGCGAAAGGCCTGACCACGTCTGAAAAAACAGGAGAAGGACCACCATGCCGCGCATTCGCTTCGATTTCGAATCGCTCGCGCTCGAGGCCGAACTGCTCGACACGCCGACGGCCAAGGCGATCGCGGAAAAACTCCCCTATGAGGCGCGGGCGATGACCTGGGGCGAGGAAGTCTATTTCGACGTTCCCGCCCGCCTGAAACGCGAGGCGAACGCGCGCGATGTGGTCACGCCGGGCGAAATCGCTTTTTGGCCCGACGGACCGGGCATCGCCATAGGTTTCGGCCCCACGCCGATCAGTCAGGGCGGCGAATGCCGCCTCGCCAGCCCCTGCAACATTTTCGCCCGGGCCACATCGGACGTGAAGGTCTTGAACAAGGTCCGTCCGGGGACGCGAATCAGGATCAGTCTGGTTGCGTAAGCCGCCCGGCGGTCTCGGGCGCAATCCCGCGATCTTAAGCTACCCATTTGAACTTGAAACTACTTTTCATCTCGTTGGAACCAATCTGATAATCGCGGGTTGATGCGATATGAACCGCTCCCCTCCCACAGGGAAGGTTTATGAAGCGCGCCGTTTCGAGCGCGATGACCGCGCCGAACCGGCTCAAAGGGAGGTCAGAATGGGCAAGAAATTCTTGATCCTGGCGATGAGCCTCGGCCTGTCGATGGTCGGAACGGCCGCTTTTGCTGGTCGCCTGGTCGACGGCGCCCTCGGCGCGGGCGCGGGCGCGATCGTCGGCGGCCCGGTCGGCGCCGTGGCGGGCGGCGTGATCGGCTATACCGCGGGCCCGACGATCGATTGCGGCCTGCGCGGCGGCTGCCGCCATCACGTCCGCTACCGCCATCACTATCGCTATAACCATCAGCAATAAGCGATGGCGCCGGTCAGAACTCGACCGAAGGTCGCGAAGCGCCTCCGGCCGCGTCGTCATGCGGCCCCGCCGGCGCATCTTCCGGCGGCGGGCGATTTCGGCTAGCTTAAATCATGGGCGACCGGCGAGTCGCTCGAAGAAAAAAAATTGTGGGGGCGCCAAATGACGGTGAATGAAGGAGTTCCGGATCGCGCTTTGCGCATAATCGTCGGCATGGTCCTGATCGCCCTGGTTTATACCGACAAGATCGGCATGTGGGGCTGGATCGGCGTCGTGCCTCTGGTGACCGGCGCGGTCGGCGTTTGCCCGCTTTACAGCATTCTCGGCGTCAGCACCTGCCCAGCGAAAAAGTAAATCCGGGCCGAGACGCCGCCGCCCCGCCGCCCTCGCGCGCGGGGCGGCGCGGCGCCCGGACTTAGTGTCCGTTCTGCGCGGCCCTGACCTGGGCGACGACCTTTTTGAACTCGTCGTAATTCAGCGCGGCCGCGACCTTGAACGGTCCGATCAAAAAGACCGGCGTTCCCTCCAGCCCGAGGGCCTGCGCCTGGTCGTTGTTGCGCTTGATCAGCGCGGAAATATCCGCCTCATGCGTCTTGAGATCGGCCTTGAGCCGATCCATGTCGACGCCTGAACCCTTTACCGCCGCCAGCATCGCGTCCTCGCCGTTGCGGCGGCCGGGCACGGCCATCAGCGCATCGTGAACCCGCTCGTATTTGCCCTGATATTCCGCGGCCAGCGCCAGATGCGCGCCATAGACCGAGGCTTCGGTGAGGATCGGCCAATCCTTGTAGACCAGCCGGATATGGCCATCGGTCCTGACCAGTTTCTCCAGCTCCGGCGTCGCCTTTTTGCAGAAGGGGCAGTTATAGTCGAAAAAGGCGACAATGGTAACGTCGCCCTTGGGGTTGCCGCCGACGGGCGCCGCGGGATCGTTGAGGATCGCCTCGACGTCGATCTTGCGCTGCTCGGCGCGGGCGGGCGCGGCTGCGTGAAGCGCCAGCCCCGCGCCGAGCGCGGCCAGACGAAGAAGAAAGCGGCGGTTCATGAACAAGCTCCGGGGTTGGATGCGCGATGACTCGCGACGCAAAGTGGGCGATAAGACGCTTGGAGTCCATGGCCCATGTCGCACGGCGCGGCGGCGCCCGATCGGCGTACGGAAGAACCCTCCTAAAAACGGGCTATGGGGGCTGGGAGTCCGCCCCCCCACATCGTCCGGCTGTCGCGCTCGGCTTTTGCCGCCGGGCGGCGCACGTCGAAGGTTCGGGCGCCCTGGGCCGGGTCCATCGGCGCCAGCCAGGGCGAGGCGGCGAGCGTGGCCTGGGCGTCCGCCCGGCCCGCTCGCCAGCGCGCTTCCATCGCCTGCCGGCTGAAGTCGAAATCCTTGGCAGGCCCCTGCGGGGCGCCGGGACGATAGATCAGATGCGCGATGTCCATGGTGGTGACGCAGCCGAAATCATAAAGCCATTTCGCCGAAGGTAGCTCGCGCAATTCCAGCGGCAACAGCTCCCACAGCTCGTTGATGTTGTGGCGCACGTCGTGCTCGCGCCGGATTGTGTCGGTCACGGCGCGGGTGCGGCTCGAATAACGGATGTCCTTTTCGCGTTCCGCGACCTCGGCGAGATTCTCGGGCGCGCGACCCTGCGCGGAAAACAGGTCCACCTGGAAGACCAGCCGACTGCGGCGCGGGACGCTTTCGATGACATATCGCAGCGGCGTGTTGGAGACGAGCCCGCCGTCCCAAAATCTTTCGCCGCCGATTTCGATCGCTGGAAAACTCGGCGGCATGGCCCCGCTCGCCATCACATGCTCGGGCGCGATCTTCATCCGGGCGTTGTCGAAGTAGACGAAATTTCCGGTCTCGATTTCGACCGCACCGACCGAGAAGCGGGGTTCGCCGCTGTTGATCCTGTCGAAATCGACCAGACGTTCGAGCGTCGAACGCAGCGCCCCCGTGTCGTAAAAACTCGTCGCGTCCCGGTCGAACCACAACTCCAGCGGCAGCCGCGGGGTGAAAAAGCCGCTCCGCCCGAACATGATCGCGGTCGCCTGCGCCACAGCCGCGCCCACCAAGCCCATGGACGGCCATGCCGGTAAGGCCGGGGTCGTCACTTCGCTCCAGAAGGCGCGCAGCCGCTCCACCCGTTGTTCCGGCGCGTTGCCCGCGATGATCGCGGCGTTGATCGCGCCAATCGAAATGCCGGCGATCCAGTCCGGGAGATATTCGCTCGCCGAAAGCGCCTCATAGACGCCAGCCTGATATGCGCCCAGCGCCCCCCCGCCCTGAAGCACAAGGGCGACCATCTTGTCATAGGAGGCAGGCCGCGCGGGCGGTTGTCTGGTCATCGGAAACTCCCGCCCTGGTTCAGGGGAAGCGACTGTTCAGCCCAGATCCTCGGGGGTCGCCGGCATGGGCATGATTTCGACGCCGTCGTCGAGCAAGGCGCGGGCCTCTTCGGGCGAGGTCTGTCCGCGGATCGGGCGTTCGGGCGCCTCGCCGTCGTGAATGCGCCGGGCCTCACGCGCGAATTCAGCGCCGACATCCACGGTGGCCGCGACGATCTTCTGGTGCAGCTCGCGCGCCATATCGCGCAAGCCGCGGTCGGCCGCGCCGAGCAGGGCGACATTCTGTTTCGGCGCCTTCGCCGGGACGCCGACCGCGCGCGCCACCGCCGGCGCCATCACCGCCTTGGCGATGTCGGTCCCGTTGCAATAGGGGCAGGAGACGAGCTTGTTCGCGATCTGGAAATCGTAGGATTCGTTGCTGGCGAACCAGCTTTCGAATTCATGGCCATTGGCGCAGACGAGGGCGAAGCGGATCATGGCTGGCCTCAATCCGCCAGAAGAGGATCGAGTTGGCCTTCGTAATCCAGGTCGTGAAGATCGTCGCAGCCGCCGACATGGCGGCCGCCGATGAAAATCTGCGGCACCGTCGTCCGCCCCTTGGCGCGCTCGACCATTTTCGGGCGCAGGGACGGATCGAGGTCTACCCTGATTTCCTCAAAAGCGGCGCCCTTCTTGTTCAACAGCGCCTTGGCGCGGATGCAATAGGGGCAGGTCGCGGTGGTGTAGATTTCGATCTTTTTCATGACGCTTTTTTAATTCGGTCAAGGCTTGCGGGCAATACGGAGATTCGTCACATCGTGATCACCCGGGCGAAAACCAGCGCGTCCACCCTTTCCGCCCCCGCGCGCAGCAGGACGCGGGCCGCCGCGTTCAATGTCGCGCCCGAGGTCATGACGTCGTCCACCAGGACGATTCTGCGCCCTTCGGCGTCGATTTTGCGGGTTTCCGGCACGACGAAGGCGCCCTGGATGTTCTGCGCGCGCAGGCGGCGGGTAAGCCCGACCTGCGGCGGCGTCGGTTTTACGCGCAACAACAGTCCGGTTTCGACCGGCACGGCCGAAACCTTTTCGATGCCCCGCGCCAGAGCCGCCGCCTGGTTGAAGCGCCGGTGCGCCAACCGCGTCCGATGCAGCGGGATCGGGACCAGCATGTCGGCGTCCGAGAGCAGTTCGGCGCCGGCGCGCGCCATCCACAAGCCCATCGGCCCGGCCAGTTCGTCGCGGTCGGAATATTTCAGGCGATGGACGAGGCGCCGCGCCGGCCCGTCCTCGAAGCGCGCCACCGCCCGCGCCCGCGCGAAAACCGGCGGATCGGCGAGCGCGGCGGAGGAAATCGTCCGCCCCCCCGGCTCTGCCGCCGGATCGGTCTCGAAGGGCGTGCCGAGGCGCTCGCAATAGGGGCGCTCGATGAAGCGCATGGCGCTCCAGCAGTGCGGACACAGGCCGCCATGTTCGGAAACCGCGCGGCGGCAAGCGAGACAAGTCGGCGGATAGATCAGGTCGAGCGCCGCCCCCCCGGCCTTTTTCAGGACGAGCGCGCCGTCTTTCAGCCAGTTCGGCGCCGCGAAAGGCGAAGGCGTGATCCGGAACATGCAGGTCAGTCTAACGCCTTCCCCGCCGGCGCGCGACTTTTGACGCCGCCGATGCGCAAGCGCATAAGTGTCCTGTGACCACGCCGCCGCTCATCTTCGACCGCGCTCTATGGCGCAAGCGCCTCGCCCGCGCCGCGCGTGCCAACGGCCCTTGCGACTTTCTCGCCGCGCGCGTGGCCGAAGACCTCGCCTTCCGCCTCGCGCCGATCAGCCGGCCTTTTCCGCGCGCTCTCGATCTTGGCTCGCCGCATCCCGCGATTTCCCAGGCTTTGGCCGCGCCGGGGCGGCTGGTTTTTCGCGCGGCGCCGGTTTTCGAGGTTTCAGGCTCGGCGCCGGCCTTGGTCGCGGACGAAGAGGCCCTGCCCTTCGCTGCGCAAAATTTCGATCTCGTGGTCAGCGCGCTCAGTCTGCAATTCGCCAACGACCTGCCCGGCGTTTTCGCCCAGGTCCGCCGCTTGCTCGCGCCGGACGGACTGTTCCTCGCCGCTGTGATCGGCGGCCAGACCCTCGCGGAACTGCGCTTATGCCTCGCCCAGGCCCAGGACGAGATCGAGGGCGGGGCCAGCCCGCGCGTCGCGCCCTTCGCCGATCTACGCGACCTCGGGGGTCTGCTGCAGCGCGCCGGCCTCGCCCTGCCGGTGACGGACTGCGACGCCTTCACCGTTCGTTATGAGGGCGCCTTCGAACTGATGCGCGACCTGCGCGCCATGGGCGCGACCAATTTTCTCGCCGCCGGCGCCCGGCGCCCCCTGCGCCGGGAGGTGGCGTTCAGAGCCGCCGCGCTTTACGCGGAAAAATTCTCCGATCCCGACGGGCGCGTCCGCGCCACCTTCGAAATCATCTGGACCTCGGGCTGGGCTCCGCACGAAAGCCAGCAGAAGCCGCTGCGGCCGGGATCGGCGCACATGCCGCTGAGCGCGATTCTGGGCGACAAGAGCCGGGACGATTAGGCCTTTTTCGGCGCCGTCGCCCCCAACAACGCAGCAAAACCGATGGCGAGCGAGATCGGGACGTTCCATCCCGCCAGCGACAGGCCCAATATGCGCAGGGCCGGCGCGTCGCAGCGCACGACATGGACATGCTCCAATTGCGCGCGGAAGGCCTCCATCGAGGTCGGGGCGACGAACTTGCCGGTGCAGCCCGCCGGTCCCGGCCAGAATTTCCATTCCACCCCCGCGTGATAGGCCGCGAGCGCCGCGCCGGCCGCGAATATTGCCGCCAACAGGCCGAGAACCGCGCGGGCAAAAAGGGGCGGCGCGTTGCGGGCGAGAAAAAAGGCCACCGCCGCCAGCGGAAGCGATCCGTAATAGGGATAGCGTTCGATCAGACACAATTCGCAGGGCAGGAAGCCCAGAGCCTGAAAGGTCCAGGCGCCGGCGAGCGTCGCCGCCGCCGCCGCCAGCACGAGCAGCGCCGCCTTTTCGGGCGAAAGGGCGGCGCGAAGGCGCGCGAAAAGGCCCATGGCGTCACACCAGATGCGCCGCGGCCCAGAAGCCGCCGACGACGATGGCGAGCAGGGTCATGACGAACCAGGCGAAATGCCTTTCCAGCCAGATCCGGATAGGGTCGCCGAAATGAGTCATCGCCGCCGCCAGGAGGAAAAAACGCGCGCCACGGGTGATCAGCGCCAACAGCACGAAAAGCGGCAGATTATAGCCGAGCAGACCGCTGACGATGGTGACGAGCTTGAAGGGAATCGGCGTCAGGCCCTTCACCAGAATGAAGGCCCAGCCCCAATGGGCGTAGAATTCGCGCAGGGAGTCTATGCGCGATCCATAGCCGTAAAAACGGATGATATATTGCCCGAGCGTGTCATAGAGCGCCGCCCCGATGTAATAGCCGAGCACGCCGCCCGTGACGGAAGCGAGCGTGCAGACGGCCGCATAAAACCAGGCCTTGTTCGGCCTGGCGAGCGACATCGGCAGCAGGATCAGGTCCGGCGGCAACGGGAAAAAGGAGCTCTCGGCGAAGGCGATCCCGGCGAGCGCCAGCGTCGAATGGCGGCTTTCCGCGAGCGACAGTGTCCAGTCGTAAAGCCTTTTGAACATCGTGATCCGATCTTTTCCAGCGCGGCCTTGGTACACCTTCGCGCGACCACGGCCAAGGCGCCGTGTTTCGTCCGCGAATGCTAAAAATGACCAACACGCATCGTTGGACGATTGACGGGCCGGCGCCGCACGCTATATTTCGCGCCGCTTCCGGGGCCTCCCCCGGCTTAGCCCCTGTGGCGGAATTGGTAGACGCGCTCGACTCAAAATCGAGTTCCGCAAGGAGTGCTGGTTCGATCCCGGCCAGGGGCACCAATTTCTCATCTCAATTTATTTCAGGCCATCTCAGGCCATCTATTAAGTTATTGAAAAACAATAAATAAGCTCAGCGGGGCTGTGTCCGATTGTCTCAGGCCGCACCCCCGCATCTCCGAATTTTGTTGGCCTTTTTGTTGGCTCGTGTAAGCTGAGCCTGTTGGCCTTTTTGAAAAAGGCCAACAAGGAGTGCTCGACATGCCGCTGACTGACGCCGCCATTCGCGCCGCGAAACCGCAGGCTAACAAGACCTTAAAGCTCACGGACGGCGGCGGGCTGCAACTATGGATCGCGCCTTCAGGCGGAAAGCTTTGGCGTCTGGCCTATCGCTTCGACGGGAAACAGAAGAAAGCTTCCTTCGGCGCGTGGCCTGCCGTCAGCCTGAAAGAGGCTCGCCGGTTGCGCGATGAGGCGAAGACGCTGTTGGCCTCCGGCGTTGATCCGGGCCAACAGAAGAAGGTGGAAAAGGCCAACACGGCGGTGTCGCGAGCCAACACTTTTTCCGCCGTTGCCTCGGAACTGATCGACAAGAAGCGCCGCGAGGGCAAGTCCGAGGGCACGCTCCATAAGAATGAGTGGGCGCTGTCCTTCGTCATGCCCATGCTGGGTGATCGGCCGATCGCCGAGGTCAAGGCGTCCGAAATCCTTGCCGGACTGCGCACGGTGGAGCAACGGGGACGACACGAAACCGCCGTTCGCTTGCGCGCCCTCGTTGGGCAGGTGTTTCGCTACGCCATCGCGACTGGCCGATGCGACAGCGACCCGACCTTTGCCTTACGCGGCGCTTTGACCACGCCAGTGGTCAAGCACCGTCCCGCCATCGTCGAGCCGGCTCCCTTCGGCGCCCTGCTGCGCTCCATCGACGGATACGCCGGCGATCCGACGACGCGCCTCGCCCTGCAATTGCTCACGCTCACGTTCGTCAGGCCGGGAGAGCTGCGGAATGCTGAATGGTCCGAGTTCGATCTAAACGCCGCAGTTTGGTCGATCCCCGCTGGCCGGATGAAAATGCGGCGTCCACATCGCGTACCCCTCGCCCCGCAAGCGGTCAGTCTGTTGCGGCAATTGCACGCCATGTCCGGCCACCGCCGCCTTCTGTTTCCCGGACTGCGCTCGGTCGAGCGTCCGATTTCGGAAAACACGCTGAATGGCGCGCTGCGCCGGCTCGGATATTCCCAAGACCAGATGACTGCCCACGGCTTCCGAGCTGCTGCATCGTCTCTATTGAATGAAAGCCGAAAATGGAGCGGCGACGCTATCGAGCGCCAGCTCGCCCATGCCGACCCTGACGAAGTGCGCCGGGCTTATGCCCGCGCCGATTTCTGGCCCGAGCGTATCGAGATGATGAAGTGGTGGGCCCATCACGTCGACGAGCTCCGGCGGGGCGCTGAGGTCGTGCCACTGCGGCGGGCGTGATCGATGCGAGAGCGAATGATGTTCAGTGGGCAGTTTCCGCTCATCCGATTGCTTACCCCATGACGATATCGACGTCTCTCGAAGTCCTTTGCGCGCCCGCAGCTGCTTTGATGCCGTGGGTGGCCTCACACGCCGGGAACGGGACATGACGCCCACCTTGCTACTTATCCGTCTCGCGATCGGTCATCGAAGTCGACCTTGGCTCTCGGACGCCACGCCACGGGATCGGCGATCCAGCGATTGATGTCGGATTCTCTCCAGCCGGCGCCGTTGACGCTGATCCTGATCTGGGGCGGGAACGTGCCCTCGGCGATCTTGCGGTAAATGGTCGACCGGGACAGACCGGTCCGGGCGAGAACCGTCTTCAGGCGGACGATACGGTCTGGCGCCGACATGGCTGCGCTGCCTCCTGCCGGTTTTTGCTGACGGCTTCTGGGACCAGACAGAACAAAGATTTCTTATTGTGCAAGAGGGATTTAAGCGTCGTCGTAGCGTGGCGTACAGGCGGCAAAAAATAGGCGGGGTTAAAGTCCGATGCCCCGGCCTCGCCCGAGGTCGATGCCGTGACTGAAGGCGAGTTCCAGTCCGAGTCGCCGGCCTGATTCGAACGAGATGCCGAGTTCGCGCTTGCGGCCTTCGAGGATGGATTCAAGCTGGGGATCGCGTTCGAGGCTCTTCGCCATATCGCCCATCGCCGACCGCATGGACTTGTAACCGGACATGTCCCCCGCTTGGTACTGCTGCTGGCTGGCGCGGTCGAGGCTCTGCCAACGCTCCACGAAGCGGTCGGCGCGGCGCTGCGGATTGGTGCGGATTTCGGTTTCGAGCTGGAGCGCGCGGATGGCCCTGGCAACGCGGCCCGATCCAGCCTCATGGGCGAGGCTGTTGTCTTTGCTGTAGGCGGCTTCCGCATCCTCCCAGCCGTGGGGTCGGACCTCGTTGAAGGCGCGCCGTGCCGCGCCGAGTTCACGCCTCTGTTCATCGGAAGGCGTGAAACCCTGACGCTTGATCTCAAGGATTGCATCGGACGCGCGGGCGTGGCGGACGAGCGCCCTGGTGCGCGCGCGGCGCAACGCTTCCTCCGGGTCTGCCGCCGCCTTCCTTTCCGGCCCTTCCCTTTCCGGCCCCTGTCCGCCATCGGCGGGCAGGCGCAAGCCGTCGAACATGCCGCGCGCCTTCTCCGGCACGATTTTCCGCACCATCTCGGCGACACGGGCGCGGAAGGCGATCCCGCGCCGCTCGGCATAACCCTGAGCCGGATCGGCGCGCTCGTAGTCCGACGCCATATCCTTGGCCCGGTCGCGCGACAGGGCGCCGACAAGCCGGTCCTGGCTGGCCAAGTCGTCACGGCCATAATGCAGGTCCATGCCGTCACGGTGGCGCGACAGGGCGACATAGCTCGCATGCGCGTCCAGGCCCGGCGTCGCCAGGACATGGGCGCGGTCCACGGTCAAGCCTTGAGCCTTGTGGATGGTCGCGGCGTAGCCGTGGTCGATGCGGTCGTAATCCTTGAGGTCGAACGAGACGCTCCGCCCGTCGTCGATGCGCACAGACATGGATCGTTCGCTTACCTCAACGATGGTCCCGAGCGTGCCGTTCTTCACCCCGAGGCCACGCTCGTTTTGCAGGAACATCACGCGGTCTCCGGCGGCAAAACTGCGTTCGCCGCGTTCGACAGCCAGGCGCACGTCATCGCCGAGATCGCCGGCGTCCCGCATTTTATCGCGCGCGGCCTCGTTGAGGGAACGCACCTCGTCATTGGTGTGGGTGAGGATGATGCGGCTGCGGTCGGGCGACGCCAGCCGGTCGCGGTCCCAGCGGTCGATCAGATTTTTGCGCGCCTCTTCACGGGTCGCCGCCTCATGCACCATGCCGTGACTGTCATAGGCGTGGATCGCCTCGCCGGTCCGGCCGGTCGCCAGATCGCGCGTGGCGTCGCGCTGCCAGTCCTCGCGCTGGCGGCGCACTTCGCCGATCTCCGCCCCGCCATGGCGCTGAAAAATCGAGCGGAACGCCGCGCCGGCCTCTATGGATTGCAACTGCTGCGGATCGCCGACCAGCACCACCTTGGCGCCGGCTTGCGCCGCATGGGACAGCACGCGCTCCAACTGCCGCGTGCCCACCATGCCCGCCTCGTCGATCACCAGAACATCGCGCGCGGTGAGCGGGTCGCGGCCCTGTCCCCAGCCGTGTTCCATGCTCGCGATGGTGCGCGAGGCGATGCCCGATCCGCTTTCGAGATTTTCGGCGGCGATGCCGGAAAGCGCCACGCCCCGGACCTCGTAACCCGCCGCCTCCCAGGCTTCGCGCGCCACGCCCAGCATCGCGCTCTTCCCCGTTCCGGCATAGCCGACCACGACGCCGAGATCCCGCCCCTCCGTGACATGGGCCAGCGACTCGGCCTGCTCTCCCGAAAGGACAAGGCCGCGCTGCTCGGCGCGAGCCAATGCCACTTCGCGGTCCCTGTCGCTGACCTCGTGACGTCCCCTCTCGGCCATGAGTTCGGCGGCGCGGTGCAGGCGCTGTTCGGTCTCGACCATCTGCCGGGTGGTGAAGCGGTCCTCGCTGCGTCCGTCCTTGCCGAGTTCGACCAGATCGGGCGCGTCGCGCATCGCGCTCATCACGGCGTTGAACTGGTCGACCCCGTCGCTGTGCCGGTGCGCGAACCTGGCCATGTCGCGGCGGGTGAAGGTGGATTGCTGATGCGTGATCGCATCCAATGCAATGGAGGGATCGGCGATGATGCGCGCGCCATTGCCACGCGCAATCTCACGGTGCATCTCGGCGCGGTCGGCGGGCTCGATCCCTTCGCCCTCGATGCGATGCGCGGGGGCGCCGATCTGGCTTTGCGGCTCCAGCGCGATGCCCTGCGCCTCCAGGCTGCGATGGTCGATGCGCGCGTCGATGTCGAGTTCGGCCAGCCGCTCGTTGGCCAGTTCCGCCCAGCGTTCGCGCCAGCGCTCGACCATCTCGGTGCGGTTCCAGTCCCGCATCTTCGGGCCGAAGCCGTTCTCGTTCACCGCCCGCATGGTCAGCATGACATGGGCGTGGGGCTTGGGCGTCCCGTCCTCGGCCATGTCCCGATGCACATTGAGGTCGGCGATCATGCCCTGATCGACAAACTCCGCCTGCACAAAGTCGCGGGCGAGTTCGATGCCCTGCGCTTGCGTCATCTCGCGCGGAAGGGCGAATTCGACCTCGCGGGCAAGCTGGGCATCTCTTCTGACCTCGAACGCCTCGACATCGTTCCACAGCCGTTCGCGGTCGCTCCACGCCTCGGGCGCTTCTTCCGGCAGCAGCACCTCGGAATGGATGACGCCGCGCTTGGCGGAGAAATCGTGGCTGCGCTCAAGCCGCTCGTCGCGCAGCCGCGAGGCCGAGCGGTAGGCGGCGGACGCCACCGCGCTGGAGCCGGATTTGCGGCCGATGACCTTGACGTGAAGATGATAGATCGCCATCGCGATCCGAACATCACCACGGCGAAGCGCACGTCGGAACGACGTATAAGCGCGCCCTCCCTCGAAAAAATCTCGGGAGGGACCACCCGGTCTCGCAGCATCCCGGCAACCGTACAGCATTCCGCAAAGCGCTCAACTATCATCGTCGCATCGACAGCTTAGGGAGGACATGATGCGGAAGCCACGGGACTTCGATGCGGAACTGAAGGCGCTGGAGGACAAGGCGCGAGACCTGAAAAACCGTAAGGTGCAACAGTTAGGCGAGTTGGTCATCTTGACCGGAGCCGACGCCCTCAGCGCCGAAGAGTTGGCTGGCGCGTTGATCGTGCTGGCCGAAACCAAAGACGCCGGAAAGAAGGAGGCATGGGCCAAACGCGGCGCCGCGTTCTTTCAGGGCCGGGCGCGGCGAACTGCATCGGCGCCTGACCGCGACATTGGCAGCGCTCCGGCGCGATCAAGCAGCGCGCAACCGCCATCAGGCGGCGCGGGCGCGGCATGACATGCGCGCCTGGCAGGTCGAGCGCCGCAAGCGCACGCGGCGTCTGATCGAACTCGGCGGCCTCGTCGTCAAGGCCGGCATCGTGGACCTGACCGGCGACGACCGCGCCATGATCTTCGGCGCGCTGCTCTGGATGGCCGACAAGCTCAGAAGCGAGCAAGGGGAACATGCGCGCGGCGTCTGGACAAGACTGGGGAAGATGGCGTTCGAGACGGAACAGAAAGAAGAAGCGCTCGCCGGCGCGCAGGAGCGGCAAGATCGGGCGTGACCGATAGTGGGCGGCGCTGCGATAATTGAGTTCTCCGCGCCGCCCGCCATCGCGTGGCTTGCGGCTTTCGTAAGACAAGAACGGCGGAAAGCCCCCGAAGCCTATGCCGCCAATCCAAAATCTACGACCCGCCGAGCGTACGGCGCATAAATTGATGCGCCTAGGCTTCGGCGCGTCGTCACTGGCTCTGATGGGCGGATTCCTGACGTAGGCCGAAGGGCAGGAGTTTTCTCGAAAGCAGGCTTTCCCGTCGCCCAATTGCCCGCCAAAAGGCGAAAACTCAGCTTTCAGCGGCATGACCAACCGCGCGTCCTACCAAGACGCCGAAAGATCGCCCGCTCCAGAGAAGACCTGTCGCCACCCTTGGGCTGCGTCGGTTTACGCTCAGACGAATTTGACGTTGCTCGCCGTTAGCTGGCTCGAAGTGACGCCGACCAACGTGAGGTGGTCGCTGCCTCGGGTGATCGGCAGATTGCCGCCGGACGACGTGATCTTCAGCGTTCCTGCGCGGTCTTCTTCGCCGCCGCCGCGTCATAATCCTCTCGTTCCTCGCCGGTGGCGATCCGTATGACCGTGACGGCGTTGCCGACCGCGGCGGCGGAGCGCTTCTCGCCCTCAGGTCCGCTGGGCGTAGGGAGGAATCTCCACCAAGGTTCCGATCAAGCGAAGCAAGGCTTGATGTTCAGGCCCATTCGCCTTGTTGCCGAGAAATTCTACGAGTTCGATATGCGACCGCCGACCGCCCGAGGGAGCATTCGGTTGATGAATGATGAAAGCGCGTCCATCGGCTGGTTCGCGCGCCAAGAACCAGGTGTCCCCGTTCGGACTCCGGTATAATTCTCGCCTGTCTGACAATTTAGCTCTCCCCGTGCATTATGATAAGGATAGCATGGGAGATCGGCGCCGGGGTATCGAAAGTCAACGGCCACTTATTTCGAACTGAGACACGACCGACCAAACTTGTCCCATTCGAACGACGACGCGCCGCATGAGTCCGTCGCCGACAAGCCGCGGGCTGAGCGGCTCGCTTGCAGGGCGTCCGCGCTGATCTTAGGTATTCAAGGCTGTCGATAGGGGACGGACATGGCGGCGAAGACAACGACGATTTCCGTCTCCGATCTCCGCGGATATGTGCAAATTTCTGTCGACGCGGCGATCGGCGTTGCGAATCTGACCCAGCAAATCCACCAGACGGTGTTGGATACGCAGGGGCCGTATGGCGCGCCCGGGCGTGCGTTGACCGGCGGGATCATCAGTCTCGTTTATCGCGGCGTCCGCAGCGGCCTGCACATGGGCGGTGCCGGAGTCGACTGGCTTCTGTCGATCTTCGACGATGGAATCGCGCCAGAATCGTCGCCAAATCGCGACGTCGCGCTGGCCGTGCTGAACGGAGTCTGTGGCGATCGTCTCGCCGCGAACGCGAATCCCCTGGCGATTGCGATGCAGTTGTTCAGCGACGGGCGGCCCTTGCCTCCTGAGACCGCCGCCATCTCGGCGGCGATTCCCTCGATGGGCGGGCGCATGGCGGTTCTGGCGCATGGCCTTTGCATGAGCGACCGAGCCTGGAAGCGCGGCGACCACGATCATGGCGCGGAACTCGCTCGCGTGCTGGGCTATACGCCGATCTACCTGCGCTATAACTCGGGCTTGCACATTTCGGTCAATGGGCGCGCCTTTGCGCAGACGCTCGAAGCCCTGACCCGGCAATGGCCGACGCGGATTGAAGAATTGGTCATTATCGGCCATAGCATGGGCGGACTGGTCGCGAGAAGCGCCTGCTTCTATGGCGAGGCGGCGGGACATTCCTGGCGACGCCATTTAAGCAAGTTGGTTTTTCTCGGAACGCCGCATCATGGCGCCCCGCTGGAACAACTTGGTGCCTGGGTCGACCATTTCATTGGCAAAATTCCCTATGCGGCGGCTTTTGGCCAAATCGGCAAGGCTCGCAGCGCCGGCGTCACCGATCTGCGTTTCGGCTCGCTGATCGATGATGACTGGCGCGATCGCGATCCCTTCGAACTTTCCGGCGACTGCCGCCGTCCTATCCCCTTGCCCGAAGGAGTATCCTGTTTCACGATTGCCGCGACCAAAGCCGCCGCGGCGAACAGGCTCCATGACAGACTCATTGGCGACGGACTCGTGCCCGTGGCGAGCGCGCTCGGCGAACACGCCGAGCCCGCGCGCAGGCTGGCTTTCGCCCCGAACCGGCAATGGATCGCCACGGAAATGAACCATTTCGATTTGCTCGGCGGGCGCGAAGTCTTCGACCAGATCGCGTGCTGGCTTCAGCCGGGG
>JAKAJL010000003.1 GCA_021813805.1 Pseudomonadota bacterium | reverse complement strand
TTCCGGCTGGGCGCTCAGCACGGCTTTTCGCAACGCCCCGGTCTGCCTCGACGTGATCGTCGACGGCGTGTTCATGGCCTATGCCTATGCCGCATCCGCGCGGGCAAAAGGCGGCTGGCGCTTCGACATGCGCTTTTGCGCCGCCCTCGATCCGTCGCGCGCGCACGACATCGAGTTGCGCCGCTCGGCCGATGGCGCGCGGCTGGCGAGACTTGTGCTGTCCGATGTCCGGTCGGCGTCGCACGCCGGCTGAAGCGCCGCCGCGCGGACGGTTCAAACGATCTTCGTTCGCACCTCGCCGACGCCTTCGATTTCGCCAAGGAGAATGTCGCCGCGTTCCAGCGGGCCGACGCCGGCCGGCGTGCCGGTGAAAATCAGGTCGCCGGGCGCCAGCGCCACATAGGTCGAGAGCGCCGCGATGATTTCCGGGACCGACCAGATCAGGTCGGCGAGGTCGCCCTCCTGTTTGACCACGCCGTTTACGTTCAGGGAAATGCGTCCCGATTTCGGATGTCCGATTTTTTCCGCGGGGCGGATGAAGCCGAGCGGAGCGGAATGATCGAAGCCCTTGCTCATGTCCCATGGTTTTCCGGTCTTGCGCGCCTCGGCCTGAAGGTCGCGGCGGGTCAGGTCGAGGCCGGCGGCGTAGCCGTAGACATGATTTTCCGCCTGGGCGGGCGGAATGTTCGCGCCGCCCGCGCCGAGCGCGACGACCAGTTCGATTTCGTGATGGAGGTTTTGCGTCAGGCTGGGGTAGGGCGTGTCCTGGCCCCCCGTCACCAGCGCATCGGCCGGCTTCGAGAAGAAAAAGGGCGGCTCGCGGCTCGGGTCGCCGCCCATTTCACGGGCATGGGCGGCGTAATTCTGGCCGACGCAAAAAATGCGGCGCACAGGAAAAAATTCGCCGCCTTCGACCGGCGCGGCTGGCTGCGGCGCCGGCTTAAAAACATAATCGGTCATCATCCTGCTCTGCGAATCGGTTTTTTCGGTCGGTGGATCAAAGTCTAACTTCATCCCAGCGTCGCCGAAACATAGACATAGTGCCGTTCCCCGATCCGCGCAAAAGGACCCCGCATGCGCCTGATCCGACTGATTTTCGCACCGCGTTATTTCGCCTTGCTGCTGAGCGCCCTGTTTTTCGTCTGGATTCTTTTCTCCATGACGGTCCATCCGGAGCGCGGCCAACTTCTGGCGATTCCGCTGGTGATTTTCGGTGGCCTGACGACTCTGGGTCTGGGCGATCTGATCCAGAAACGCCATTCGGTTCTGCGCAATTATCCGATCCTCGCCCATTTGCGTTTCCTGATCGAGGAAATCCGTCCGGAGATCCGGCAATATCTGTTCGAAAGCGAAACCGATGGCGCGCCTTTCAGCCGCGACCGCCGCGCGCTGGTCTATCAGCGCGCCAAGATGCAGCTCGACAAAAGGCCCTTCGGCACCCAGCTCGCCGTTTATTCCGACGGTTTCGAATGGATGCTGCATTCGCTTTCCCCTCGACCGCAGGCGCGCGCGCCCTTTCGCGTCGCGATCGGCGGGCCGGAGTGCCGGGAACCCTATTCGGCCTCGGTTCTGAACATTTCCGCGATGAGTTTCGGCGCCTTGAGCGCCAACGCCATTCGCGCCCTCAACGGCGGGGCGCGGCTCGGCGATTTCGCTCATGACACCGGCGAGGGCGGCTTCTCGCCCTATCACGCGGAAAAGGGCGGCGACATCATCTGGGAGATCGGCTCGGGCTATTTCGGCTGCCGCACGCCGGACGGCGCCTTCAGCCCGGACCATTTCGCGGCGACAGCGCGGAATCCGCAGATCAGGATGGTTGAGATCAAGCTTAGCCAGGGCGCCAAGCCCGGCCACGGCGGGGTCTTGCCCGCGGCCAAGGTCACGCCGGAAATTTCCGCCATTCGCGGGGTGCCCCAAGGCCAGGATTGCGTGTCGCCTGCCGCCCACAGCGCCTTTTCGACGCCGCTCGAAATGATGGCTTTCATCGGCGCGCTGCGCGACCTGTCGGGCGGCAAGCCGGTGGGGATCAAGCTCTGTCTGGGCCAGCCGATCGAGTTCTTGAGCCTTTGCAAAGCCATGCTGGAGAGCGGGACAGGACCTGATTTCATCGTGGTGGACGGCAAGGAGGGCGGCACCGGGGCCGCTCCTCTCGAATTCATGAACCGGATGGGCATGCCGATGCGGGACGGCCTGAACTTCGTCCATAACGCCCTGGTCGGCGCCGGCCTGCGCCACAGGGTCAAGCTCGGCTGTTCGGGCATGATCCTTTCCGCCTTCGACATGGCGCGGGCGATGGCGCTCGGCGCCGACTGGTGCAACAGCGCGCGCGGCTTCATGTTCGCGCTGGGCTGCATCCAGTCGCTGTCCTGTCATACCGACACGTGCCCGACCGGGGTGGCGACCCAGGACCCGTGGCGCGGCCGCGCCATCCATGTGCCGGACAAGACCGAGCGCGTCGTCAATTTTCACCGCGCGACCCTGCATGTCCTCGCCGAACTGACGGCGGCGGCGGGGCTCGACCATCCCAACCAGTTCACGCTCGATCACTTCCGCCGGCGCATGGCGGAAAGCGGGGTGGCGAGTTTTGCCGAACTCTACCCTGCGCTCGACGAGGGGGAATTGCTGGGCGGCGCGCGCGACGCGCGGCTGGCGGCCTTGTGGGACAGGGCCAGGGCCGACCGCTTCTCGCCTTCGGCCGGCGAGAGCCTTCCCTGACCTGAGCGGGCGCGAGACGAACGGTCAGGTTTTTTTGCGGACGACGGCGGCGACGCGGGGAGCGAATCCCGGTTCGCGCTGGATCGGCTGGGGGCGGGCCGGAGTCCCCACCCGGATCAGGACACGGTTGATCTGGCGCATCGCGATCTTCTTGAAAAGGCTCGCCGCGAGCAGAAACAGCGGGGCGCCCGCGGCCGCGACGATCAGCGCCAGGCTGAACCGCATCTCGTCCGAGACGCCTCTCAACAGGGGGAGGCGCGGCAAGGCGAAATGAAGGAGGACGCATATTCCAGCTGCGCCGACGAGGCCGTTCAGCACGGCGCCGAGGCCATGCTCCCTCATGGCCAAATTGCTGAAATAGCCGAAAAAGACGGCGAAGACGAGCAGGGCGGCGCCGAACACGTCCACGGCTTCGTCGTCCATGCCGGCGAGGCCGATCCACTCGATGATCGAGTCGAAAAACGTGTGCGTGGAGCCTGACATGTAACCGCCCGCCAGGGCGGGAGCGGTCGCGAGCAGGACGAGGGCCAAGCTCGCCGCCGCCGGCGCGAAGCCCGGCCGCGCATTGTTCAGGAAACTTTTCAGCATGCTCGCCTCTGCCGCCGATTGTCGGACCTGTCGGCGGGAGAAGCTTACTTGCGTCTCGTTGAGACTTGGTAAATCCGCCGGTTCGCGCGGCTCAGGCGAATTCCCCATGACTCATGCGGAATTCATATTCCGCCGGCGCGGAAAATCCGCCGGCGATCTGTCGGATTTTTGCTCCTCGGCGGTTCCGCGCCGCGCGCAGCGATCTTGCGGAAACCGCGTCACATATTCGGATAATTCGGCCCGCCGCCGCCTTCCGGCGTGGTCCAGGTGATGTTCTGCGCCGGGTCCTTGATGTCGCAGGTTTTGCAATGCACGCAATTCTGCGCGTTGATGACGAAGCGCGGCTCTGTTTTCGCCGCCTCGTCGCCATAGACCACTTCATAGACGCCGGCCGGGCAGTAGAGCCGCGCCGGCTCGCCATAGACCGGCAGGTTCCTGGCGACGGGAATCGCTGGGTCCGACAGCTTCAGGTGGCAGGGCTGGTCTTCCTCGTGATTGGTGTTGGAGAGAAAGACCGAGGACAGCTTGTCGAAAGAAACCACCCCGTCGGGCTTGGGATAGACGATCGGTTTGACCGAGCCGAGCGGCAGGAGCGTCGCGTAATCCGGCTTGCCGTGTTTCAGCGTGCCGAACGGGCTGCCGCCGAACAATGTGTTGAGCCACATGTCCAGGCCCCCGAGCGAGATGCCGACATAGGTTCCCAGCTTGGACCACAAGGGTTTGACATTGCGCACCTTCCTGAGGTCCGCGCCGATAGGCCCCGAGCGCCATCCGTTCTCGTAATCGGAGAGTTCGTCATGGGCCCGCCCGGCGGCAAGCGCCGCCGCCGCCGCTTCCGCCGCCTCGATTCCCGACAGAACGGCGTTATGCGAGCCCTTGATCCGCGGCACGTTCATGAAGCCGGCACCGCAGCCGACCAGCGCGCCGCCAGGGAAAACGAGCTTGGGCACGGACTGCCAGCCGCCCTCGGTCAAGGCGCGCGCGCCATAGGCGAGACGCTTGCCGCCCTCGAAGGTCTCGCGCACCATCGGATGGGTCTTGAAGCGCTGGAACTCGTCGAACGGCGAGAGCGTCGGATTCGAATAGTTGAGATGGAGAACGAAGCCGACGACGACCTGATTGTCCTCGATATGATAGAGAAAGGACCCCCCGCCCGTGCCCGAGGACAGCGGCCAGCCGAAGGAATGCTGCACCAGGCCTGGCGTGTGTTTCGCCGGATCGACGCGCCACAGCTCCTTGATTCCGATGCCGTATTTTTGGGGCTCGCAGCCTTTGTCGAGGCCGAAGCTGGCGAGCAGCGTCTTGGTCAGCGAGCCGCGCGCGCCTTCCGCGAACAAGGTGTATTTGCCGCGCAATTCCATGCCGCGGGTGAAGGACTCCTTCGGCGCGCCGTCGCGCCCGACGCCCATGTCGCCGGTGACGACGCCGCGCACTTCGCCCTTGTCGCCGTAAAGCACCTCGGTCGCCGCGAAGCCGGGGTAGATCTCGACCCCGAGCTCCTCGGCCTTGGTCGCGAGGAATCGGCAGACATTGCCGAGCGAGCCGACGAAAAAGCCGTGATTGTTCATCAGCGGCGGCATGGCGAAATTGGGCAGGCGGACGCCGCCCGAGGGGCCAAGGAGGTAGAAGCGGTCTTCCGTCACCTGCACCTTCAGCGGGCGGGACGGATCGTCGCGCCAGCCAGGCAGCAGCCGGTCGAGGCCGGCTGGGTCGATCACCGCGCCGGACAGGATATGGGCGCCGATCTCGGACCCCTTTTCGACGACGACGACCGAAAGCTCCGGATTGATCTGCTTGAGCCGGATCGCCGCCGCGAGGCCCGACGGCCCGCCGCCGACGACCACCACGTCATAATCCATCGCCTCGCGCGGCTCCAATTCCCTGTCGCTCATCTGCGTCTCCCGAAACGGGGCCGGACCCGTGCGATCCGGCAGAATCTCACAACCTCTTCATAGCGCGCGAATCGGCGCTGTCCACCGAGGCGAAGGGCCAATAGCGATATAGTTTATATATAAACTATTGCCGCCGCAAGCCGGCCCGGTTACAAACCGTCATGATCGACGCGCACGCCATGGATCGGGAGGCTCTGGCCGCGCTCTTGCGCTGGTATGCGGCCATGGGCGTGGACCGCGCGCTTTCCGATGAGCCGGTCGATCGCTTCGCGCAGTCGGCGAGGAAGGCCCCGGCCGCTGACCCGCCGGCGCAGGCTGCCCGATCTTCGCCTTCACCTCCGCCCGCGTCGCGCCAGCCGATGCGCGCGCCGGCCGCCGCCTTGTCGCAGGACGTCGCGGCCGCGGGCGCCCGGGAACAGGCGGCGAGCGCGAAGAATCTCGAAGAATTGCGTGAAAAACTCGCCGCCTTCGACGGCTGCGCCCTGAAAAATTCGGCGACCCAACTCGTCTTCGCCGATGGCGCGCCTGATGCGAAAATCATGATCGTCGGCGAAGGGCCGGGCGCCGACGAGGACCGGATCGGCAAGCCTTTCGTCGGCCGCGCCGGGCGATTGCTGGACAAGATGCTGGCGGCGATCGGCCTCGACCGCTCAAAAGTCTATATCGCCAATGTCGTGCCCTGGCGTCCGCCCGGCAATCGCACGCCGACGCCGCAGGAACTGGCGCTCTGCCTGCCCTTCGTGCGCCGACAGATCGAGCTGGTTTCGCCGGATTTCCTCATCCTGCTCGGAAACGCGGCCGCCCAGACCCTGCTCGACGAGAAGGAGGGAATCATGCGGCTGCGCGGCCATTGGCGTGATTATCATTGCGGCGACAGGACCATCCGCGCCCTGCCCATGCTGCATCCGGCTTATCTTCTACGCACGCCGCTGAAAAAGGCCCAGGCCTGGCGCGATCTGCGCACGCTCAGACATGCGCTCGACCGCGCTGGCGTTTCCTGATGACCGCGCATTTCGAACTTGAGGCCGAACTGATCGCGCAAGGACGGGGGCCGGTCGCCGGGATCGACGAGGTTGGGCGCGGCCCGCTCGCCGGGCCGGTTTGCGTGGCGGCGGTCGTTCTCGATCCTGCCGATCTTCCCGACGGTCTCGACGACTCGAAAAAAATTTCCGCACGCCGACGCGAGGTTCTTTTTGACGAAATTTGCGCGCGCGCGCGTGCGATTTCGGTCACGCTCAGCCCTGCGGCGGAAATCGACGCGCTAAACATCAGGGGCGCAACGCTCGCGTGCATGAGCCGCGCGGCGCGCGGTCTCGTCCTCACGCCCGGTTTCGCTCTGGTGGACGGACGCGACCTACCTGAACTGCCCTGTCCCGGCCGCGCGGTGATCGGGGGCGATGCGCTCAGCCTGTCGATCGCCGCCGCCTCGATCGTCGCCAAGATCACCCGCGACCGGCTGATGGCGCGGCTCGACGATTTTCATCCCGGCTATGGTTTCAAGGCCCACGCCGGCTATCCCACAGCGACTCATCGCGCGGCGCTGACGGCCTTGGGACCCTGCCGCGAACATCGCCGCTCCTACGCGCCGGTGCGCGAGGTTTTTCGGCGCGACGGCGGGCGGAGATGAGTTAATTTTCTCCCGAAGCCAAAAGTCCAGTTCAAGATATTATTAAGCTTTCCGTACGGAAAAGAGACACCGTCTCGCGCTGATCCTAAACGCGGCTTTTACCCCGTTAAGCTTAACTGGCGCCTGTCAGTCAGTCGCGTTGTGGTTTCGAGTTCATGCGTATCCATCGCGCCGGGGCGGCCGGCCAGAAAGTCCAGAACCTTGTTTCGCGTACTGGACTTAGGGCCAGCCGACGCCCCGTCGCGATTTCCGCGCCATGTCCGACGGAGGCGCCCCTCGACCGGATCGTCGAAGGCGATTGCGTCGAGGCCATGCTCGGGCTGCCCGAAGCCAGCGTCGATCTGATCTTCGCCGACCCGCCCTATAATCTTCAGCTCGAAGGCGGCCTGACCCGCCCTGACCAGAGCGAAGTGGACGCGGTGGACGACGACTGGGACAAATTCGCCTCCTTCGCCGATTACGACCGCTTCACTCAGCGTTGGCTCGCCGCCGCGCGCCGGGCGATGAAGGACGACGCCACGATTTTCGTCATCGGCTCGTACCATAATATTTTCCGCGTCGGCGCCATCATGCAGGATCTCGGCTTCTGGATCCTCAACGACATCGTGTGGCGCAAGGCCAATCCGATGCCGAATTTCCGCGGCCGGCGCTTCACCAACGCCCACGAGACGCTGATCTGGGCGTCGAAAAGCGCGCGGACCAAAAGCTATACCTTCAATTACGAGGCGCTGAAGGCCGGCAACGAGGACCGCCAGATGCGCTCGGACTGGTTCTTCCCGATCTGCACCGGGGCGGAGCGCCTCAAGGACGGGGACGGCCGCAAAACCCATCCGACGCAAAAACCGGAAGCCTTGCTCGGCCGCATCATGATGGCGGCGTCAAAGCCCGGCGACGTGGTGCTCGACCCGTTTTTCGGCTCCGGCACGACCGGCGCAGTGGCGAAAAAACTCGGCCGCCGCTTCATCGGCTGCGAGCGCGACCCGGATTATATCGCCGCCGCGCAAGCCCGCATCGCCGCCGTCGAGCCTCTGCCGGAAAGCGCCTTTGCCACGCCGCTGGCCAAAAGGCAGGAAAAGCGCGTCGCCTTCGCCAGCCTGATCGAGGCGGGAATGATCGCGCCCGGCGCCGAACTTTTCGACGAAAAACGCCGCTGGAAGGCGATCGTGCGCGCCGACGGGGCCATCGCCTTGGGCGACATCGTCGGCTCGATCCACAAGATCGGCGCTCTGGCGCAAGGGATGCCCGCCTGCAACGGCTGGACCTTTTGGCGCATGAACCATGACGGCGAAGATATCAGCATCGACGAGCTGCGCATGGAATTCCGCGCGCGGGTCGGCGAGGTCGATGAGGGGTGAGCGGGGCGGGGCAAGAATTGGTCTAAATCTTTGGCGGTTCTCCCGCCCCATTGATTCTTCGCCCGCGCACCGGCATTTTAGCCGGCGTCAGGCCTTCGCGCCCTGTTCCTGCGCGAAAAAACGAGGATCGCCAACTGACCCGCAAACCGAAAACAGGCGCGGAGCCCGCGCCGGCGCAAGGGATCGACCCGGCGCGCGCCAATCCGCATATGCAGGCCGTTCTTAACGCCCTTGACGATCTCAAGGCCGAGGAGGTCGCCGTGATCGATCTCGCGGGAAAAACTTCGATCGCCGACTGGATGATCATCGCCACCGGGCGTTCGACCACCCAGGTTGGCGCGTTGGCCGACAAGGTCGTCAAGGCGCTGAAGGAGAGCGGCGCGGGGGCGCCCTCGGTCGAGGGCCTGCCGGCCTGCGACTGGGTGCTGATCGACGCGGGCGACCTCATCGTCCATATCTTCCGGCCCGAGGTGCGCGCCTTCTACAATCTCGAAAAGATGTGGGGCGTCGACCGCCCGGCCGAGAAGCGGGCCGAGGCTTGAGCGTTTCCCGCTCATGAAGCTGCTGCTCGCCAGCGTCGGGCGGCTCAAAAGCGGTCCGGAGCGTGAACTGGTGGCGCGTTACGCCGAGCGCTGCGTGGCAGGCGGCCGCAAGATCGGTTTCGGCGGTTTCGAAACGCGCGAGATCGACGAATCGCGCGCACGCCGGACGGAAGACCGCAGGGCCGAGGAAGCGGCGGCGCTCGCCGCGCTGATTCCGCCAGGGGCGCGAAAGATCTGCCTCGACGAGCGCGGGCGCAACCTGACCAGCGAGGATTTCGCAAAAAGACTGGGCGAATGGCGCGACGCGGGGGCGCCAGCCTGCGCCCTGGTCATCGGCGGGCCGGACGGGCTCGATCCCGCCTTCCGCGACAAGGCCGACCTGACCCTGGCTTTCGGAGCCATGACCTGGCCTCACCAAATTGTGCGCGCCCTGGCGGCCGAACAGCTCTTTCGCGCATTGACCATCCTCGCCGGCCATCCCTATCATCGGGCGTGACCTACGGTTCCAGTGGCGCACGCAAGAGGTCTGACGGGAAATGGCGGTCCTTTTTGGCGTACATAAAGATCGGTTCCGGAGCGCGCTCACCGCATGATCGCCGACGAAAGTTTCGATCTCGCTCCCTGCGGGCTGGCTATTCTTGCGCCTGACGGCGGCATCTTGCGGGCTAACCGCGCCTTTCGCCGCTGGACTGGCCTCGACAAGCCACAATCGGCCGGACGCCAGCTTTTCGCCGATCTGATCGAAGGCGATGGTTCGAGCTTATTCGCCGAGCTTTCGGCGGCGCTGGCGCAGGCGCCCAATATCGACGAGGTTTTCATTCTCTTGCGCGACGGATCGGGCGCCTTTTTCCCCGCCTATGTCAATTTCGCGCTGCGCCGCGACGAACAAGGCGCTTCGGCCGCGATCCATCTCGCGGCGACGCGCGGCGAGAGCCGCGCCGCGCACGAGGCCGAGCTTGAGCGCGGCAAGAGGGCCGCGGAACAATTGGCCGCCATCGTCTCCAGCTCGTCCGACGCCATCGTCAGCGTCGATCCGAAGGGCAGGGTGCTGAACGCCAACCGGGCCTTCAGCGAGATGTTCCAGTATGAGCCGGCGGAAATCGCCGGGGCCAGCCTCTGCGATCTGGTCGTGCCCGAAGAGTTCCGCGCCGAATACGAAAAGAAGCTCGCCAGCGCCGCCTTCGGCCCGACCAAGGCGCAGATCGTTCGGCGCCGGCGCAAGGATGGGACGTCGCTCGACTTTTCCATCTCGACCGCGCCGATCCGCGACCACAAGGGCGACCTCGCGGCGATTTCGATGATCTATCGCGACATGGCGCCGCTGACGCGGGCCGCCGCGCATATCGAATTCCTGCTGCGCGAGGTCAATCACCGCTCGAAAAACCTGCTCGCCGTGGTCCACGCCGTCGCGCGGCAGACGGCGCGGCTTTCCACCTCGCCGGAGCGTTTCATCGAAAGTTTCATGGCGCGGCTTTCGGCGATCGGCTGCAGCCACGATCTTCTGGTCTCGCGCGACTGGCGCGGCGTGCGCATCGCCGATCTCGCCCAGAATCAGTTCAGCCAGCTTGACCTTGAGGCCCGCGAGCGGATCGAGGTCTCGGGCGATTTTCTCGAGGTCAATCCGCGCGCCGCGGAATCCTACGGCCTGGCGCTGCACGAGCTTTCGACCAACGCCGTTCGCCATGGCGCGCTTTCGGCGCCCGACGGCAAGGTCGATCTCTCCTTCCGGCTCGAACGCGACGGCAAGCTTTACACCCTCACCTGGCGCGAAAGCGGCGGTCCCGAGGTCGCCGAACCCGAGCGTTCGGGCTTCGGGGGAACCGTGCTGACCCGCATGGCCCCTCTCGCCATCCACGGCGAAAGCAGCCTCGACTTCACCCCCGGGGGCCTGCGCTACCGCCTCTCGGCGCCGGTCGCGGAAATCGCGATGGGCTGAGATTTTTTCCCTATCGGCTTCGCGCTTCTTTAAGCTGGTCTTTGACGATTCGGCGGAACAGGCGGCGATGGCGGGCGGCGTGCATGATTTGCGGAAGGGCGGGACGCGGCCTCTTCGCCCCGTCCTCGCTTTTGCGTTCTTCTGCCTGATGGCGAATTCGCGCGCGGAAACGCCGGCCTCGCCGCCGCCGTCCGACAAGAAGGCCGCCGATCTCGAAGCCCGTCGCCATGACTTTCAGGGCGTCCAGGACGTTATCGTCCAGTCCGAGGCGCAGAAGAAAAAGATCGAGGCCGAGATCGCCTCTTACCGCGACGATCGCGCCAGGCTGGTCTCGGCGTTGATCGACGCCAGAAACAAGATCGACGACGCAGAGGCCAGGATCGCCGAGGCGCAGAGCCGGCTCGACACGCTCACCGGCAGCGAGGCGGCGATCCGGCGTTCGCTGGAGAGCCGCCGCGGCGTTCTGATCGAAGTGCTCGCCGCCTTGCAGCGCATGGGCCGCAAGCCGCCGCCGGCGCTGCTCGCCGAACCTGAGGATGTCCTGCGCGCGATTCGCGCCTCCATGCTGCTCGGCGCCGTGCTGCCCGAACTGCGATCGGAAACCGAGGCGCTCGCCGGCGATCTTCAGGACCTGGCGTCGCTGCGCGAATCGATCACGCGGGAAAAAGCCGATCTCGCCTCGGGATTGCAAGCGCGGCGCGACGAACGCGCCAGGCTCGAGGCCTTGATCGCGGCGCGCCAGAAATCGATCGGCGCGGCGGGCGAGGCGCTGGCCGCGGAACAGGCGAAAGAACGGGCGCTCGCCAGCCGGGCCGCCAATCTCAAAGACCTGATCGCGCGAATGGAGTCGGAGCTCGACTCCGCGCGCAAGGCGGCGGAAGCGGCGCGCAAGGCGGACGAGGAGCGCGCGAAACTCAGTCAGCAGCAGATCGACGAAGCGAAGAAGCGATTCGCCGAGGCGCAGCGGCGCGACCCGGCCCGGCTCGCCCCGGCGATCGCCTTCGCCGACGCCAAGGGCATGCTGTCGCTGCCGGCGCAGGGAACGATCATCAAATATTATGGCGCGCCGAGCGATTTCGGCGGCGTCGAGAAGGGACTTTCGCTCGCTACCCGCGCGAACGCCATTGTTTCGGCGCCGAGCGATGGCTATATCGCCTTCAGCGGACCCTGGCGCAGTTTTGGCCAACTCTTGATCATCAACGCCGGCGGCGGCTACTATGTCGTCTTGGCGGGAATGGCGCGAGTCGACGTAGCTGTGGGACAGTTTGTCCTTGCCGGCGAGCCCGTCGGAAACATGGGTGATGGCGCGACGAAAACCGCCGCCGCGGTCGCGATCGGCGCGACGCAGCCGGTTCTTTATGTCGAATTTCGGAAAGATGGAACGGCGATCGACCCCGGGCCATGGTGGTCGAAGCCGGAGAGGCAAAGGGTTCGCGGATAATGCGCAAGACATCGCTGGTTCTGTTGGGCGTCGCCATTGGCGCGTCGGCTGTTGTCGTCGGCTCGCACACCGGGGTTCCGCACGGCGGTTCGGCCGTGGCGGAATCGGCGGCGGTTTATCGCAGCCTCAATCTGTTCGGCGACGTCTTCGACAAGGTCCGCGAGGATTATGTCGAGAAACCGGACGACAAGAAAATGGTCGAGTCGGCGATTTCCGGCATGCTGACCTCGCTCGATCCTCATTCGAGTTATATGGACGCCAAGAGTTTTCAGGACATGCAGGTCCAGACG
Source organism: Pseudomonadota bacterium (assembly GCA_021813805.1). Lineage (GTDB taxonomy): Bacteria > Pseudomonadota > Alphaproteobacteria > Rhizobiales > Beijerinckiaceae > Rhodoblastus. The sequence goes on along the minus strand of JAKAJL010000003.1, from coordinate 126,965 downwards.
CGCGGCGCCTTCGGCGGCCTCGGCATCGAGGTCATGGAGGAGAACGGCCTGGTTAAGGTCGTGGCGCCGATCGACGACACCCCGGCGGCCCGCGCCGGCATTCTCTCGGGCGACCTCATCACCGCCATCGACGGCGAAAATGTTCAGGGCATGACCCTGAACCAGGCGGTGGACAAGATGCGCGGCGAGGTCAACACCAGCGTCAAGCTGACCATCGAGCGCGGCCCCAAGAAGCAGAAGCTCGACGTCAGCCTGACGCGCGCCATCATCCACATCAAATCGGTTCGCTCGCACGTGGATAAGCCCGATATCGGCTATATCCGCATCACCCAATTCACCGAGCAAACCTACGATGGCCTCAAGGAGGCGATCGAGAAGCTCCAGCACGACATCCCGGCCGACAAATTCAAGGGCTACGTCCTCGATCTGCGCAACAATCCCGGCGGCCTGCTCGACCAGTCGGTCGCGGTGGTCAACGCCTTCATCGATCATGGCGAGATCGTTTCGACCCGAGGCCGCAACGCCGACGAGACCCAGCGCTACAACGCGCGGCCCAATATGGATATCTCGCAGGGCAAGCCGCTGGTGGTGCTGATCAACGGCGGTTCGGCCTCGGCCTCGGAAATCGTTTCCGGCGCCTTGCAGGACCACAAGCGGGCGATCCTTATCGGCTCGCGCTCCTTCGGCAAGGGTTCGGTGCAGACCATCATTCCGCTCGGCCAGGACAACGGAGCCCTGCGGCTGACCACGGCGCGCTATTACACGCCGTCGGGCCGTTCGATCCAGGCCAAGGGCATCGAGCCCGACGTCACCATCCTCGAGGACACGCCGCCGGATCTCAAGGGCAAGGATGACACCAAGGGCGAGGCCTCGCTCCAGGGCCACCTCAAGAACGGCCCCGACGAGGAGCACGGGTCGCAGGCCTATGTCCCGGCTGACGAGTCCAAGGACAAGGCTTTGCACGCCGCCTATGACTTGCTGCGCGGCGTGAAAACTCTGGCCATGCTCAAGCAGGAGGCCGCCGCCGCCGAAGCCGCCGGAAAGGCCGCGCAGAAGACTGCGGAAGCCGCCAAGAAGAATTCCGACAAGACCGCGGCCAAGTCCGACGACGCGGCCGGCAAGGGTTCGGCCGACGCGTCAGCGGCCAAGGCGCCCGCGCCTCCGGCGGGTCCGAACAGCGAACCGGTCCTCAAGCCGGCGCCTTCCGACGACAAATCGAAATGATCCCGGTCCGAGTGACCGGTCCTCTCGACGGGCCCAGTCTGCTTCACTAACCTGAGCAGGCTGGGCCCGCCTGATTCGGCCCCTTCGCGACACGGACATGCTCGACGATCTCGATCGCCCGCTGGGACAGGACCTCAGACAGCCACCCGATCCGGGACCGGGCGGCTGGCGGCTTGGGGCGCTCGCGCTGGGGCTGTTCGGCGCGGTCATCGGCGGCCTTTTCCTCTTTTCGGTTAAGGATCGAGGCGGCGGCGAGCCCGAGGCGGTCGCCGTCATTCAGCCGGCGCCGCCCGCGCCGCCGCCTGCGCCGACCCCGGCGGATCACAAGGACGCCGCCGCGCAGGAGGGAATCGAAAACGGGGTCCGGGTGGTGCGCGGCGACTCCGGCGTGGCGCAGGGATTCGTCATTCATGTGCCCGACGCCGGAGGCGCGATGGCGCTGACGCCGGCGCCAGACCAGCGCCTGATCGAAAAAAGCCGATTCGGCTTCCTGCCGCGTCGTGGCCAGGACGGTGCCGCTCCGGCGCAGGTTTACGCCCGGCCGCTGGCGCTCCAGCCCGCCTTCAAGCCGGGCGCGCCGAGGGTCGCCATTCTGGTCGCCGGAATGGGTCTGGACAGCGCGGCGACCGACGAGGCGATCCGGCGTCTGCCGCCCGAGGTAAGCCTGGCTTTTGCGCCTTATGGGGCCGAGGCGGGGCGCCAGGCTGCGGAAGCGCGCGCCGCAGGCCATGAAATCCTGTTGCAGACGCCGATGGAGCCGTTAAATCCCGCGGATTCGCCAGGTCCTCATGTTCTGCGCGTTGGCGACGCCGCCGCGGCGCTCAACGATCTGCATTGGCAGATGAGCCGCTTCTCCGGCTATATCGGCGTGGTGAATTTTCTTGGCGGGCGCTTCACCGCCGACGAGGCGGCGACGCAGGCGCTGATGAAGGAACTGGCCTCCCGCGGCCTCGATTATGTCGATGACGGCTCCTCGCCGCAAAGCCTCGCCGGCGAGGCAGCGCTCGCCCATGGCGTCGGTTTCGCCAAGGCCGATCTGCGCCTCGACGCCGCGCGCGGCGAGGCGGCGATCGGGACTGCGTTGCAGCGGTTGGAAAGCCTGGCGCGCCAGAACGGCGTCGCCATCGGCTATGCCGCCGGATTGCCTGAGGCGAGCGAACGGATCGCGCGCTTCGCCGCCGATCTCAAGCGGGATGGCGTCGTTCTCATTCCGGTTTCGGCGGCGATTCGCGGCGAGAGTTTGGCCCGCAACGGAAAGAGGTGACCTCGTGATCGAAGCTTTGGCCTATCGTCCCTGTGTCGGGATAATGCTTCTCAATGCGCAAGGTCTGGTTTTCGTCGGACGGCGCAAATCCAAACGCTTGCCGGATCTGATCCAGGCCGACCATGAATGGCAGATGCCGCAAGGCGGCATAGACGATGGCGAGACTGCCTACCGGGCGGCGCTGAGGGAATTGCGCGAGGAGACCGGCGTGCGCAGCGTGAATTTCCTGGCCGAGGCGCCGGACTGGCTCAGCTATGATCTGCCGGGCGACATCACCAAGAAAACCTGGCGGGGACGGTTTCGCGGCCAGACGCAGAAATGGTTCGCTCTGCGTTTTACTGGCGAGGAGTCCGAAATCGACATCGATGCGCCCGATGGCCATAAGCCGGAGTTCGACGCCTGGCGCTGGGAGCGGATGGAGCGCCTGCCGGACTTGATCGTTCCGTTCAAGCGACGGGTCTATGAGGAAGTCTGCGCGCGTTTCGCTTCCTTTGCCGCGCCCGTTTAGCGCGCGTTCGCAGGGCGCGGAGCCAAACGCACTCTGTTATTTCATTGTTTTGGCGAATATTCTTGTCCGAAAAGCGCGACAACCTTTCGCGAATGCTCGCTAGCCCCGAACGCGGCCAATGCCTTCTCGCGCGACCGGCTCGTTGGGGTCGAGCGACAAGGCGCGTTGATAATTCAGCAACGCCTTGGCGCGGTCGCCCTGTTTCTCATAGGCGAGACCAAGGCCGGCCCATGCGTCGGCGTTGCGGTTGTTGACGTTCAGCGCGGCGTTGAAGTCCTCGACCGCCTTGTCCGGCTTGCCGAGGGCCATAAGGCTCTCGGCCCGCGCCTCGTAAGGCGCCGAGTGGAACGGATCGCGGTCGATCGCATTGTCGAAATCGGTGATGGCGCGGGCGTTGTCGCCCTTTTTCTGATAGATCAGCCCCCTCGCGTGAAAGGCCTGGGCGCTCTCGGGGTTGAGACGGATCGCCTGGTCGAGGTCGCTCAGGGCGGCGTCGAGTTGGCCGTTGGCGCGTTCGAGATTGGCGCGGCCGAGAAAAGCCGGGGCGTGATTCGGGTTGGCCTGAATGGCGCGGGTGAAATCCTGCATCGCCGCGTCGTTCGATCCGATCTGGCGTTCGGCGAGGGCGCGATTAGTATAGGCCGACGCGTGATTCGGGTCGAGCTTGACAGCTTGCGAGAAGTCGGAAATCGCCTGGCTGTAGCGACCGATCTTGGCATAGGCGACGCCGCGCGTGTTATAAGCCTCGGCGTCGTTGGGATGGGCCGCGACGACCGCGTCCAGCGACGCGATATTGGCTTCGGCCGCCTTGGGATCGTTGTTGGCTATTTCGGCGTAGCCGGGCCCATGGCCGCCGCCCGGCACTGAATCGCAGCCGGCCATCGGCGCGGCGAGGGCCGAGATCGCGAAAGCGACGAGATATTTGCGGTGACCCGCCCTGAAATTCCTGGCCATGGCGATCACAATCGGCTCCGGTCTGCTTCCCGCGCTTCCCGCGTCTGTGCCGAGCCCTGCGCGGGAATGGGCGGGGCGCAAGCTAACCCCGCATGGTGTATTTTCTTTTACCCGACGCTTCGACGCGCAAGGCGCGGTTCGCGTGAGTCACGGGTCAATGGCGCGCCAAATCCAACGGCGCGGCATGTCGAGCCCCGATACGTCTGAACCCGCGCACAAGAAAGGAACGTCTTTTCCCGGCGTCGAACCAGGAGCCGATCATCGCGCGAGTTCGATTTCCCCAGCGCGAGAGTCGAGCCGCGCCAATCAGCGGGCGGCGACCTTGCCCTTCACGGGCAGCAGGCCTTCGCGCTGCATTTTCTTGCGGGCGAGCTTGCGGGCGCGGCGCACGGCTTCCGCCTGCTCGCGGGCGCGCTTTTCGGAGGGCTTTTCATAATGACCGCGCAGTTTCATTTCGCGGAAGATGCCTTCGCGCTGCATCTTCTTCTTGAGAGCCTTGAGGGCCTGATCGACATTGTTGTCGCGAACGAGAACTTGCACGCTGGATTCCTGTGTTTGAAAGACCTCTGCCGCCGCGCTGCCTGAGCGCGAAGGTCGTCGGCCATATGGCAAATAATCACCCGCGCTTGCGGAGCGCCGGACCGTTGAGTTTCGGATAACAGAATCCCTGGCGCCTGTCCAGATGGTTCCCGCCGCGTCTGCCGGACCGCCCTGCGAGGGGGGTGGGGAGGGCGCGGAATTTAACGCAACGAGCGGCGGCCAACCATCGCAGATGAAAATTTCGGCTCCCGGTTGGTGTAAAAGCTCGAAGTCGCGATATTAACCATGACTTTTTTTTTACTGGTTTCCGTTGCGTTTCGACGCGCGACGGCCGGATTGTCTCGACCCTGATGCGTCCGTCGCCTCGGCTTGCTTGGACTCGCGAATGTTTTTCTGCGCAATCGGCGCACGAAAGCGTTAAGTGTGGTTTTTTGCCGCCTTGCAGCAAAAAACATGGTAAGCTAACATTGATAGACTTTTGAAATTCGATCCGGAGCTTTCATGACCTTGACGCTTTCCTCCGCCCCGGGCGTCGCCGAGCGCGTCGACACGTCGGCGCTCGAATGTCTGGCGATCGTCGGGGCCATGCATGGGCTGCAGTTGACCGTGCCACAGCTGGTTCAGGATAACGCGCTGGAAAGCGCCGATGTCGATTATGCGATGCTTGTGCATTGCGCCCGTCACGCCGGCCTGAAGGCCAAGGCGCTGCATCTCGACGGCGATGGACTCGCTCATCTGGAAAAGGCGCTTCCCGCGATCGTCCGGCTCAAGTCCGGGGCCAGCATGGTGCTGGTCGGGATGAACGCCCATTACGAGGGGCAACCGCGGGGCGTCACCTTGCGGGACCCGAATGCTGCGGCCGACGCCCTTTTGAATCTGGATTGGCTGCAATTCCAGGAGGCCTGGTCAGGCGATGTCGCGCTGGTGCGGCGCCAGTATCATGTGCTCGACGAGGAAAAGCCATTCGGCTTCGGGCTGGTCGGGACGCTGATTCTACGCGAGCGCAAGCTGGTCCGCGACATCGCACTTTCCGCCTTCGCGCTCAGCATTTTCGCGCTGGCGCCGATCGTTTTCTGGACGGTGATCGGCAGTCGCGTGCTTTACTACAAGGCGATGTCGACCTTCGTGGTGCTGACCGCCGGCATGGGCGTCATCATCCTGTTCGAGACGGCGTTCACCTATTTGCGTGGTTTTCTCGTGTTGTTTCTGGCCGCGCGCATCGATGTGAGACTCGCCGAATATATGTTCGACCGTGTGGTCCAGTTACCGGTCGATTATTTCGAGCGGGTTCAAATCGGCGAGACCATGCATGACTTCAACGAGGTTTGGAAAATTCGCGATTTCCTGACCGGACAGGTGTTCGGCGTCGTTCTTGACTCGCTTGTTCTCCTCATTTTTCTTCCGGTCATGTTCGCGATCAACCCGCTGTTGACCTTCATCGTGCTTCTTTTCTGCGCCTTGATCGTCGCCTGGCTGCTGGCCATCCTGCCCCACATCCGCAAGGCGAATGGCGAGGTCATCCGCGCCGAGACCCAGCGCGGCTCGTTTCTCTATCAGACCCTGGCGGGCGTCCGGACGGTCAAGTCCCTGGCGCTGGAGAGCCGCCAGCGGAAGATGTGGGACGCCCATGTCGCGCGCTGCGCCGAGGCGCGCAACAATCTGTCCTGGATTGGCGCCGTCGCCAAGACCGGCGTGGTTCCGATGGAGCGCCTCGCAGTTACCGGCGCCTACGCCGTGGGCGTCTATATCGCGATGACGAGCACCGACCACGGCGTCATGATCGGCACGCTTTTCGCCTTTCTCATGCTCTCGCAACGCGTCGCCGGACCGCTGATGCAGATGGCGGGACTGATCACCAATGCCGATGAGGCGCGGGCCGCTGTCGCGTCTGTCAGGAATTTGGTCAATCGGCCGAAAGAGGAAGGCCATGGGGAGAAAGGCGTCAGGAAGCCGCTCCAGGGCCAGGTCGAGTTCAGCAAAGTCCGCTTTTCCTATCCTGGCAGCCTGACGCCGGCGATCGACGATCTCAGTTTCGAGGTTCCGATCGGAACGACCCTCGGCGTGGTCGGGCGAAGCGGATCGGGCAAGACCACCTTGACGCGCCTGCTGCAGCGCCTGCACGCGGAATATGAAGGCCTGATCAAGATCGACGGCGTCGACGTCCGCGAATATAACATTTCGCATCTTCGTCGCAGCCTCGGCGTGGTTCTCCAGGAAAACTTCCTGTTCAGCGGCACGATTCGCGAGAATATCGCGGCGGCCAAGGCGGACGCGACGCTGGACGACGTGATCCGCGCCGCCCGGCTCGCCGGCGCGGAAGAATTCATCGATCGCCTTCCCAGAGGCTACGACACCTATATCTATGAAGGTTCGCCCAACCTGTCCGGCGGGCAGCGCCAGCGCTTGGCGATTGCGCGCGCCCTCATCGTCGATCCGCGAATCCTGATCCTCGATGAGGCGACCAGCGCGCTCGATCCCGACAGCGAGGCGATCGTCAACGCCAGCATCAGGAAGATCGCCAAGGGACGCACGGTGATCGCCATTTCCCACCGCCTATCGTCCCTGGTTCATTCCGACGCCATTCTCGTTCTCGAGCGGGGCAAGTTCCTGGACATGGGAACCCACCAGGAACTGCTCGCAAGATGCGAGATTTATGCGGGACTGTGGCACCAGCAGAACGGTCATATCGAGCGCGCCGCGGTGGCTGGCAACATGAAGGGGGCGCGCGGTGTCCACTGAAGTCTCCACCCAATCCGTCGTTCGAAGCTTCCAGTCCGATGTGGCCGCGATCCGCGAGGCGCCGCTGCCGCGCTCGGCGATGGCGACGGTCCACGTCCTGCTCGGATTTCTCGTGGCCTTCGGTCTTGTCCTCATTTTCGGGAAACTGGACAAGGTTGTCGAAAGCACGAATGGCCAGATCAACCTCCTGGCCCCCGCTCAGGTGTACCAGGCGCTGGATCAGTCGATCATCAAGAGCATCAATGTGCGCGAAGGCATGCTCGTCAGGAAGGGCGAGGTGATCGCGACACTCGATCCGACATTCGCGACGGCGGACGTCACCCAGCTTCGCCAGCAGGTCGCGAGCCTCAACGCGCAGATCGTTCGGGACCAGGCGGAACTGGCGGGCAAGGCTCCCGTGTTCACCGGCGACGACGATCCGGCGCAAAGGCATTACAACCAATTGCAGCAAAAGCTGTTTCTCGATCGCAAGGCGCAGTACGACGCCCAGGTCAAGAGCTTCGACGAGCAGATCGCCCAGACCGAGGCGACGATCGCCAAGACTAAAAACGACATCGATCGCTACAATCAAAGATCGGCCATCGCCGGAAAGATCGAAACCATGAGGTCGTCGCTTCTTTCCTCGGGGGCGGGGTCGCTGCTCAATGAGTTGATGTCCAAGGACAACAAGGTGGAAATGGAGCGTCAGGTCGAGAATCTGACCAATTCGCTGAAAGAAGCACAGGCGCAGCTCAATACGTACAAAGCGAACCGGGACGCCTTCATCCAGCAATGGCGCGCGACCGATAGCCAGGACATTGTGACGGCGCAGAACAATCGCGATCAGGCGGTCGCCTCGCTCAAGAAGGCCATCGTTCATCAGGACGTGGTCAAGCTCGTCGCGGCGGAGGATTCAATCATCCTGACGGTCGCCAAATTGTCGGTCGGCTCGGTGCTTCAGCCGGGCGACAAATTCATCACCGCGATGCCGGTGAAGATGCCGATCGAAGCCGACCTCGATGTGGCTTCGCGCGATGTCGGCTTTATTAAGGTCGGCGATCCGGTCACGCTCAAGATCGACGCCTTCGACTATGCCCAGCATGGCACCGCCGAAGGCAAGGTCAAATGGATTTCCGAGGGCGCGTTCTGGATCGACGAGAATACGGGCCAACCAACCGACGCCTATTACAAGGTCGGCGTCAGCATCGACCGAATGAATTTTCGCGGCGTGCCCACGAATTTCCGCCTTATGCCGGGCATGACCCTGCATGGGGACATCAAGGTCGGCCGACGGAGCGTGGCCAGCTATCTATTGAACGCCGGCCAGCGCGGCTGGGGCGAGTCGATGCGCGAGCCATGAAGAGGTTGGCGCACAAACTCTTGCAGCCGGTCCTTCCCTGGATCGACGGGCCGGGCAAAAACTGGCTGCGCGCGCGCGCCCAGCGCGCGTTCGAACGGCGCAGGTTTCATACCGCGCTCAGCTTGTGGCAGCGGGGCGCCAGCGGCGGCGATGTCGACTCCGCCTTCCGCCTTGCGGATGTCTATCAAAACGGCTTCGGCGCCGTTTATCCCAATCACGCCCGCGCGGCGGCATGGTACAAATTCGCGGCGGAACGCGGCCATGCCGAATCGCAGTTGCGACTGGGACGGATTTTCCTACATGGGGCCTCGGCCGGACGGCTCAGCGAAAAATGGCAGCGCACGGCTCGCGATGAGCAAATGGCCTCGGCCACGGCCGAGGTGATTTTCGCCGCCACGCCGACGATCGAGCGCGATACGACCCAGGCTCTGTTCTGGCTGGACAAGGCCGGTCGTCAGGGCATGAACGAAGCCTGGGCGCTCATGGGAATGATTTACCTCGACGGTTTCGGCGTGGGAAAAGATTTCGCGCGCGCGCTCGAATATTTCCGGATCGCGGCGGACGACGATCAGGCCTCCGCCCAATTCGGCCTTGGCGAAATTTATTATCGCGGGCTCGGGGTCGAGCCGAACCTTGAACTCGGCGCGGATTGGTATCAGAAGGCGGCCGATCTCGGCCATAGGCGCGCGCAGCTCGCGATGGCGAGCATCTATCATTCCGGCAAGGGGCGCGAAATCGATCCGGAGCGCGCTGCCGCCTACTTGCGCCTCGCCGCCGACGCCGGGGACGTCGACGCCGCATACAACTATGGGCGCATTCGGCTCAGCGGCGAGGGCGGGCCGGTGGACGTGGACCAGGCCGAAACCTATCTCCGCCGCGCGGCAAAGACCGGGCATATCCCCGCCATCAAGGCTTTGGCCGTTTTTTACAGCCAGGGCGGCCTGATCCCGCCCGACCTGCGCGAAGCCGCGAACTGGTATCGCGTCCTGGCCGAATCGGGCGATGCTCAGGCTCAGTTCACGATGGGCCGTTTCTCGGCCGAGGGCCTGGGCGTTCCCCTCAGTCTTGGCGAGGCGGGACGGTGGTTCGTCAAGGCGGCGGAGCAGGGCCATGCGATCGCCGCCTATAACGCCGGCATTTTTCTCGGCTCCGGGACCGGACTCCCGCAAGATATCGACGCTGCGATGCGCTGGCTTGAATTCGCCGCCAGGGAGGGCGTCCCCGAGGCCAAGGTCAAGCTGGCCGAAATTCATATGAAAGGGACGTCTGGCTCGCCCGATCTCGGACGCGCTATGAATCTCCTGCGCGAGGCGTCGGAGGCGGGCGACCGCACGGCGAAGACCCAGCTGGCTCTCCTTTACCTGTCGCCGGATCGCGCCCAGCGCGATCTTGACCTGGCGGAAAAGCTCCTGCTCGACGCCGCCGCCTCCGGCTCGCCGGAAGCGTCGCTGCACCTGGGGCATTTCTATTCAGGGCAATTCGATCGCGCGTCGGCGCGGCCCGATCAGGCGGTGCGGTATTATCTTGCCGCGGCCGAATCGGGCAATGTCGTCGCCCAGCACATTGTCGGCGCGCTGCTGTCTTCCGGGAGCGCCGCGGACGCTCAGCTCGCCCAGGCCGCGCAATGGTTCAGGCGCGCGGCCGACGCCGGCTTCCCGCCCGCGCAATTCCAGCTCGGCGTGCTGTACTGCACAGCGCGAGGGGTAGAAAAAAATCTTGAAGAAGCCGTACGCTGGTACGAACAGGCCGCCGCGAACCAGCACGAAATGGCCATGTACAATCTCGGCGTGATGCTGATGAAAGGGATGGGCGTCGAGCCCGACCCCGAGCGCGGCGCGCGGTTGATCAAGGAGTCGGGGATCACGCCGCAAAGCGAAAACAAGGCTACTCCCGCGGCGAGCGGCTGAGCCATCCCTTTCGCCCACGATTCCCGGCGGGGCGTCGAGAGCGCTTCACACGACGTCCGCAGAATTCACGCGGAAGTCGTCTCACAGCCGATGGAGCAACTGGCTGAGATAGGAGCCGTAACCGCTCTTTTTGAGCGGTTCGGCGAGGCTGCGCAGCTGCCGCTCGGAAATCCATCCCGAAATGAAAGCGACCTCCTCGGGACAGGCGACCCGGAAGCCGGTGCGTTTTTCCAGCGTGCGCATGAATTCGGCGGCTTCGAGCAGGGAGTCCGGCGTGCCGGTGTCGAGCCAGGCGAATCCGCGCCCCATTTTCTCGACCCGCAACTCACCGCGCTTCAGATATTCCAGATTGAGATCGGTGATCTCCAATTCACCGCGCGGCGACGGCTTCAGGCCGGCGGCGAGCTCGGCGGCCCGCTCGTCGTAAAAATAGAGCCCCGTGACCGCCCAGTTCGAGCGCGCCTTTTTTGGCTTTTCCTCGATCGACGTCGCCTTGCCCGCGGAGTCGAACTCGACCACGCCGTATCGCTCGGGATCGTGGACGTGATAGGCGAAGACGGTCGCGCCGCGCGCGGTCGAGGACGCGTTGCGCAGGATCGGGGCGAGTCCATGGCCGTAAAACAGATTGTCGCCGAGGATCAGCGCCGATTTCTGGCCAGCGACGAAATCCGCGCCGATGTGATAGGCCTGCGCCAGGCCTTCGGGACGCGGCTGTTCGGCATAGGACAGTTCGACGCCCCATTGCGTTCCGTCGCCGAGCAGGCGCTGGAACAGAGGCAGATCCTGCGGCGTCGAGATGATCAGGATTTCCTGAATGCCCGCCAGCATCAAAGTGGTCAGCGGATAATAGATCATTGGCTTGTCATAAATCGGCAACAGCTGTTTCGAGATGACCTGGGTCATCGGATGCAGCCGGGTGCCGCTGCCGCCAGCCAGAATGATGCCTTTCATCGAACCGTCCATTTCAAAGAATTGCCTGTTGAACACGAAACGCCGACCGGCCGACGGGGGCGGCGCATGAAGCCGCTCAGGCGAAAATCGCCGGCAGGTCGCGCAGGCGCGGATGCTTGCGGTCCTTGTCGGAGAGCACTGCGCCGCCGGGCGGCAGCGGCCAGGCGATGGCGAGGTCGGGGTCGTCCCAGGCAAGGCCCAGGTCGTTGGCCGCCGAATAATAATTCGTCACCTTGTACATGACCTCGGTGTCCGGCTCGAGGGTTACGAAACCGTGGGCGAAACCGATCGGGACGAGCAATTGCCGCCAATTCTCGGCCGACAATTCCACCGCGACATGGCGACCGAAAGTCGGCGAGCTTTTCCTGATGTCCACCGCGACATCGAGAATGCGGCCGCGCGGGACGCGCACAAGCTTGTCCTGGGCGAAAGGCGCCGACTGGAAATGCAGCCCGCGCAATGTTCCGACCTGCGCGGAAAGGGAATGATTGTCCTGGATGAAATCCAGCGCGATCCCGGCCTCGGCGAACGCCTGGCGGTTATAGACCTCGGAAAAAAAACCGCGGTGGTCGCCGAATTTCTTCGGCGTGACGATCTTGACGCCGGGTATGGCGGTCGCCTCGACAAGGATCGAGCTCATGCAGGGCATTCCTCAGTTCGCCAGGGTTCCGAGCCTTTCGCCGCGATAGCGGCCGGAGCGGATGTCGCCCCACCAGGCGCGATTGTCGAGATACCAGCGCACCGTTTTGCGCAGGCCCGTTTCGAAGGTTTCGCGCGGCCGCCAGCCGAGTTCGCTCCCGATCTTGGCGCAATCGATGGCATAGCGCAGATCGTGGCCGGGCCGGTCCGAAACGAAGGTGATGAGATTGCGGCGCGGCCCGATGCGCGCGTCCGGCGCCATTTCGTCCATCAGGTCGCAGATCGCGTGGACGACATCGATATTCTTGCGCTCGTTGATCCCGCCGATATTGTAGCTCTCGCCGATCCGGCCCTGTTCGACCGCAAGAAGCAAGGCTTCGGCATGGTCGTCGACATAGAGCCAGTCGCGGATGTTCTCGCCGGCGCCATAGACGGGCAGGGGCTTGCCTTCCAGGGCGTTGAGGATGATCAGCGGGATCAGCTTCTCGGGGAACTGGTAAGGCCCGTAATTATTCGAGCAATTGGTGGCGACGGTGGGCAGGCCGTAAGTATGGGTCCAGGCGCGCACCAGATGATCGGAGCCGGCCTTCGAGGCGGAATAGGGCGAATTGGGCGCGTAGGGCGTGTCTTCGCGGAATAGGCCGTCATCGCCGAGCGATCCAAAAACTTCGTCGGTCGAGATGTGGTGGAAGCGGAAATTCCGGGCCGCCTCGCCCTGGAGCCCGCGCCAGTGGCGCAGAGCTTCCTGCAACATGACGAAAGTGCCGACCAGATTCGTCTGAATGAACTCGCCGGGGCCGTCGATCGAGCGATCGACATGGCTCTCCGCGGCCAGATGCATCACCCAGTCGGGCTTGAAGGACTCGAAGGCCGCGCGCACCGCCCCGGCGTCGCAGATGTCGCCCTGCGCGAAATGATAGCGCGGGTGGGCGGCGACCGGCGCGAGCGAGGCCAGATTGCCGGCGTAAGTGAGCTTATCGAAGACCAGCACCTCATGAGGCGTCTGCTCGATGATGCGCCGCGCGACCGCCGAACCGATGAAGCCCGCGCCGCCGGTGACCAGTATATGTTTGCAAGCCACGAAAAGACCCTTTGGTGAAGCGTGACAGTCCTAGAATCTTGCGGCGCCGGAGGGAAGCGCTAATTCCAAAAAAGAAGTCAGGCGTCAGGCCGAAAGGGCGCCCGTCCGCTGGTCAGCGCGTCGTCGAGCAGTTCGAGGCGGTCCTGGCCCCAGAACACCTCCCCGTCGAGCACATAGGATGGCGAGCCGAACACGCCGGCTTCCAGCGCGAGCGCCAGATTGCCCTGATAGCAGGTCTCCGCCTCGCCGCTCTCGCCTCGCCGCAGCCAGGCCGGCTCATAGCCCGTTTCGCCGAGGATTTGCGCCAGCGTCGCGACATCGCCGACATCGAGCTGGCGCTCGAAGGCGCCGGCGAAGGCGCCCGCCATGAAATTCGAGGGGTCCACTCCAGCCAGGGTCATGGCGCAGACGATCCTGTCTCCGGGCGCGGGATCGAAGGGCCAGTGCCTGGGATGGAGGTGGAGCTTCAGGCCGCGCTTTTCGCGCCAGCGTTGCAATTCGACGATCCGGTAGTTCTGCCGCAGCGGATGACGCCTGGCGAGCGGCAAGCCCCCCGATTCCGGATAGATCTGGTGCAGAGAGACGGGACGGTAGTTCACGCGCAGCTTGTGCTTGGCGACAAGCGCCTGAAATGCGCCATGGCCGATGTAGGCCCAAGGGCTGTGCAAGGAGAAATAAACGGCGATCTGACGGCCCATGGCGCTCTCGCAAGAGTTTGGTTCCCTGGCGCCAGCATGGCTCAAGGCGATCGCTCCGGCAATGGGCGGCCGTTCTGACCGGGTCCGATCTTGCGCCGGCGGCAGGAATGCGACTCCGCAAAGCGCTCTTGGAAATGATTAAAATGGCCCGCGCGATTGGCGGGCCATGGGACACGTCGGTTCTCGATCTGCTTTTGTCGCGATTCGCCGGCGTTTCCTCGGGCGCCGGGGAAGGATGCGGCCTGGCGCGCGAAGGGCAGGCCGCGGGATGTTCAATCCGGCGCGCCGGTGAGGCGGCGTTGGGTCGCGCGCAGTTCCTCGATCGCCTGATCAAGTTCGGTGCGGCGTCCTTCGAGATGGCGAAGCTGGGCCAGCACCATCGTTTCGTCCAGCGTAAAATCCGCAGTCGGCTGGGCGGCGCTCGCGTCGGCGTCGAGCAGGCCGGAAATTTCACTGAGCGTGAAGCCGAGGTGCTTGCCCTTGAGGATCAGCTGAAGCCGAGTCCTCTGGGTCGAATCATAGAAGCGCGCGCCGCCACGGCGCAAAGGCTTCAGCAGGCCGCGTTGCTCGTAAAAGCGCAAGGCGCGGAGTGTAATCCCATAGATTCGCGCAATTTCGCCGATGGTCAGCATTTCGGCGAGCGATTGCTCGCGGTGGGGAAGGCGTTCGACGCGCTGGGCTGAGGATTTCATTTTTGTGAGGTCCTGGATGGGAAGGGAATCGGAACATGACACACGGAAAGGTTGTAACCTTCGTCAACACAACCTGCAATGAAAATTTCACAGCTTTAACTTGTGTGTCTCAAAATCGATCATGGTTAACGGGATGTTTACCCTAAATTCGGAAAGTCGATGGGAGGCCTGAGAGCGTCGCCGAATCGCGCCGACGCGGCAAGTCAGGCCCTATGCGGAACAAGGGTTTCACCCCGCTCGACAGCAGGATCGACAAATGACCAAAGCGGCTCCGTGGAGCATCAAGGGCGTGGATTTCGATGTGCGCGAGGCCGCGAAGGAAGCCGCGCGGCGCGACGGGCTGTCTTTGGGCGAGTGGATGAATCGGGCGATCGCGGACCGCGCCGCCGAAATCGGCGCCAACGCCCAGGAGTTCGACGCCGACGAAAGGCTGGAGGCCGTCGCCGCCCAGCTTGCGCGCCTCAGCCAGGCGCCGCGCGCCGACGAGACGCCGCGCCGGCGGCGCGGCGAGTCCGACCGGCGCGTCGAATCCCGGTCGAATGAGGATGATGCAAGGGAATGGGGCGAAAGCGCGCGGACGACCGAGCGCGTGAGCCGCCGGAACGTCGCGCCGGAGCCCCGCCGGGGCCGCGCCGCCGCCGCCGAGCTGTTCATGCGCCGGAATTCGGACCCGATCCGCCGCGGGCGTTACGCTCGCGAAAGCGCCGACGCGGAGGCCCTGCTCGAACAGGCGGTCGCCGCCTTCGAGGAGCAGGCGAGTCGGGTCGAAACGCGGGCCGCGCGCGCCATCGCCAATGTCGCCCAGCTGATCGAGGCCTCCGAGGAGGATCGCGCCGACACCCTGGCTCAGGTCGGCGCCCGGCTGAGCGAAATCGAGCAACGATTGAATCGCCGCGACAAGGAGGCGACCAAGCCGCTACGGGGCGCGATCGGCTCTGCCCACGCCCGGCTTGGCGAATTCGAAACCCGGCTGTCGCGCCAGGAACGGCCGTCCGACGACGATGCCCTGCGCGGCGCGCTGGAGCGCCTGGAGTCGCGGATCGAGGCAATGTCGCGTCAATCCGGGGAAGGCGCGGACGAATCCTGTCTGCGCCGGCTCGATGGGCGGCTTGCCGCGATTCTTGCCCGGCTCGACCGGCCGGCGCCGCAGGGGCAGGATGGCGCGCACGCGCTCAAGGGCGGGGTCGCCGACGCGATCGGCCAGATCGCCGCGCGACAGCGCGATCTTGAGTCCGGCGTGCGCACGCCGCGCCCGCAGACGGCGCAGCTCACCGCGCTGCTGGACGAACGTTTCGAGGCCCTGGCGCGCAAATTCGACGCCGCCGCCGCCGGCGCGGCGCCCCCCGCCGATCATATCGACCGCCTCCAGACCGGACTCGAATCCCTTTCCGGCCGGATCGACGCGATGCGCCAGGATTTCGTCGCATCCGGCGCCCAGTCGCGAGCCGAGCTGGAGCGATTGGCGGGCGATCTGGGGGCGCGCGTCGACGCGGCGCTCGCCGCGCCGCAAACCGCTGGAACCGAAAGCCTTGCCGCCAGGCTCGACGGACTCGACGCTCTCGGCCGCGACATCGCCCTCTTGGGCCGCGGCGTCGCCGAGGCGGCGCCGCGGGCGGCGGTAAAGGAACTTGAAAACGCGGTCCGCGCGCTTTCGGATCGCGTGGACAACGCTCGCGAGGCTATGCTTCAAGCCGCCGCGACCCGTCCCGAGCCGACCTCGTCCGCGGAGATCGACGCCCTCGGCGAAAAGATCGCGGCGATGAGCCGGGCGCTGGACGATCTCGCCCCGCGCAGCCAGGTGGCCTCGCTCGAAGACGCCGTGCGGGCGCTGACCCTGCGCATCGAGCGTTCGCGCGAGGAAGGCATGCGCGAGGCCGTGCTGGCCCCGATCGAATTGCTCGCCGACGACGTGCGCCAGGCGCTGGCCGAGGCCGGCGCCCCGGCCCATTTCGAAGGCGTCTCGCGCCAGTTGCGCGAGGTCGAGGACAAGCTGGACCAATTGCGCCAGGCGGGCGGGGGCGACCTCGCCGACTTCCTCCAGATCCGTCATCAGACCGACCAGATCCGCGCCATGCTGGCCGCAGCGATGGATAAGATCGCGCCGATCGAGCGGCTGGAGCGCCAGGTCGGCGCCCTGGGCGAGCGGCTGGAGGAAGTCGCGCGCGAGAACCGCGACGCCGGCGCCGCGCAGGTCGCGCTGCCGTGGAGCGAAATCGAGGCGCGCCTGAGCGAACTCGCTTCGCGCTTCGACCGCGCGCCGCCGACGATCGACGACTCGCGATTCGACGACCTGGCCCGCCGCCTCGACGAACTCCACGACACCCTCGCGGCGCGGATCGAGGAGACGCGCGCGCCGGCGCGCGACAGCGAACACGATCGGATCGAACCCTTGCTGCGGTCGGTGGCTGAAAAGTTGAGCGCCCAGCCGGAGCCCCCATTCGATTCGAGCGCGATCGAGTCGCTCGATCGCCGCATTGCCGAGATCGCCCGGCGTCTGGAACTGTCCGGCGCGGAAACCGGCGTCCGCTTACAGCGCGCCGTCGAGGATCTGACGGAACGGCTCGAAACCTTGCGCGAGTCTGGGGGCGAGGAGAGAAATGCGCGGGAAATCAGCGATCTGCGCGAAAGGACGGAGGCTTCGGACCGCCTCGCCCAGCAAACCCTGTCGGCGGTTCACGAAACGCTCGAAAAGGTCGTCGACCGCCTCGCCATGCTGGAGGAAGACGTGATCGAGTCCCGCGGCGTCGGCGAGTTCGCGCCGCGCGCGCCGGCCCCCTCGGGAAGCGCGCGGGCCGCGGCCAGAGCCGCGGTCGACGCCGACGACATCCTGCTGGAGCCCCGCGCGGGGCAACCACGCGAACCCAAGGCTGGCGAGAGCCCCGCGCTTCCGCGCGTGGCCGAGATGGACGACGACGAGTCCGATTTCGGCTTCGACGCGCCGAGGCTCGGCAAGGACCCGGAGAGCCAGCCGGCGGCGGCGAGCTACATCGACATCGCCCGCCGCGCCCTCGCTGCGCGGATCGCCGCCGAATCCGCCGAAAAGCACGAAAAGGAACCGAAAAAGCGTCCCGCCGCGCCCGAAGCCAATGCGGGGAACAGTGTTGGCGCCGCCTTCGTCCGCCCGCTGGCGGTCGGCGAAAACAGCGGCGGGCGCCGTCTGCCCGCCCTGCTGGTGACAGCGGCGTCCCTGCTTTCGTTCGGAGCCTATGAGGCTTATCGCCTGTTCGACGGACCGCCGCCGCCGATGCAGGCGGTGTTGGCGCCCAAGGCCGAGGGCGCCCGCCCCGCCGGCCACGAACCTGCGGCCTCGCCCGCGCCGTCGCCCGCAAAAACCAGCGCCTCGGCTCCTGCGCCCGCCGCGGCTCCTGCGCCCGCTTCGGCTCCTGTGCCCGCCGCGCCGACGGCGCCGCTCAATGGGACGCCGATCCTGCCCGGCAATGTCGTCGCGCCGAAGCCGATGACGGGCGCGAGCCTGCCCGATCCGCTGGCCACAGGCTCGATCGGCGGGCCTGCGAACACGATCGCCGCGATCCAGGCGGGCGCCCAGGCGCGCGCGCTGAAGGAGCGCGCCGAGACAGGAGATATGCTCGCCCAATATGATTATGCGTCGCGCCTCGCCTTGGGAAGAGGCGTCGCGCAGGATCAGGCCGCGGCCATCCGCTGGTTCGAAAAGGCGGCGGCCAAGGGCATGGCGCAGGCGCAATTTCGCCTGGGCGCAGCCTATGAAAAGGGAATCGGCGCGCCACGCGACGCCAGGAAGGCGGCCGATTATTATGAGAAGGCCGCGAACCAGGGCCACGTCCGCGCCATGCACAATCTCGGCGTTGTGCTCGCGGAAGGCGTGAACGGCAAGCCCGATTACGCAGCCGCCGCGCAATGGTTCCGCCGCGCCGCGGAATACGGCCTGCTCGACAGCCAGTTCAATTTGGCGATTCTCTATGCGCGCGGCCTGGGCGTGCCGCAGGACATGGGCCAGAGTTATGTCTGGTTCGCGATCGCGGCGCAGCAGGGCGACGCCAGCGCCGCCAAGAAGCGCGACGAGGTCGCCGAACGGCTGAACGCCGCCGCCTTGCAGCAGGCGCAAAAGGAGGTCGCCGCGTTCCACGCCAAGACGCCGTCGCCGGCGGTCAACGACCAGCCGCAGTCCGCGCCGCGCGCCGCGGCCTCGGCGGCGCTCTGAGCGATCGGCGGAGTCAGTCGCCGGAGGAGATGCGGGTCACGTCGGCGCCGCAGCGG
Source organism: Pseudomonadota bacterium (assembly GCA_021813805.1). GTDB lineage: Bacteria > Pseudomonadota > Alphaproteobacteria > Rhizobiales > Beijerinckiaceae > Rhodoblastus. Next base: position 108,193 of record JAKAJL010000003.1, on the reverse strand, counting down.
CTGAGCTTGCGCTCAAGCGCCTCGAAGCCGCGGTCAAGGTGGTAGACGCGCTGGATCATGCTTTCGCCTTCCGCCGCCAGCGCAGCAATCACCAGCGAAACCGAGGCGCGCAGGTCCGTCGCCATCACTGGCGCGCCTTTCAGCGCCGGCACGCCCTCGACAATGGCGCTGTCGCCTTCGAGTTTTATACGCGCGCCGAAGCGGGCCAGTTCCTGCACATGCATGAAGCGGTTCTCGAAAATCGTCTCGGTGATGCGCGAGACGCCTTCGGCGCGGGTCATCAGCGCCATGAATTGCGCCTGAAGATCGGTCGGGAAGCCGGGGAAGGGCGCGGTGGCGACATCCACCGGCTTGATGCCGTTGCCGTTGCGCGAAACGCGCAGGCCGTCCGGCATGGAGTCGACATGCGCGCCGGCCTCGGCGAGAATGTCCAGCGCCGCCTGAAGATGTTCGGCCCTTGCGCCCTGCAGCAGCACGTCGCCGCCGGTCATGGCGGCCGCCATGGCGTAGGTGCCGGCCTCGATGCGATCGGGCAGCACGCGATGCTTGGCGCCGACGAGCCGCGCGACGCCTTCGACTTCGATCACCGGCGAGCCGGCGCCCTGGACCTTGGCGCCCATTTTCACCAGAAGGTCGGCCAGATCGCCGATTTCCGGCTCGCGCGCGGCGTTATGGATGACCGTCGTCCCATGAGCGAGCGAGGCCGCCATCAAAGCGACATGGGTGCCGCCGACCGTGACCCTGGGAAAATCGATCTCTCCGCCGCGCAAGCCCCCGCTGGCCGCCTTGGCGACGACATAGCCGGCGTCGATGTCGATCGAGGCCCCGAGCCGCTCCATCGCCATCAGCAGCAGATCGACGGGACGGGTGCCGATGGCGCAGCCGCCGGGCAGCGACACCCGCGCTTTGCCACAGCGCGCCAGCAGCGGCGCGAGAACCCAGAAACTCGCGCGCATCCGCGACACCAGTTCGTAAGGCGCGGTGGTGTCCACGATCTCGCGCGCGGTCATATGGACGGTCTGGCCGGAATCCGGGTCTTCGCCCTGGCGCCTGCCGTCGATGGAATAATCGACGCCGTGATTAGACAGGATGCGGACGAGCAGGCTGACGTCGGCGAGCCGCGGCAGGTTTTCCAGCGTGACCGTGCGGTCGGTCAGCAGCGAGGCGATCATCAGCGGCAGGGCCGCATTCTTGGCCCCGGAAATCGGAATGACGCCATTCAGCGGTCTGCCGCCGACGATTCTGATGCGATCCATTGTTCCTCGCTGGGCGGCTTTTGGCCCGGATGTTTCAAATGTCCTGCGAACCGGCGTCGCCACCGGCCTTGCGCTGGCGGGTCTGTTCCTTGCGCCGCCGCAGATTGGCGCGCAAGGCCTCTGCCAGCCGCCGCGTTTCCGCGAGCTTGGCGGCGGAAACGCCGGCCGCCGGCTTTTTCGGCGCGACTTCGGCGTCCGGGTCCCTGGAATGATCCTTCATGCCGGGCGTTTTTATGCGGGAAAGAGGCGGCGAACAAGCCTTTCGCGCAGATTTGCGACAAATTGGGCGCAACGAGCGAAACTGGCGCTTGCCATGATGGTTTCGCTATGGCAGAAACCGCGCGCCTGCCCGAGCCAAAAACGCCGGAGGCGAAATCAGCTGCGGTAGCTCAGTGGTAGAGCACTCCCTTGGTAAGGGAGAGGTCGAGAGTTCAATCCTCTCTCGCAGCACCATAAACATAAATTATTTCAATATCTTGTCTCATGGTGTCGTTTTTCATCTCGGCATGTGCAGGCGGAACAGTGCAACAAAATGCGCGTGCAGGCGTGCAAAATCCGCGCAGTGTGTTCTGGTAATGTTTTCTAACATGCGCCATACTAACGGGCGCCGAATATCGCAAAACGGAGTCCCAAAAATCCGCGCAATGAGTTTGCCGCCTTGACAAATTTCGGCGCCGGTCGGTCTCTTCTTTCGGCCGGAACGACAAGGACAACCCGTTGAGGATCGTCGACCTTGAATCGTCGCGTCGATATCAATTTTATGTTTTTTCGAAAGCCGCACCTTGCGCAGGCGTCCTCGCCGGCGGCACATTTTCCGCTATTCTGACGCAGCGTTCCATCACGCCTTTTTGCGACCAGGGGTCTCCTCATGATTCGCTTCACTTTGAACGGCGAGCCACTCGAAATTGAGGCTGACCCCGACAAGCCTCTGCTGTGGGTCCTTCGCGACGATCTCGGCCTGACGGGCGCCAAATATGGCTGCGGCCAGGCCTTATGCGGCGCCTGCACCGTGCATGTCGACGGACAACCGACCCGGTCCTGCCAGACGGCGGTCGGCGATGTGGCCGGCAAGGCGGTCGTCACCATCGAGGGCGTCCGGGGCGAAGTCGCACAAGCCGTGCAGAAGAGCTGGATCAAGCTCGACGTGCCGCAATGCGGTTATTGTCAGTCGGGTCAGGTCATGGCGGCGATCGCTTTGCTCAGCGCGAAGAAAAAGCCGAGCGACGCCGAAATCGATGACGCTATGAGCGGCAATCTTTGCCGCTGCGCCACCTATCGACGCATCCGCGCCGCCGTTCATGAAGCGTCGCGGCTTCTGGGAGGGTGACCGATGCTCAATCTCTCCGCTTTAGGCGCGCTTGCCGACTCGACGCTTTCGCGCCGCCGCTTCATTCTCGGCGCCACCGCCGCCGGCGCCAGCCTTGTCGTCGGCTATTCCGTCGCCGCTGAAGGATCGGGCCAGCCGAATCCTTTCGTGGCCTATGTCCAGATCGACCCCGACAATAAGGTCACCGTTTTTTCCGCCCACATGGACATGGGGCAGGGCATCTATCAGGGCGTCGCCACTCTGGCGCAGGAGGAGCTCGACGCCGACTGGTCGAAAATCCATGTCGTTGGCGCGTCCGGCAACCCGAAATTTTACGGCAACCTCGCCATGGGCGGAAAGGTCCAGATGACGGGCGGCTCGACCGGAACCGCCTCATCCTGGCGGCGGTACCGCGTGGCTGGCGCAACCGCGAAAGCCATGCTAATAGCAGCCGCCGCGCGCAAATGGGGGCGAACGCCGGACGACATCGTCGGCGAAAACGGTGTCCTGCGGTCGAAACGCTCCAGCGCGACGGCGACTTACGGGGAAATGGCGGCGCTGGCCGCGCAAGAGCCGGTTCCTGCGCCAGTCGCGCTGAAAGAGCCCAAGGACTGGAAATATATCGGCGCGAAAAACCTGCCGCGCCTCGACTCGCCGGCCAAATCCACCGGCCGCCAGCTCTATACGATCGACGTGCGCCTGCCGAACATGCTGACGGCGGTAATGATCCATCCACCCCTTTTCGGCGCGACGATGAAAAGCTTTGACGCGGCCAAGGCGAAAACCATGAAGGGCGTGGTCGATGTCGTCGCGACGCCGCGCGGCGTCGCGGTGGTCGCAACCGGCATGTGGGAAGCGATGAAGGCGCGCGACGCGGTCATCGTCGAATGGGATGAGTCGAAGGCCGAGAAACGCGGGTCGGCGGCTATGTTGACAGCCTATCGCGCGCTGGCGGACAAGGACGGCGAAGCCGTCGCCGCCCGTCGCGGCGATGTCGACGCGGCGCTGGGCAAGGCGGCGAAAGTCATCGAGGCGCGCTATGAATTCCCCTATCTCGCCCATGCCGCGCTGGAGCCGCTGAACGCTGTCGCCTGGATGAACCCGCAGGGCGTGCTCGAAGTCTGGGGCGGGCATCAGGCGCCCGACCTCTATCAGGCCGCAGCGGCGCAGGTCGCCGGCATAACGCCCGACAAGGTTAAACTGCACGTGATGAAGACCGGCGGCAGTTTCGGCCGCCGCGCCACGCCCGACGCGGACGTCATCGTCGAGGCGGTTGCGACCGCCAAAGCCTTGGGCTGGAGGGCGCCGATCAGGCTGCAATGGACCCGCGAGGACGACATGCGCGGCGGCCGCTACCGTCCGGCCTATGTTCACAAGATCGTCGCCGGCCTCGACGCTGACGGCAGAATCGTCGCCCTGCGCGACACGATCGTCGGCCAGTCGATCGCCAAGGGCACGCCGTTCGAGGCCGGACTGGTGAAAGATGGAGTGGACCGCCTGTCGGTCGAGGGCATGGCCAACCAGCCCTACGCCATTCCGAATTTCCGTGTTGACCTGACCACGACCGACATGGACGTCCCGGTTCTGTGGTGGCGTTCCGTCGGCTCTACCCACACGGCCTATGTGCTCGAAACCTTCATCGACGAACTGGCGCATGCCGCCGGCAGGGACCCGGTGACGTTCCGCCTCGACATGCTGGCCGACAAGCCGCGCCATGCCGCCGTGCTGAAGCTCGCCGCCGAAAAGGCCGGCTGGTCGAATCCGCCCGCGCCCGGAAAATTCCGGGGCGTCGCTTTGGCGGAGTCTTTCGGGAGCTATGTCGCTGAGGCCGTCGAGATTTCTCTGGACAAATCCGGGGCCCCCAAGGTGGAGCGGGTCGTCTGCGCGGTCGATTGCGGCGTCGCGGTCAATCCCGACATGGTCGGGGCGCAAATGGAAGGCGGCATTGGCTTTGGCCTTGGCGCCATCGTGAAATCGCGTATCACGCTCGATGACGGCAAGGTTCGCCAGGGCAATTTCGACACTTATAAGGTGTTGCGCCTGAACGAAATGCCGGAAGTGGAGGTCCATATCGTCAAATCCGCCGAGGATCCCAAGGGCGTCGGCGAGCCTGGCGTTCCGCCGGTTGGCCCAGCCCTCGCCAACGCGCTGTTCCAGGCGACCGGCAAGAGGATGCGGGTCCTGCCTTTCGACCAGACCAGCACGTGACATCGACATCGGCCATGAACGATCCGGATGAAGTTCTCGCCGTAGCTCTGGGCTGGGCCCGGCAGGGACGGAACGTGGCGCTGGCGACGGTGGTCGCAACCCGGGGCTCGTCGCCGCGTCCCGTCGGCGCGCGTCTCGCAGTGGAATCCGGCGGGCGCTTCGCCGGCTCGGTGTCGAGCGGCTGCGTCGAAGGCGAAATCCTTGCCGCCGCCGAAGAAGTGATCGCCAGCGGAAGACCGGCGCTGCGCCAGTTCGGCGCCCATCCCGAGGGAATCTGGTCCGCCGCCTTGACCTGCGGCGGAACCATCCGGATTTTGATCGAACGCCTCGCCCAGATCGACGAACTCCAGGCGCTGCTCGACCAGGCGCGCGCCGGCCACGAGTCGGCGACGCTGCTCACGCTGGGCGACGGCCGGCGCCACCCGCTGGACTCGGCCATTGCCAGCTGGGAGGAGCCCGACCGCGGCATTGTTCTTGCCGCCGCGCGCGCTGGAAAAGCGATGCTCATCGAGACGCATGGCGGGGTTCACTTCCTTGAGTTCTGGCGTCCGCCGCCGCGCTTGCTGATCGTCGGCGCCGTGCATATCGCCCAATCGCTCGCGCCCATGGCCAGACTTGCCGGCTATGACGTGACCGTGATCGACCCGCGCGCCGCCTTTGCCGATCCAGAACGATTTCCCGGAACGAAGCTGAAGCGCGCATGGCCCGAGGAGGTCCTGGCCGCGAGCCCGCCGGATGCGCGCGCCGCGCTTGTCGCCTTGAGCCATGAAGCGCGGATCGACGACCCCGCGCTGCGCACGGCGTTGAACAGCCCGGCGTTTTATGTCGGCGCGTTGGGGTCGCGCGCCTCGGCGGAAAAGCGCCGCGCTCGGCTGGCGGCCCACGGCGTCGCGGAATCGGCTCTCGCACGCCTGCACGGCCCGGTCGGGCTCGCCATCGGCGCCGCAACGCCCGCGGAAATCGCCATCGCCATCGCCGCGGAGATGACTGAGGCCTTGCGCCTTGCGTCGCCAGCTCGACTGGACGCGGCGGCGGAATGACGCGCATCGCCGCTGTCGTGCTGGCCGCCGGCGTTTCGCGGCGCATGGGCGTCAACAAGCTCACCCTTTCGCTCGACGGCAAGCCGCTGATCCGTCACGTCCTCGACGCCATCGCGGCTTCGAGTCTTGTCGCAGCGACGGTCGTCCTCGGCCACGAGGCCGAGAAAGTGCGCGCGGCCTTGTCGGGCGCGCCGGCGCGCTTCGTCGTCAACGGAGACTTCGCCGACGGACTTTCGACCTCGCTCAAGGCAGGCCTGGCGGCGCTGCCCCGCGACATCGACGGCGCCATGATCTTCCTCGGCGACATGCCCGACATCCCGCCCGCACTGATCGACCGCATGGTCGCGGCTTTCGACCCCGAGGCCGGGCTGTCGATCGTCGTCCCCAAACGCCAAGGGCGCCGCGGCCATCCGGTGTTGTGGGGGCGCAAATTTTTCCCGCAGATCTTGCAGGAGGCCAAGGGCGACGCCGGCGCCAGAAACCTGCTCGAAGCACAGTCCGCCTTCGTCGCCGAGGTGGAGTGGGCAAGCGACGGGGTTTTGCTGGACCTCGATACGCCGGAGGCCTTCCACAGACGCGCGCGCAACGACGCAAACTGAAAAGGCGTTCAGCGATGGACCCAGCAAACCAAGAACGATCTCAGCGTGGCGGCGGTTCCGCTCAGAAAAGGTCGATGAAAGAGTGGCCGTCAGGCATGGACGCGTTTGCCATGTTCCGCCAGATGAGCCCGGACTGTATTCGTCGGCATGACCCGTCGCCATGCCAGATGTTCACGGGCTTTATGCGGTGTGAGCGGCGCCTGCTGGTCGGCGCTCTTGAGGCGACAAAACGGCGTCGTGGGACGAGTGATCTCGTCGCAAATCGCCTCGGCGTCCGCCGCGTCGGTCTTGCCGCGCTTCACATGCGGCTTCACAGAGGCTGGCGGCGACAACCGGATTTCGTGACCAAGCGTCTTCAGTTCGTCAAGGCCGGGCGCTCGCGCCGGGCCATGGGCGGCCCGACATTCGTTGAAATTTCGCTATGTCGATCTCTCCGCGGGAATTCATGGCTTCCCGCGACGTTTTCGCCTCGCTTCGCTGCCGCAACGACGGAATGGCTTGGGCTTTCTGGCGGTCTTCCCGACCGTCCGGCTCAGCTGGCGTGCGGACCACTCAACAGCTTGATCGCGGCCTCGATATGCCGCCAGGTCTTGGCCTCTTCGCGCTCGTGTTTTTCTTCATGGGCGCGCGCCTTCTGCGCGGCCTCGGCGATGGCCTTGTCGCCATGGGCTTCGAAAAGCCGGCGCGCATAATCCTGAATGTCGATTTCCTGCATGATTCTGTCCTCGCGCCCAGTGGAAATGTCCGCTCGGGGGAATCCGAAACGGCGTAGAAGTTTCGGCCTCATTCACGCCGAATCTGTGGCGGCCACCCGTGCAGCTTTCGCCGGATTGGCTCCGTGGTTTGGAACGCCCGACAGAAAGGGTCCGGCGCGATCTTGCCGACGGGCGGACCGGCTTTATGATGGGCCGAAGATCGGGCGGACGCTCCGATCGGGAAAAAGATCCTTGCATGGCGTACAAGACCATCCAGCTGCTCCTGACCGTGAATGAAAATCCGCAGGCGGAGGCGGTGATCGACCATGCGATCGAATTCGCGCGGCGCGAAGGCGCGCATCTTTCGGTGCTGGCGAACGCGCAACGCGTCGATCTCCCCGGGATTCCCCTACTGCCTCTGGCCAACGCCATCGTCGCCGAAATCAACGACGAACGCCTCGCCAAGGCGAAAAGCCTTGGCGGCCATGTCGAAACCGCGGCGCGCCTCGCGGGGGTCAATATAGATTGCGCGATCGTCCAACTCGCCGCCGACGAGGCCGGAACGGCCTTCTGCGCCGCGGCGCGCCTGTGCGATCTCGTCATCGTCGCTCAGGCGAAGGGCGTCCTGCTCGCCGAGCAGAGGCTGATCGAAAAAGTTCTGTTCAGTTCCGGCTGCGCCGTTCTCGTCGTTCCCCAGGAATGGGACGCCGGCCCGGCGCTGAAAAATGTCGTCGTCGCCTGGGACGGCGGGGCGAGGGCGGCGCGCGCGGTCACGGACGCCATGCCATTGCTCGAAAAAGCGGATCGTGTCGAGGTGGTCTGCGTCACCGACGACGTGGACGACGTCCGTGGCGCGGAGCTCGCGCGCCGCCTGAGCCGCCACGGCGCTCATGTCAGCGTCGCCAACCTTCCCTTCATCGGCGCCGAAGCCGGCAGAACCTTGATGCAGCATATAGGCTCCATGCCGGTCAGCCTGCTGGTGATGGGCGCCTACGCCCATTCCCGCCTCATGGAGTTGGTGATCGGCGGCGCGACCAATGTGATGCTGAACGAGGCAAGAGTTCCGGTGCTTTATTCATTCTGATTTTTCCGGCGGGCGGCGGTCGCGCCGCCGGAAGCGGGCCGCGGCGTCCCTGGACTTGCGTCCGATCCAGCGATTGGCCTTTTCCACGGCCGGAAAATCGAGCGCGAGCAGCGACAGGCCGAGAGGGATCATCCAGAAGCCGACGAGCGGCATGAAGCCGAAAATTCCTCCGGCGACGAGCGCGAAGCCAATCGGAATGCGCAGCCAGCGCCTGCGCGGTTCGCGCAGTTTGTCAAGCCAAGATGACGACGGGCGATCGTCCATTCGAGCCTGCCCTCAATTGTGGATCCAACCCCGCCGAGTCAGCCATTTTTCAATTTCGACCATGAAGAAGGTCAGAGCTGAAAAAACCAGGCAGGTCGCGAATTCCAGCGCCGACAAGGGCGATGTCCTGAAGATCGCGTTGAGGCTCGGCAGGTAGATCACCGCGAGCTGAAGGACGAAGGTCAGGAGAACCGCGCCGAGCAATGGCGTATTGGTGAACAGTCCTTGCCGGAACAGGGATTGGCGCTCGGAGCGAATGGCAAGGATGTGGCTCATCTGCGACAGGGACAGAACGGTCATGACCATGGTCTGCGGGTGGCCATGGCCAAAACGGATCGAAACGGTCTGGGCCAGCAAGGTGAAGACGCCCATCGCCAGCCCGACCCAGAGGATATGCCATCCCATGCCGCGCGAGAAGATGCTTTCGCCGGCGGGGCGCGGGGGGCGCCGCATCACGTTCTCCTCCGCCGGTTCGGCGGCGAGCGCAATGCCCGGCAAACTGTCGGTGACCAGATTGATCCAGAGAATCTGGATCGGCAGCAGCGGCATCGGCAGGCCGAAGAAAGGAGCCAGAAAAATCGTCCAGATCTCGGCGCCGTTGCCCGTCAGGATATATCTGATGAATTTGCGGATATTGTCGAAGATGCGGCGGCCTTCGGCGATGGCGCCGACGATGGTGGCGAAATTGTCGTCGAGCAGCACGAGGTCGGACGCCTCGCGCGCGACGTCCACGCCGGTCCTGCCCATGGCGACGCCGATGTCGGCGTGCAGCAGCGCTGGCGCGTCATTGACGCCGTCGCCCGTCATGGCGACGAATTCGCCGCGGGCCTGGAGGGAGGCGACGATCCGGATTTTTTGTTCGGGATCGACGCGGGCGAAGACGCGGATCCGGTCGATCCGGTCGCCAAGTTCGACGTCGGAGAGGCGGCGCAGCTCCTGTCCGGTCATCACCTCGTCGCCGGGACCGAACATGCCGAGCGCGACAGCGATCGCGCGGCCGGTGACGGGATGGTCGCCGGTGATCATGACCGGCGTGACGCCGGCGGCCCGGCATTCCGCCACGGCGGCCTTCGCCTCGGGGCGCGGCGGGTCCCACAGCCCGACGAAGCCGAGAAAGGTCAGGTCCCTTTCGATTTCCACGGGGTCGGAGCCATCCGGAAGCGCCGGCCAGTGGCGGGCCGCGACGGCGAGCACGCGCAGCCCGTCCGCCGCCATGGCTTCGGCGACGGCAAGTAGGTTTGCGCGTTCGTCCTTTCCGTCGATGCAGAGGGCAAGAACGATTTCCGGCGCGCCTTTCGTAAAGGCGACGAAACTTTCGCCGTCGCGATGAAAGGTCGTCATGCGTTTTCGATGTGAATCGAAGGGCAGTTCCTTGACCCGGGCCGCGTCGCGTTCGAGCGTTTCCTTGTCGCGTCCGTTTTCTGCGGCCATGCGCCAGAGCGCGATCTCCATCGGATCGCCGACGCCGTCGCTTCCTCCGCGTTCGGCGTCGTTGCACAGCGCGATGGCGTCGATCAGCCTTCTGTCGCCGGGGCGCGCGGCGTCGATGTCGGCGGCCGGCGCGCGGCGCCCATCGACGAAAACTTCCGCGACGCGCATCTCGTTCAGCGTCAGCGTGCCCGTCTTGTCGGAACAGATGAAACTGACGGAGCCCAGCGTTTCGATCGCCGCAAGCCGTCGCGCCAAAGCCTTGCGGACGGCCAGGGCCCGCGCGCCAAGCGCCAGCATCACGGTGACGACCGCCGGCAGGGCCTCGGGGATCGCAGCCACCGCGAGGCTCAGCGCCGTCAGCAGCATCAGCAGGGCGCCTTCGCCGCGCTGCACGCCAAAGGCGAAGACAATCGCGCAGATCGCGATCACGCCGATGGCGAGCTGGCGGCCAAACTGGGCCAGTCGCCTCTGAAGCGGGGTCGGAGCGGGCGCGATGCTTTCCATGACCCCGGCGATCCTGCCGAGCTCGGTCTCCATGCCGGTCGCGACGACGATCCCCCGGCCCCGGCCATAGGTCGCGGTCGTGCTCTTGAAGACCATGTTGACGCGATCGCCGAGCGCGAGATCGGGCTCGGCGAGCGTCTCGGCGCATTTTTCGACCGGCGCCGATTCGCCGGTCAAAGCCGCTTCCGCCACCTTGAGGCCCGGCGCCTCGATCAGCCGCATGTCGGCGGGCGCGGCGGCGCCGGCGTCGAGCAGAACGATGTCGCCGCGCACGACTTCGGCCGCGGGAACCGCGTTACGGCTGCCATCCCGAAGCACCACGGCTTTGAGCGCGGCGAGTTTTTTCAGCTCCGCGATGGCGCGCTCGGCGCGAAAATCCTCGACAAGCCCGACGAGTCCATTCAGCGCGACGATGGCGAGGATGACCAGCGCGTCGCTCGTTTCGCTGATCAGGCCGGCGACAATCGCCGCCACGATCAGGACAAGAATCATGAAATCCTTGAACTGGTCGGCCAGCATGGCGAGCACGCCTCGGCCGGACGTCTCGCGGATTTCATTGGCGCCATCCCGCGCCAGCCGTCGCATCGCCTCGTTCCGGGAGAGGCCATTGTCGAGGTCGACGCCCAGCCGCGCCGCGACTTCCGCGACGCTGAGCGTATGCCATGCTTCGGGCGCGGCGCTTGCGCGGGGCGCGGGCGCTTCGTCCATGGTTCTCGCCCCCTGTTGGCGTTGCGCAGCACGAAAGTGCTCGGATAATTGGCGAATGGAGCGACGCAGGCAAGGGGAGGGGGCCGGACGGCCAGCCGAGGCCGCTCGGCGATCAGCTGGTCTGTCGCGGCCGTGGGATGATGTGCCTGACGGGGGCGTCAAGACTTTTATAATAGTGTTGCCCGCAACCAACGCGAAACATCCACGCACGCGCTGGAAGCCGCGGCCGCCGGCGTTCGTTGCGATAGCCGGGGCGGCGAGAAATCGGCGGCGCCTTGACGATGTCGCGTCGCTTCGCGGCGAAATCCGTCAAGCAGACGGAACATTCGCCCGATCGGCTGTCCGGCGCCAAATTTCGGCGGGCGACGACCTGGAGCGAAATCCATTCGCGATGAATCGCGGATGTCGCTGTAATATTTTGTTTTTCAGCCATAATTTCATCCAAAAAGTCTCCAGCTTCTTGGGGTTATGGTTAGGCGCCGCAGGCGTCGCGGCGGCATTCTGAACAATGGGGCGACTCGATCACCGGAATCTTCGCGCCGCCCGAGGGGCTGCGCTTCGCCGTCTCGCAGGATGGATCGTCATGGAAGCTGCAGACGCGGCCGCGCCCAAGCGCCTTGGCGCGATGAAGGGCGATATCGGCATAGCAGACGATCTTTTCGATGCGGTCCCCGGTGTTCGGAACGATCGTCGCCGCGCCGATCGCCGCGATCCTGGTCGCCGCCGTCTCCGTCCCGCGCCGGATCGCGGCGTTTTCGATCGTCGACAGCAGCCTTTCGCCGAGCGTCATCGCGCCGCCGTGGTCTGCGCCGGGCGCCGCCACCGCGAAGATCTCGCCATTGTAATGCACCATGGATTTGCCGTCGCGATCGGCCTCGCGGAAAATGTCGTCGCCGACGGCGGCCAGAAGAGCGCGATCGACCGGGCTGGAGGGGGTCTCGTTCGAGGGCGGGCCGGCCCCGACATCGACCAGAAGCAACGAGATCGGTTCGCTCGCGGCGACCGCCTTCCGCCACGACCGCAACAGGCCCTCGTCGAATTTCCGTCGCTTCCACATCGACGAGAAGCGGGTAGGAGCCTGCTTCCTCTCACGCAGGCTTTCGCCGAACGGCGCCTCGACGTAGCGCCGCACGCGTTCGACGTCCAGGATCGTCACCTTCTCGCGATCGATTTCGACCCCATGCGCGCGGAGCTGGACCAGCGCACGGGAGAAACTTTCCGACGTCGCGCCGACCAGCATGGCGATCAGCGTCTTGCTGTAGGGCAATGTGACAGCCGTTCCTTCATTCGCCGCTTCGATCTGCTCAAGAAGGAAGGAGGCCACCCGCTGCGAAACGGAATGCGTCTTGAGCTGCTCGATCTGTTCGACCAGGGTCGCGCGCGCGTCGGAGCAGAGGGCGAACAAATCCAGGGCGAGGCTGGGCTTCAGGGCCATGGCCGCGCGAATGGCCATGCCGTCGAAGCGAATGACGCGCGCGAAGGAAACGGCTTCCGCCGTCGCCAGATGGCGCCCGGCCGAGAACATCGACGGCTCGAAATAGACCTGGCCGGCGGTCAGGACCGAGAGGACGGCCTGTTCATGGCTTCCGCTTTTCCGGCACAGCTTAATGCAGCCCTCGGCGACGACAAAAAGGGCGTCGGCCGCCGCGCCTTGCGCGAACAATGTCTCGCCGCCCTGATAGTCGCGAACCGAAGCCGACGGCGCCAGTGAAGCCAGAAGTTCAGGTCCGGCCGCCATCAGCAAGGGAGATCGCAACAGGGTGTCCTGGTCTCTCGCATCCATGCAAAAACGCTCGCCTCCGCTTTCTTGATGCAGATCAATATCATGAGTCTACCGGCGCGCGATTTGATGTTGGTCAAGAAAACATGCACAATTTACCTGCATGGGGAGATTGAGGGCCCAGCGCCGCGGCGCCGGCCCGCAACCGCTTCCCGCCCGGCGAAGTCTTCGATTTCCATGGACCGAGCGGCGGGTCTCGTCGCGCGTTCTTGGCGCTTCGGCTTACGCCCGCCTTGCAGCGGCCGATGCGGGAGAGGGGAAGACCCCGGCTTTTCCCCAACTTTTGGCGCGGCCGCGCTTGATTCCGTCGGGCTTCTGACGCTCTGTTCCCTTGGGAGAACCAGGAGCGCCTTCGCTTAAGGCATGAGATTCGACAAACTCCGACTGACCGGCTTCAAGAGCTTCGTTGAGCCGACCGATTTCGTGATCAACCCCGGCCTGACCGGCGTGGTGGGTCCGAACGGCTGCGGCAAGTCGAACCTTGTCGAGGCCCTGCGCTGGGTCATGGGCGAGAATTCCTACAAGCAGATGCGCGCCTCCGGCATGGACGACGTGATCTTCGCCGGCGCCGGCTCGCGCCCGTCGCGCAATCACGCCGAGGTGGTGCTGACCCTCGACAACCGGGCGCGCGCCGCGCCCGCCATGTTCAACGACGCGGATATTCTCGAAATCACGCGCCGGATCGAGCGCGAGCAGGGGTCGACCTATCGCGTCAACGGTCGCGAAGTGCGCGCACGCGACGTGCAACTGCTGTTCGCCGACGCGTCCTCCGGCGCGCGCTCGCCCGCCATGGTGCGCCAGGGCCAGATCGGCGAGATCATTTCCGCCAAGCCGCAGGCCCGCCGCCGCATCCTGGAGGAAGCCGCCGGCATTGGCGGCCTGCATTCCCGCCGCCAGGAGGCGGAACTGCGGTTGAAAGGCGCCGAGGAAAATCTCGTTCGTCTCGAAGACGTTTTGACCCAGATCGGCGCCCAGGCCGAATCCCTGCGCCGTCAGGCCCGTCAGGCCGCGCGCTACCGGGCGCTTGCCGCGGAAATCCGCCGCCACGAGGCCCTGATCGCGCTGATCGCCTTCCGCGAGGCCGCGCGCGAGGCCGAGACGGCGCAACACGCCTTCGACACCAATGTCGTCGATGTCGCCGAGCGCACCCGCCAACAGGCGGAAGCCGCGCGCCTGCAGGCGCTCGTCGCCCATCGCATGCCTTTCTTGCGCGACGCCGAGGCTCAGGCCGCCGCCGCGTTGCAACGCCTCGTCCTCGCCCGCGAAGCCCTCGACGGCGAGGAAAAGCGCGCGGCCGAGCGCAAGGCGGAGACCGAGCGCCGGATCGCCCAGGCCGCAGGCGACCTCGCCCGCGAGCGCGCCCATTACGAGGACGCCGCCGCGATGCTGGCCCGGCTCGAAGCCGAGGACGAAGAACTCGATGGCGCCGGCGAGGCCGAGGCCGATCTGGTGGAAGAAGCTCGGCTGCGCTGCGAGGCTGCGGAGGAAAAGCTGCGCGCTTCGGAGCAGGCGCTCGAAATCGCCCAGAACGCCTTCGCCAACGCCGAGGCGCAGCGCAACGCGCTGGGCGAGGCCGCGCGGCGCGAGGAACAGGCCGTCGCCCGATTCGAGGCCGAATTTTCGCGCGCCGAAAACGAAATTTCAGCCTTGCGCGACAGCGCCGAAAGCGACGCCGAACTGGCCGAGGCTCTGGCCGAAGCCGAACGGCTGATGGACGCGGCGGCCCAGGCCGAGGAAGAGGCGCTGAACGCGGAAACCGCGCTGGCGCTCGCCCGCGACGAGGAAAATTTTTCACGCGGGCCGCTGGCTCAAGCCGAAAGACAGGCCCAGAAGCTCGAAGCCGAGGTCGGCGCCCTGGCCAAATTGCTGCAGACCGGCGCCAGCGCCGGCTGGCCGGCGGTGCTGGAGCGCATCAATGTCGCGCGCGGCTATGAGGCGGCGCTCGGCGCGGCGCTGGGCGACGATCTCGACGCGTCCGACGACGACGACGCCCCGACCCATTGGGCGCTCACCCAGAGCGCCGGCGATCCCGCATTGCCCGCTGGCGCGCGGCCCCTGACGACATGGGTCGAGGCCCCGCCCGCGCTTCATCGCCGCCTGGCCCAGATCGGCCTGGTTTCCCGCGACATGGGTCCGAGTCTGCGCCAGCATCTCAAAACCGGCCAACGCCTGGTCTCGATCGAGGGCGATCTGTGGCGCTGGGACGGTTTTACGCACGGCGCCGAGGCGCCGACGCCCGCCGCGCGGCGGCTCGCCGAAAAGAACCGGCTGGAAGAGCTGAAGATCGAGGCGGCGCAGGCCCGCGCCGCGGTCGAGGAGGCGGAAGCCCGGATGGAGGCGGCGAAGACGGCCGTTCTGGAGGCTTCGGAGGCCGACCAGCGCGCCCGCCAGGCCGCGCGCATGACGCAGAAAGCCCTGGCCGAGGCGCGCGAATCGGCCAATGCCGCCGAAAAGCGGCAGGCGCAGTTCCTGTCGCGCCTCGCCAACCTCGAAGGCGCCCGCGAGCGCGCCGAAGAACTGCGCGATGAAGCTCGCGCGCGCCTGTTCGAGGCGCGCGAGGCGTTTGACAATGTCGCCGAGCCCGCGACTTTGCTCGGCGAGCGCGACGCCGCCCGCGCCGCCAACGCCATGGACCGAGCCGAAGCTTCTGAGGCCCGCTCCGCCCTGCAGGCCTTCTCCCGCGAGGCGGAGACGCGGCTGCGCCGGCGCGAATCCATCGCGCGTGAAAAGAAGAGTTGGCTGGATCGCAAAGCGCGCGCGCAGTTCCAGACCGAGGAAATCGAATTCCGCCTGACAGAGGCGCAGGAAGAACTGGTCAGTCTCGAAGACGCGCCCGACGAATTCCTGCTTCAGCGCCGCTCGCTGGGCCAGAAAATCGAAGAGGCCGAGGCGGCGCGGAAGCAGGCCGCCGACGCCCGCGCGGAAGGCGAAAACGCCCTGGCCGAGGCCGACCGGGCCGCCCGCGCGGCGCTCGACGCCATGAGCGCCGCGCGCGAAATTCGCGCGCGGCTCGAAGCCCAGGCCGAGGCCGCCCGGACGCGGCTTCAGGTTCTGATTCGCGACATTGGCGACCAGATGAACTGCGCGCCGCAAGGCTTGTCCGCGCTCGCCGGCCTCGCCGAGGGCGCCGAACCGCCGCCGATGGAAGGCGTCAGCGCCCGGCTCGCCAATCTCAAGCAGGACCGCGAAAGGCTCGGCGGCGTCAATCTGCGCGCCGAGGACGAACTGTCGGCGATCGAGGACGAGCAGGCCAAGCTCGCCGCCGAGCGCGACGACCTCGCCGAGGCGATCCGCAAATTGCGCGCGGCCATCGGCGCGCTCAACAAGGAAGGCCGCGAGCGCCTGCTCGACGCGTTCGCCAGGGTGGACGCCCATTTCCGCGAATTGTTCACCATCCTGTTCGGCGGCGGCTCGGCCGAACTGCAACTGGTCGAGTCCGACGATCCGCTCGAAGCCGGCCTGGAAATCCTCGCCAAGCCGCCCGGCAAGAAGCCGGCCACCATGACCCTGCTTTCCGGCGGCGAGCAGGCTCTGACCGCCATGTCGCTGATCTTCGCGGTGTTCCTGACCAATCCGGCCCCGATCTGCGTGCTCGACGAGGTGGATGCGCCGCTCGACGACGCCAATGTCGAACGGTTTTGCGACCTTCTCGAAGACATGCGCGGCAAGACCGACACGCGCTTCATCACCATCACCCACAACCCCATCACCATGGCGCGGATGGACCGCCTGTTCGGCGTCACCCAGGCCGAACGCGGCGTCTCGCAACTGGTGTCGGTGGAGCTGGAGCAGGCCGAGCGGCTTCTGGAGGCGAGCTGATCCCGCGCCGACGCCGACGGAAAATCAGGTCAAGTCTCTGAATCCTTACGAAAAATTTAGCTTTCTGTCCCGATCTGGCCAAATTTCGTCGTCAGCCTTCCTGTCGTCTTCGCAAACCAGGGAGACTATCATGCGAAACGGCAAGACTTTCGTCCTTTCCGGCGCCGCGGCGCTCGCTCTGGCCGGGTGCGCCGGGCTATGGCTGGCGCAGCCGCTGCACAGCCTGTTGGTTCCGTCGCCCTATGGCGGCGTCGCGCAGATCCGGTATGCCGGGGACATCCCGCCCCGCGTCGCCTTCGCGCCACCGCTCGCGGTCGAATATTTCCCGGCCGCCTCGCCCTTCATGGCGCTCGACCGGATTTCGGCGCAGATGGATCTCGAAATGGCCGCGCTGATGGACGGCGCCATGGTTCCTCCGGCCCCGCTCGGTCCGGACGGGATGCTGAATGTCGACGTCCGCGGCCTGCCGCCAGGCGCGCGCGAATATTCCTATGTTTCGACCGTCGGCCGCGATGGGAATTATTGCTCGCGCTCCGTCGAGATCACGCGCTCGGGCCCTGACGGCCGCCCCTATGTGGTGACGCACCAATCCGGCGAGTGTCGCGCGATCGGCTCCGTGGGCTATGGCGCCGCGCTTTTCGCCCCGCCGCATCGCGCCCCGCCGACCATCGAGGTCCGCAACTGGCCGGCGCGCCAGCGTTCCGAACCCGATATGCTGAACGTGGCGTACCCGGCCGGCGCGGTAAAGCCCGAGCCGCCGTGGAAAGACCAGGGCGCTCCGTTCCGTTCGCCCTCGGCGGTCTTCGTCGCCCCGGCGGCGCGGTTTCACCCTCGAAGCTCATTCATTCGCGACTCGATCCGCCGGTCGGGAACGAGCCACATCGCCGCGACCGCGACATAGAACAGGCAGCCGATCCAGGGCTGGACGAAAGCGCCGGCGATTCCCAGCACATAGGCCGCGATCGATATCCAGCCCTTGATGTCGCGGCCGATCGCGTCATGAAGCAGGGTTCTGCCGTCCTGCGCCCGCAGCAGGGTCATGACCAGGATCGAATAGGCGATCGCCGCGCCGAGCAGCACGGCGCCGTAAAGCGCGACCGGATCGCGGGCGAAATGGGCGTCGCTGGCCCAGGCGGTCACAAAGGGCAGAAGCGACAGCCAGAACAGCAGGTGGATATTGGCCCAGAGCACGCCGCCATTCACCTTCTTCACGATGACGAACAGGTGGTGGTGGTTGTTCCAGTAGATGCCGACATAGACGAAGCTCAGCACATAGGCCACGAAAGTCGGCCACAGCGGCCGAAGCGCGGCGAAGCTCGCGCCCTGCGGCGCCTTCAGATCCAGCACCATGATGGTGATGATGATCGCCAGCACGCCATCGGAAAAAGCCTTCAGCCGCTCGCTGGTCACCCCCGAACCTCCCCTTTCCCGCGAAGTTTAGAGCATCGGACCGTGGGAACAAACCGCGGCCTCATGCCGCAATGCACAAAAACCCTGTGGCGCAATCGCGCGCGTGGCAAATTAATACGTTATTTCAACGTATTATGTATGCCACAGAAAAGCCGATGTTGTCTTGACACGAGGCGGGCGCGTCAATATGTTGCGCCCGGTTCAAAAGGGCGGGATGGATTCATTCCGAACTTTTTCGTCAATTCCGGTCCCCGATCCGGATTACGCCCGCGGGCGCCGGGTTCGGGAAAGCCACGGCTCTGGAGACAGGCTTTGGGGACTAGTCCGGAAGACCAAGAGAATTTGCAGGCGCGGCTCGCTAAATTGACCGCCGACCTTCAGAGCCAGCGCGAAGCCGACCGCAAGGAGACCGAGCGCAAGGCGCAAGCGGATTCTTCAGGGAAGAACCTCGGGCAGGCGATCAGCCTCGGCTTTCGCGTGCTGACGGAATTCGTGGGTCCCATCATCGTGGGCGCGCTGATTGGCTGGCGCCTCGATGTGTGGCTCCACACCGCCCCCTTCCTGCTGATCCTGTGGGTGGGATTTGGCGTGGCGGCGGGGTTTCGCAATGTCTATCGCCTGGCGGCGCCGCCGCTGAGGCGTTCCGGCGGAGAACCGCCGCGGCAGTCGTGAGCTGGGCGGGTCGTTCCCGCATAAGAGGTTAAGGACGGAACATGTCGGAAGCTGGCGCCCCGGTGCTCGATCCCATCCATCAATTCCACGTCAAGGTGATCGCGCCCCTGCATATTTTCGGGGTCGACGCCTCCTTCACCAATGCCGCCTTGTTCATGGTCATCGCGGCGCTGGCCGTCGTCGTCGTCATGCTGATCGGCACGTCGAGCCGCAATATCGTGCCGTCCCGGCTCCAGACCGCCGCCGAGGCCTTTTACGAATTCTCCCAGGACATGGTGCGCCAGACCGCCGGCGAGGACGGCATGCGTTTCTTCCCGCTGGTGTTCACCCTGTTCATGTTCATTCTGGCCTGCAACGTGATCGGCCTCTGGCCCTATACGTTCGAGGTCATGGCCCAGATCTTCGTCACCGCGACCTTTGCCTTCTCCATCATCTTTCTGGTGGTCGGCTACGGCGTCTACAAGCACGGCCTTCACTGGTTCAACGTCTTCAAGCCGTCCGGCGTCAGCCCGTTCATGCTGCCGTTCATTGTCCCGATCGAAGTCCTGTCCTTCATTTCGCGGCCAGTGACCTTGTCGGTTCGTCTTTTCGCCAACATCCTCGCCGGCCACATCATGCTGGTGGTGTTCGGCGGCTTCGTCGTCATGCTGCTCGGCGCCGGCGCCTATGCCCTGCTCGCTCCGCTGCCGCTGGCCGGAATCGTCCTGCTGACCGCCTTCGAAGGTCTGGTCGCGGTGCTGCAAGCTTATGTCTTCGCCATTCTCACTTGCGTCTATCTGGTAGACGCGCTTCACCCGGGCCACTGATAATCTTCGCCAACAACAAATGGTCGCCCACATCTAAATGGAGTCATCAATGGGTTCTGAAGCAGCCAAACTTATCGGCGCGGGCCTCGCGGCGATCGGCGTCGGTTCCGCCGCCATCGGCGTCGGCCTGATCTGGGGCCACTTCCTTTCTGGCGCGCTGCGCAATCCGTCGGCGTCCGACGGTCAATTCGGCCGCGTCTTCATCGGCACGGCGCTCGCCGAAGGTCTTGGCATCTTCGCCTTCCTGATCGCGCTGATCCTGCTGTTCGTCTCCCATTGACGCGCACTTGACGGGCCGGCCGCGCGCCGAGCCCGACAACTTGCGCGCGCCGGCCCGGCCGACGCGCGCCGCTCCTCAAATCATCGAGTGTTAGGAACGGCCATGGCTTCGCAAGCCGCTGAAGGGCAGGTCGCGGGAACCGAGGTTCCGGCCAGCAACGCCCACGCAGACGTATTCCCGCCCTTTGACACCAATTATTTCGCGCCGCAGATCATCTGGCTCGCCATCGTCTTCGGCCTGCTTTATCTGCTGATGTCGAAAATAGCCCTGCCACGCGTCGCTGGCATTCTTTCGTCACGCCGGAACGCGGTCGACGACGACCTCGCCGCCGCCGCCCAGGCCCAGTTCGACGCGAGCCAGGCCGCCACGGCCCATGAAAAAACGCTGGCCGAAGCCAAGGCGCGGGCGCAGGCGCTCGGCCAGCAGGCCCATGCCGAAGCCGCCCAGGCTGCGGGCGCGCGCCGCGCCCAGCTCGAAGCCGATCTCGCGGCGAAGCTGGCCGACGCCGAAAAGCAGATCGGCGAGAAGAAATCCGCCGCCATGGCCAATGTCGAATCCATCGCCGTCGAGGCGACCCACGCCATCCTGCAGCAACTCACCGGCAAGCCGGTCGAGGCCGGCGCCGTCGCCGCGGCGGTCGCGGCGGCCAAGCCTTGAGGGGAGGGATGAATGGACGCTGAATTCTTCTTCTTCGTCGGCGCCGTCCTGATGGTCGCCATGTTCGGTTATCTCGGCGTGCACAAAATGATCGCCGGCGCGCTCGACTCGCGCATCGACAAGGTCAAGAACGAACTGTCCGAAGCCGCGCGCCTGCGCGCCGAGGCCGAGGCGCTGGTCAAGAGCTTCGTCGCCAAGACCGCCGAAGCCGAAGCCCAGGCCGCGACCATCGTCGCCCAGGCCAAGGCGGAAGCCGAAGCCCTGGCCAAGGAAGCTCAGGCGCGGCTCGAAGATTATGTCGCCCGCCGCACCAGGCAGGCCGAGGACAAAATTGCCCAGGCCGAGGCGCAGGCCGCCGCGGATGTGCGCTCGGCCGCCGTGGACGCAGCGATCAAGGCGTCGGAAAATATTCTGAAATCCGGCGCCGCCGACGCATCGACCTTTGTCGAGCAAGGCATAGCCAGTGTCAAAGCCCTGGCGAACTGAAGCAAAATTCCACGCATGAAACAATGACCTGGCCGGCGCTCGCGCGCCGGCTTTTCTTTGCCTCGCAAAGTCCGGCCATGAAATTCACCGCATTGCCCGTGAAACGGCTCCGTATTCTGCGTGTAACCATGGCGTAGCTCTGGCTTTTCAAAAAAAAAGATGCTTTGCTGCCCACGCGGTCGCGTCGAAGCGCCAAGCGCCTTGGCGCGCCCGCGCCGGACAATCCGGCAATCATCGAGCGACGGGACGAGGCTTGCGGTTCCGCCTCAGGTTATCTTGCGCTTTGCCGTTTGCCGGAGGAAGCGCATTCGAGGGGTGAAACATGAAAAAGATTGCGATTTGCCTTGCGTTAGGACTGGGGCTGGCGCCGACCGTCGTTTCGGCTCAGGTCACGATCCAGATGGACAAGCTCACTTGCGCGGACATCACCGCCATGGCGCCCGGCGACCAAGACATGGTCGCGGCCTGGATGAGCGGCTGGTACAACCAGAAGCTCGGATATACCCAGGTCGATCTGATGGCCTTTCGCCAGAACAAGGCGAATATCATGAAATATTGCGCCGATCACCCGAAAGACCAGTTGATGGGCGTCATTCAGGCCTCCGTCAACCAGATGCAGAAGAAGCAGTGATCCGCATCCAGCCATCGGGAGAAAAAGCATGAAAACCAAAATGATTCTCGCGGCCGCGATGCTGGCGTTCGCGATCCCGGCCGCCAAGGCCCAGGTCGTTCTCGACATGTCGCTCATCACCTGCGGCCAGTTCCTCAAGGCGCCGGGCGCCGACAGGGCCCTGATCTCGTCCTGGATGAGCGGCTATTTCATGTCGTCCAAGAACCTGCTCAACGTCGATATGCGTTACGTGAAGCGCAATCACGAGGTCATCGGGAAATATTGCAAACGGCATCCGAAGGACAAGCTGATGGACGCGATCGCGAAGAACGCGAAGTGATCCCGGTCGGAGCCGCCGCCGCGGCGCCGAAACCCATGAACGCCCCCTCGGCGTCGCCGAGGGGGATTTTTCTTGATGAGCGGCGTCAGCCTGTGTTCCTCAGCCCGGCGGCGATGCCGTTGATCGCGATCAGGATGCCGACACGCGCCTTGTGGTCGATCTGGCCGGCGCGCCAACGGCGCAGCAATTCCGCCTGGAGATAGTTGAGCGGCGCGATATAGGGGAAGCGGTGGGCGATCGAGCGGGCGAGCGCCGGATTGTCCGCCAGCCTGTTGGCCTGTCCCGTCGCGATCTCCAGCGCCGTCACGGTGCGGCCCCATTCCGCTTCGATCGCCGAGAAGATGCGCTCGGCCGCAGCGCGGTCCGGCACGAGTTCGGCGTAACGCCGGGCGATTTCGAGATCGGCCTTGGCCAGGACCATATCCATGTTGGAGAGCAGCGCGGCGAAGAACGGCCATTCCTTGAACATGCGGCGCAGCAGCGCCTGCCGGGCCTCTTTGTCCTCCTGCAAAAAGCCTTCCACCGCCGCGCCGAAGCCGAACCAGCCCGGCAGAGCGACGCGGCTCTGGCCCCAGGAAAAGCTCCAGGGAATTGCGCGCAAATCCTCGATGCGGCGCGACGCCTTGCGCGAGGCGGGCCGCGAGCCGATGTTCAATTCGGCGATTTCGGCGATCGGGGTTGCGGCGTAGAAATAATCGACGAAGCCCGGCGTTTCATAGACGAGGCCGCGATAGGCCTTCATTGACAGGCGCGACAAGCGCTCCGCCGCCTCGAGAAATTCCGCCGGCGGCGCCTTGCCGTCGATCAAAAGGCTCGCTTCGAGATTGGCGGCCATCAAGGTTTCGAGATTGCGCTTGCCGATCAGCGGATGGGCGTATTTGGCGGCGATCACCTCGCCCTGTTCGGTGAGACGGAACTGGCCGCGCACCGTGCCGGGAGGCTGGGCCAGAATGGCCTGATAGGAGGGTCCGCCGCCGCGCCCGACCGCGCCGCCGCGTCCGTGAAACAGCCGCAGCTTCACGCCCGACAGCGAGTCGAAAAAGGCAGCGAGCGCCGTCGAGCCCCGGTAAAGCTCCCAGGTCGAGGTGAAATAGCCGCCGTCCTTGTTGGAGTCGGAATAACCGAGCATCACGTCCTGCACCCCGCTGGAGCGCCGGATCAGATCGGCGACGCCCGGCAGGGCGTAAAAGGCGCGCATGATCGGTTCGGCGGCGCGCAAATCCTCGATGGTCTCGAACAGCGGCGTCACGATGAGGTCGAGCCGCGCCGTGTCGCGGTCGGCCTCGTGCAGCGTGCCCTGCATCAGGCCGCATTCCTTCTGCAGCACCATGACTTCCAGAAGGTCGGACACGCTTTCGGTATGGCTGATGATGTAATGGCGAATGGTCGCCTCGCCGAATCTCTGACGCGCGATACGCGCGGTTTCGAACACCGCGAGTTCGCTGCGCGCATTGGCCGAATATTCGACGTCCGGCGCGCGCAGCACACGCCGGTCCGCAAGCAATTGCAGGAGGAGCGCGATACGGTCGGACTCATTCAGGGCCGAATAATCGGGAACGATGCGGACCGCCGCCAAAAGCTCCTTCAGCACCGCCTCGTGCTGGTCGGAGTTCTGGCGCAGATCGGTCGTCGCCATGTGGAAGCCGAAGACATCGACGGCCCGGATCAGTTCCGCCAACCGGCCGCGCGCCAGCACGGCGCCGTGGTGGGCGAGCAGGGACTCTCGCACGATGACGAGGTCGCGGCGAAATTCGCCGGGCGAGCCATACGGCTTGCCCGAGCCGACCGCGTGACGCAGGGCCTCGCCGCCGGTCAGCGCCTTCATCGTTCCGGCGAGCCGCGCATAGACTCCGATCAAGGCGCGGCGATAAGTCTCGTCGGCGCGATGCGGATTGGCGTCGCCGGACGCCTTGGCCAAGGCGTCGAGTTCCGGCGAGCAGTCGACCAGCACCCGCGACATCGACAACTCTCCGCCGAGCAGGTGAACCTCGAGCAGGTAATGGCGCAGAATCGTTTCGGCATGGGCCTTGACGGAAATGTCGAGCGTTTCCGCGTTGACGTTCGGATTGCCGTCACGGTCGCCGCCGATCCAGTTGCCCATGCGGAAGAACGGCGCAACGGGGCGGCCGAGCCTTTGTTCGAGTTCGGCGTAAAGGGCGGGAATGTCCCGGATGAAGGTCGAGCGGTAATAGAGCAGCGCGTTGTCGATCTCGTCACGCACGGAAAGGCTGGCTGTGCGCAGGATGCGGGTCTGCCAGAGTTGGGCCACGCGGCCGTAGAGCTGCGCTTCGTTCTCGCGCAATTCCGCGTCGGTCCGGCAATTCTCGCGCGCGGCGAGCAGGTCGGCGATGGCGCGCTCGGCGTCGAGCGTGCTGCGGCGCTGCACCTCGGTCGGATGGGCGGTCAGCACCGGCGAAACATAGGACTCCGCGAGGGTCTGCTCGATGCGTTCGGGAGAGACGCCGGCGGCGCGAAGCCGCTCGAAACTATAGGCGAGGCCGCCAGCTTGAGTCTGCGGCTCATGGACGGCGCGGCGGCGCAGGAAATGCCGGTCCTCGGCGATATTGGCGAGATGGGAGAAATAGGCGAAGGCGCGGATGACCGATGCCGTCTCCGCCGGCGACAGGCTTTGCAGCAAGGCTTCTAGCTCGCGGCCTGCTTCCGAATTGGCCTTGCCCTTGCCCGCGACCGAGAGGCGGCGGATTTTTTCGATCCGCTCGAAAATTTCCTCGCCTTCCTGTTCGCGCACCGTGTCGCCGAGAATCTGGCCGAGCAGCCTGATGTCCTCGAATAGGGGCTTCTGCTTTTCCGCCTCGTCCTGCTCCACCGTCATTTCCTGCTCCGCCGCGTTTTTTCGCGCGCATTCCTCCGGCCGACCGGCGTCGAACGCCTCGTCCGCGTTTAAGTGCTGAGGTGTTACCATAAAGTCGTAGGTTCAGCCTTGCGTAAATATTCGTCGATGCGCGCCCTTGTCGAGGGCGTCGCGCCCTTTGGCAGGGCGTCGAGCGAAAAAAATCCCGATTCGACGATTTCCCAGTCCGGCTTCCGCGGCCTGTCCTGGCGCACTCGCGCCAGATAGAGCGCGACATGGTCGCGCCGGGAATGGCGCGGATTATGATAAAAGCCGAACAAGCGCGGCGGCTCCATCGTCTCCAGCCCGCCTTCCTCGCGCAATTCGCGCAGCAGAGAGGTGACCGCGGTCTCGCCGCTTTCGACGCCGCCGCCGGGCAGGTGGAAGCCTGGAATGTAGGCATGGCGCACAAGGAACACCCGGTCCGTCTCATCCAGCGCGATCGCCCGGACGCCGAGGGTCATCGGCCGCATGAGCAGGCCGGCGGCGCGCTGCCCCTGGCGCACGCATTTTTGCCAGAAGGCGATTTCGGACATAAAAGTCTCGCGGCTGGATTTGACGTTCGATCCAAATTATAGCTTTCCGCGACGGCTTTGCGAACGGACGCGAAGCGTTGCTTCGTTTTACGAATCTCGGGGCCGCGCTGGGATCGGAGAAAGTCATGAGTCTCAAAAACTTTTCCGATCTAACCCAGCGCGAAATCCTCGCCATCGCGATCAGCTCCGAGGAAGAGGACAGCCGCATCTACACCAGTTTCTCGGAAGAACTGGCCGACCGCTATCCCGCGACGGCGCAGGTGTTTCGGGAAATGGCCGCCGAGGAGGACGGCCATCGCCGCCAGCTGCTGGAAATGTACCAGGCGCGCTTCGGCGCCATCCTGCCGGCGATCCGGCGCGAGGACGTTAAAGGCTTTTTGAGCCGGCGGCCGACCTGGCTGATCAAGAACCTGCCGCTCGAGACGATCCGCCGCCAGGCCGAGGCGATGGAAACCGACTCGCAGCGTTTTTACCTGCGGGCCGCGGAATCTGCGCAGGACGTCGGCGTGCGCAAATTGCTCGGCGATCTCGCCATGGTCGAAAAAAGCCATGGCGAGAAGGCCAACGCGCTGTCCGAGGCGATCCTGACCGAAAGCGCGCGCGAGGCCGAGAGCCACACCGCGCACCGGCTTTTTGTCCTGCAATATGTCCAGCCCGGCCTTGCCGGCCTGATGGACGGCTCGGTCTCGACGCTTGCGCCGCTCTTCGCCGCCGCCTTCGCCACCCAGAACAACTGGAGCACCTTCCTGGTCGGCCTTGCCGCCTCGATCGGCGCCGGGATCAGCATGGCGATCGCCGAGGCCTTGTCCGACGACGGATCGCTGACGGGGCGCGGCGCCCCACTGATCCGCGGCGGGGTCACCGGCCTGATGACCGCCGCCGGCGGCCTTGGTCACAGCCTGCCCTATCTCGTGCCCGATTCCTGGCCCCACGCCTTCTGGACCGCGACCAGCATCGCCGGAATCGTGGTTTTCTTCGAGCTGTGGGCCATCGCCTATATCCGCGCGCGCTATATGGACACGCCCTTCCTGAAGGCGGTCGCCCAGATCGTGCTGGGCGGGGCCATCGTGCTCGCCGTCGGCATTCTCATCGGCGGGGCATGAGACGGCAATGTTTCGCTTGGCCCATCTCTCCGATCCCCACATCGGTCCCCTGCCTCGCCCCAAATGGCGCGAGCTGCTCGGCAAGCGCGCGACCGGCTATCTCAACTGGCGCCGCGGCCGCCACCGCGCCCATGACATGGACGCCCTCGCAGCCCTCGTCGATGACATGCGCGAACAGCGGCCCAGCCATGTCGCCATGACCGGCGACATATGCAACATCGGCCTGCCGGCGGAATATCCGCTCGCCGCGGAATGGCTGACGACGCTCGGTCCGCCGAAGGAGGTGAGCGTCGCGCCTGGCAACCACGACGCCTATATGCGTTCGAGCCTGCCGCACATGATGCGCGACTTCGGCCCCTGGACGAGCGGCGACGACGGCGAACAGGGCTTTCCCTTCGTGCGGCGCCGCGACGGCATCGCGATCATCGGCCTCAGCAGCGGCGTCCCCACCTTGCCCTTCGTCGCCGCAGGCAAGCTGGGGAGAGAGCAGCTGGCTCGCCTCGCCGCCATCCTGCGCGCGACGCGCGACGAGATGCGGGTGCTGCTCATTCACCACCCTCCGGTCGACGGCGGCGGCAATATCCGCAACCTGCGCGATCACCGCGCCTTCGCCGAAATCGTGCGGGAGGAAGGCGCGGAGCTCGTGCTCCACGGCCACAGCCATTCCATTTCGCGCAAATGCCTGGCCGGTCCGCGCGGGCCGATCCCCGTGCTGGGCATCTGCTCGGCCTCGTCGATCGGCCGTAACCCGCGCCGCCGCGCCGCCTATTATCTGATCGACATCGACCCCTCGACCCGCAGGATGACGATGGCGGTGCGTCAGCTCGACAAGGCCGGGCAGTTCCATCAGGTCGCGGCGGCTATGGCGGCTTGCGTCCGCTAAAAGTTATATTTTGATGCGATGTTTGGCCGCAGAGGGGTTTTGGCGTGCGAATCGCCATTGCCAACCTCGCCGCGCCGCGATAGGAACGGGCCGCGCAGCCCGGTCCGGCAGGGCTTTGCTGGGCGCGGAGCGTCGGATATCGCTCGATGGCGGCCGAGCCTCGCGAAATTCCGCGCGCAAAGGGGACGCGGGGCGTCGTTTCGTCCCGCCACGATCAGGTGAATTGGGGAGCAGGCGCCGCTCGCGCAAGCGAAAGGCGATAGAGCGCAGGGATCCCATGGAGACAGGCCAGATGACCAACGCCGCCGACAACGACACGATGACGGCCAAGCCGGCGGAAGCCCCGGCGTCCAGGAAGAGCGGCGGCGCCTTCAACCGCGAGACCGTGCTGGAAGTCCAGCACTATACCGACCGCCTGTTCCGTTTCCGCACCACCCGCGATCCGGCATTCCGCTTCATCAACGGCCAGTTCGCGATGATCGGCATCGAAGTCGAGGGCAAGCCGCTGCTGCGCGCCTATTCCATGGCCAGCGCCAATTACGAGGACGATCTGGAGTTCTTCTCGATCAAGGTGCCGGACGGCCCGCTCACCTCGCGGCTCCAGCATCTCAAGGTCGGCGACACCGTGCTTGTCGGCCGCAAGCCGACCGGCACACTGGTCCAGTCGAGCCTGCTGCCCGGCAAGAGACTCTATATGTTCTCGACCGGCACCGGCATCGCGCCCTTTTCCAGCGTGATCAAGGACCCGGAGGTTTACGACCTCTACGATCGCCTGATCCTGGTCCACGGCTGCCGCCAGGTCGCCGAGCTGCAATATGGTTTCGACATCGTGAAGGCCGCCAAAGAGAACGAGTTTTTCGGCGACGTCGTGACCGAAAAGCTCATCCATTATCCGACCGTGACGCGCGAACCCTTCAAATATCAGGGTCGAGCCACCGACCTGATCGAGAATGGCAAGCTCTTCGCCGACATCGGTCAGCCGCCGCTCGACCCGGCCGAGGACCGGGTGATGATCTGCGGCAGCCCCGGCTTGCTGCGCGATCTGGTCAAGATGCTGCAGGATCGCGGTTTTCGTGAAGGGTCGAGTGGCGATCCCGCCACTTACGTCATCGAAAAGGCGTTCGTCGAGCAATAGCTCGCCGCGAGCTCGATCCCCCGACCAGGCTTCACCCCGGGTTTGCGGCAGGCGCCGGACAGGCGTGGTCTTGCCGGTTTCCGCGTCCACGTCGATCAGGTCGCGCAATCGCCCGGCGTCGAGCCGGGCCGCGCAGCTTCCGTTATAGCCGACACGCGACGCGTTGATCGGGCGGGGATCGAGAACGAGCGTCATCAGGGCTTCCTGGGCGTTGAACTTGCCGGGATCGATCTCGCCCGACATCCCCTGCGGCTCGGCGGGATCGAACCACTCGACGATCGGCTTTTCATCGAAAAAGGCGCGCAGGCTGGCGGAAGTCCAATGCGCCGCAATCGGATCGCGCGCCCGACCTCAGATTCGGCGGCTGCGAGCGCGGTCTCCAGCTCGCCGCTCCCGGTCGCGCCCGGCTTCGTATAGGAACAACCGTGCTCATGACGTCCTCCTCCGAGACGGACCGTCAGGCAAAGCCATTTTGCGCCGCTTTGACGACAGGGCGATGAAGGGCGGGGGTCTCTGCAACTGCACGCCAGCGCAAACCGTCTTGCGAGGAGCTATAGGCGACGAAGCCATCAACGGGAATCGAAAGCGCCTACGCGCCATGTCGCGCGCCGCCAAAATCCGATCCGCGCAATGATCGGCGTCAGCGAAAAGCAAGATCTGTTCGGCTAAAGTTATTCTGCTTCAGAAGGAGCGAACATGAACGCCGCCACGCTCCGAGCCGCGCTTCTCTTGTTGGCCGTCGCCGCAATGACGGCGGGCGCCGTCGTTGCATGGTTCGGCGACCCATCCATCGGAGGGTGGCTATGGTTCGGGGGAACCGTCCCGATCGCCTTTTCCCTTCTGGTTTCCATCATTCGCGATCTCTGGGACAAGCGGTTCGGCGTCGACGCCATCGCGCTGTTGTCGATGGGCGGGGCGCTGGCGCTCGACCAGCCTTTGGCGGCGATCGTCATCGCGGTGATGTACGCCGGCGGCGCCGTTCTCGAAGACTACGCGATTTCTCGGGCGGAGCGGAGCCTGAAGGGCCTCGTCGACCGCGCCCCACGCATCGCCCACCGCCGCCTCGACGACACGATTACCGACGTCGCCGTGGACGAGGTCGCGGTCGGCGACCGGCTCGTCGTGCGCGCCGGCGAAATCGCGCCGATCGACGGGATCGCGTTCGACGCAAAGATTCTGCTCGACGAATCGGCGCTCACTGGCGAGTCGCTCCCCGTCGTCCGGCAGGCCGGCGAGGCTGTCCGCAGCGGCGCGATCAACGCCGGCGACGCTTTCGAAATGCAGACCACCGCGCTCGCGCGCGACAGCACCTATGCGGCGATCGTCAAGCTGGCCGCATCGGCCCAGAAGGCCAAGGCGCCTTTCATCCGCATCGCCGATCATTACGCGGCGGCCTTGACCCCGCTGACCCTCGCGATCGCCGGCGCGGCGTGGCTGTGGTCCCAGGACCCCTTGCGGGCGCTCGCCGTGCTGGTCGCGGCGACGCCATGCCCGCTTATCCTCGCCGCGCCGGTCGCCTTTGTCGCGGGCGTGGCGCGGGCCGCGCGCCGGGGCGTCCTGGTCAAGGGCGGCGGGCCGTTGGAGGCGCTGGCGAAGATCCATACGGTCCTGTTCGACAAGACCGGAACGCTGACAGTCGGCGGCGCAAGGCTCACCGCGATCGAAACCGCGCCGACGCAGGCATCCGACGAAATCCTGCGTTTGACGGCGTCGCTGGAGCAGGCCTCCGCCCACGCGGTCGCCGACGCCATCGTCAACGCCGCGCGGGCCAGGGGCCTTGCCCTCAGTCCGCCGCGCGACGTCAGGGAGCAGGTCGGCTCCGGGTTGCAGGGAACGGTCGAGGGCCACGCCGTCCGCGCGGGTTCGTGCGCATTTGTCTTCGGGGCGACGCCGCCGCCGCCGTGGGCGGTCCGGGCCACGCGGCGCGCCGCCTGGCGTTCGGCGCTCAGCGTCTTCGTCTCGATCGACGGCGCGCCGGCGGGGGCTTTGCTTCTTGCCGACGAAATGCGGCGCGAAACCCCGCGCGCGCTCGACCTGCTGAGGGCGGCGGGGGTCCGGCGCATCGTCATGGCGACGGGGGACCGGGCGGAAACGGCGGAGACGATCGCCGCGGCGCTGAACATCGACGCGGTGCTCGCCGAGCGGACTCCGGACGAGAAGGTCGCCGCCGTCGTGCTGGAGCGCCAGCAGCACATGACCATGATGGTGGGCGACGGCATCAACGACGCGCCGGCGCTCGCGGCGGCCCATGTCGGCGTCGCGCTCGGCGCGCGCGGCGCGAGCGCGTCGTCGGAAGCGGCCGATGTGGTCATTCTCGTCGAGCGCCTCGATCGCGTCGCCGAAGCGATCTCAATCGGCCAGCGAACGCGACGCCTCGCCCGGCAAAGCATCGTTGTCGGCATGGGCCTGTCCGGCGTCGCCATGGCGGCGGCGGCGCTGGGATTTCTGTCGCCGGTCGCCGGCGCCGTCGCGCAGGAGCTGATCGACGTGGCGGTGATCCTGAACGCCTTGCGCGCGCTCGGATCCGGCGCGCCGCGCGCCGCCAGGCCGCTCGACGCCGGCGCGGCGATCCGGCTGCACGGCGAGCACGAACGGCTTGGCCGGAGTCTCGACCGGCTGCGGTCGATCGCCGACGCTCTCGACGATTCCGTGGGCCCGGCGGCGCGCGAGCTCATCGGCGAGGCCAGCGCCCTTGTCGCCGATGAGATCGTCGCCCATGAGCGCGCCGACGAGAGCGAAGTCTATCCCAGCCTGGTTCAGGCGGAGACTTTTTCCCACGGACTCGCCGCCATGGGGCGCGCGCACCGGGAAATCCTCCATCTCGCGCGGCTGCTGTCGCGGCTGGCGCGCGAAATATCCGAACCCGGCGCGGACGCCGACGCCACTCTGATCCGCGACGCCCAGCGTCTGATCGAGACCATCGAATCGCTGGTGCGACTCCACAGCGCCCAGGAGGAGGACCTCTATGACCTGGCGACGGCGTGAGGCGCCGCACTCACGCGCGCTTCCTGCCCGTGATCATGGCGCGGACGAGATTTTCGCGGTGTTCGAAGCTGGCGAGGGCGACGCCCGCGAGATGCAGGAAAATCAGCCCGATCATGACATCGACGCCCGCTTCGTGCGCCTCCTTCATCGCATGCGAGCCCCAGAAGGCGTCGGCGGTCAGCAGGACGCCGGTCACGGAGACATAGGCGAGCGTGGCGAACATCGCCACGATCATCGCGCCGCCGGCGGGATTGTGGCCAAGATGGCGGGGCGCCTTCAGACGCAGGCTGTCGCGCAGGAAGGCAAGCGTCTCGACCGGGCTGCGCAGGAAGGAGGCGAAGCGGGCGTTGCGCGGCCCGACAAAGCCCCAGACGCCGCGCAGCGCCACAAGCGCCGCAAGAGCGTACCCCGCCCGGACATGCAGCCAGCCGATTTCGTCGCCGGTCGCATAGGCCGCGACGAAAAGCGCAACGAGACTCCAGTGAAAAAGGCGCACGAACGGGTCCCATACGGCGACCCGCCCCGAAAGGGCCGGCGGCATCGCGCCGCCGTCTGTTCCGGTCGCGGCCGGAGAAGGCGTCATTCCTTGCCCTTTCCGCCGCCGGCGACGATGACGCCGGAGGTCGGATCGACGAAAAGTTCGGCTTTCTTGCCGGCCTTGTCGATGACATAGAATTCGCCGCAGGCCTTTTTGATCTCGCCGCTGCGGATCTTGTATCCCTGTTCGACGACCTTGGCTTTCAGGGCGTCAAGGGTGAGATAGTCCTTCTCCGGCTTCGTCGTGCACGGGCGGCCGAGGCTGTCGGCATGGGCGGCGCTAGCGACGCCGGCGGCGCCGACCAGGGCGGCGAGGCTGGCGAAGATAATTGTTTTGCGCATGATTTTCCCTTTCCTGTGGCGCCTGACGGGATGTCGCGGGCGATGGCGGGCTTATGGCGCAGGCGCGATGACGCGCGGCTGATGATCCATGTCAGCGACGCGTCAGTTTCGCTTCGCCATAATGGCGCAGAAGAGAGGAGAGCTGTGGCCGGACGCGACGACGGGCGGGGCCTTGTCCGAAATTCGCGGTCGAGCGCCATGCGTCGCGAAACGTCCGCCTCTCTCATCGAAAGGCTTCGCGATGCGGGAGGGCGATGGTCGCGTGTTCCGCTCAGCGTGTTGCTGAGTCTTGGCGGCGCTTTCCGGCTCCCGCCCCTTGGGGGGATACGGATGGTTCCCTTGAGCCTTTCGGTTCTCGCCCCGGATTTTCCCGCCGCCGATCATCGACCCGCGCGAAGAGGGACGATCCCGATTCGTGACGCGCAAAAAGGAGGTTGGCCATGAAGACTCAGGAACGATATGACGCAATTGCGATCGCGCTGCATTGGTTGATCGCATTTCTCATTGTCGCGGCCTTCGGCCTCGGCCTCACCGTCGATGAATTTCCAAAGGCGTGGGAGGGAGCCGTGATCAATCTGCACGCCCTGACCGGCCTGGCGGTTCTCGTCCTGTCGTTCATTCGCCTCTTTTGGCGGCTGGCGCATCCGGCTCCCGAACTTCCGCTCACCATGTCGGCGCTGGCGCGCAGCGCCGCGAAAATCGGCCATGCCGGGCTCTATGTCCTGATGATCGCTGTTCCGATCATTGGCGTCCCGACCTTGCTCTATCGTGGACGCAGCCTCGACTTCGGCTTTTTCCAGATCGCTTCGCCCTTCGCCAGGACGCCGGAAATTTTCCGCCCGCTGACGGAGGCGCATGAGATCGCCTCCTATGCGCTGATCGGGCTCGCGGCGGCCCATGTCCTGGCGGCGCTCTATCATCAGCATATCCGCCACGACGATCTGTTGGCGCGCATGTCGCCTCGCCGTGGCGGGTCTTGATGGCGGCGATCAACAGCGCCGGTCGCGCTTGAGCGTGGCTTGGACGAGGCGCTCGCCCGACGCGACGCTTGTGAGAACGGCGCCGGCAAGGCGCAGGAAGACCAGGCCGACCAGGGCGAGGAGGCCCGCGTCATGCGCCGCAAGGAGCGCATGCGAGCCGGACAGATGCGAAGCCGACGCCAACATGCCGGCGACCGAGACATAGGCCAGCAGTCCGACGACGGCCGCCGCCGTCGCCCTATCCGTTAGAGCGCCGCTCGGCAAAAGCGGCGCCCGGCGGCGCAGGCTTTGTCGCGCCTTGACGACCAGTCTTTGCGGCGCCTGCAAGGCCCTGGCGAAGGCGCCATGGCGAGGCCCGACGAAAGCCCAGACAATCCGCAGGATCGCCAGGACCGCGACGCCATAGGTGGCGCCGGCCGTCAGCCAGGCAAATTTTTCGCCGGCGAGACCGATCGCCAAGAAGGCCGCGAGAACTCCCCAGAACAGCGGAGGCAGCAACGGCCTCCAGGCGGGAGGGCGCAACGAAGGCTTCGCGCCGCCGGCGGGTCCGGATATCACCATCTTATCCATCATTTTTTCCATTCATTTGGTCATTTGGCGCCCGGTCGCCGGGGGCGGCCATTGACGGGGTTATGACGCAGGCGCGATGACGGCCCGCTGATGATCCATGTCAGCGACTCGTCAGTTCAGTCGCGCCATAATAAGCTTGTTGAAAATTGGGGTGTTTCCGCTCATGAAGTCCGCGGCTCTGGCTCTGGTCGCGCCAATACTGCTGCTCGCCGTGGTTTCCGGTGCAGCGGAGGGCGCGCGCCGCGACCATGACGAGGCGCGCGAGGCGGTCGAACGGCACGACATCCGGCCGCTCGACGAAATCCTCGCGCGCCTGCGCGACAAGACGCCGGGCGAGGTCGTCAAGGTGACGTTGGCGCGCGAGCGGGGGGTCTGGCTCTATGAATTCCGACTGATCGACCGCAAGGGCCACGTGCGGCGCGTCGAGGTCGACGCCGCCAGCGGGATGGTGACGGACGCCGGAGAGGATTGATGCGGATTCTACTGGTCGAGGACGACGACCGCATCGCCGGAGACGTCGCGCGCGCGCTTGACGCCGCCGGCTATGTCGTCGCGCGGGCGAAAAATGGCGAGGACGCCTGGTTTCTCGGCGACACCGAGGATTTCACCGCCATCGTGCTCGATCTCGGGCTTCCTGGAATGGATGGGCTCGCCGTGCTGAAACGATGGCGCGGAAGCGGGCGCGCGACGCCGGTTCTCGTGCTGACCGCGCGCGGGTCATGGAGCGAGAGGGTCGAGGGCATCGACGCCGGCGCCGACGATTATCTCGCCAAGCCTTTCCAGATGGAGGAATTGCTCGCGCGTCTGCGCTCGATCATCCGCCGTTCCGCGGGCCATGCTTCTTCCGTCGCGACGATCGGCGAACTGGCGCTTGACGAAAGGGCGATGAAAGTGACGCTCGGCGGCGCGCCGGTCGAACTCTCGCCGCTCGAATATCGCCTTGTCGCTTATCTCATGCTTCGGCGCGGCAAGGTTGTGTCGCAGCAGGAACTGTTGGAAAACGTCTATGGTCAGGACGAGCAATCGTCGAACGCCATCGAGGTCCTGATCGCGCGCGTGCGCCGCAAGCTCGGGACAAAATGGATCGAAACCCGGCGCGGCTTCGGCTATCTGATGCCGGAGCGCGTGGCGTGAAGGCGCGATCGCTTCGGCTTCGGCTGGCTTTGGCCGGGGCGCTGGCCATCTGTCTTGCTCTGGCCCTGGCCGGCGTCGGCCTGACCTTTCTCTTCGAGCGTCATGTCTATCGCACCCTCGCCGATGACCTCGACGTAGAAATCAGGCAGGTCGTCGGGGGGCTCGAAATCGACCCGGCAGGCCGGATCGTTCTGGCGCATCCTCCGCAGAACGCCCGTTTCGACCAGCCCCTGTCCGGGCTTTACTGGCAGATCTCGGGGCCGGAAACGCAATTGCGTTCGCGTTCCCTCTGGGACGTCCGGCTCGTCCTGCCCAACGATCGGCTGAGCGAGGGCCAAACCCATTATCACCAGATCGAGGGGCCGGGCGGGAAGTTGCTTCTCGCCGCCGAAAGGGTCGTGTCCTTCCCGGCGCGCGGCAAAAGGCTGACCGCGCGGGTGGTGGTCGGCAGCGACCTCACCCGCCTGCGCCAGGCGCGCGACGCCTTCGTCGCCGACCTCGCGCCCGGCCTCGGCCTTTTGGCGTTGGTTCTCGCGCTCGCCACCTGGCTGCAACTCAGCCTTGGGCTCAAGCCGCTCGGCCGCTTGCGCCGGGAGATCGCGGAGACGGCTGGCGGTCAGCGGCGGCGCCTGTCGGAAGACGCCCCCAGCGAGGTCCTTCCCCTGGTGCGGGAGGTCAACGAGCTTCTGGATTCGCAGGAGCGCGCGCTGGAGCGCGCGCGCGGGCGGGCGGCCGACCTCGCTCACGGATTGAAGACCCCGCTGGCGGCGCTCGCCGGAGACGCCCGACTGCTGCGCGCCGCAGGGCAGGCGGAAATCGCCGGTTCGCTCGACTCCATTGGCGAAACCATGCGCCGCCATGTCGAACGCGAACTGGCGCGGGCCCGAGTTCAGGCGACCGGGAGCCGGCGGGGGGCGGAGCCGGTGGCCCTGAAGGACGTCGTTGACGCTCTGATCCGCACCTTGCGCAAGACGGAAAAGGGCGAGTCGCTCGACTTCGTGAACGCGGCGCCGGCGAATTTTCGCCTGCCGATCGAGCGCATAGATCTCACCGAGGCGCTCGGCAACCTGCTCGACAACGCCGCCCGGCACGCGCGTTTGCATGTTCGCGTCTCCTGCGACGCCGGCGCCGTGCTGATCGACGACGATGGTCCCGGCCTCGATCCGCGTGATGAAGAGATTGCGCGCCGCCGCGGCGGCCGCCTCGATTCCGGCGGCGCCGCCGGTCTGGGCCTCGCCATCACCCAGGACATTCTCGACGCCTACGGCTGGCGCATGGATTTCGCGCGCTCGCCTCTCGGCGGATTGCAGGTCCGTCTGTCTCCCGCCTGATCGTCGAAGGATCGCCCGACCCGCGGCGGCTTGGCCACACTCCGCCAGATAACGCAAAGCGCGCCGGCGTTCCGGTGGAACTGGCGCGCGAAGAGTCTCTGACGCGTTCCCGGCGGCGGTTTGGCGCCGCCGCCGATTCTGGCCAAAAAATCGGCGAAGATCAGTCGTTGCGCTTCACGGCGTCGCCGGAGGTCAGATCGACGAACAGTTCCGCTTCCTGGCCGCTCCTGTCGACCGTATTGATCTTGCCGCAGCCCCCCCTTTTGGTCTCGAGGTGGCGGACCTTGTAGCCCTGGTCAATCATTTTCGCCAGGAACGCATCGACCGTCAGATAACCGCTGTCCCCCGAAATCGCGCAACGGCGGCCTACGCTCTCGGCATTGGCGAAGCCGGATGCGCCGACCAGAGCGGCGAGACTGGCGAGGATGGCTAATTTGCGCATGATTGTCCCTTTCCGTGGCCCCACGCTTACGATCGCGGGCAGTGGCGGGATATTGCCGCATGCGCAATGACAAGCCGCTGATGGTCGATGTCAGCCGCCTGTAAGCTTCGCCGCCTTAGCATGAGCCGCGGTGCGGAACTGTTCCCCGAAGTCGTTTTCCGTGATGTCGCGCGTTCCGGCGCGCCCGCGTGAAGGCGGGCTATGCCAAGGGATTCCCCGCTCAGCCAGGCCGTCGGGTTTCGGCGACGGCCTCAAAACCTTCGAAATGGGGCGGGCCGAGATAAAGACCTTGGGTTCTGGGGGCGCCGGAATGGGCGCGCCGGAAGGCTTCGGAGCGGGTCCAGTCCTCGAAATGTTTTCGCGTCTCCCAGACGGTGTGGGAGACGAAAAGCGTCGCCTCGTCGTCGCTTGCGCCGCGCAGCAGATGAAAAACGACGAAGCCCGGCATGGCGGGCAGGTCGCTCTGGCGGTTGCGCCAGACCTCCTCGAACTCCTGCTCCCGGCCGCGCGCGACGCGAAAACGGTTCATGGCGATGAAGGTCATGTCGGCGTTCCTCCCGTCTGCTCACGCCTCCACCGGCTTGGGCGGGGTCCAGCGCAAAATCGGCTTGCGGGCGGCGGCCGTCTCGTCGAGCCGCTTGCGCGGGGCGTAATGCGGCGCGCCCAGGAATCGCTCCCTTTCGCCGCGCAAAGCCCGGATTGCAAGATCCCTCAAGGTGGCGATGAACAGGGTCAGCGAGACGATCGATTCCGATTCGGTCGGCTCGATCAGCATGGCGCCATGGACCACCAGCGGGAAATAAATGGTCATCGGATGGATTCCTTCGTCGATCATCGCCTTGGCGAAATCGAGCGTCGTGATCCCGGTGTCCTTGAGCCAGCGGTCGTCGAACAGAACCTCGTGCATGCAGACGCGGTCGCCGAAGGGCGAGGAGAACAGGTCGTTCAGGCAGACGCGAACATAATTGGCCGCGATCACCGCGTCTTCCGAAGCTTTGGCGAGGCCGTCGGCGCCGTGGGACAGGATATAGGACACGGCGCGAACGAACATGCCCATCTGGCCATGAAAAGCGGCCATGCGCCCGAAAGACTCCGTCCCTTCGCTTTCCTCGACCAAGGTCAGTTTTTCGCCGTCGCGCCGCACGAAAGGCACAGGCGCGAAAGCCGCCAGCCGGCTGGACAGAACCACCGGCCCGGCGCCCGGACCGCCGCCGCCATGGGGCGTCGAAAAGGTCTTGTGCAGATTGATATGCATGGCGTCGATGCCGAGATCGCCGGGTCGCACCTTTCCGACGATGGCGTTGAAATTGGCGCCGTCGCAATAGAAGAAAGCACCGGCCTCATGGACCAGTTGGCCGATTTCGACGATGTCGCGCTCGAACAAGCCGCAGGTGTTGGGATTAGTCAGCATGATCGCCGCGACATCGGGGCCGAGCGCGGCGGCGACGTCTTCCGGGTGGACCAGGCCGTCCGGTCCAGCGGGAATGGAGCGCACGGAAAAGCCGAGCGCGGCGGCGGTCGCCGGATTGGTGCCATGGGCCGATTCGGGCGCCAGCACCACCTTTCGCGTCGCCGCTTCCCCCCGCGCGGCAATGGCGGCCTTGATCGCCATCATGCCGCACATTTCGCCATGAGCGCCGGCCTTGGGCGTCAGCGCGACGGCCTCCATGCCGGTGAGCTTGAGCAGCCAGAAAGACAATTCCTCCATCAGCGCCAGCGCGCCCTGGACGGTCGAAACCGGCTGGAGCGGGTGAATGTCCGCGAAACCGGGCAGCCGCGCCATTTTCTCGTTGAGGCGCGGATTGTGCTTCATCGTGCAGGAGCCGAGCGGATAAGGCCCCATGTCGATGGCGTAATTCTTCTGCGACAGCTTGACGTAATGGCGCATCGCCTCCGGCTCGGACAGGCCGGGCAGCCCAATTTCGCTCTTGCGCTCCAGCCCGCCAAGGCGCGGCGTGAACGCTTTGGGCGGGTCGAGATCGACGCCGGTGAAATCCTGGCGGCCGATGTCGAAAATCAGCGCCTCGTGGATTTGCAGCGCCCGCGCGCCGGAAAAAGTCTGCGGCGCGAGCAGGGTCGCGGCGCGCGGCTGGGTGGGGCGGCCTTCGCTGTTCATCCGTTCAGTTCCTGCTTCAGCGCGGCGACGAAGGCGGCGCGGTCGTCGTCGGTGTTGATCTCGCTCGACGCCACCAGCAGCAGGTCGTCGAGCCCGGCCCTGGGCAGAAGGCGCGAAACCGGAACGCCGGCCAGCACGCCGCGCGCCGCCATGCGCTCGACCAGATCCGCCGCCGAGCCCTTCACCCGCACAGTGAATTCATTGAAGAAACCGTGGTTCAGCACTTCGACGCCCGACGTTTTCTCCAGCGCCTCTGCAAGAGCCACGGCGTTGGCGTGATTGATCAGCGCCAATTGCTTCAGGCCCGTTTCGCCGAGCAGCGACAGATGGATGGAGAAGGCGAGGGCGCACAGGCCGGAATTGGTGCAGATGTTCGAGGTCGCCTTTTCGCGGCGGATATGCTGTTCGCGGGTCGAGAGCGTCAGCACGAAGCCCGGCCGCCCGTCGGCGTCCACGCTGCGGCCGCACAGCCTGCCCGGGGACTGCCGCACGTATTTGTCGCGGGTGGCGAAGAGGCCGAGATAAGGCCCGCCGAAATTCAGGCCATTTCCGATCGATTGGCCCTCGCCGACCACGATGTCGGCGCCCATGGCGCCGGGCGATTCGACCAGACCGAGCGAAAGAACCTCGGTGACGACCGCGATCAGCAGCACGCCCTTGGCGCGGCAAGCTTCGGCGAGGGGCGCAAGGTCGCGCAGATTGCCGAAGAAATCCGGGTTCTGCACAACGACGCAGGACAGGCTGTCGTCCAGCGCGCCGATCAGGTCTTCCGTCGCGCGCGGGTCGGGCGGCAGGACCGCGGTCTCGTGCTCGGACATGTCGGAGAGGGTGCGCGCGGTCTCGGCGTAATGCGGATGAAGGCCGCCCGACAGGAGAGCCTTGCCGCGCCGCGTCACGCGATGCGCCATCAGGATCGCCTCGGCGGTCGAGGTCGAGCCGTCATACATCGAGGCGTTGGCGACCTCCATGCCGGTCAGATTGGCGACCTGGGTCTGGAATTCGAACAGGACCTGGAGCGTGCCCTGCGAAATTTCCGGCTGGTAGGGCGTATAGGCGGTCAGGAATTCCGAACGCTGGATCAAATGGTCCACCGTCGCCGGAACATGATGCTTGTAGGCGCCGGCGCCCACGAAAAAGGGAGCCGCGCTCGCCGCGACGTTTTTCGCCGCCAGCGCCGAAAGGCGGCGCTCGACCTCCAGCTCAGTCTTGCGCAGCGGCAGGTCGAGCGGGGCGGTGAGAAGGGCGTCGCGCGGCGCGTCGGCGTAAAGCTCGTTGACCGAGGCCACGCCGATGCGCGCCAGCATGTCGTCGCGCTCCTGGACGCTGAGCGGAAGGTAACGCATGGCGATTTCACTTCTTGAGATAGGGTTCGAGCACCTTGTCGAGCGCATCGGCGGGAAT
This sequence comes from Pseudomonadota bacterium, assembly GCA_021813805.1. Lineage (GTDB taxonomy): Bacteria > Pseudomonadota > Alphaproteobacteria > Rhizobiales > Beijerinckiaceae > Rhodoblastus. The sequence goes on along the minus strand of JAKAJL010000003.1, from coordinate 67,892 downwards.
TTCGCCGGACTTCTTGTCGCCGTTGATGAAGAAGGTCGGCGTGGCGTCGATGCCGAATTTTTGCGCGGCGTCGTTGCGCATCTGGTCGATCTTGTTGAACAAGGCCTGATCGTTGAGACAGGCGTCGAACTCCTTCTGACCCATGCCGGTCTGCTTGACCACGTCGCGCAAGGCCTCCAGCGGCTTGTCGACATAAGCCCAATGTGGCTGCTGCGCGAACAGAAGCTCGATCATCGCCTCGCGCTTGTCGCCCGAGCAGCGCGCCAGCATGGCGGCGGCGGCGGCCAGCGGGTCGAGCGGGAATTCGCGCATCGCGTAGCGCACCTTTCCCGTGTCGATGTAATTCTTTTTCAGGACCGGAAAGACTTCCGTTTCGAAACGCGCGCAATGGCCGCAGGTCATCGAGGCGTATTCGATGATCGTCACCGGAGCCTTGGGGTCACCGAGCCAGACGTCGGGCAGGGGCGGCGAGGCCATCAGCAGCTCTGTCGAAAATTTGCCGGCGCCCGCCGCATTCGGACCGGCGGCCTGCTGGGCGCGGGCGGCCATGGGGCCGAGGGCGGGGACGAGCGTAAAAGCGGCGCCAAGGCCGAGCATGTGACGGCGCGTCGCGCCGGAGCGAAAAATGGACATGGAGCGAACCTGCCTGGGTAAAAGGACGCGACCTTCATATACTTTGCGGGGCTGAGTCGCAAAGCCGCCCTGCCGCGATGCACAAGGGCTTGGCGTCAGGACTTGGCGTGAGGACTTGGCGTTCAAGCCTTGCCCGCCGGTCCTCGCAACGCCCTGGCGCCCAGGGCCGTCAACGCCTTGCGCAAAGTTTCGTCCTCGACGCCGGCCACGGCCTGTTCCGCGCGGGCGAGGGCCTGCGGATCGGGCGGGGGGTGACGGCGAGGTGTGGCGGCGCGGGTCAGCGGGCCCTGGCGAATCGCGATCCTGCCGACCGCGCGCCAGCCGAGATGGGCGTTGACCCGGGCGATGAGCTGAGGCGCCTCATGCTGGATGTCGAGCGCCATGGCGCCGGAGACGCGCAGGACCAAAGTCGCCGGCTCGATCGCGGAATCGTCGGCGCGCTTGGCGGGACGCGGCGGCCATTGCAGCTTGATCGGCTCGCAGCCGCCGGCGATTCGCTCGCCGACAACGTCGTCCCAGTGCAGAATGAGGCCCGACTCGCTGAAGCCGAGCCTGGCCAGAACCGGGTCCACCGCGCCGCCGACAAGGTCGGCGAGCGGAAGCGGGCGGGATTTTTTCGGGTTCGGCGGCATTTTTTTGTTGGAGTCCCTCGCATAAGCTCGGCGTCGTTCGCTCCTGGCCGGTTCTCAAAGTGAACCGGCTCAGCCATTGTGGAAGGACGATGAGCAAAAGCAAGACGGAAATCGACGCCAAACTGCTTGGCTGGTATGACCGCCATCGCCGCGACCTGCCCTGGCGCGCGCGGCCGGGCGAAAAGCCCGATCCTTACGCGGTCTGGCTGTCCGAAGTCATGCTTCAGCAAACCACGGTCGCCGCGGTCCGGGCTTATTTCGATAAATTCATCAAGCTTTGGCCCGGCGTCAATAATCTGGCCCAGGCGCCAGCCGAGGCCGTGATGCAAGCTTGGGCGGGGCTCGGCTATTATTCGCGCGCCCGTAATCTTTACGCCTGCGCGCGCAAAGTCGCCGCCGAACATGGGGGAATTTTTCCCTCCGATGAAGCCGGGTTGCGCCGTCTGCCCGGCGTCGGACCCTATACGGCGGCAGCCATCGCGGCGATCGCCTTTGACCGGCCCGCGATTGTGGTCGATGGCAATGTCGAACGGGTGATGGCGCGACTGCGTGCGCTGGAGACACCGTTTCCAGAGGCCAAAAAGGCGATTCCCGGCCTGGTCGCGGAGATTGCGCCTCGGAAAAGACCGGGCGATTTCGCCCAGGCGATGATGGACCTTGGCGCGACCGTCTGCACGCCGCGCCGTCCGGCTTGCGTTTTGTGTCCCCTGAGTGGGGATTGCGCGGCGCGAAAACGCGACGCGGCCGAAAATTTTCCGCGCCGGGCGGCGAGAAAGCCGCGGCCCTTGCGGCGCGGCGCGGTTTTTTACCTCCGTCGCGCCGACGGCGCCGTGCTAACCCGCACCCGCCCGCCGCGCGGCCTGCTCGGCGGCATGGAGGAATTTTTCGGCACGGACTGGGGTGAGACGCTGGCCGAGCAGCCTTCGGAGCCACTTTGCGGCGTGGACCTGGCGTTCGCCGGAGAGATCGACCATGTTTTCACCCATTTCGCGTTGAAACTTGCGGTTTTCGTGGGCGTGGCGCCCCGCGGGACCCAGGCCCCGCGGGGCGGGCGCTGGCGCGGGCCTGAAGAGATGGCGGCCGCGGCCCTGCCCAGCGTGATGCGCAAGGCGGAGGCGCGGGCGGAGAAATTTCTTGCGCGGGGCGTCTTGCCTGACGCGCGGATCGGTCCATGATGCGAGGACCGGAGGCGGACATGGGCAGGACGCGGGGCGACAGGCCGGAAGTGGAGCTGACCGAGGGCGGGATTCGCGTCTCCTGGCGGGGCCGCGTCCGCACCATTCTGCCGGGGCCGCCGCCCCCGGGCTGCGAAGAGGCGGCCGATTTCATCGTCATCCTCGACGATCTCGTCTGCTGGGACCCGCCCGACGACGGGACCGAGATCGAGATGCGCGAACTGCAGAAAATCCTCGAAGCCATAGACGATGCTTTCGAGCGCCTTGGACTCGACGTTGCTTATGAGTAACTGGAGTTTGTTGCGCTCGCTCTGGCATGCGCCAACCGCTCGCGGCGCGGATGGCCGAGGCTTCCCCAGCTGGGGCGCAGGCTGCTAAAAGACGCGCGCGTTTGCGCGGAGGCCAATTGCGATGAGATGGGAAGATTTTCGCCAGTCCGACAATATCGAGGACCGTCGCGGCGACGGCCCGATGATGGCCGGCGGCGGATCGTCGGGCCAGCTTGGCCTTGGCGCGATGATCGTCCTCGGCCTGCTCGGCTACGCCTTCGGCATCGACCCGCGCGTGCTGATCGGCGGCGCCGAAATGGTCAGCCAGATGAGCCACCGGGCACAGCAGCAGCAGGCTTCCGCCCCAGGCCGCCCGATCGGCGCGCCCAAGGATCAGGTCGGACGCTTCGTCGCCGCGGTGCTTGCCGAGAACGAGGATGTCTGGAAGGACGTGCTGCCCGCCCAGACCGGCGTGCGGTTCACGCCGGCCCCCGTCGTCCTGTTCAACGGCGCGACCCGCTCGGCCTGCGGCGCGGCGCGCGCGGCGATGGGGCCGTTCTACTGCCCGCTCGACAAGAAAATCTATCTCGACACGTCGTTCTTCCGCGACATGAAGAACAAATATGGCGGCGGCGGCGATTTCGCTTACGCCTATGTGATCTCCCATGAAATGGGCCACCATATCCAGGACTTGCTCGGCATTCTGCCCAAGGCCCAGGCCGCGCAAAGAGCCGCCGGCGGCGCCAGGGCCAATGCGATTTCCGTGCGCATCGAGTTGCAGGCGGACTGTTTCGCCGGCGTCTGGGCTGCCAACGCCAACGAGAAATGGCAGGTCATCGAGCCGGGCGACATCGAAAAGGCGATCCGCACCGCCCAGGCCATCGGCGACGACCGCTTGCAAAAGGCGGCTCAGGGCTACGCCGTGCCGGATTCCTTCACCCACGGCTCCTCGGCCCAGCGCGTGCAATGGCTGGAGCGCGGCCTGAAATCGGGGAAGGTCGCCGATTGCAATACGTTCGCGCGGCCGAATTAGGCGGGCGACGATGAAGCGTATAATCCGCCTTGTTAATTATTGTTCAGGTAAGAAATTCTTTCTCTCTTTCATCGTAAGCCGGCACGACACTAGCTCGATAATAGACGTTGGCCCTTTTGTAAATTTTTTTCTCGTCGTAGTATGGACATTGTGCGGCAAACGGATCGGGAAGCTTCTCGATTCCTTTCCCAACGGCTGCAGCAACCGAAAATGATTTTTTGCATCCAGAGCAGTCCAAACATGCACTGATATAGCCAGTCGATGTAGACATATAGAACCCTCCTAGTCCAAACTACGGGTCCTGCGTCGAAGGATCAACATGAAAATAAAATATCCCGACGCTGCGAGATTCGTGTCTTTCGTCCTTGCACGATTACGGTGACGGTTCAGTCAACCTGGCTTGATCCCGATTTTGTCGATTAAGCTGCTTTCACTGTGATCCGATGTTCCCATAAGATCATCGTAAACGCAGGATCCTTAAGCCGGCGCCCAGCCAGGCGGCGCGAGCTCGAAGCCTGAAAACTGGAAGGCCGGCGCAACCACGCAGGAAACCAGCGTCCAACCGCCGAGGCTTTTAGCCGCCTGCCAAACGCCTGCGGGAACGACGCCCTGGAAAGTCTCGCCGGCGGAAAGGTTCGGGCCGAGGCGGATTTGCCGCCCGTCGCCGATTTCCAACAGCAGCGGTGCGCCGGCCTGCCAGATCCACAATTCGGCGGCGTCCACGCGATGCCAATGCGACCGCTCGCCGGCTTCGAGCAGGAAGAAAATACTGGTCGCGGCGCCGCGTCCGCCGTTTTTCGGCGCGTCGCGCCAGATTTCGCGAAAAGCGCCGCCTTCAGGATGCGGCGCGAGGCCCAGCGCCTCCCGCACGGCTCCGGCCGGAAGCGCGGGATCGCGCAGATCGATCATTCGGCCGCCGGGGCGATCACATCGGCAGGCTTTTGCGCCGCGCCCTTGCGGATCGCCTCGTCGCGTTTTTTGCGCGCCAGCGCGGCTTCGCCGCCGGTCGTGGCGTGGTAGAGCGCCATGTCCTCGAAGTCCTCGGCGCTCTGCGGCGCGACCGCCCTGTCGGTATAAGCCTCGCGATCCGGCGCCTCGACGGCTTCCTTCATGAAGCGGTCGAATTTGCGGATGGTCAGCCAATAGCCCAGGGCGTTGCGCAGCGTCTTGAACGCATAACGCGGATAGAAAACAAAAGGACTCTCCAGCTTCATGCCGGGGCGGCGGTCTTTGCGGAATTTCAGCCGTAAGGCGCCGCCTTCGAGCGGATGGACGCCCTCATATTTGATCATGATGTGGAACATCAGAAGCTTTGAGCGCAAAGACTTGATCCCACGCAGCCCATGGACGGCGGAGCGCCGCAAAACCGTCTTCATATGGTCGTCGGTGTAATACGCGGCCCAGGCGGAACGATAGGCGTCCTCCCATTCGGCGTCAGACATTTTCGCATGATGGGTGACGCGATGGTTGAGATCGTATTTGTTGAGGTCGGGGTCCATCCACACGCCCTTGGCGAGCAGGCGCTGGTGGTCCTCCGAGCCGGGCAGGGGGGTGAGGAAGAAGAATTCGAGAATGTCGAGCGGCAACTCCCGCTTGATGATCTCGATGTCGCGCAAAATGCTTTCCTTGGTGTCGGCGGGAAAGCCCAGAATGTAGCCGGCGGCGGTGTGGGCGCCGTGCTCGCGCCATTTCTGCAGCATGGCGCGATATTCGGTGATCTTGTTCTGGCGCTTCTTCGCCTCGATCAGATTGTCGGGGTTGATGTTCTCCAGCCCGATGAAGACCCGGTTGGCGCCGGCGCGCGTCGCCTTCTCGATGAAATTCGGGATCTTATGGCAGAGCGTATCGACCTGGATGGTGAAGCCGAAGAACATGCCTTCCTCTTCGCGCAGCTTGATGATGCGGTCGAAGAGTTGCTCCCATTGCGCGTTGCGGGCGAAATTGTCGTCGGTGATGAAGAAGCGGTTTACGCCCTGCGCCTGGTTCTCGCGCAGGATGCGTTCAAGATCGTCGGCGTTGCGGAACCGGCTTTTGCGGCCCTGCACATTGATGATGGTGCAAAAGGAGCATTGATACGGGCAGCCGCGCCCGAAATCGAGGCTCGACAATTTGCCCATGGTGCGGCTCACGCGGGCGCGCGGCAGGATCGGCAAGGGCTCGCCTTCGAGGCCCGGCAGGTCGTCGAGGTAATTATAGAGCGGCTGGAGCTTGTGCGCGAATGCGTCCCGCAGGACGCCGTCGAAGCGGTGGTTTTCGGATTCGCCGGCGAAAATCGAAATCCCGAGCGCCTGGGCCTCGCGGATTTCCGGCGGCAGTTCAGGCAGCATCGCGAGGCAGCCGGAGACATGGAAGCCGCCGATCCCGACCTGGAGCCCCTCGGCGCGGAACATGCGCGCCAAATCGACAGCGCGGGGAAACTGGTTCGATTGCACGCCGACGAGACAAACCATGCCATCGCCGCCGGCCTCGCGAACCATCCGGGCGATTTCCTTCGGGCGGATGCGGGTGTTGGTCTCGTCAAATGTGTGAAGACGCAGTTCGACGTCGGAGCCGAGAATCTGCCGCCGCGCTGCGTCCTGCGCGAGGCCGTACATGCAGGCCAGCGTATTGGACGGGATGGCGGAGCGAAGCCATTGGATCGGATAGCCCTGGTCATCGTAATGGGTGGGCTTGATCAGCACGACGTTGAAGACGCGGCCAGAATTTTCGCGGGTCGACGCGGACGCCATGCCGGCTCCTTTGCTTGAACGCAACCGTAAACAGTGACTTCATTGGATTGCGGGGCGCAACCTTAAACGATCGGGCGGGGCGAAGATAGCCGCGCCGCCGCGATTTTCAGCCTGCGGCTTTTAACACTGTCTACACGATCTTCTGCGCGCGAATATTGAGCGTTCGGCGAATCCTGAGGCGCCGGAGCAGTTCCGCGAGGTCGCGCGGGCCCGCGTCCCGCAGGGCCGCGCGCGGCGCCAAAACGCCGACCGCCCGCGCGAGCGACGGCGCGAATCTTGTCATCATCGTGTCGGGTGCGCGGCGCAGCGCCGCGCCGCGAAAGTCGCCGGCGCGCAGCAGGTCGCCGGCCTCCTCGACAAAGCCCGTCAATGGCGCATAGCCGCCTTCGAGCACGAAAACCATGTCGCTGCGGGCCTGCGCGAGGGCGCGCGCGAGGCCTTCCTTGACTGAAGAGGCTTCGACATAAGCGCAGCCGGCGTGATCCGCGATTTCCGCCAGCATGTCCCCGGCGGGCCCGACGATCAGCGCCTCGCGGACGATTCCCTCCACCGAGGCGCGCACCAGGGCGGCCAGGCTGCGGGCCACGGCTTCCGGCGCGCGCTCCGCCCGCGCGCGGAGCGAAGGGGAAAGAATGATGGCGGTGACCATGGCGCATGGCATGAGCTTGTTTCGCCGCTTTGGCAAGCGGCTTGACAAAGGGTTAATGTTCGCTAATTGTTCTTATTCATGATTTGTTCCGAGACGCGCCCATGGCTTCGCTGGCCTCGCATTCCGCCCCCTGTCCAACCTCGGACGCCGTGGCGACCGAACGCCGCCGCGGCCGGGCCGCGACCATCAATCCCTCCGGCCGTTTCGAGACCCATCAGCGGGTCGATCTCGACGACGGCTGGGGAATTTTGGACGACCTTCCGCCGTTCCGGACCGCGATCGTCCATGAGAAGCCGCGAACGCTGATCGCCCGCAACGATTCGCCGGACATCGCCTTCGAGCGCTCGATCAATCCCTATCGTGGCTGCGAGCACGGCTGTGTTTATTGCTTCGCGCGCCCGAGCCACGCTTATCTCGGCCTCTCGCCGGGGCTTGATTTCGAGAGCCGGCTGTTCGTCAAGGACGGGGCGGCGGAGGCTCTGCGCCGCGAATTGTCGGCGCCCGGCTACCAGCCCAAGGTTCTGGCGATCGGGACCAATACCGATCCCTACCAGCCGATCGAGCGCGAGCATCGGGTGCTGCGCCGGATTCTCGAGGTTCTGTTCGAGACCGGCCACCCGGTGGCCATCGTGACCAAATCGGCCCTGGTGCTGCGCGACCTCGACCTGCTCGCGCCGATGGCGGAAAAGGGCCTGGTCAAGGTCGCGCTTTCGGTGACGACGCTCGACCGCGAACTGGCGCGGGCGATGGAGCCGCGCGCGACAACGCCTTCGCGCCGGCTGGAGGCGATCGAGAAACTTTCGCACGCGGGCGTGCCGACGGCGGTCATGGTCGCGCCGGTCATCCCTGGCGTCACCGACCACGAGATCGAGACCATTCTCGCCCGCGCCCATGCCCATGGCGCGCGGGAGGCCGGCTATATCCTGCTGCGCCTGCCGCTGGAAACGCGGGATTTGTTCGCCAACTGGCTGCTCGAACATTTTCCCGGCAAATATCACAAGGTTCTGGCGCTGCTGCGCTCGACCCGAGAGGGCAAGCTCTACGATTCCGCCTGGGGCAGGCGCATGACCGGGACCGGCCCCTATGCCTGGATGATCGGCCGACGTTTTGAGATGGCCAGCGAAAGACTCGGCTTCGGCAAGACGAAGATCCGGCTGCGGACCGATCTCTTCAAGCCGCCGGAACGCGGCGAACGCCAGTTGAGCCTGTTCTGACTCCTAGCTTTTGCGGATGAAGCGATAGGGAACGGGCGCGAACCGGGCCGAGGCGAGCGCGGGCGCCGAGCCGTGGATGGGAAGGCCCCAGGCTGAGGACCGCGATGGCGGCGCGGCGAAGGCTTGCGGGCGTTCGGGCGGCCGCAGAGCCAACGAGTCCGGCGCGTTGGTGGCGACGGCTTCGGGCGCGGCGGCAAGCTCCTCGGGGCGCGGTGGCGGCGCGGGCGGCTCTGTTTCCGGGGCGTTTCGCGCCACGGCCGTCGTTGATGCGTCCGCGGGCTCCGCCTTGGCGACCTGGACTTTGACGCTCTGGACTTTGACGCGCTGAACTTGGACCGGCGCGCCATAGCCAGCATATGCGGGGATGTCAGGCGCGCCGAAACCGGCGAAAAGCCCGCCGATTCCGCCGGACAGGGAAGCCTGTGCGCCGACCGGCCGCGCGTTCGCCCGCGCGAGGGTTAGACCGGGCTCGGCCGGCGCCGTGCAGTCGCGCACCCCGAGCCGGATGAGTTCGGAGCCGGTCAGCGATTTATATTGGCGTGTCAGCGCGCCGAGCCTTTCGCGCACGGCGGGGGGGTACGCCACCATCATCGCGTCGGAGACACCGTCATTGGCCGCCCGCGTGATCGGATTATAGGCCTTGTGAAAGCGCAGCACGCCATCGGGATAGACGCAGACATTCGGCACGGCCAGCGCCAGCGTGCAGGCCGAGCGGCACTCATGCAGCCGCACTTCGCGCCCGCTCCGGATATAGGCGTATGTCTGCGCGGCATATTGGCGGACGTCGCCGCCGACGTCCTTCATCACGATTACCGGCCCATTGCCGGGCGGCGGATGCAGATAACCCATGGTTTCCCGACCTCGACATTCAGGTCAGCTTTGTCGCCACATGGTAAAGGCTTAATTAAGGCGCTTGTCCGTCAGAGAAGGGCGAGGCGAAGGCCGCGGCCTTGTCGAGCGAACATGCGATTTCGAGCAGGCGGTTATATTGCGCTATGCGCCGCTGCGGCAGGCGGAGACGGTCTTGATCTGGCCGCCGCCCATGGCGACAGCGAAATCCGCCGTGAAAGCTTCTTCGGTTTCGCCCGAAAGTGCGAGACGACATAGCGCAATCCGGCGGCGCGGCAGCGCGGAACGGTTCCGTCCGCCGTGGCTCGGGTCAAGGCCCTGGCGCGTCAGGAGGGGTTCACGTCACGAAATCCGGCGAGGATGAGCAGGGCCCTGTGGCCCGCGCTTTCTTCTTCCTCGCTGTCGCCTCCGCGCCGCCGGGCGTTATATTTGAGCGCATGCCGGCGCATGTCCTCGGAAAGGCGCTCGAACAATGTCGCCTGATGTTCGAGCAGCCGCGCGAGCTTTCCCGTGTCGCCGAGCGCTTCGGCCAGCTTGCCGAAATGCGGGAGGCAGATCGCGGAAAGCGATTCCATCGCCTGCGCCTCGTCGCGCGACAGGCGCGCCGCTGTCGCCGCCACGGTCTCCGTCTCGACCGAAGCGCGAAGATCGCAAAGGACGCAGCTTCCGCGTCCGGGCGGGAGCGCCCGAAGCCTTTTTGGCGTTTCGAGCAGGTCTGCATTCGCCGCCTCGGCGCGAAACCCGGCGGCGAGCCGGTCGAGAAGCGGGGGAAAGCTCATGCACAGCCCGTAATCGGCGGCGATCGATTCCAACAGCCAGGCGTGAAATCCGCAAAGGCCGCGATGGTCGGCGAATCGCTGCCTTTCCTGTGGATCGACGTTGAGCCGCAATTGGAAATTGCGCAGGAAATCCCATTGCGCCTCTTCGATATGCCCGCAAATCTCGCAAGGGTTGAATTGCTGAAGCGCGGGCAGAGCCTGCTCGATCTGCTCGGGCGTCTCGCATTGAAAGCGCTGAACCTTGGCCTGGGTGGCGATCCGGCTGGCCACGGCGCCGAGCCGTTGCGTGATGTCGCCCTTTTTGGCCTTGGGGAGCAGTCGGGCGACCTCGGCGATGCGTTCGCACATGCGAGTCAGGAACTGCGTCGCCTTGTCGGTCATCAGAAAATCGATCAGGCCCTGTTCGAGGTCGATCAGGCCACTGGCTCGTAATCCGGCCACGTCCTTGCGCAATTTCGCCTCAAGCCCGTCGCGCGCGGACAAGGCGAAGACCCGCGGCGCGTTCTCGCCGAAAATCGCGGCGAGCTGGCCGCGAACGAAGGCCGCGACGTCGTCGCGCTCTTCAGGTTTGACGAGGTCCTGCTTGTTGATCGCCACGAAAATCTTGCGCGCCGAAGGCGCGACCTTGCGGAGGATGCGAATTTCCTCTTCCGACAGCGGGCTTTCGAAACTGGTGACGACCAGGAAGGCGTCGGCTTCCCGTAGGAAGGATTCGGTCGTGCGGGTGTTTTCGGTGATCGCGGAGCCGAGACCGGGCGTATCCACGAACTGGAGTCCGCGCCGCAGCACGTCGGCGCGGACCTGAACTTCCGCGACCTCGATCCGTTTCGTGTTTCCCGGATTGCCCTGTTGGGTGACATATTGCGCCAGCGCGCCGATCGGGATTTCCTGGGTCAGCGCGGAGCCGCGGAAACGCAGGACCGCATTGTCCTTCGAGCCATAGGAGACGGCGGTGATGACCGAGGTCAGCGGAACGACACCGACCGGCAGGCAGGACCGCCCGATCATGGCGTTCATCAAGGACGATTTGCCCCGGCTGAACCGGCCGACGAAGACGAGATTGAAGCGGTCGTCGGCCAGTCTGGCGAACAGGTCGCGGAACCGCTTCTGCCATTCGGACTCGGTCGACTCGAACTGATCGGCCATCGCGCGAACTACGTCCGCGAGTGCGAATTTATATTGCTCGTAGTCGCGCAGATTCATGAGGCGGCTCCCCAGCGGGGCGCAAGGCGCGCGCCCGCGCGCGCGCAACAGAACAGGACCGAAATGTCGGAAGGACGCGCCTTGGATTTCGCCGACATGAGATTCCCCGCGAAGATCGACTTCAGCAGGAGTCACTGAGCGAAAGGCGTTTAACGGCGAACCCCACCGCCGAAAGGAAGCCTAATCCCCTCCGCGGCTGCGTTCAAGCCCCGCATCAAGCATGACTGTGGCCCGCCTCGTTTTACAGGGAACCCGGCGGCGATGGGATTCGCCAAAACCGCGCGAAAGGGCTGCTGACTCCTGCCAAGGCAGAGCTTTGGAGGGGTCGATGATGGCGGAAACCCGAACTGGGTCGCGCGGTCTCTCCTCTCCCTGGCGGATGGCCGCTGACGGCGTTCGCCGGTGAAATCCTGGGGCGCGCAAAAGGCTTCCATCGCCCGTCCGAGCGCCGCCCTCGCGCTCAGGCTGCAAAAGCTCGACGATCTGCAAGCGCGTCTCAACGAAGGCCTGCTGCGCGTGGCGGCGCTGGACGGCGAAAAGCGCCGATTGCGCGACCGAACCCCATTCCTTTTCCGGCGCGAGCCATGGCTATCAGAGCGAAATTTTGCGGCTCCGAGCTCCGGCTGGGAAATGCTGCTGGTGAGCGAATCGTGGCGGCGCGGCGATGGCGAGGCGATTCATCCGACCAAATGGCTCAAGCTTTTATCCGAAAAAAAACAGTGACGTGCTGAAATGGATCGCGGCGAGCCGCCAATGACGCACGTTGTTTTTTTCAGGCGACCAAACGCCGCGCTCTTAATTTGCCGCCGGGCGATCCTATATTCCGGACGTGGGAAGCAGCCTGCTTCTCGTGGGGGAAAAATTCTTGATCCGTCAACCTGCTGTCGCGGGAGCGTTCTATCCGGCCGACGTGGCGATTCTTCGCCAGAGCCTGTCCCATCTGATGCATCCGCCCGCCTCGCTGGCCGGGCCGCGCCCTAAGGCGCTGATCGCGCCTCATGCCGGCTATGTCTATTCGGGCCGCGTCGCAGGATTGGCTTATTCCCGTCTTGCGCCCTTCGCCGAAGCCATCCGGCGCGTGGTCCTGCTCGGCCCCGCGCATCGCGCGCCCGTGCGCGGCCTGGCCTTGCCCGAGGCCAAACATTTTCTGACGCCGCTCGGCGAAGTAGCGATCGACCAGGACGCGGCTCGTCTGCTCGCTCGTCTGAAACAGGTGAGCGTGAGCGCCGCCGCGCATGCGCAGGAGCATTCTCTCGAAGTGCAGTTGCCTTTCCTGCAAAGCGCGCTGCGCGATTTCGCACTTGTGCCGCTCGCTGTGGGAGACGCCAGTGTGGAGGACGTCGCCGAGGTTCTCGATGTCCTGTGGGGCGGGCCGGAAACCTTGATCGTCGTCAGTTCCGACCTGTCGCATTATCTGCCTTATGAAATGGCCCGCAAAAAGGACAGCGACACGGTCGAAAAGATCCTGCGCGGCGAACTGCTCGACAGTTACGACCAGGCCTGCGGCGCCTTGCCCATCGACGGGCTTTTGCAGGCCGCGCGGCGCCACGGATTGAGGCCAAGGCTGGTGTCGCAATGCAATTCGGGCGATACGGCGGGCGATCGGCAAAGGGTCGTCGGCTATGCGGCGATCGAGTTTCTTGAAGGCGAGGACGGAGAATGATGAACGCCGCCGTGAAACCGGACGATCGCGGCCCGGTGCTGCTGGCGCTGGCCCGGGCGGTCATCGCCAGCGCCCTGGGCGAAAGGGCGGAGGCCGACGCGTCCGCGCCTTGGCTGCGCGAGCCCGGCGCGAGTTTCGTCACCTTGACGCAGCGCGGCGACTTGCGCGGTTGCATCGGCAGTCTGGAGGCCCGGCGTCCGCTGCTGGAGGATGTCTCGGCCAATGCGCGGGCGGCGGCGTTCCGCGATCCGCGTTTTCGCCCGCTCGTCGTTGAAGAATTGCGCCACACCCGCGTCGAGGTCTCGCTTCTGTCGCCGCTGGAGCCTTTTCCGGCGCGCTCGGAAGACGAGGCCCTGGCGCGGATGACGGAGCGGGTCGATGGGCTGATGCTGGAGTGGCGGGGCAAACGCGCGACTTTTCTGCCGCAGGTCTGGGACCAGCTGCCGAATCCGCGCGATTTTTTCGCCCATCTCAAGCTGAAGGCCGGCCTCGCGCCCGATTTCTGGGCCGAGGACCTTCGTCTGTACCGTTATCACGTCGCCAAATGGAGCGAGCCCGAGACGGGGCCGACCGTATCGTAATGTCCGAGTTCCATCCCACTCAGTATTGGCATGAAATCGAGGACGGCCGCATCCAGTGTGACGTCTGCCCGCGCGACTGCAAATTGCACGAGGGCCAGCGCGGCGCCTGTTTCGTGCGCATGCGCGAAGGCGACCAGATCGTCTCGACGACCTATGGCCGCTCGTCGGGTTTTTGTATCGATCCGATCGAAAAGAAGCCGCTCAACCATTTCTATCCCGGTTCGAGCGTGCTGTCCTTCGGCACGGCGGGCTGCAATCTCGCCTGCCGGTTCTGCCAAAATTCGGACATCAGCAAGACCCGCGACATGGACCGGCTGATGGACCGGGCTTCTCCGCAGGCGCTCGCCGAGGCAGCCGCGCGCCATGGCTGCCGGAGCGTCGCCTTCACCTACAACGACCCGGTGATCTTCCTCGAATACGCCATGGACGTCGCCGACGCCTGCCACGCCCGTAACATCAAGACCGTCGCGGTCTCGGCGGGCTATATGCACGAAAGGGCGCGGCGCGATTTCTATGCAAAAATCGACGCCGCCAATATCGACCTGAAAGGGTTCACCGACGACTTTTATTTCAAGCTGACGGCGGCCCATCTGCAACCCGTGCTCGACACTCTGCTTTACCTCAAGCATGAAACCGACGTCTGGCTGGAGTTGACGACCTTGCTCATTCCGGGCCAGAACGATTCGGACGAGGAATTGACCGCGCTGTCGAACTGGGTGGCGCGCGAACTGGGACGGGACGTCCCGCTGCATTTCTCAGCCTTCCATCCCGCGCATAAGATGCTCGACACGCCGCCGACGCCCCCCGGGACTCTGGTTCGCGCGCGGAAAATCGCGATGGAGGCGGGGCTCGATTATGTCTATCTCGGCAATGTCCACGACGCAGACGGCGACACGACGTTCTGCCCGCAATGCCGCGCGCCCCTGATCGTGCGCGACTTGTACGAGATCAAGCGTCACGCTTTGGCTCAAGGCGGCTTCTGCCCCGCCTGCGGAACGGCGATCCCCGGCCGTTTCGAGGACGCCGTAGGCCATTTTGGCCGCCGCCGCATTCCGGTGGCGATAGGACGGGAATGAAACGGCAAGCCGGCTTTGCGGGACATCAAGGCGCCGCGCCGGCCGGGCGAGGATAATTTCAAAAAATCGTCGCACGAAGATTCGAATGTGACGCCGGCAAGACGGGGGGCGTGATGTTCCAGATTCGCATTCATGGCCGGGGCGGGCAAGGTGTGGTGACGGGCGCCGAAATGCTGTCGGTCGCAGCCTTTATCGAGGGCCGCCACGCCCAGGCCTTTCCCAGTTTCGGCTCGGAGCGCACCGGCGCGCCGGTCGTCGCCTTCTGCCGCATCGCCGACAAGGAGATCCGCCTGCGCGAGCCGGTGCAGGACCCCGATTGCGTGATCCTCCAGGATCCGACCTTGCTCAAGGTGATCGACGTCTTTTCGGGCCTGAAGGAAAACGGCTATCTTCTGGTCAACACCAACAAGAGTTTCGACGAGCTGCATTTGCGCGGCGTGGTCGAAAAGCTGCCGGAAGGCCATGCGGTGATCGTGCCGGCGACCGATCTGGCGTTGAAACATGTCAAGAGGCCGGCGCCCAACGCCGCGCTGCTCGGCGCGTTCGCCGCGCTGACTGGCCTCGTCAATTTCGAAAGCGTCACGCGCGCCATAGCCGAGGCCTTTCCCGGCAGGGTCGGCGAGGCCAATATCGCCGCCGCGCAGGAGGCTTACGATCTCGTTCGCGCCCAGGAAAGCGCCGCGACGGCGTGACGCCGCCGGCCCCAGGGGCCGGCGGACAAAAAGACGAGGAGCGCCGATGCTGAAGCAAATCGAAGGTTCGCAGGCCATGGCTCAGGCCATAGCGCTGTGCCGCCCGGAAGTCATCTGCGCCTATCCGATCACCCCGCAGACCCATATCGTCGAGGGGGTCGGAGCGCTGGTGAAGGCGGGCGAACTGCAGGATTGCGAATTCATCAATGTCGAGAGCGAATTCGCCGCCCTTTCGGTGGCGATCGGCGCTTCCGCCGCCGGCGCCCGCGCCTATACCGCCACCGCCTCGCAGGGCTTGCTGTTCATGGCCGAGGCGGTTTATAACGCCGCCGGCCTCGGTCTGCCCATCGTCATGACCTTGGGCAATCGCGCGATCGGCGCGCCGATCAATATCTGGAACGACCATTCCGACGCCATGGCGATGCGCGACGCCGGCTGGATCCAGCTTTTCGCCGAGACCAACCAGGAGGCGGTCGATCTCCATATTCTCGCCTTTCGTCTGGCGGAAGAACTGTCCATGCCGGTCATGGTCTGCGTGGACGGCTTCATTCTCACCCACGCCGTCGAGCGCGTCGATATTCCCGACCAGGCGCAGGTCGACTCCTTCCTGCCGCCCTATGATCCGGTGCAGGTGCTCGACCCGGACCATCCTGCCTCCATCGGCGCCATGGTCGGCCCCGAGGCCTTCACCGAGGTCCGTTTCCTCGCCCATTACAAGCAGCAGCAGGCCCTGCGGCTGATCCCAGCCTTTTCGGGCGAACTGGCAAAGATTTTCGGTCGCGCCTGCGGCGGGCTGCTGCGGCCTTATCGCACCGAGGACGCCGAAACCATCGTCGTCGCCATGGGCTCGGTCTGCGGCACGATCAAGGATGTGGTCGATGAAATGCGCGACGAGGGGGTCGGGATCGGCGTGGTGTCGCTCGTCTCCTACCGGCCTTTCCCGGTCGAGGAGTTGCGCAGGATTCTCGCGCCGGCAAAAAATGTGGTGGTGGTCGAAAAAAGCATCGCCGTCGGCGTCGGCGGGCCGCTCGCGGACAATATCGACGGCGCCCTGCGCAATCTTGACGGGCGGCCGAGGCTTCATTCGGCCATAGCGGGTCTCGGCGGCCGGCCAATCACCCGTGCGAGCCTGCGCCGGCTGTTCCGCATGGCGGTCGAGAATCCCTGGCAGGGCGCGCATTTCCTCGATCTCAACGAACAAGCGGTCGGACGCGAAATTCATCGGGTGCGCAAAATCCGCCGGTCGGGATCGACCGCCGAGAATATTCTGCGGCAGCTCGCGGCGGCGAACCCGCTGCCGCCGGGTTGAGGGAGGGCGTCATGACGCAAGCGAAAACGCTTCAACCCGACGAGGCGCGGCAGAAGCTGAAATTTTACCAGAAGGGCACGTTCACCGTCGGCAACCGTCTGGTGTCGGAAGATGAACGTTCGGTCCAGGCCTCGGAGGACCGCTCCAACGCTCTGACCAGCGGCCATCGCGCCTGCCAGGGCTGCGGCGAAGCGCTCGGCGCGCGCTACGCGATCGACGCCGCCATGCGCGCGACCGACAGCGACCTCATCGCCGTCAACGCCACCGGCTGTCTTGAAGTCTTCACCACGCCCTATCCCGAAACCTCCTGGCAATTGCCCTGGCTGCATTCGCTCTTCGGCAATGCGGCGGCGGTGGCGACCGGCGTCGCGGCGGCGATGCGGGTGAAGAAGAAAAAGACGCGGGTCATCGCCCAGGGCGGCGACGGCGGCACCACCGACATCGGCTTCCAGTGCCTGTCCGGCATGTTCGAGCGCAACGACGACGTGCTCTACATCTGCTACGACAACGAGGGTTACATGAACACCGGCGTCCAGCGCTCGTCCGCGACGCCCCCGGCGGCGCGGACCGCGACCACCCCGGCCGTGGGACCCGCGCCGGGCAATGTTTTCGGGACCGGCAAATTCCTGCCGAAAATCGCGGTCGCCCACAACATTCCGTACGTCGCGACGGCGACGGTGGCCGATCTCCACGATCTGGAGCGCAAGGTTCTGAAGGCCATGTCGATTCATGGCGCGCGCTACATCCAGATCAATGTGCCGTGCCCGCTCGGCTGGGGCGCCGCCTCCTGCGACACGATCAAGCTGGCGCGACTGGCGGTGGAGAGCGGGCTTTATCCGATCTTCGAAGCCGAGCACGGCCGGGTCACGAGCGCGCGCAAGATCAGGAAACAGGTTCCGGTGCGCGATTATCTGAAATTGCAGAAGCGCTTCGCCCATCTGTTCCGCGACGGCGTGGACGACCCGCGGGTTGCGCGATTGCAGGCGATCTGCGACGCCCATATCGCGGAATACGGCCTGCTGGGCGACGAAGACGAAGCATGACGCGGAGGAGCGGACCATGAAGACAATGGACCATGATTTCGCGATCACGCTGGATGTCGGCACCTCGCTTGCCAATCACACCGGCTCGTGGCGCACCGTCCGGCCTATTTATGTTCATCGCCTGCCGCCCTGCAACGACGCCTGCCCGGCGGGCGAGGACATCCAGGGCTGGCTGAGTTTTGCGGAAGCCGGCGATTATGAAGCGGCGTGGCGGGCGCTGACGAAAAACAATCCGCTGCCGGCGGTGATGGGGCGGGTCTGCTACCATCCGTGTGAGAGAGCCTGCAACCGCGCCCATATCGATTCCGCCGTCGGGATCAATTCTGTCGAGCGCTTTTTGGGCGACATGGCGATCGCCAAGGGCTGGCGCTTCACGCCCCCTGCGCAAAAGAGCGGCAAAAAAGTTCTGATCGTCGGCGCGGGGCCGGCGGGACTTTCCGCCGCCTATCATCTCGCGCTTTTCGGCCATTCGCCGACCATTCATGAGGCGGGTCCGGCGCCGGGCGGCATGATGCGCTTCGGCATTCCCAAATATCGCCTGCCGCGCGACATTCTCGACGCCGAGGTGGCGCGTCTCGCCGATCTCGGCGTGCGGATCGAATATAATTCCAAGGTTTCCGATCTCCAGACGACGATGCGGGAAGGCGGCTATGACGCCGCCTTTCTCGCCGTCGGCGCCCATATCGCCAAGCGCGCCTATATTCCGGCGGGCGAGGCGGCGAAGGTGCTCGACGCGGTGCAGGTGCTGCGCTCTATGGAGGGCGAGGACAAGCCCCTGCTCGGACGCCGCGTCGTCGTCTATGGCGGCGGCAACACCGCGCTCGACGTGGCCCGCACCGCCAAGCGCCTGGGGGCGGAAGAGGCGATCATCGTCTATCGCCGCACCCGCGAAAAGATGCCGGCCCATGATTTCGAACTGGAAGAGGCGCTGGAAGAAGGCGTGATGATGAAATGGCTCTCGACCATCAAGAATGTCGAGGCCGGCGCCATAACGGTCGAGAAAATGAAGCTCGACGAAAAAGGGTTTCCCCAGCCGACCGGGGAATTCGAGACGCTTGAAGCCGATTCCGTGGTGCTGGCGCTTGGCCAGGACGTCGATCTTTCTTTGCTGAACGGGGTGCCCGGACTTGAGATGATGGACGGCGTGGTTCACGTCGGCCCCGACATGATGACCGGGGCGCGGGGGATCTTCGCCGGCGGCGACATGGCGCCCTCGCAGCGCACGGTGACGGTGGCGATCGGCCACGGCAAACGCGCCGCGCGCAGCATTGACGCTTTTTTGCGCGGCGAGACTTTCGCGTCGCCGCCGCGCCACGAACTGGCGTCCTTTGACCGGCTGAACACATGGTATTACGGCGAGGCGCCCAAGACCATGCGGCCGATGCTGGAAATCGCGCGCCGCTCCGCGACCTTCGAGGAAGTGGTCCAGGGGCTTGACGAAAACAACGCGCTTTACGAGGCTCGGCGCTGCCTGTCCTGCGGCAATTGCTTCGAATGCGACAATTGCTATGGCGTGTGCCCCGACAATGCCGTGATCAAGCTCGGTCCGGGAAAAGGATTCGAATTCAACTACGATTTCTGCAAGGGCTGCGGCCTCTGCGCCAGCGAATGCCCTTGCGGCGCCATCGCGATGGTCGCGGAGGAAATCTGACCTTCGGGCCATATGATCTAAATCAATGACCGCTCGAAAGCCGGCGCGAATAGTCTCCCGCCGGTTTCTGGCGGAGGCAGCGCATGAGCGATTCCCGATATAACGACCTTGTGGCCCATGGCGTGCAGTCGATTCTGAACGCTAAGGTCTTCTCGAAACCCTATCCGCATATGGCTTTCGAGAATTTCTGGCCCGAGGATTTTTACAAGGAGCTAATCGCCAAGCGGCCCGACGAACGTCATTACGTCAATCTGAACGGCCATAACACGCGCCGGCAGTTCACTCTGTTCGACGGCTCGTGCGACGCCGGCGACGACGAGCGCCGGCGCTTATGGAATCTGGTGTCGGACGTGCTGTCGTCGCCTGAAATCGAGGACGTCCTGCGCACGCAGCTTGACGAGGGCCTTCGCATCAGGGCGAAGGGCAGCCGCGAGAGCTGGCCCGTGAAAATGTATCCGCGTCCGGTGCTTTACGCGGATTATGACGGCTATGCGATCAAGCCGCATCCCGACACGCGGCGCAAAGTCCTCACCATGCTGATTTACATGCCTGAGGACGACAGCCAGAAGGATCTGGGCACCAGCGTCTTCAGGATTTCGCCGCTGGGCCTGCTGGACCGCAGACATTATGGCCTGGCGGTGGACAAGACCTTACCCTTCCTGCCCAACACCGGTCTCGCCTTCGTGGTGATCGACTGGAAATACAATTTCTGGAAGACCAGCTGGCACGGTCGCGACGAAATCCATGTCGCCAACGACAAGCCGCGCCATTCGATTCTGAACGCCTATTACACACAGCCGGTCAAGGAAGCGGCTTACTGAGACGCCGAACGCCGCTCGCGATCAATGCCCCACGGCGGCCGGGCCGCCGAGCTTGACCTTGCGTAGCGCCAAGGCGAGCGGGATGGCGGCGAGCGCAAGCAGCATCAGGGTTCTGAACACGTCGATATAGGCGAGCAGGGAAGCCTGCGTCTGGACCTCGCTCCCGATCCAGACGAAGGCCTGCCGCCGCGCCGCGCCCAGGGACGCGCCATGAGCCAGGAAATAATGCGTCGCCTGGGCCAGCGCGCGCTGATAGGACACGCTTGACGGCGTGACGTCGGCGGCCAGCAGGCTGGTGTGGAACTGCCTGGCGTTGGCGAGCACGTTGGAGGCCAGCGCCACGCCGATCGAGCCGCCGGTGTTGCGCGCGGCGTTCATCAAGGCCGAGGCGGTGTCGGTCTGGTCGGGCCGCAGGCCGTCATAGGAGGCGGCGAGGATCGGCACGAAGATCAGAGGCAGGCCCAGGCTGATCACCATGCGCCAGCCGGCGAAAAACCAGAAGCCCAGATCCGGGGTCACACGGCTCAGGCCATGCATGGAGAAGGCGACGATCGCCGAGCCCGTGGCGATGAGATATCTGGGCTGGACGCGACGGGTCAGAAAGCCGGTGACGAACATCATCATCATGGCGACGACGCCGCCGGGCGACAGGGAAAGTCCCGCCCAGGTCGCGGTATAGCCAAAGTCCTCCTGCACAAGCTCCGGCATGAACTGGGTCGTCGCCAGAAGAATGGCGCCGGTCGCCAGCATGACCAGGAAAGCCGAGCCGAACTGCCGCGACGCCAGCATTTTGAAATCGACGACGGGATGACGCTGGCGGATTTCCCAGGGAATCAGAAGCAATAAAGCGAGGGAGGAGATCGCGCTGAAGGTCACGATGAGGTTCGATCCGAACCAATCCTCGATCTGGCCGCGATCGAGCACGACTTCCAGCGCGCCGAGAAAGGTCGCGACCAGCGCAAAGCCGATCACGTCGAAGCGCAGGTCGGGCTGCGCGGGCTTTCCGTCCTTCACAGTCACCGCGATGGCGGCCATGGTCAGCAGGCCGACCGGGCCGTTGATGAGGAAACACCAGTGCCAGGAGAGATTGTCGGAGAGCCAGCCGCCCAGCGTCGGGCCGATGATCGGCGCGACCACCACGGCGATGCCGAACAGGGAGAAAGCCTGGCCGCGCCTCGACGGCGGGAAGGAATCCGCCAGAATCGACTGGGCGACCGGAATCATGCCGCCGCCGGCCACGCCCTGCAATACTCGGAAAAGCAAAAGCGAATCGAGGTTCCAGGCCATGCCGCAGGCCACCGAACTCGCGGTGAACAGGCCGAGGCAGGTCAGGAAAAAGCCCTTGCGGCCAAATCTTTTGGCGAGAAAGGCGGTGGCGGTCACGATCACGGCGTTGGCGACGAGATAGGTGGTCACCACCCATGAGGCCTGGTCGGCGCTGACGCCCAGCCCGCCCGCGATATAGCGCAAGGCGACATTGGCGATGGTGGTGTCGAGCACTTCCATAAATGACGCCAGAGCCACCACCACCGCGATCACCCAGGGGTTGCCCGCGGGCCGAGCGCGGGACTCCGCCGCCGCGCTCATGATTGCCGCGTCCTTCGGTCGAAGAACGCGACCAGACGCTCATAAAGCGAGGGACCGGGATTGACCCGCACTTTCGGCGTGACCGACATGCCAGGGCCGAGCGCGACATCCCGAGGCGGATTGTTCATCAAGATCTTCACCGGCACGCGCTGGACGATTTTCACATAATTGCCGGTGGCGTTTTCCGGCGGCAGCAGTGAGAAGGCCGTGCCGGAACCCGGCTGGACGCTGGCGACATGGCCGAGAATCCGGCGCTCGGGATAGGCGTCGATGCGCAGGGTGACCGGGTCGCCGGGCCGCATATGGTCGAGCTCGGTTTCCTTGAAATTGGCCGTCACCCAGACTTCGTCGGGAACGAACATGGCGAGATTAGTCCCTGTCTGGGCATATTCGCCGGGCGCGGCGGTGAGATCCACCACCCGCCCCGGTTCGGACGCCGTCACATTGGCATAGGACAGATTGAGCCGCGCCTGATCCTGCTGGGCCTTGGCCAAAGCGAGATCGGCTTCTGCGCTTTTCGCCTGGGCCTGAAGCGAATCCACCAGGCGCTGCGCCACTTCGAGCGACGCCGAAGCGCTCTTCACCGCCGCCTGCTGCTGCGCCAGTTGCGAACTATATTGCTGGGCGTTCTGCACCGAGCCCGCGCCCTTCCGCGCCAGCACGTCGTAACGCGTCGCCTGCTGCTGCGCGAAGGCGAGCGCGGCCTGGGCCTGATCGAGCTGCGCCCGCGCGGCGTCGACCTGCGCCCGCTGCACGGCGATCCGGGCGTCGATATTGGCGACGCCGGCCTGGGCCACCGCGACTTTCGCATTCGACTGGGCGAGCGCGATCCGGTAATCGCGGTCGTCGATGCGGGCGATGACCTGGCCCTTGGCGACATGCTGGTTGTCAGTGACGAGCACCTGGGCGACATAGCCCGGAACCTGCGGGGCGACGCCGATCGGTCGCGAGGCGATGAAGGCGTCGTCGGTGGTTTCGAAATGGCTGGCGTTGTCCCACCACAGATAGCCGGCGGCCAAGGCGAGCGCCAAAACGCCGGCGCTGGCGGCGGCCAGCGCGGGATTTTTCCGCGCGCGGGTCCTCGGAACGGCCTCCGGCATGGGCGCCTTCGCCGCCACGCCCGGAGGCAGGGACTTGTCCGCGGTCCTTTCCCGTCCCGCGAAAAGCTCCGACGCCTGGCTTTCGACGTCGCTGCCGATGGCGTCGCGCTCGGCCCGCGGGCGTTCCTTCAACATGTCCATCCTCCTGCCCATTGCCCGGCGCCGCAATTCGGCGAAACGCGTCGCGTCGATGCAGGCAAAACGAAACGGATTCGTTTCATAAAGGCGTCGCGCGCCAAAGGTCAATATGAAACGAAACGTTTTCGTTTTCTTTACACGCAAATGTGAAATCGCTATCTTGCACAAAGGACGAACGCCGGGGCATTGTCGTGACGAACGCAAGGCGGGCCGGCGCCCGCGACAGGGCGCGACAGGACTTTACGCGACAGGACTTGACGCGAGGAGAGTCGGCGTCGTCCGAGAGTGGGGCGATGAAATTGAGGGAAAAAGCAGCGGCGGCCCATTCCTTGCGACGGACTCCGCGTGGGCGGCCGCCGGCTGAAAGGGCCGGCGAGGTCGAGGAGCGCATTCTCGACGCGGCGCACAAGGTGTTTCTCCAACGCGGTTTCGAGGGCGCGACGATCGAATTGATCGCGGAGACCGCGCGATGCGGCAAGCCGACCATCTACGCTCGCTTTCCCAACAAGGAGGCCTTGTTCGAGGCGACGCTCACCCGCAGCATTCGCCAGCGCTATGCGCGGGTGAAAGCTCACAAGCTCACCGGAACGACGATCGAGGAACGATTGTTCGACATCGCCGTGGCCGTGCTCGACGAGACCTTGACCGAGGATTATGTCGGCATTGTTCGCGTCGCCGTCGGCGAGACGCGCCGCATTCCCGACCTCGTGCGCAACGTCATCCAGATGGCGCGCGAGCACAGCGGTCAAATTGTCGCGCAGATGCTGGCCGACGTCACGGGATGCGATGCTTTGGTCGATCTGCCCCAGTCGCTGGGCGACCGCTATGCGCTGGCGGCGCGCTATTTCCTCGATCTGGTGCTGCTGCCGCCGCTGATGCGCGCCTTGTCGGGCGAGAACGTGGAGGACCTGCGCGGCGAAACCGAAACCCGCGTCCGCCACAAGGTCGCGTTCTTCCTCGCCGCCTGCAGGCACGGTGGGATTGTGTGACTTCTTTGACGCTCAGAACTTCACCCTCACGCCGCCATAGACCGATAGAGGCTGGCCAGGAGACATCATCTCGGGATTGGTGAAGGCGTTGTAGAGCGAATTGGTCTGGAAATAGGCTCCATAAGTGTAATAGCGCTGGTTGAAGAGATTTTCCGCGCGCGCATAGACCTCGACATTCTTCATGACCTTGTAGGAGGCTCTGAGCGCGACCGTGGCGTAGCCGGGCAGCAACGGTTGCTGGTTGGAGGCGTCGCCGTAAAAGCGCATCGGCCCGCTCATCAGCAGGTCGGCGCCGACATGGGTGCTGGAATCCACGTCCCAGTCGAGGCTGAGCTTGGCGCGGTTGTGCGGAATCAACGGAATCTGATCGCCGGGAACGACGTAGATGTTGCCATTGGCGTCGGCCGAGGGGCTGTTCGAGCCGAGCGTCAGATAATTGCGGAAGGTCGCGTCGATATAGGCGTAGCTCGCGCTGACGGTGAAGGGGCCCTTGCGATAATTGAGCTGGGTTTCGACGCCCTGCCGCAAAGTGTCGCCGACATTGGCGAAATAGCCATAGCCCTGCATGAAGGGATCGGGAACATTGAGGATGTCGTTGGTGCTGAGGGTGTGATAGACGCCCGCCTTCCAGCCGACCGCGCCCCAGTCGTTGGCGAGAACCTGCTGGCCGCGCAAGCCAGCCTCGAACGTCTGGGAAACGACCTGCTGGAGCGGCGGGTCTGAAACCAGAAAGCTCGCCATGATGCAGGGGTGCAGCGGATCGGCGCAGCCCAGTTCCAGCGGCGTCGGCGCGCGATTGGCTTCCGAATACGAGGCGTAGGCCAGCAGGTCCGGCGTGATCTTGTAGGTCAGGCCGACCATCGGATTGAGATGGTTGTACTGATTGTCGCCGTTGAGGTTGCCGCCGAGCTGGTCGGACATAGAAATCGACGCCATGTTCAGCCGCGCGCCGGCTGAAAGGGTGAGCTTGTCGGTCAGGTCGAGCGCGTCAAGGGCGTAGAGGCCGAAGTATCGGTTGGTGAAATTGGCGTCGACCGGGCCTTCGGTGACCGGACTGCCGGAATTGCCGATGTAAACGCCGGTTCCGGCGACATAATAATTGGGAAGCACCAGCCCCAGTTCGGGCGAGGCGGTGTAATTGGTCGAGCCGAAGTCGTAGCTCGCGCCGATCGTCGCGTGGTTCTTCATGCCGAACAATGTGTCGGTGTTGGTGAGCTGGGCGCTGCCGCCGACGCTGGTGGTCAGATAGGTCGAGCGGTCGATTTCGCCCAGCACCGGATTGGGGCCGAAGGTGTTGACGAACTGCTGGCCATTCAGGCCATTGGCCGGCGTCGTCCCGTCGTTGAAGCAGAGCAGCGCCGGATTGTTGCAGACCTGCACATTGGTGTTGTTGCCGTCCACCGTGTGCTGGATATAGCGGCGCACATAGGCGTCGGTTGTCAGCGTCCAGCTCGGCGACAGGGCGAAGGCGCCCGTCAGCGCGATCTGCCCGATCTGGTAATGCTGGGTCTGCGGATAGGTATAGATATTGCCCCAATATTGCTGGAGCATCTGGATCGGCGCCGGGCCGCTGGCGCCGAACAGATTGTCGGCGAGGCTGGCGGTCAAGTGGTATTCATTGCCATTGGCGCGATAGCCGAGATCGCCATAGAAGCGGCGGATGTCGGAACTGCCGAAATTGCGGAAGCCGTTGTCCGTCACGCCTTCAAGCGCGCCGTAGAACGAAAAATCGCCGACCTGCTTGCCATATTGCAGCGCGGCGTCGAGGCGGCCGTAGGAGCCGCCCTCCAGCTGGAACTCTCCGCCCTGAGTGGTGAAGCCGTTTTTCATCTTGATATTGACGGCGCCGCCCAGCGCATTCAGCCCATAGACCGGATTGCTCGAAATCATGTCCATCGAGGCGATGGCGAAGGTCGGGATCGCGTCCCAGTTCATCGTGTCGCCGAAGGCTTCGTTGATGCGCACGCCGTTCTGATAGACGGCGAGGCCCTGCGGCGTGCCCTGGACCGGCGAGGAAACGAAGCCGCGATAGACCACGTCGGGCGTCAGTTCATTGCCCGAGGTCGCCTGCACATCGACTCCGGGAACGACGCGCTGGAGCGTGGCTGCGGCGTCGGGAGAGCCGGTGTTCTGGATCTGTTGCGCGTCGATTCGGGTGTTGTTGGCGGGCGTCACGTCCTGGGTGAAATTGAATGGGCCTGAGGCGGCGTTCCCGTTGTCCGACGACGTCGCCGGGGCCGGCGCGACGACGGCCGGCGCGGCGGTCGGGACGTCGGTGGTGACGTCGATATCGGGAAGAGGAACGCCGCTCTGCGCCAGCGCCAGCGACGGCAAGCCGAAAACGGCAAAGGTCGCCAGTAGAGACGTGCGAAGGCGGTGCATGGTCGTTCCCTCAATTCTAGGCGCAATTTTGGCTGCGCCCGCTCCCGTCGATACGCGCCGAGCCCTTAGCCGCCATGGCTCGACGTCGTCATAATTGAAAGCAGGTTCGTCGGGGGATTTGAACCGCAAACGCAATCAAATGGATCGTTCATTCGCGCTGTGTGTCGCCAATACAACAAGGTATGGGAAATGTTCCTGAAAATATCGGGAAAAATTCCCGAATCAGCTACGGATCCAGCCCCGCTCTACGTATCCCTATTTGCTGGACAACGTCGAGGCTTCCCGTTCGAATGTCGAGGCGCCGTTGATGGGGATGGACGCCGCGACGAATCCGCCGCCATTGTCGCCGACGCCATAAACGAATCGGCCTCCGAGCGCGCGCACGCGCTCGCGCATTCCGGTGAGGCCGAGCCCGACCGGTTTCGATGTGTCGATCCCGATCCCGTCATCCTCGACGCGAACGTCGATTTCGGCCGGCGACGGCGTGACCGAAACCGTCACCATCGCATGGGCGGCTTTCGAATGACGGTAGATATTCGTCAACGCCTCCTGCACCAGGCGATAGAGCGCCAGGCTCGTCTTGTTGTTCGTCTCTCCTAGGTTTTCCGCGATGCGCAGCTGAACATCGATCCCTGGTTCGGTCGCGCGCCAGTCGTCAACGAGAATTCGCAGCGCCGCGCTCAATCCGAGATCGTCGAGCGCCGGCGGACGCAACTGGCGAAGAATGTTCTTGTTATGGAATTGCAACGCTTCGATTTGTTCGCGGAGCGCATTCGTGTGCTGTCGCAAGGGCTCAAGGCTCGGTGCGCCCAGGCGCGCGCCGAGGATCGTCGCGGTGGCGCGCAGCGCAAAGAGATGCGGCCCGAATTCATCGTGCAATTCATGAGCGATCTTCTTGCGTTCGTCCTCCTGGACCTCGATCAGGCGTTGCAGGAGCTGGCGATTATCGTTGGCGAGCTGATTCAGCGATCCGGCCAGTGCATTGATCTTGACGCAGAGATCGACGAATTCCGGGGAGCCGGACGCCTCGATGCGCACACTGTAATCGCCATCGCGCAGTCGCCCGAGCGCTCCGGCGCAGCCTTCCAATGGCCGCAGCGTGCGATCGAGCATGACGCTCGCGCCGAACAGGGCGGCGGCCGCGATCAGACCGGCCGTGAGGGCCAGGTTGCGCGCCTCCAGCCAGACCTCGTCGATCTCGTCGGCGGGCCGACTTGCGATCACCACCGCGCCGATATTTTTCCCGCCGACGAAAACCGGCAGAAGCGTGACCTTTTTTTGCGCGCCGACGAGTTCGGCGAACCAAGCCGGCGCTGCGCCGCGATGAGGCTCCGGCGCGAAAAGGCTGGCTGGAGGGCCGTCGATATTCCGCGCGAACGCCACCTCGACGTGACGCAGCGAGCCGAGGCTTCGAACGATCCGGACGATGTTTTCATCCGCGTCCGCGGACTCCCGCATATTGGCCAACGCCGTCGAGATGAAATCCTTTGTGACGCGGTTCATCGCGTCGCCTTCCGCCTCGACCCGGTTGCGGGCGTTCAAGGTCATATGGGCGATGTCGCCCGCGATTCCGAGAAACAGGAGAAAGGCGAACAGCAGAATGATGCGGGATTTGAGCGACATTTTCTGCTCCTGCCATGCCGATCAATCAGCGAGAATAGCACGCGAAATCCAGTTGGTTCGACACGCCTCGACGCGAGGCGCTTGCGTCGACGACCCTCGCGCCGCATGGTTGCGGCAAGGAAATTGAGGAGCTTGTGCATTGCGCGTCCTGATCGTCGATGATCATCCGGTGGTCGTTTCCGGATGCAGGGCCCTCCTCGCCGCGGAGCCGGATATCTCCGTCTTCGAGGCGAATGAGTCCGAGTCCGGCATGGCGGCGTTCATCGCCCACGCGCCGGATATCTCGGTCATCGACATCAATCTTCCCGGCCTCTCGGGCTTCGAACTGCTCAAACGGATTCTGGCGCGCGACCCCAAGGCTCGCGTCGTGATGTTTAGCATGAACGATGATCCGGCGTTTGTCGCGCGAGCGCTTGCACAGGGGGCGAAGGGTTTTATTACAAAGAATGACGATCCATCCTTGTTCGCCGCGGCGCTGAAGGCGGTTTACGCTGGAGACACCTATGTCCCTGGCCACATCGCCAAAAATATGTTTTTGAACAGATATGACGATAAAAACGCCGCGCTTTCACCGCGTGAACTTGAAATCGTAAGGATGCTTGCCAATGGTCAGACGATCTATCAGATAGCTGACACGCTCGGCGTTTCGCACAAGACCGTCGCCAATAATTGCACGGCCCTGAAGGCGAAGCTCGGCGCAAGAACATCGATGGATTTGATGAGAATCGCGCTGGAATATCTTTCCCGATAGTCGACGCTCTGCTGCTGCGTCACTTCTTCATTCGCCGCGCCTTGAAGGGGCGCGGCGCCGCGATCGGGCTTTCGTCGGCGATCAGGGTCTTGCGATAGATGTCGCGCTGTTCGTGGATCGAGGCGATGACCAGGCCCATCGGCACGCCTATGTCGACCAGCGCGGCTTCCGACAATTGCAGGCTCGCCTCGACGGTTTCCGGCACGGCGTCGGTGGCGCCGAGCTTATAGAGCGCGCGGGCGTGGGCGGCGTCGCGGGCGCGGGCGACGATGGTGAGGTCGGGACGTTCGGTCCGCGCCAGTTTCACCACCGCGTCCACCGCGCTCGGCGTGTGCATGGTCGCGATCAGGGCGCGGGCGCTGGCGAGGCCGCAGCGGGTGAGAAAGTCGCTGTTCGTCCCGTCGCCCCAATAGACCGGCTCGCCGCGCGCGCGAGCCTCGGCGGCGACCCGGTGATCGCCGTCCACGCAAAGATAATCGACCTTGTGCGCGCGCATGAGTTCGCCCACCACCTGGCCGAACCGCCCGTAGCCGACGATGATCACGCGCGAGGCAGGGGCGAGTTCGGTCGGCTCGGGGCCGGCCGCGACCGGCCCGGACACGGTCCCCAACCGCGCGGCGAAAGCCGCGAACATGGGGATCATGGTCATGGACAGCGTGACTCCGATCAGGATCTCGGCGGCCAGTTCGGCCGGCAGGAGTCCAGTCTCGGCGGCCGAGGACAGGATGACGAAGGCGAATTCGCCGCCCGGTCCGAGCAACAGGCCGATTTCGCTTGCCTTGCGCCAGTTTAATCCAAAGCCGCGCGCCAAGGCCGCGATCAATGGCGCCTTGATCGCGGTGAGCAGAAAGGCGACGCCGAGCGTGGCGCGCGGATGGGCGATCACTTCCATCGGGTCGAGACTTGCGCCGACAGAGACGAAGAATAGGCCGAGCAGAAGTCCCTTGAACGGATCGATCGCGGTTTCGATGGCCCGGCGGAATTCGGTTTCCGCCAGAAGCAACCCGGCGATGAAGGCGCCAAGCGCCATCGAGAGGCCCGACCACGCCGCCACGACGGCGGTCGCCATCACGACCAGCAGGCAGGCCGCCATGAAGAGTTCGGTCGATTCGGTCGCCGCGACCAGCTGAAACAGGGGCCGCAGGACGACCCGGCCGATCCCGGCGATCGCCGCCACCGCGAGCAGGGCGGGGGCGAAAGTCAGCAGCGGCGAGGTCTGCGCGGCATGGTCGGAAAGCATGGCGACCACGAATAAAAGCGGCGCCACCAGCAGATCCTGGAACAGCAGGACGGAAAAGGTCGCGCGGCCGGTGAGGGTGTTGAGGCGTCGCTTTTCCGCCAGCACCGGCACGACGATGGAGGTCGAGGACAAGGCGAGCGCCGCGCCGGTCACGATGGCCGCTTCCGGGGCATGACCCAGAGCCCGTGCGATCAGATAGAGCGCGCCGCCGCAGAGCCCGACCTGCAGCGGGCCGAGGCCAAAGACGAAGCGGCGCAGCAGAATCAGGCGCTCCAGCGACAATTCCAGCCCGATATTGAACATCAGGAACACCACGCCGAAGGCGGCGATGGCGGCGACATTCTCATTGTCGGCGAGGACCGGAATCCGGAAGGGCAGCACGGCGTCGAGCCGGCCGAGGCCATGGGGGCCGATCAGCATTCCGGCGATGAGAAATCCCAGAACCGGGCTGACCCGCAAACGGCGGAACAGCGGCACGACGACGCCCGCCACCCCCAGAAAGAGCAAGGGCGCCTCATAGGGCTCAACATCGAATGGCGCGACCAATTGCTTCCCTCCGCGAAAACAGGATAACGGATTCTCGGAACGCGCCAAATCAAGCGCGTCGGAGACAAACGACATGTCCGGACTTCCCGACGGACTCCATCGAATCGCGCGGCTGGAGACCGCCTTTCGCCCTGGTCCTTGGGATTTCGCCACCCGCGAGGCCGCGCGGATCGACGCCCATTGGGCGCAAGCGCGCGCCGAAAATCCGGCCTTGTTCGATGGCAAGGTCTTGCTGATGCGCGACCCGGAGATTGTGTCGGCGCAGGACGGCGATGTGCTGCGCGGCGCGTTTTTCGAGACCGATTTCCGCAGTTTTCACGCATGGCGGGCCTTCGGATCGCCCGCCGACGGGGCTTTCAACTGCTTTTCCATGGCGGCCTTGCACACGTGCGACGGCGCTTTCCTGCTCGGCGAAATGGCGTCCCACACCATGAACGCCGGAAAAATCTATTTCGCCGCCGGCACGCCCGACCGCAGCGACATTTTCGGCCAAAGAGTCGATCTCGCCGCCAGCGTCGCGCGGGAAATGACGGAGGAGACCGGATTTACGCCCGACGAGGCCCCGGCGGGCCCGGGGTGGAGCGTCGTCGTCTCCGGCGCCATGATCGCCTGTATCCAGCAAAGGCTCCTGCCGCTCACCGCGCGGGACGCTTTGGCGCGGGCGGCGGATTTTCTGGCCCGCGAAAGGGAGCCGGAGCTTGTCCGCCTCCATGCCGTCTTCGGCCCGCAAGACATTGACCCGCGAAGCATGCCGGATTTCATCCAGACTTTTCTGCGCGACGCTTTTGCGGCTCAGCCTTGCGGATAGCCGTGGCGCTGTTTGCTGGCGCGCAGAAGGTAACGCGCGCGCAACTGGTCGCCGGCGTCGCAGGCGCGCTGGGCCTCGCCGATCTCGCCCTGGATTTGCGCGGCGACGCTTTGCGCGACAAAGCCGGTGGCGGCGTCATGATCCACGATGCCACGATAGCGGGCGATCTCCGCCGTGCAACCGCCCTCGGCCGCTCCCGGCGTGACGCGCAGGACGGTCTCGACCGGCGCCTGCGGCATGGCCACCTGCGGCGCGGTCCGGTCGGCGTTGCAGCCGGAAAGGGCGAGCGTCAGGGCGACTGCGGACGCCGAGGGGCTAACGCGCATGATCGAACTTACCAAAGATACGTGCCTTCGAAGATATTTCGTCAAAGCCCGCGCGCGGTCAAGGACTCGTATCACTGGGCAGCGTTCAAGTTCGAATTGCGACGGCGAGGTCCGGCCGGATATTAGCGGCTATCGAAATTCGCGGCGCCAGGGAACGCAGGCTTGTGGGCAGCGTTAACGCCTCGCGGGCGCCTCGGCGATCGGGGAGCCACGACGACATAACGCTTCAGGGGAGATCACAATGAACAGGAAGCAGTTCCTCACCGCGCTGTTGGCTGCTGGAGCCATTGTCGCCGTTGGATCGACCATGCCGCGTGTCGGAATGGCTCAGACGGACAAAGTCGCCGCCTCAATGGCGACGCTCAAAGCGAAGGCGGCAAAACTGGGTGCGCCCAAGATTGAAGGAATGGACGCTGTCGCTGGCAAGGAAGTACCAGCGTTGTATTTCGGCGCAACCAAGATGAACAATTTTTTCGACGTTGTTGACGAGGTCGTCACGGAAAACGGTGGAACGGCGACATTTTTTGTCAAGGCAGGCGACGACTACGTACGCGTCGCGACGAACGTGAAAAAGGACGACGGCTCGCGGGCGGTCGGAACGGTCCTCGACCCCAAAGGGCCTGCGATTGCGATGATCAAGGCCAGCAAACCGTATTATGGAGATGCGGACATCTTGGGAAAAAAATATGTGACGGGCTATGAACCGATCTTGGATGCCGAGAATAACACCATCGGCATCTATTACGTCGGCTATCTGAAACAATAGGCTGCGATGTGATAATCAATTCTCTCGGCGCCAAGTCGTGGCGCCGAGAGGAGCGGCAGCTACCCAGGCAATCGCCGGCGTCACCCCGCCCGCAGCAGTTTCAGCGCCTGGTCGCGTTCGAAAATATAGAGCAGCAGCCGCAGGTTTTGGCCGCGTTCGCTCAAAAATTCGGGGTCGACCTCCAGAATCTTCTCCGCCTCCTCGCGCGCGGCGCGCAAAAGGTCGGCGTGGAGGTCGAGGCGCGCGATCTTGAAGCCGGGGGCGCCGGATTGCCGGGCGCCCAGCACTTCCCCCTCGCCGCGCAGGCGTAAATCTTCTTCGGCGATGCGAAAACCATCCTCGGTCTCGCGCAAAATTTCCAGCCGCGCCTTGGCGGTTTCGTTCAAGGGGCCGGCATAGATCAGGATGCAGGAAGATTTTCCTGTTCCCCGCCCGACTCGCCCGCGCAGCTGATGCAATTGCGCGAGACCGAAGCGCTCGGCGTGCTCGATCACCATGATCGTCGCTTCCGGCACGTTGACGCCGACCTCGATCACCGTTGTCGCGACCAGAATTTTCGTGGCGCCGCAGGAAAAATCGTCCATCGCTGCGTCCTTGTCGCGGCCCTTCATCTGGCCATGGACGAGGCCGACCCGATCGCCGAAGAATTTTCGTAGGTCCTCCGCGCGGTCCTGCGCGGCGGCGAGGTCGCTCTCCTCGCTGCCCTCGACCAGGGGGCAGACCCAATAGACCCGCGCGCCGGCTTTTATCGCGCGCCCGAGTCCGGCGACGACTTCGTCGATCCGCTCGACATTGACCGCCCTTGTGTCGATCGTCTGGCGTCCCGGCGGCTTTTCCCGCAATGTCGAGAGGTCCATGTCGCCGAAAAAAGCCAAAGCCAAAGTGCGCGGGATCGGGGTCGCGGTCATGGCCAGAACGTCCACCGCCTCGCCTTTTTCCCCTAGAGCCAGGCGCTGGTGGACGCCGAAGCGATGCTGCTCGTCGATCACCGCGAGGCCGAGCCGAGCGAAAGCCACGTCATCCTGAACCAGGGCGTGGGTGCCCACCACAATATCCAGCGCGCCGTTCGCCAAAGCTTCGAGTGTCGCGCGGCGCTCGGCGGCCTTGTCGCGCCCGGTCATCAGGGCGGCGCGCAACCCTGCGGCGCCGGCGAGCGGCGCGATCGTCGCGAAATGCTGTCGGGCGAGGATTTCGGTCGGGGCCATCAGCGCCGTCTGCCGTCCGGCTTCGATCACATGGGCCATGGCAAGCAAAGCGACGACAGTTTTGCCGGAGCCGACGTCGCCTTGCAGCAGCCGCAGCATCCGCTTTTCGCTGGACAGATCGGCGACGATTTCCGCGACCGCGCTCTTCTGGTCGCCGGTCAGGTCGAAGGGCAGGGCGGCGCGAATCCTTGCCGCCAGCGCGCCTTCCGATTTCTGTGCGCGCCCATGTAAAACCTGCATTTTCAGGCGCACCAGCCGCAGGGCGAGCTGGTGGGACAAAAGTTCGTCAAAGGCCAGCCGGGCGACAAATTTTTCCTCGGGCGCCAGATCCCGCGGCATCTGGGGGTAGTGCAGGCGGCCAAGGCTGGCGCCAAAACTCTCCCAGTCCGTCGCGCGTAAAAATTTGGCGTCGAGCCATTCCGGCAGTTGCGGCAGGCGGGCGAGCGCCGCCGCCGCGGCCTTGGCCATCACGCGCGGGAACAGGCCTTCGGTGAGGCCATAGACCGGCTCGACCGGCGGCAATGCCGCAAGGCCGGCCTCGTCCAGAATGCGGTCGGGATGGACCATCTGGCGAAAGCCGTCATAAAGCTCGACCAGGCCCGACACCCAGCGCGTTTCGCCGACCGGCAGGACCTTTTCGATCCAGCCCGAATTGGCGCGGAAAAAGACGAGGGTCAGGTCGCCGGTCTCGTCCTCGGTGAGCACGCGCCAAGGACCATTCCGGCCTTTTGCGCGCGGGGGGCGGTGCTCGACCACCCTGACCTTGAGGGTCGAGACGGCGCCGATGGCGGCTTGAGCGACTTTGGGCCGGTTGCGGCGGTCGATGCTGGAAAAGGGAATATGCAGCAGCAAATCGATGGCGCGCGCGGGGCGCTCCGCCTCGCCGAGCAGCCGGTCGAGCAGCTTGCCGGTCTTGGGGCCGACGCCGGGCAGGGCGCTCGCGCTGGCGAAAAGGGGATCGAGAAGCGACGGCCGCATGAGGAGTCCATAGCCGCGCGGGCAAAAGCCCGCAAGCGCCAGCGATTGCGATCGGCGTGGCGCTGAACTCGGGTTTTGGACTGCGCCCGTGAAAATGCTGCGGCCACCATTACGGCGGCCGCCTGTTTGCGTCGTCCGTCAGCCTGGCGAAGTTTCGCCGCGCGCCGATCAGTCAAACCAGTTCCAGGGCATCCAGCCGCGATCCCAATCGTCCCAGCCGCGACGGCCCCAATAGCCGCGACGGCCATAGGGTCCATCCCAGCGATCGTAGCCGCCCCAGTAGGGGTAGCCGTACCCTCCGTACGGGTAGCCATAACCGCCATAGGGATACCCGTAGCCGCCATACGGGTAGCCATAGCCGCCGTAAGGATAGCCGTAGCCGCCCCCATAGGGATAGGCGTAGCCATAATTGGGATAAGCCGGCGCGGCCGCCGCCGGCGCGTTCGTCGTCGGCGCCGTCTGTTGCGCGACCGCCGCCGTTGCGAGAATGCTTAGTCCCGCCGCGACGGCAATGGTTTTCAGTCCAGGCAGTTTCCTCTCACCCATGACGCTCCCCTGTCACTATGGCAGGGCCGCGGCCGGATTCTGCAAATGGGCTTGCCGCGCCTCTGCCCGACTTCGACACTGGCGCCGTTCACGCCGCTTGGCGGAAGGGCCCAATGCCATGATATTCGAATAGCATCATGGCCGCTAGGACGAAACGACATGAATCAATTCCGGCGGTCCCGATGTGGCTTAAGCTTAATCAATATGTTCCCGCCTTCACCCCGAAGCGCGGTTCGACGGCAGAAAACCAAGCCGCCGCAGCAGCCAGGGCATGGTCAGGCCCTGGACCATAAGGGAAAAGGCGACCACGGCGAAAGTGACGACCACGATTTCGTCGCGCAGCGGCAGCGAGGCGGGGAGCGACAGGGCCAGCGCCAGGCCTAGCGCGCCGCGCAGACCGCCCCACCACAGGATATGTTGTTCGTTTAGCGAAATCCGGTGGGAGGACCTGTTAAACGGCAGGCTCAGCGGATAGACGGCGAGCGCGCGCGCGGCCAATGCGAGGCCGATGACGCCGGCGATCACAAACGGGCCATAGGTTTCGTAATGCATGACGGCGATATTGGCGCCGATCAACAGGAAGATCACGGAATTGGCGACAAAGGCCGCGAATTCCCAGAAATTCACCATCGCCTCGCGGCCTCTGCGGCTGACGAAAGAACGGTCGGCGGGGCTGAAAATGCCGAAATTTCCGACGATCAATCCGGCGACGACCGTCGCCAGCACGCCCGACGCCTCAAGCCTTTCGGCGACGATGAAGGAGCCGAAGGCGGCGATCGCGGAAAGGGTCAGTTCGACCAGATGTTCCGATGTCCCGCGCGCGAGAACGATGGCCGCGGCGCCGGCGAAGGCGCCGACGCCGACGCCGCCCAGGACGATGCGCGTGAAGCCGAGCGCGGTTTCCTTCGCATCCGGGGCATGGCCGCCGGCCTGCGCCCAAGCGAGCGCCATGGCGAACAACACGGCGGCGGCGCCGTCGTTGAACAGGCTTTCGGCCTCGACCAGCAGGCTTAAGCGCCCGTGGAACCCGCTGTCCTTGAACATGGCGATGATCGCAACCGGATCGGTCGCGGCGATCAGCGCGCCGAAAACAAGCGCAGACGCAAGCGGCCAGTCGAGCAGATAGACCAGCCCACTTGCGACAACTGCCATGGCGCCGAAAGTTCCAAGGATTGAAAAAGTCAGGACCGGCGGCAATTCGGCGCGCAGGTTCGGCCAGCGCAGGGCCAACGCGCCTTCGAAAAGCAGCGGCGGCAGGATGAGGTCGAGGATCAGTTCCGACGTGAGACTGGGGCCCACATCGACCCGGGAAAAGGCAAGCAGCGCGCCGACGGCGACCAAGCCAACCGTATAGGGCAGAAGCAGCCGCCGCGCGACCATCGCGACCAGCATGGCGATCGAAAGAATCCACAGAACATCCTGGAGGTTTTGGCTCATGAGAACCTCAATCGAGCGTTTGTCTGAACCGCAGCACGGCGACGATCATCGCCGCCAGGGCGAAGGCGGCGAGCGCCCCGGTGTCGGCGGCGAGATCGGAAAAACCCGCGCCTTTCAGCATCACTCCGCGCACGATGCGCAGGTAATGGGTGAGCGGCAGGATCGAGCCGACATTCTGCGCCCAGACCGGCATGCCGCGGAACGGGAACATGAAGCCCGACAGCAGGATGCTGGGCAGGAAGAAGAAGAAGCTCATCTGCATGGCCTGGAGCTGATTCTTGGCGATGGTCGAGAAAGTATAGCCGACGGAAAGATTGGCGACGATGAA
This sequence comes from Pseudomonadota bacterium, assembly GCA_021813805.1. Taxonomy (GTDB): domain Bacteria; phylum Pseudomonadota; class Alphaproteobacteria; order Rhizobiales; family Beijerinckiaceae; genus Rhodoblastus. The sequence goes on along the minus strand of JAKAJL010000003.1, from coordinate 31,141 downwards.
AAGCATGGTCAGGACGACGAAGGTCCCGAGGTTGCCGACGACCGGCACGTCGAAGATGAAGCGGGCCGCGCCCGCGATCAGGGCCATCTGGAAAAAGCCGACCATCGCATAGGGCAGAATTTTGCCCAGCATGATCTCGACCGGATTGATCGGCATGGCGAGCAGCGATTCCATGGTGTTCCGCTCGATCTCGCGGGTGACCGACAGCGCGGTGAAGATCAGCATGGTGAGGGTGAGGATGGTGCCCACGAGTCCCGGCACGATATTCAGCCGGGTTTCGCCCGCCGGATTATAGCGTTTTTGCAGGCGCACCTCATAGGGCGCGGGTTTGGCCGACAGGTTCTGCAGCGGCCCCAGCAATTCACGGGTGAAAACCTGCGCCGCCATGCCGGTCAAGGCGATAAAGGCTCCGTTGACGGCGGTTGGGTCGGCAGCGTCGGCGACGACCAGAATGGCCGGATTTTCGCCGCGCGCGAGATCGCGGGCGAAATTCTGCGGGATTTCGATGGCGAAATTCACCGCGCCGGACAGGATCAGCGGGTCGATCTGGCTGGGGCCGGACAGAGAATAGCGGATGTCGAAATAGTCGGTCTTCTTGAGCGAAGCGATGAACAGCCGCGAATAAGCGCTATTGTCGTTGTCGAGCACGGCGGTCGGCAGGTGCTTGGGGTCGGAATTGATGGCGAAGCCAAACAGGATCAGCTGCATCACCGGGATCATGATCATGGTCGCGAAAGTCAGCCGGTCGCGGCGCAACTGGATCAGTTCCTTGACGAACACTGCATAAAGGCGCTCGAGCGACGCCCAAAGACGCGCCAGACGCGGAATTCCCTCCCCCTCGTCGAGAGGGTGGCTGGCGAAGCCAGCCGGGCGGGGCTCGCCGCGCGCTCCCGTGGGATCGGTTGACGCGCTCATGGATAATTGCTCCGCGCCCGGCTCATCAGGTCGATGAATACATCCTCCAGATTGGGCGCATCGCGTTCCCAGGCGATTCCGGGCGCCGCGAATTCCCTGGCGACGCCGTCGAGCGCCGCGTGGTCGCGGCTGGCGACATGCAATTTCGCGCCGAAGGGAGCGACCATGTCCACGCCGGGCGTGTGCTTCAGCGTTTCGGCAAGGTCGCCCAGATCGGCGCCGGAGACGACATAGGTCGACAGATTGGATTGGGCGATGATTTCCGTCGTCGTGCCCTGCGCCAGGAGACGGCCATAGGCGATATAAGCGATCTCGTGGCAGCGTTCGGCCTCGTCCATGTAATGGGTCGAGACCAGAACGGTCAGGCCTTCATGGGCGAGTTGGTGGATTTCGTCCCAGAAATCGCGCCGCGCCTTGGGATCGACGCCGGCGGTCGGCTCGTCGAGCAACAGCAATTGCGGACGCGGCATGATGCAGGCGCCGAGCGCCAGGCGCTGTTTCCAGCCGCCCGACAATTCGCCGGCGAGTTGGTCGGCGCGCCCGGTCAGGCCGAGCTGGTCGATCGCCTCGCGCGCCCGCGCCGACGGGTCGTCGAGCCCGTAGATGCGACCGATGAATTCGAGATTCTCGCGGATGGTCAGGTCGGCATAAAGCGAGAAGGCCTGGGTCATGTAGCCGGTGCGGCGCTTGATCTCCGTCTGCTGGGTGAGAATGTCGAAGCCGAGGCACCGGCCCCGGCCCTTGTCGGGGGTCAGCAGGCCGCACAGCATGCGGATGGTGGTGGTCTTGCCGCTGCCGTTCGGGCCGAGAAAGCCGTGGATGCGGCCGCGCCGCACCTGCATCGACAGATTGTCGACCACCAGCTTGCCGTCGAAACTCTTGCTGAGGCCCTCGACGTCGATGACGATGTCGGCGCCGTTCATTTCGCCGCCTCGACGGCAAGGAGCCGCGCCTCGATCGGCAGGCCGAGCGGCAGCAGGACGTGAAGGTCGTCGAGCCGCGCGTCCACCCGGAACACCAGCTTGCCGCGCTCCTGCAGCGAGAAGATCACCGGCGGGGTATATTCCGCTTGCTGGGAGATATAGATCACGCGGGCCTGGAGGCCGGCCCGGCAATTGTCGCAGGAAACCGACACTTTCGCGCCCAGGGCGAAGCGGGAAAGCTGGGTCTCGGGAACGTAGAAGCGGATCTTGCGGTTCTCCGGGGGCAGCAGAGCAAGGATCGGCTGACCGGCGGAAACGATCTCGCCCGGCCAGAAATAGACGTCCTGAATGACGCCGTCGGCCGGCGCATGGACGGTCTGGCGGGCGATTCGCACCTCGATCTGGTCGAGTTCGGCCTGGGCCTGGGCGATGGCGGCGCCGGCGGCGGAAATTTCATGACTGCGGGAAGGAATCAAGCCGGCCTCGACCTGACGTTGGGCCTGGGCAAGATTGGCCTTGTCGCGGTCGAGCGCGAATTTGGCCTGATCGCGGGCGGCGACCGTGGTCGCGCCGCGCGGCAGGAGATAGACCTGGCGGTCATATTCGGTCTGCGACAGCACCAGAGCCGCCTTGGCGGAATCGACGGCGGCCCGGAGCACCGCGATCTGTTCCGGCCTTTGCAGCGACGCCTGAAGATTCTTCATGTTGGCCCTGGACTGCGCGACCTTGGCCTTGGCCTCGGCGCGTTGTTGGTCGAGAATCGGCGTCGCCATGGTGAAGAGCGCCGCGTCCCTGGCGACCTGGTCGCCCGGCTCGACATTGAGCTTCGCCAGTCTTTCGCCTTCCACGGGACCGATCTGGACGAGGTCGCCCTCGACATAGCCTTCGAGCAGGTCCTGTGGCTTCGTCGGGGCGAACAGCCTGCCCGCGATCCATCCGATCAGGACCAGGGCGGCCAGCGCGGCGACGATCTTGCGCAATTTCTTCATGCCGTTCTCCCGGTCAGGGCGCGCAGCAGAAGCTCGACATGCGCCTCCATCATCGCGTTGGCGTCGAGCGGCTCGATGCGCGCGAAAACCACGCTCCAGATCGCGGCCACGAGGGCCGGGGCGATGAACAGCTGCGGAAAGCGGGCTGGCTCGTCGGAGATGAACTCGCCGCTGCCCAGGCCTTTGGCGATTATCGCGCGAATCAGGCTCATGCCGCGGGAAATGATCTCGCGATGGTAAAATTGCGCGATCGCGGGAAAGCGCGCGCCCTCCGACAGCACGAGATGAAGCACCTGCCGGCGCTCGGGGTCCTGCACGCCGAGCGCCATCGCCCGCCCCATCAGCCGCAGCAATTCGCTCGCGGGGGCCGGAGAGGCGGCGATAGCCTGTTCGACCTGGGTCAGGGTCGCGCCGATCGTGCTGGCGACAATGGCTTCGAGCAGGTCTTGCTTGGATGGGAAATAGAGATAGATCGTGCCCTTGGCGACGCCGGCCGCGGCGGCGACATCGTCGAGCCTCGTCGCGGAGAAGCCTTTTTGCGCGAATAGATCGAGCGCGGCGGCGCGGATCGCCCGCATCCTTTCCTCACGTTCGGCCGATGTTCGCGCCTGTCGTCCCATGGCTTCGCTCGCAAAATATGACTGACTGACCAGTCATAAAATCACATAACAAATATCAGGGCCTTGATCGGCGTCAAGGTTTGGTCGAGGATCGCGCCTAAACTATCGATAAAGGGCGTTTCGCCCAGGTAAAGGATCGGCGCGCGGATCGGACGACGGGCGCGCTTGAAAAATCGGGAGGCGAGAATGCGAGCGTCGGAAATCATGGTCAGCCCGGTCAAGTCCATCAGTCCTGATGCGACGATCGAGGAAGCCGTTGAAATGCTGCTGTCGATGCATGTTTCCGGCGCCCCTGTCGTGGACGCCGACGGCCGGCTCGTCGGCGTGATCAGCGAGGCGGATTTCCTGCACCGCGCCGAACTGGGGACATCCAAACGCAAGCCGCGCTGGATCGAATTCCTGCTCGGCCCGGGAGAAAGCGCGGAAGCCTATGTGATGAGCCACGGCCGCAAGGTCGGCGACATCATGACCCGCGAGGTCGTCAGCGTGAACGCCGCGGCGTCGCTCAATGAGGTTGTCGATGTGATGGAGCGGCGCAAGATCAAGCGCCTGCCGGTGGTGAGCGGCGACCAGCTCGTCGGCATCATCAGCCGCTCCGATCTGCTGCGGGCCCTGTCCAAGACTCTCGTCGCCAGCAAAGCCGCCCCCGGCGAGGTCAGCGACCAGGCGATTCTCGACAAGCTGATGACGGAGCTCAAGGATCAGGGATTGGCGTCGCCGAAATCACTCGAGGTCACCGTCGACCATGGCGTGGTGACCCTGAAGGGCGAGATTTTCGACGAAAGGCAGCGCCCCGCCCTGATCGTCGCCGCCGAGAACATTCCCGGCGTGACAAAGGTCGTGGATCAGCTCACCTGGATCGAGCCGTTCTCCGGCATGTCGATCAACAACAGCCGGGGTTTCTGAAGCTCAGGCCGCCGAAACCCTGCGGGCGAGCGCCGCCGCCCGTTTGGCGTCCGCCAGGCTGATCGGCCCGCCGATCGCGGTGGCGTTGGCGGAGGCTTCCCGCAATGCGGGCGAGCCCGCGGGAGCGAAGGCCCCGTGCTCCGCGCCGAGCGCCCGGGCGAGCGCCGCGCGATCCTCGGCGGCGCCGCCGATGTCCGCCGCGATGAACAAGGCCAGCGCGGCGGTCAGTCCGGCGGGGGCGCCGGGCGCCGGGCGCAGGAAGCGGAAAAGATTGCGCAGGCGTTTTTCGGCGCGCGGGTTCGATCCCGCCAGCGGCGCCATCGCTGCGGTCAGGCGCGTCTCCAGCGGCGACAGCGGCGTGTCGAAGGGCGCCAGCGCGACCGGCTCGCCAGGTCCGTCGTCATTGAGCCGCAACGGCAATTGGATCCGGCGCGCGATTTCCTCGCCCCCGTTGGGGAACAAGCTTGAGTCGAGCGCATGCACGGCGACGAAGCCGGGGCGCGCCAGCAAGTCGTGGGCGCGGCGAAACAGATCGGCGGGCTGGGCCGCGCTTTCATAGCCGTCCACGGCCACGACGACGCGCCGCGGCGCGCCGGCCACGGTCGCGTGCAGGACGAGATCGGAAAGCGATTCGAGAAAGCCCAGGGCGTGGTTGCGCTTCAGCGACTCTTCGTCGCTTTCCAGAAACAGCGGCGGATTGCGGCTGGCGCCGGCGGCGTTGGCGCGGCGCTCGGCTTCGGAGGCTTTGCGGGCGAGCGCGTCCACTTCGCCGCCCATCAGTTCGACATTGCGCGCCTGATGGGCCAGTGTCAGATCGACTTCATGCCTCTTGTCCGCGACATCCTGGTCGAGCAGGCCGGCGGCATGGATCAGCGGACGCATGAAATTCACGGCGCGCCAGACATTGAGGCCCGCAAGCGCGAGGGCGATCAGCGTGAAAAACCGCGCGGCGAGAGGCAGCCAGCCCAGATGGCCTTGCAGGACGTCGGCGCTCTGGGCGCCGATCGAGCCGCCGCTGGCGATCAGGCCGAGCAGGCCGGCCTTGTTGGCGGCGAGCCAGGCCACGCCCTTGCCGGCGGCGAAGGCGATCGCGGCCAGCAGCAGCAGCCGCGCCTGGCCCTTGAAGGCGTAAAGGCTGCGCAGCGAAGCCAGCAGGCGGCGGGCCAGTCCGCGCGACTCATTGAGGTCGCGCGTGAGATCCTTGAAGGCCGCCAAAGCCTCGCCGGCGAAGCCGAAGCGGCGCAGCCGTGGCTCGAAGGCGTTGCGGATTTTCCGCGCATAAATGTCCACCCGGGTTCCCGGCGTCTCAAAAAGCAGGATGTCCTTGAGGGCGGCGCGCCGCATTTCCGACTCCGACAGGGCCTGCTTTTCCGCGATCAGCTTGCGGCGCATGTCCTGAAGTTCGTCGCGCGTGGCGCGGGCGATCGCGCCGGGGTCGGCGCCGAAATGCGGGGCCTCCCGCGCCGCCTCCTGCGCCAGCGCGCCGAAGCGCGGCGAAAGCCCGCGATAGAGCGCGGCGGCGAGCGCGCGCTCTGGCTCTTCGGCGAGGTCGGCGGCGCGCAGGGCCACGACCGGCGCGTCGGCGGCGATCAGGGTCTCGGTCAGCCAGTTGAAGGCGGTGCTTTTGCCGCCGCCGGCCCGGGCGAACAGGCCGATGGCGAAGGGGGTCGGGGCGTCGGGCCGGCGCAACAGGTCGGCGAGCCGCCTGAGCAGGCTCTGCGTCTGCGCCGTGAATGCGGCCTTGGCGGGCGGAGCGGGCGCGTCAGGCTCGAACAGGAGCTTTTCGGCGAGCGCGGGAGCGGGGCGGGCCGGCGCCGGGGCTTGCGGCGCCGGAATGGGCATTTGCGGTTCCGCCCGGCGCGCGGGGGCGAGGGCGGCAAGATCCAGATCGCGGCGTTCGGGCTGGGCTGCGGACAAGTTCAAGCTCCTGATGCGGGCGGGCGCGCCATTTTCGAACGAAATCCGCTCATACTGAATCGGGGATTTCGTTCTAATCTTTTGTTTTTTTAAGCATAATCTTATCCAAAAAGTCTGCAACCTTTTGGGATTACGCTCTAGCCTCATTAACGTAAACGCAGAGCCTTGATAGGGTGTAAAGACATTTTTTTCGCGGCGGAACGGTCAAGTCGTCTTCGAGCGCGCCCTTTTCGAAAAAGCCGTTTTCTCATCGCAGGCCATGCTCTAAAAGGCCGCGGCAGGAACAGTTCTTCTCGCGGCGGGAATTCCGGCGCGCGGCACAACAGGAAAGCGTTTTCGCCCATGGCGCGGCAGTTCATCTATCACATGCAGGGCCTCTCCAAGACCTGGCCCGGCGGCAAGAAGGTTCTCGACAACGTCCATCTCTCCTTCTACCCGGACGCGAAAATCGGCGTTCTCGGCGTCAATGGCTCGGGCAAATCGACGCTTTTGCGCATCATGGCGGGACTGGATAAGGATTTTTCGGGCGAAGCCTGGGCGGCGGAGGGCGCGACCATCGGCTATCTGCCGCAGGAGCCCAAGCTTGACGAGACGCTCGACGTGCGCGGCAATGTCATGCTCGGCGTCGCGGCGAAAAAGGCCGTTCTCGACCGCTACAACGAGCTCGCCATGAATTATTCGGACGAGACGGCGGACGAAATGACCAGCCTGCAAGACGAGATCGAGGCCAAGGGCCTGTGGGATCTCGACAGCCAGGTCGACCAAGCGATGGACGCGCTCGGCTGTCCGACCGATGAAGGTCCTGTCAGCAACATGTCTGGCGGCGAAAAGCGCCGCGTCGCCCTATGCAAGCTCCTGCTGGAGCAGCCCGATCTGCTGCTGCTCGACGAGCCGACCAACCATCTCGACGCCGAAACCGTGAACTGGCTCGAAGGCCATTTGCGCAACTATCCCGGCGCGATCCTCATCGTCACTCACGACCGTTATTTCCTCGATAATGTGACGGGCTGGATTCTCGAACTCGACCGCGGCCGCGGCATTCCCTACGAGGGCAATTATTCGAGCTGGCTGGCGCAGAAGCAGAAGCGCCTCGCCCAGGAAGGCCGTGAGGAGGAAGCGCGCCAGCGCGCGATCGAAGCGGAAAGCGAATGGATCTCCTCCAGCCCGAAGGCGCGCCAGGCCAAGAACAAGGCCCGCATCCAGCGCTATGACGAATTGGTCGCCAAGCAGAACGACAAGGGGCCGACGACCGCGCAGATCATCATTCCGGTGGCGGAGCGGCTGGGCCAGAACGTCATCGAATTCAAGCATTTGTCGAAAGGTTTCGGCGACCAGCTGCTGATCGACGACCTGTCCTTCAAGCTGCCGCCCGGCGGCATTGTCGGCGTGATCGGCCCCAACGGCGCCGGCAAAACAACCTTGTTCCGGATGATCACCGGCCAGGAAAAACCGGATTCCGGTGAGATCGAGATCGGCGAGAGCGTGCAGCTCGGCTATGTCGATCAGTCGCGTGATTCCCTCGACGACAAGAAGACGGTGTGGGAAGAAATTTCCGGCGGCAATGACGTGATCTATCTTGGCAAACGCGAGATCAATTCGCGCGGCTATTGCTCGACCTTCAACTTCAAGGGCGCCGACCAGCAAAAAAAGGTCGGCATGCTGTCGGGCGGCGAGCGCAACCGCGTCCATCTCGCCAAAATGCTGAAAAAAGGCGCGAATGTCCTGCTGCTCGACGAGCCGACCAACGATCTCGACGTCGAAACTTTGCGCGCGCTCGAAGAGGCCTTGCAGGATTATGCGGGCTGCGCCGTGATCATCAGCCACGACCGCTTCTTTCTCGACCGCGTCGCCACCCACATGCTGGCCTTCGAGGGCGACAGCCATGTCGAATGGTTCGAGGGCAATTTCGCCGATTACGAGGAAGACAAGAAACGCCGGCTGGGCGTGGACAGCTTGATCCCACACCGGTTGAAGTACAAAAAGTTTTCAAGGTGAGAGTCCTTCTCCCGCAAGGGGAGAAGGGATTCTGGCGCGAAACGTCGGTTATTCAAAGAATTCTTCGTCGACATGCTTGATATAAAGCGTCTCTTCGACGCGGCAGCCGACGCCGTGACGGATCATCAGTCTCGTGAGTTGAACTCCATCGACCAGCACGATCCGCTTGCTGAGAAATTCAGCCGTTTCGCGAGCCTGAGCCGTAAAGTTCGATGTGGTGACGAACAGGCCCTTCGCGGCCTTGAACCGATCCAGCGAGCCGAAAAAGTCCCGGATCGCGCCTGAACCGACCGAATTGTCGCGCGCGTACCGCTTGCCTTGAACATAGATGCGGTCGAGGCCGAGCGCGTCCTGGTCTATGACGCCATCCACGCCGCCGTCGCCGCTTCTGCCCAGCGCGCGGGCGGCTTCCGCCGTCGAACCGCCATAACCCATGGCGGTCAACAGCTTGACGACCAGCCGTTCGAAAAAATCCGGCGACGCCGTCAAAATCCGGTCGAGGAGGTCATTGCCGAGTTGCCCTTCCAAGATCTGCTGCGCCGCGCGCATGGTTTCGTCCGGCGTGAGCGGCGTCGCTTCGGTTGCCTTGGTTGCCGCGCCGGCCTCGTCGCTCTCGCCTTCCCGTGACCGGAACGCCCGGAATTCGGGGAACTGGTCGATATATTTGATGTCAATGCGCCCAGGATTTCGCCGCAGGGCCTTTATCCCGACGGGCGTTATCCGGAATCGGCCGCCCCCGGTCGCTTCGATCAATCCCGCCTTGCCGAGATAGGATTTGGCGCAATGCGTGCGGTTGGCGAAGGTCGTCTGCCGGCCGGAGGGAAGGAGCGACGCGCGCTCTTCATCGGTCAGCGCAAATTCTCCGGCGAGCTTTTCGACCACATCGCCGATTTTGACCTCGCCCTGTTCGGACGCCTTCAAAACAGGCAGCATCAGAGTCTGAAAATCTGGAATGGTCATGGCTGAGTATGAAACCCATTGCGAGGATGGTTGGTCGGCGAAGGAAACCAAATCAGCCCTTCAAGCGTTAGCCAGGCATGATCTCGCCGAACGAATATCCACGCCTCTTCAAGCGCGCCTATAGCCCGGCCGAATTGATCGCCGACGCCGTCGTTCACGGCGTCGCGCTTGTCGCGGGGCTCATCGCCTTCGCCGTGCTGTTCGTTCGCCTCGCCCTCCTCGGCCAGACCAACGACGTGCTGGCGACGAGCGTTTACGCCGCCGGCTTTTTCCTGCTGTTCGGCTTTTCCTGCGCCTATAATCTGACGCCGCCGTCGCAGGTGAAAGTCCTGCTGCGGCGGCTCGACCAGGCTGCGATCTTTCTCATGATCTCAGGCACTTACACGGTGATCCTGTCGCGGGCGGCGGATGATGTCGTGATCTGGACGCTGGTCGTCATAGTCTGGATCGCCTCTCTGGCCGGCGCGACATTCACGATTTTGCACCCGGGAAAATTCGACCGCGTCGCCGTTGGCCTTTATTTGGCGCTCGGCTGGGCGGGGGTGGCGATTCTTTGGCCCCTGAGCGCCAGATTGCCGGCGCACAGCTTGATGCTGATTTTCGCGGGCGGCCTGTTCTATTCCCTCGGCGTGCCGTTTCACCTGTGGAACCGGCTGAAATTCCAGAACGCCATCTGGCACGGCTTCGTCACCGTCGCCGCGGCCTGCCAGTATGCCGGCATAGCCGAGGCGGTCGGGCGTTGATTTTCATGCAAGAATCGGCGATCCGCTATCGCAGCATCAGCCGGTAAGTGGCCGAATTGAGCAAAAACCGGAACAGATGCCGGGTCCCGTTCTCGTCCGCGGCGCGCAGGACCTCGAACAGAAAGTCCGGCTCGCGGGCGGGCTTGTGCTTGCCCCGCGGGGCCTCCTCTCCGGCGATCGCGCGGGCGATTTCCAGCAGCCCGCCCTGATGCGCGCGCGCCACGATGCGGCAGCCGAGCAGGCGCGCCTGGGTCGCGCTGGCGATATTGGCGGGCGCATAGCAGCGGCTGGCGATTCGGAACATCGCCAGATCGGCGTGGGAATCGCCGACGGCGATGGTTTCGGCCCCGTCGGCGAGCCGCCAGTCGCGCAGGGCCGCGAGGCCCGCGCCCTTGTCAGCCGCCTTGGCGGTGATCGTGGTGTCGAGCGCCGAATTGTCGTAATGGAGGAGGTCGAGCCCCATTTCGGCGATCATCGGCTCGATCAGCAAAGGCGACAGGGGCGCCACCGCGCCGTCGCCGACGCTGAACGCGCGCGCCGAGCGCGCCAGCTTCGCCGCGAGCCCGTTCGGCTCCTCTTGGTAAGTGAAGGCCCGGACCGAATATTGGTGCCGCTCGTCGATGAAAACGCCGGGCGTTTCGCGCAGGCGCCGCCGCAATTCGTCGAGCTGGCGCAGGGCCTCGGGGCTGATGAGCACGCGGCCCTCGCCATTGAGCGCGTCCCAAAGATAGGCGCCATATTCGGCGACGCCGCCGGCCAGCGCATAAGCCTCGCAATAGGCCTTCACCTCGGCGATGGAGCGGGCGGTGTTGAGGGTGACGCAAAAACCCTTGCGATGCAGGAGCGACAGCGCCTCGACGCCGGCCGGCGTGGTCAGGGGAAAACCGAACAGCCGGCGATCGATCACGCCGTCGACGTCCAGCGCGATCAGCGGCCCGCGCCAGGAGCGTTCCGCCGGCGTGTCGCAAAAGCCGCCGCAGAATCTCGCGCTGTGGACGATCAAAAAATGCCAGGCCCGCATGAAGCGATCATGGTGTTCGCGCCGCGCTTGCGCCGAGCCGCGCTTGGCGAAAATATCTTCGCGCGCCGAGTCCAGCTCCCATAGGCCGGCGAGAATCTTGTGCGTCATCAGACGGCTTTCGACGCCGGAATCCCCTGAAGCGACGACATAATCGCCGATCAGCTTCCTTTCTTCCTCCGGCGTCAGCTCGAATTTCAGGATCGCGTCGGCGAGATCGAAAGCCGGGTCGGACAGGTTGAGCGCCGCCTTGCCCATGCCATGCTGCTCGAAATCCTTTTTCAGCCATCCGCGCGGCCCCGCGACCCATTCGGATCGATCCATCCTGCCGTCGATCAAGGTCGGGCACGGATTCTTGGACGCCCGCAAGGCGCGCGCGACGCTCGGTTGCGCCAGCGCGCCGACCAGCGGGCCGCCATAGGCCCGGGCCAGGGCCTTGGTCAGCAGGACGAGGCCGTTGAGATGCCGCTCTTGGCCGCGTCCAGCGACCGGGTCGGCCGCGAGGCGCAAGGCCTTCGCGCGCCGCGCGACATAAGCGGCGGCGGTTTCGACAAGTCGCCGGCGGTCGTCGTCCGCCTCGGTGGCCGCCGAAATCCATTCGCAGAAAAGCACCCCGTCGCGCAGGCCAAGAACTGGCGCAACGAAGCCCGCGAGCCGGTCGCCGGCGAGATAGCCATGATAGCCGAGCCAGCCCCAGCCGACGCTCTTGGCCAAAACCAGACGCGTTTCTTCGCGCCCGTCCTTGTGCGTGAGTCGAAACTTGAAGATTTTTTTCAGCCGGTCGCCGCGCTTGCCGCCCGCGGCCTTCAGCCCGGCGTTCAATGCCTCGGCCTCGCCGCCCTCGATGGCGTGGGCGGAAGTCACATCGGGATCGTCCAGAAGATAGTCCCGGATTCGATCGGCCAGAACGCCGGACCGAAAAATCTCCCGCAGGCGCCAATGCGGGGCGTCGAGCGTCACCACGGCGTCGTCGGGCAGCATCTTGCGCCACGCGCCGGCGTCCGAATGAACAGGAACGAGCAGCTTGAGTTTTTCGGGCGGAAAACCGGCGCGGCGCGCCACATCGAAGGCCTGGAAGAGAGTGCCGGCGGTGCGCGGCGGATCGTCGGTGATGACTGCCGAAAAGCCCGCCTCGGCGCATCGCTTCAGTTCGCGCCGTTCGAAGCCGCCCAATCCCTTGTCCGGCTGGATCGTCAGCTGTTCGACATTGCCATAGCCCTGGGAATGGAGAAAGGCGCGCAGCAGAGGCGCGAAATAGGAGCCGGAGGTACGCAAGCCGATCAGCAGAACCGGCTGCGCGCGGTCTGGGAACGCCTCGGCGAAGCGCCGTCCGAGCGCCAGCACGTCCTGATGGGTCATGTCGAGACGGCGGAACGGCGAGGGAACGCCGATCTGCAGATCGAGCAGGTCTGCGGGCAGCGGCGCTTTGGAAAGAGCGGCGAGCTGCGCGGCCGATGCTCTCGCGCGGCTCCTGTCGGGCGGGTCCGCGATCAGCGCGGCGGCGAGAAAGGCGTCGAGCGCCGCCAGCCATTTCTTTCGCCAGGCGAGGGTTTGCGCCACGGCGGCGCGGCGCAGAAGGCTGCGCGCGGATTCATGCGCGGCGCGCGCGGCGCGCCCGGCGCGGTTTCCCGAAAAGCGCCGCGGCAGGCGCAGGGCGGGGCCGCGCAGGAATTCGTCGCCGCCATTGGCGGCGGCGCAGGCCAGGAGATAGATGTTGATGGCGGTTTCGGCGAATCGCCAGTCCTCGTCGCGGGTTTCGAGCCAGCCGGCCTCGTCGCGCAGGTGGTCGAGGGTTTCGCCGATGCTCGGGTATGGGTTGAGACGCCGGCCATAGGCGCGATAGAACGACGCCTCGGCCGCCCGGATCGGGCCAATCGCCGCATTGCCCGATTTTTTCTGCGCGGCGGGCTCGCAATCGCCTTTCCCGGCGGGTGTGGCCGTCAGGGTAAAGTCGTCGATGTCGATGGTGGCGGACAGGGTCGCGGCGCTCTCATGCTCCATGGCGCGCTCCGGCTTCGTGGCCGCGCGATTCCGGCGCCGCCCGCTGGTCGTCGATCCAGGCCCTCGCCTCGACGAGCAAGGCGGCGACGCGGCGGGTGGTGACGACTTTCACGGTGAGGCGCCAGGGAAGTCGCGGCGACAGGGACAGGTCGAACAGATTTTCGACATGCGCCCACGCGCAATTTTCGATCTCGTCCAGCGCGCGGTGTTGCGCCTCGGGCGCGCCGAGCGGGCGCAGGAAGGCGCGCAGCGCTCTCGCCGCGAAAAAGCGTCGCCGCCTCGGGGCCTTCGGTGTGCCGAGCGACCTCCTGACGTCGGAGGCGACGTCGCTCAACAGATGCGCGAGATCGCGGGCGGCGGGCGACCATGGGCAGTTCTCGCCGCCGCAGGGCGCGCAATCGTCGGCTGTGCCGAAATCGATGAACGCCAGAGTCCTGTTCGGAGCGTCGCACAGAATGTTTTGAAGCGAGAAATCGCCGTGAAGCTCCCCGCGCGCCCATAAATTCCGCACCGCGGCGATCGTCGCTTCGGCGATCCGCTCCAGCATATCCGGCGTCAGGCCTTTACCTGTCTTCGTCCAGTTGAAAAGGCTTACGCCCGGCGCCTCGGTCATGACGATCGCCAGCGGCGCGGCGCAGAGCTGCAGGCTTTCAGGAATGACGATCCGCCATCCGTCAATGATCGCGCCGTTGATCGCGGCGCGGCGCCGCGACAGGACGTGGGCCTCGCCGCGCAGGGCTTCCAGGTCGACGGCCGCCTCCGGCTTGAACAGCTTCACGATCAGGCGGGCGGCCTCGCCGGCGGGAAAGAGCGGCTCCGTCGCGCGCGCCGTGTAAATGATCGCCTGCGTGCCTTCGTCGAGGCGCTCGATCTCGCCGCGCGCGAAGGGGCGGTTCAGCGCTGTGCTCCGGCCGATTTCGGCCATGGCGTCCTCGACCCATTTCCGTTTGGACACGACATGGAGGAAGGCGACCCAACGCGCCGTCGCCCCGGCCATTCCGCCGAGCACGAGCCCGAGCCCGGTCCCGGTCAGCCCCCATTTCAGGGTCAGAAACCAGACCAGCAAGGTGGTGACGGCGGCGCCGAAGGCGCCTGCGGCGACGATGAGGCGCGGGCGCTGCATGGCCGCGAGCGCGGTGGAGGCGGGCAGGCTCATCGTCGAGGCGAGCAGCGCCAGCGCGAGCAGGCGGAGCAGGGTGGTCTGGTCCTGATATTCCCCGCCGTGATAGAGCAGCCCCAACAGGTCTCCGCCGACGACGCTGACGGCCATTGAGAAGGCGGCGGTCACCGCGCCGAGCAGCGCGGCGTCGCTGGCGGCCTCGGCCCGCAAGGCCGCGCTTCCGCCCGTTTTCCACGCCCTGACGAAGCGCGGCGTCAGGATATTGCGGAACGCCGAAATGAACGGATTGGCGAAGGCGATGATGCTGGCGCAGGCGGCGAAAATTCCGGTGCCGGCGGCGCCGACGATGGCCAGCGACAGCCAATAGGCGGCATAGGATTCCACCTGCACGATCAACTGTCCGACGAACAGCCATTTGCCAAGGCGCCAGTTCATGTCCAGGTCGGCCCGCGCGGAATGGCGGCTGAAGGCGAAGTCGCGCCGGTGAACCGCGAGCCAGACGGCGGCGGGAACGGCCGATGCGAGGCCGATCGCCGCGAAGGCCGCGGTCGCCGACATCCGGCCTGTCCACGCCAGCCAGGCGAGAGCCGGAAGCTGGATGGCCGCGACCGCGGCGTCGAGCGCCAGGGCCCGCGCGACGTTCAGCTCGGCTATGGCGAAACGCCGGCACAATTCCTTGACCAAGGCGAAGGGCGCGATTGCGGCGAGCGCCCAGATCATCGGTTCGAAACGGGTCGACAGGCCGAGGAGGCCCGCTTGGGCGGCGAAGACGGCGAGCAGAAGCACTGCCAGGATCGACAACGCGAAATTTTGGGTCAAGGCGCTTCCCGACTGCGTCGCCTCGTCGCCGTCGCGCTCCTGGCGATGGATCGTATAGGGCAGGATGATCAGGGAATCCTGGATCATCAGCGCCGAAACCAGAAGCGAGCCGCCAATGGCGTAAATGCCCAGTTCGCTGGAATGGGACCCGCGGCCGACGAGGACGGTGGTCAGAAAACTTGCGCCGCTCACAATGGCCTGGTCGACCAAGGCCAGCATATGTTGGCCGATGACCAGCCGCGCCAGCGCGCCGCGCAGGTCGAACCTGCCCGCTCGCACGCCGCCGGCTGCTCCAATCGCGCGACCGAAATCGCGTCCGATCGCGGAGAGCGTCGCACTTTTCTCGTCGCCCACGGTCCCTCCCGTCTGTCGCCCGCCGGGGCCGCCCGCAAAGGCGCAACGACTTCGGCGTGAAAAGACGGCGACGGTTCAAGCATGCCGAGTCAAGTCATATCGACTCACTTCAGATGCTTATACTCACGCCGTTCATTGCTGAATAAGTTAATATTTTCAGAAATTTCTCAATTGTTGTATCTGGAGTCAAGGAAGAGCCCCGGTTAAGGTAAAGGGGCAGGGTCAATCCTTGGGGACGCCGTGGCGCCGCGGAACATGGCCGGCGGGCGCCTGCGGGCGAAAAAACGAAACATCCGACGCGCCGATTTGAAAAGAAAGGGCTGCGGAATGACCCTGTTCGGTCTCGGAATGCAGGGCGCGTTCCAGGGCGCTCGGGCAGGTAAAGGAAATTCTGTTAAATTAAGCATGTATTCGAGACGAACTGTCATAGCCATGCAAGAGCAGCTATCATTTTCATAATAAAGCGATGAATTGCGTCATCCGGCAATGATCCTCAACGAAGCGGCATGGAACAGAGACGTCGCGATCGAGCGCGAAGGCGGTCTTCGGCGCGTCCGCGAAAAGTCGGGCGACGATGAAAGTTGGGCGGCCGTCGGGATGGGCGGCGACAGATACGGCGATCCATTCGACAGCCGGTTCGCGATCGAAATCGCGCAGGATCTCGATGGCGTGGAAAAGGATTGGGCGCGGCTCGAAGACGACGGCCTGCTCACGCCCTTTCAAATGCGGGCCTGGCTTTTTCCCTTTTATCGCGAATTGGCGCCGCGCCTGAAGGCGAAGCCCCTCTTCGTATTGGCGCGGGACAGGGCGGACGGCGCGCCGATGATGCTGCTGCCGCTGTGCGCGCGCCGGATCTATGGCGTCAATGTCGTGCAGTTCGCCGACCTCGGCGTCAGCGACTACAATGCGCCGATCCTCGCCAAGGCCTTCGACCCGACGCCGGCGCAATGGCGCCGGCTGTGGCGCCGCATCCTGGCCGGGCTCGGCCTCGGCGGCGTCTTGCGGTTCAAGAACATGCCGCGGCGGATCGCCGGAAGGAGCAATCCGCTCACGCTGGACCGGAGCTTTTCCGCTCCAATGGAAATCGCGTCATGGGGGGTGGAGCTGCCGACGACGGCGGCGGCCTACCGGGCGCAATTCCTTTCGCGCAAATTCGCCAAGGATATTGCGAAAAAAACGCGGCGCGCCGCCAGGGCCGGCGAGGTGGAGTTCGTCCCGGCGCGGACGCCGGGCGACAGGCGTCTGGCTTTCGATCTGCTCGCGCGCCAGAGGCAGGAGCGCTGCGACGAAATGGGGCGCGGGAACAGCCTCGCCAGCCCCGCCTATCGCCGATTTTATGAAGCCGTGGCCGTCGAGTCGGAAGCGGGCCTCGCCAGGCTCTTTCTCCTGAAAGTCGGTGGCGAGGCCCTTGGCGCGATGCTCGCGCTCGAACGGGGCGCGGCGTTTCATGTCATCATGGCGACCTTCGAGGGCGGCGCCTGGAAAAGCTGTTCGCTCGGCAATGTGCTGACCTTGGCCGCAATCGAGCATTGCATCCGGGAAGGGTTCGCCTTCTACGATCTCACTATCGGCAACGAGGGTTACAAAAAGCGCTTCGGCGCCGCGCCGGCGCAACTCCACTGCGCCCTGCGGCCGCTCACGCCGGCCGACGCGCCGCTCGCCTCGGCCCTGGCTTTCGCCTTCGCCGCCCGCGGCTTTCTTGGGCGATGGATCGGATGGATCAAGCGCGGACCCCCCCGTCGCGGAAGTCAAGCCGAAGCCGATTCGCTCCGCGACGTTCCGGCTTGCGCGCCGCAATTGCGGGCGGAACAGGGACAACGCTCATGAACGGGGCCGCCCTTCCAGCGCATAGCGGAGCCGGCGGGCGGGGGCGGGCCGAGGCGCCGGAGATCGTCATCGTCGGCGGCGGATTCGCCGGATGCGCGGCGGCCATCGCCCTTGCCGGCAAGGGGCGGAAGGTGGTCCTGATCGAAGCCGCCCCCGCCATCCCTAATCTGTTCCGCGCCGAGAAGCTGGCGGGAGATCAATTGCCGCTGCTCGAAGAACTGGGGCTGCTCGACGACTTCAAGGCGGCCTCGACCCCGGTCGAGGAATTCGTCAACATCCGCGGACGCCATATCGTCGACATCAGCCGGCAGTTGCAGTTGAACATGCTTTATCGCGACATGATCAAGGTCCTGCGCAAGCGCATTCCGGCACAGGTCACGCTTCGTTACGATCGCGTCGAGGACATCGTCACGGGCGAGGACAGGCAGCGCGTGACGCTTGCGGGCGGCGAAACCATCGAACCGCGGCTCGTCGTGCTGGCGACCGGGCATGGCGAGGCCTTGCGTCGCAAGCTCCGCCTCAAACGGGCAAGGGCGCACGCGCAGCAAACGATCAGCGTCGCTTTCACGCTGACCCCGCCCGTCGACGGCTTCATGTTTCAGTCGCTGACCGCCTATGGGGAGAGTCAGGGCGATCGCGTCGATTATATTTCGCTCTTCCCCATCGGCGCCGACATGCGCGCCAATCTGTTCCTGTTCTCGGACATCGAGGATCGTCGGCTCAAGGCGATCGAAGAGCGGGGCATGTCCGCTTTACTCGAGCTTTTGCCGGGTCTGCGACCCTGGGTCGGCGATTGTGG
This sequence comes from Pseudomonadota bacterium, assembly GCA_021813805.1. GTDB lineage: Bacteria > Pseudomonadota > Alphaproteobacteria > Rhizobiales > Beijerinckiaceae > Rhodoblastus. The sequence goes on along the minus strand of JAKAJL010000003.1, from coordinate 13,235 downwards.
CTGGGTCGGGGATTTCGCCTCCTTTCCCGTCGAATTGTGCAATGTTGAAAATGTCGTCCGCCCCGGTCTCGTCGTGATCGGCGACGCCTTCCGGACCTCCTGCCCGGCGGTGGGGACCGGGCTGAGCTGCGCCCTGGTGGATGTCGTCTGCCTTCGCGATCTCGTCGGGTCCTGGTTCGCGACGCCAGGCATGGGGGCCGAAAAAATCGCCGCGTTCTACGGCGCGCCGCGGAAAATGGCGCGGGATTTTTCCACCCACGCCCTCGCCTTCAGGCGTCGCAGGGCGGTGGCCGACGAGTCGCGGGCGGGCGAATTCCGGCAGGCGGCCTATTATCTGGCGCGGGGCCTGCGAGACCGCCTGCGCCGGTTCGCGTCCTGACGCAAAGCGCGCCAAAACGCCTCAGATCATCCGGCTACGATCGATGGCGCCGTGGACGAACCGCCGCAACGTCAGGTTTTTGGGGGTCAGGACCGCGCCGTCGATCACTTCGAGACGGCCCCAGCGGTTGAGCGTATGCAGCCTGCCGCCGGGCCATGCCGGCCCCGGCGAAATCAGGCTCATCCGTGTCTGGGCGAAATTCTCCTCGTCCAGCACGTCGATGCGCGCCAGCGCGAGCTTCTTGCCGTAGCCGGCCGAGCAGTCCTGAACCGGGCGCCAGAGCGCGCCCGAATGTTTCACTACGGCGCCGGCGGGCCGCGCCAGCCGGGAGTCGATCAGAACCGGGCGCAAGGCGTGTTCCCGCCAGGGGCCGAACAGATCGTCGGCATGATGGATCGCCAGCGTGTCGGAATAGCCCCCGGCGCCGTCGCGCACGACGGACATCATCCAGAACCGGCCGGCGTGGCGGAAGAGGGTCACGTCGGCGGCTTCGATCCCCGTCAGCAATTGGCCGACGCAGCGCCACTGGCCGGGAAATTCGACGCAGCGATAGATCGCGACCGCGCCCGAGGCCGAGGCTTCGGGGACCATATAGAGCTCGCCCTCATGGACGATGAGGAAGGGATAGGACAGGTGCCAGGGCTCTTCCAGGGCGGGCAGGGGCGGACCCATCGGTCCGGAGTCGTCAAAGGGCTGGACCCAGATCGTTCCCTTGCCGGTCGCGTAGTCGAGACGCTCGTAGAACAGGGCTTTCCGGCCGCGCCATTCGATCGGAAAGGGGTCGGCGGCGAAACTGTCGCCGAGGTCGGGCAGGACTTGCCATCGAAACCCCCTCAAAGAGCCGGTCTCCAGCACGCCGGGGCCGTCGTGCAAGCGCCAGCCGACGCGCCAATGCGGCGAATGGCAGGACAGATGATAAATCCGCCGCAGGGCTTCATGGGCCATGGCGCGCGCGAAAAAGGCCGCGGGACGCCGCCCGGCGGCGGGCTGGGCCGGCGGGCGCTCGAAAGTGCGGCGCGGCGACAGCAGGACCTGTTCGATCAGGAAAATGACCCGCGAAAAGACCGCCTCCAGGCCGCCGGTGAGGCCGTCGGCGGCTTCGAGCGACGGCAGGGCCGCGCCGAGGACGGCGCCGCCGCCGGCCTCTTCCAGCGCCAGCGCGGGGCAGGCGCCGCCCAGCAGCGCCGCGACCGCGCCGGCCTCGCCCGGCGCGTTGTCGTAAAGCACGCGCCACAAGGCCTTTCCCGGGGCCGGCCCAGGCGCCTGGGCGCCAGTGAGGTCGATGACGATATCGGGCTGTTCTCCCTCCTCGCGCGCCGGCTCGAGGGCGGTGGCCGGCGCTGGGTCGCAAAGGGTCGGGCGCATCCGCCGCAGGATGGTTTTCTCCAGGCCGAGCAGCGCGCCGATCTCGGCGGGAAAGCCGCCGGCGCCCTCCTGGCGCGCCAGGCGCACCGTCGCGCGCGGCAGGACACGGGCCAGCCGGTCGCGCAGCCTTTCGTGCCAGCGCCGGAAATTGCGCGGGTCGATCAGGATTTCTATTTGCACGGTCTGGCGTCCGCCGCCTGAAGGAGGCGCATGAATTCATCGACCATTTTGTCGAGGGGGAACTTCTCGCTCAATTTGCGTCCCCGCGCGGAAAATTCCGCCGCCAGAGCCTCGTCCTCGCAGGCGCGTCGCGCGGCGGCGGCGAACGCCTCCGTGTCCTTTGCGTCGACGAACAAGGCGCAGGGCGCGCCCTCGACCGACAGCACCTCCCTCAATACCGAAAGATCGTTGACGATGACTGGCAGGCCGGCCTGGGCCGCCTCGACCGGCGCCAACCCAAAAGTCTCGCCGGCGCTGGGAAAGACGAAAGCGTCGAGCGCGGCGAGGAAGAGTCCCATCGTCTTCGTGTCGAGTTCGCCGAGAAAACGCACGCGTCCGGCAACGCCAAGCGCACGCGCCAAGGTCCACAGTCGCTCCCTGTCGGGGCCTTGGCCGGCGATGGCGAGATGCTGGTTCCGGTTGATCGTCAAAAGCCTGATGGCGAGATCGAGCTGCTTGCTCTCGTGCAGCCGCGCTGCGCAGCCGATGAGCTCCGCGTCGGGCGGCAGGTCGAGCGCGCGGCGCGCCTCGACCTTGGTCATTGCCACGGATTTGTCGAAGAAGCCGTGATCGATCCGCACCACGCGGCGGGCGTAGGAGGGGGGATAGCCGCCATAGACGGCCTCGGTCTCCGACGAATTCACCACGATGCGGTCATAGAAGCCGAGGCGCCCCAGCCAGAGGTCGGCCGCGCGCGCCCAGGCCGGAACATGCTCCGGCGTTGTGACCTGGTTGGCGATCACCATCTTCACGCCGGCAAGGCGGCCGATCGGCGCGGCGATCAGATTGCCGTAATGCTGCAGGGTGACGACGGCGTCGGGTTTCTCGCGGCGAAAATGCCGATAGAGCGCGATCAGCGATTTCATGAGGCCGAGCGGCGACGACGGCCGCCGGCGCGCGCAGAAGAAGACATTGTCTTCGCTGTCGAACGAATCCGTTCGGCGGAAGAAAAAGACCTGGCCGGCCAGCCAGCCGTTGCGGCTCGCGCCATGCGCCAGTTGCCGCGCGACTTCCTGCGCGCCGGCGTTCTCGGCCTGGGTCTGCACGAAAAGCACGCGACGGGGCTCGCCGGCGTCCAGGTCGCTGGCGCGAGGCCGCTTTGCAGCCCGGTAACCGGAAGCGATCGGGACCGAATTTTCGGGCGTGGCGAACTGGGTCATGCGGGTCCTCGACACGGCGGAAGGCGCTTTGTCAATTATAACGGAAAGCCTTCGCGCCGGGCCGGTTTCGCCACGAGAACCTTTTCTCATGGTTGAGGGAAAGGCTTAACGCCTTTCCGCCGTCAGATCGGGTTTCCGCGAGATTGCGGCGCCATCGGCGGCGAAGCCATGGCGCGAAAATCCGAATTCCGCATGCGGAATTCGGATCAGCGGGTCTGGGTCAGCAGCAGGTAAAGCGCGACCGGATTGGTGGCCGCGTAGCGGCGGGCGAGGCGGCGCGGTTCGAGACCGAAGCGATAGGCCCATTCGAGCCCCGCCTTCTGGACCCAGTGGGGCGCGCGCTTCTTCGCCCCTGAGATAAAATCGAACAGGCCGCCCGAGGTCTTGATCATTTTGACATTGGGCAGGAGATGGGCGTGGCGGACCACGAATTCCTGCTCCAGCGGCACGCCGAGCGAAAGCCACAGAATGTCCGGCGCCAGTTCGTTGATTTCTACGAGTTTGGCTTCGAGCGCGTCGCCCTTGAGATAGCCGTGCGAACGGCCGCGCAGATCGAGCCGCGGAAATTGCCGCCGGGTCGCATCGAACGTGGCGCGATTGACCTCTTCGGTCGCGCCGAACAGATAGAAGCTGACGCCCTCGTCCTGGGCCATGCTGGCGACGATGGGATAGAGATCGGTGGTGGCGACGCGTTCGGGCAGCGGACAGCGCGTCATCAGATTCGAGGCGAAGATCATCGCTTGGCCGTCGGCGCTCAGCAGATCGGACCGCTCGATCAATTCGGCGAATCGCCTGTCGAAATGGCGGCGCGCCAGAACTTCGCCATTCGCCGAGGACAGATAGAGCGGCGCGCGCCCGCGCGGCGCGGCCTGGGCCAGATCGATCATGAGCCGCGCGGTCTGCCGGAGATCGAGCCGGGCGATCGACGCGCCGCCGATGGTCCGGCGCTCGACATGGGCGAGAATTTCCGTGCTGTTCTGTGCTGGCATTGAGGCTTCCCTGGGATTCGGGTCGCCATGTCATCGAAATGAAACACAAGGCGACGTATTTCCGCTTGGGAAGGAAAGAGCTTGCCAGTTCCGGGAGAAGCGCGGGATGGCGATTTCAGGCGGCGAGACGGAAGCTCTCGGCCTGGACCTCGATCCGGCGGGATTCCGCGGGATCGAAGCTGCGCAGCAAGGCGATGTCGACCTTGTTGAAAAACAACGCGACGTCCTCGACGCCGAGACGGTCGATCGCCTCGGCGATCTCGGATGAAACAGTCTTGCGCCATTCCGCGACAAGCACGGTCGCGTCGGCCTGGCGCGCCAGCAGCGCCCCATATCCGGCTTCGAGCGCCGGCGGCCCGTCGATCACGACCACGTCGAACCATTGCCGACAAAGATGGATCAGCGCGCGCAGGGTCACGCCGCTCATCAGCGCGCTGGTCGAGGCGCGGCTTTCGGTCTCGCTCCCGCCGAAAGGCAGAACGGTGTAGCCGGCGGCGGCGCTTTCGACAAAGGCGCGCCGCAGGTCGGCGCCACGGTCGAGCACGTCGATGAGGCCGAAACGCGGGCGCCGGCTCGCCTCCGGAGGACGGTCCGCCCGGATCAACAGGACGCGGGCGCCGCCGTCGGCGAGAAAAGCGGCGCAGGACCGCGCGGCGGTCGAACGTCCGGCGCCGCGCAGGGGCGAGGAGATCAGCAGGACGCTGGCCCGATCCTTGGTCCCTTGCGCAGCGAGGGCGCAAAGTTCGTCGAGCCAGGGCGCGAGGTCAGGCCACGCCGGCGACCGGGACGTTTCATCCTTTTCCGGCTGCGGCAGCAGCGGCGCCATGCCGACGACCGTGACCCCGTCGAGACGCTCGGCCTGACGGGCGGTGGTCAGAACGCCCGGGACGGATTCCCGCGCCAGCGCGAAGGCGAGGCCGGCCAGCAGGCCGATAACGGCGGCGCCGGCGACGCGCGCGACAAGGCCCGGCTTGATCCTGTTGGGCGGCGTCGCCGGCGAAATCAGCCTGATGTCATCGGGCGAGAGGTTCCGCGTCGCGACCAGCTGCTTCTGCCGGTCGAGCAATTGCTCATAGACCAGCCGTTCGGCTTTCGCCTCGCGCTGCAACGCGTCGAGATTGACAAGCTTGGGACCAAGCTCGGCGGCTTCGTCCTGCGTCTCCTTGAGCTGGCGCGCGAGCGCGTCCTCGCTTTGCCGCGCGGCTGCAAAATCGCCTTGGGCGGCGGCGGCAAGGCGCGCCAGTTCGGCGCCGATCTGCCGTTTCAGCGCGGCGAGCCGGGCGTTCATCGCCGTCACCGCCGGATGGCGGGCGCCGAAAATCGCCGCCTGATCCGCGGCCTGTCCGGCGAGGCGCGCATAATCGGTCCGCAGTCCCGCCAGAAGATTCGACTGCAACGCCTGGGATAGCTGGCCGCCGTCGCCCGCCTGGCGCAATTGTTCGAAACGCGCCCTGGCCTCGGCGGTCTTGGCGCTGGCCAACGCGAGTTGCTGGCCGAGATCGTAGGCGCGGCGTTCCAGCACCGTCGTCCCCTGGCCGACGTCCGTCACCTTCAATCTGGCCTTGAGATCGGCGACCGCCTTTTCGGCGCTGTTCACACGCCCGCTTACTTCGTCCAGACGCGCCGCGATGTCCCCCGCGACCCTGTCGTTGGCGCGCGCGCGAATGTCGCGCTGGCCATCGATGATCGCCGCCGCCGCGGCGTTGGCGATTCGGGCCGCCTTTTCGGCGGAGCGGTTCCGCACGGTGACGTCGATGACGTAAGTCGCGCCCCGGCGCGAAATGTCCAGTTCCTTTTCAAGGGCTTTGACGGCGGTGGCGCGATCGCTGAACTCGCCGTCTTTCACCAGGCCGAGACGATCGGCCAGGGCCCCCAGAAACGCCTCCGTGCGGTAAGATTGCACCAGGCTTTCGACGGCGATCGCGTCGGCGCCGATATTCTGCACGACATTGGCGTCCTGGGTGATGCTGGCGACGCGCGGCTCCACCATGATCGTGGCGACGGCCGCATATTTGTTCAAGACCAGCAGGAAGACGACGAAAAGCCCGCTCGCCGCCAGCACGGAGGAAAGGGCGACGCGGCGCGCGTTGCGGCGCAGGAACAGCCAGAAGGTCAGGGGCGTGACGAAGGGCGCGACGTCTGCCGCCGAGTCGCTCCAGATTTCGATCGCGTCCTCGGATGCGTTCTCGCCCGAGACTCGGCGCCAGGACGGAACAAAGCTCTTGATGTCCATTGACGACTCGAAGCTCGGGAAAACAAGCGGTTTGGCGCTAAACCCTTTCGCTCATAAAATACAGAAATGGTAAATGATGTGTTGCCGACCGCCCAAAGGCCCCTTGGCGCAGTATTTCTCGGCGGCTCGCCCGCGACGACCCGGCCAGCTCGTCCTCGCGGCCGGCGGAAAGGAGGCGATACGTGACTTTCGCGCTCGACCGGCGCAAATTCCTGAGCGGCCTCGCGGCCGCCGGCGGTTTTTCGACAGCCCGCGCGGCCGGCAATGAATCCAGACCGGGCGCCGGGATTCCGCCCGCGCTGCGGCGCGGCTTCAACCTGCCCGATCAGGCGCCGCGGCGGGATGGTAAGGCCGCCGATCCGGCGACGCTCGCGGCGCTTCGCCGGCGCGGCATGACCCATATCCGCCTGCCGCTCGTCGCCGAAGCCGCCTTGCCCTATTTTTCCGGCCCGGCCGCGCGCGGCGCGGCGCTCGACGACCTCGAACGCAGTCTGGGACGGCTGCTCAAGCTCGATTACGCCGTCACCGTCGATCTTCACCCCGACGGCCCGCTCCACGACCTGCTGCGCTCCGATCCCGACGAGGCGCAGAGAGCCTTGCGCGCCGGTTGGCGAGGCCTTGCGGCGCGTCTCGAGCGATGGCCGGCGCCGCGCATCTTTGCCGAACTGCTGAACGAGGCCGACATCGGCGACGACGTCTGGCGGCCCTTCGCGGAGGACCTGGCGGGAGAGGCCAGGGCGCTGCTTCCGCGCACGACGCTGGTCGTCGGACCGGCGCCTTTCCAGCGGGCCGAACAACTGGCGCGGTGGCGGCCGTTCGCGGACCGCAATGTCCTCTATGCGGTCCATTTCTACACGCCGATGATCTTTACCCATCAGGGCCTGGACTGGGACGCCTCAAGTCCCTACAGCCATCTGGAGGGCGTGCCTTTTCCATCGGCCGAGCGCGATCCGGTGTTGGCGCGTCTGCGCGCCGAGGCTTTGGCGCGGGGCGATCGGCCGGCGGCGCGGGCCCTGGAGGAAACCGCGCGGACGGCATGGACGCCGGCCGCCATTTCGGCGCAATTTTCGGCGCTGGCCGCCTGGAGCGCCAGCCATGCCGTCCCGGTGATCGTCAACGAATTCGGGGTCTTGCGCTTCAAGGCGCCGCGCGCCGGCCGTCTGGCCTGGCTCGCCGCGGTCCGCGCCGCGGCGGAGGCCAACGGCTTCGGCTGGGCGCATTGGGATTACGCCGGCGGCTTTGGCCTGCTCGACGAACAGGGGCGGATCGACGCGGGCGTCATGAGCGCATTGCTGCCGGACGGCTGAAGCCCGCGCCGTTGCCCGCGGCCTGGGAGACGCGGAGCCTCGGTGCGGGCGCGCCTTGCGGTTTCCTGGCGGCGAGGGCGCGATCCGCCGCGCCGAGCGACAGGCCGGCGAGGCCCATCACCAGGCCGAGCGCCAGCGGCGCGAAATAGGCTTCTTCCTGAAACAGGCCGTTGACCATGGTGGTCGCGATGGCGCCGGTTGCGAAGGCCAGAGCCGGCGCCCGGGCGTGCTCGAAGAGCGACAGGGCCGTCCGCGCGATCCAGGCGTAAAAGGCGAAAGCCGCGACCGCCGCGACGCCGAGCTGGAAGAGCATGACGCCGACCGCGCTTTCCACCGCGACGTCGGCCGCGCCTTCGCGCTGAAACTTGCTCCAGTCGATCACGTTGAAACTGGCGAAGGAAAGATTGCCCCCCTCGCCGAGACTGTGGCCGACCGGATTTTTGATGAAGCCGTTGAGGCCGCCGATGAGGCCGAGCACGTGATAGTCGCCGTTCCTGAAACCGAAAGCCAGGGCGAAGACGGCGAAAGCCGCGAGCGCGAGCGCCAGGATTTTAAGCGCCGTCCTCGGGTCCCAGCGACGCGCGGCCTCGTGAAAGACAAGAGTGAAGACGGCAAGCATCAGCGGGCCCTTGGCGCTGGTCAGCAGCAGCAGGGGCGCCGCGAGCAGCGCCGCGGCCCGGCGCCTGTGGATCGCGGCGAAGGACAGGAGCGCCGCCAGGGCGTAGCCGAAGCTGATCGAATGGAGGTTCGGCCCTTCGAGGCGCAGCACTGTCAGATGCAAGGCCGCGAACATCGGCGAATTGAAGAGGTCGGTTCGGCCGTAATCGACCAGATTGACCGGCACGACGCCGGAGCGATTGGCCTCGTCGAGGGTTTTGAGGCTGCTGGCGTTGTCGGCATAGGAAAGCGCGAGGTAATGCCAGCCGTTGGTGAGGTCGAGCCATAGATCGTGCGCGAGGACTTCCGTGTAGCCGGCGCCGATCATCAGCCCGAGCAGGACAACGACGAGTCTCGGCAGAGCCAGCTCATGGCGGGCCGCGACGATGAGGAACATTTGAAACAACAGGATCGGCGTCCCGATATTGCGCATATAGACCACGGCGCTGTGGGGGTTGATCAGGACGCCGGCCAGGAAATAGACGCCATAAATCGCCAGCAAGGCGCAGGATGCGAAAATCATCCGCCGGGTGAAGGGCGAAAAGGACCGCCAGCGGTTGAAGAAGCCCGCCATCACCACCAGCCACGTGACGACAGTGGTGACGAAATTGTAGCTCTTCATCGGATCGAGGTCATGGATGTCGGTGTAATTCACCGACGCGATCGAGACGAAAACGTTCTGGAAGATCGTCGCGGTGAGGACGATGACGGGGACCTGCGCCTCGATCGTCATGGCGGCGGCGGCCGCCAGGGCGGCGCAGACGGCAAGGGCCAGCGGCTGGCCGAATGCGTGAAGGAATACGGGGAGGGCGGTGAGGCCGAAGGCCAGGACAAAGACCAGGACCAGCGGCGGTTGGTCTCCGGCCGACGCCGCCGTGCGGCGCAACGACACCAGCGATGGCGAACTGGGCGATGGAATGGGGCGCCGCACGCCGTTCTGCCTGTTGTCCATTTCCGCCACTTTGGACAAACATGGTTAATGAAGGCCTAAAGGCCTGTGGGCAAAACGCTATCGATTCAGGCGGCTTCCGGTCCCCCCGCTCGTCGGCGCGCGGAGGGCCGAAGACCGTGCGCCGGTCTCCAGTCTGGCGGCGCTGTCGGGCGTGAAGGTCCACATGCGGGCGGGCGCGAAATCCACCCGCGCGGCGCCTTGCAGGCGCAGCGCGCGGCCTGTGGGAAAATCCACGAAAAGCAGGGTCGCGCGCGGATCGTGGAGCAGGTTGCCGAATGAATTGAAATAATTGTTGCCCGGAAAGTCCGGGATCAGCAGCCCGCCGTCCTGGCGCATCGCGATGAAGCCGGACGGTCCGCCGCGATGGGATATGTCCACGCCGTCCGGCCCGCGCGTGGCGAGGAAGAACACATCCGCCGCCTCGACGAGGTCGCGCGCCGCGCCGTCGAGCGCGGGCAGCATGGTCCAGGCGCCTGGCGCGCCGCCGCCATCGGGGAACGCGTGGGGCGAGATATATTTCGGGCAGTTGCCGAAGGCTTCCTCCACCGCCAGGGTCAATGTTTCGCCGCTGGATTGAGCGATATGGCCATTGACCCGGTTGCGCTGGCGCGCAGCGAAGTCCACGCCGATGACGCCGAATGGCGCGCCGATGTCGCGCGACAGACGCTCGCTCTCCGGGAACGGCGCGGCGATGGCCATGCGGCGCGGCTCCGGGCAGGCGACAAAGCCCGGCGCCCCGCGCAGGAGCGAAGCGATCGGGGCGCCTTTCGCGTCGAGCCCGGCGACGAAAACCATCGGCAGGCGCGCAAAAAAATCGGCCTGTTGCGCGCTGAGGAAGGTTCGGATGACCGGCGCGGTCTCGGGCGCGCCGGCCATGCGCCGCGCCGCGATCTCGCCTTCATGCCAAGGGCGCCGGTCGATGAGCGGCGCGGTCATGCTCAGGCCGCCAGCAGGCCGGCCTTGGTCGCGGGCATGGGCGCAAAGCCGGGCAGGGCCTCGATCCGCCTCAGCCAGGCGACGATATTCTTGTGCGGGTCGAGCGCGACGCCGCCCTCGGGCGCGTGGGCGATATAGCTGTAAAGCGCGATATCGGCGATGGTCGGGCGCTCTTCGACCAGAAATGTCTTGTCGGCCAATATTGGATCGAGGTTCGCGAACAGTTTTTCGGCGGTCGCCTTGGCCAGGGCGTGGTCGAGATCGGCGCCGAACACCGTGACCAGGCGGGCGCGGCACGGGCCGTTGAAGACCGGTCCCTGCGCCACCGACAGCCAGCGCTGGACCTGCGCCGCGCCGGCGGGGTCGCGCGGCAGCCAGCGGCCTTCCGCGTCGTATTTCGTCGCCAGATAAACCAGGATCGAGCAGGAATCCGCGATCACCACGCCGTCGTCCTCGATCACGGGCACGGTCCCGAACGGATTGAGCTTGAGAAAGGCGGCCGAGCGCTGCTCGCCGCCGGCGAGATCGACCTGATGAAAGTCGAAGGGCAGGCCAAGCAGGCGCAGCATCAGTTCGGCGCGATGCGAATGGCCGGACCGGTCGAAACCGTGCAGCAGGATCGGCTTTTTCGAATTCATGGCTTCCTCCCGAGGGTCTGGGACGTCGCGGTCCCGCGCCCAAAATAATTCTTTTGCAATTCGCGTTAATCCGAAAAAATCTCATCTTACTTTTGCGAGAAGCGAAACAATCCCATGGACAGGCTTGCCTCCATCGCCCTATTCGTCGCCGTCGCCGAAAACGATAGTTTTGTCGCCGCGGCGCGAAAGACCGGGCGTTCGCCGGCCGGCGTCAGCCGCGCGATCGCCGCGCTGGAGGAGGCTTTGGGCCAACGCCTGTTCAACCGCACCACGCGGGCCTTGTCCTTGACCGAGGCGGGCGAGCAATTGCTGGCGCGCGGTCGCCGCCTGCTCGCCGAGTACGACGACATGGCCGACGCCCTCCAGGGCGGTGGCGATTTTCCGCGCGGCTTGCTTACCCTCACCGCGCCGGTGATGTTCGGGCGCTTGCACGTCATGCCGATCGTCCGCGATTTCCTTCGCGATTTTCCAGGCTTCGACGTGAACCTGCTGCTCGATCGCATCGTTTCGCTGGTGGACGAGGGAATCGATGTCGGCCTGCGCATCGGCCATCTGCCCGATTCGTCGCTGATCGCGCTGCGCGTCGGCGCGGTCCGGCGGGTTCTGGTCGCCGCGCCCGACTATCTGGCCCGGGCCGGGACGCCGCGAAATCCCGACGAACTGGCGGAGCATGTCTTCATCTCGACCCTTGGGGTCGCTTCCGCGCCCAGCCATTGGAGCCTGGGCGCCGACGAGGACAGGACGATCCGCTTTCGCCCCCGCCTCGCGGTCAATTCGGTGGACGCCGCGCTCGACGCCGCGATGTCCGGGCTGGGCGTCGTGCGTCTTTTCTCCTATCAGGCGGCCGAGCGAATCGCCCAGGGACGGCTGGTCCGCCTGTTGCAGGATTTCGAGCCGCCGCCGGCGCCGATCCATCTGGTTCGTCCGCCGGGCCGCTCCCCGCGCAAGACATCGCTGTTCATCGACAGGGCGGCGCGGGCTTTTCGCGACCAATTCGCCGCCGGCGAGGCGATGGCGACGACGCCCAGGCAAGGACCATGACCCGATTTCGCCTCATACGAGAGACATAGTTGAACCCTCGCCGGAATCCGGGCAATTTCGCGGGGAAGTCGGAGGTTCTGGATCGCTTCGTCATGAGAAGAGCGTTTGTCCTGTTTGGCGCGTCGCTGGCTTTGGGGGCGGCGCTGCCGCTCGTCCTCCCGGTCGGGCGGCCCGCGCAGCGGCTGCGCGTGGCCAGCGAGAATTCATGCCTCGGCGCAGCTCGGGTCCCCGCCCACATCGCCCCCCTGCCGCATTTTTCCCGCGCCGTGGGCGAGGAGGGCAGGGTGCGGATCGTCGCCATCGGCTCGTCTTCGACCGAGGGCGTCGGGGCTAGCAGCCCGGCCGAGAACTATCCGTCACAATTGCGCGAAATGCTGGCGAAGGCCCTGCCGGCCGAGGCGATCGAGGTGGTTAATCTCGGAGTCGGCGGCGAAACGGCGGCGGAAACGGCGGCTCGTCTGCGCGAGGAAATACCGCGCCTTCATCCGGACCTCGTGCTTTGGCAGGTCGGCGCCAATGACGGCATCACCGGCGTGCCGCCAGAAAAATATGAGGCGACCTTGCGCGACGCCTTGGATTTCCTGAAAAAAACCGACACCGATGTCGTTCTGGTCGGCATGCAATGGACCCGCCGGCTCGCAGCCTTGCCGAATTATCTTCCGATCCGCGACGTCACGGCGCGAGTAGCGCGGGACGCGGGCGTCGCTTTGGTCTCGCGTTACGACGCGATGCGCCAATATGGCGGCGCGGCGGGCCGCGAGGAATTCACGGGGCCCGACCACCTGCATCTGAATGACAAGGGCTATCGCTGCCTCGCCGAGCAGATCGCCGTCACTCTCTCGCACGCGATCGACGACAACGTCATCAGCCGGGTCTCGAGCGCGCAGCGTTTAGACCGAAACCCGGCGCGCTCGAAACCCCTCGACTGAGCATGATTTTTTCCCAAGGCCGAAGTCCGATTCTGGCGATCGCGCCTTATCAGCGCCTCGATTGGTCATGAGCGCGTCCGAAATAATATAATCGAACGCGCTCATTTATCTATCTTTCAGATACGCATGATGATTCGAAAATCACAGCAACTTTCCGGAAATAGGCGGCGGGAGCGCTTCAGCTCTTCTTGCACTTGCTCATGAACGCTTTGCGCTCTTTGCCGTGCAGTTTCTGGGCGTCGGCCTGTTTCGAGCACTCGAGCGATTTCGCGCTTCGCGGCTTGGCGGTCTTCGCCTTCGCGGCAGGAGCCGCGGTCGCGGGGGCGGCGGCTGGCGCGGCGGCGGCCGGCGCGGCAGGGGCCGCCGGGGCCTGGGCGTAAGCCGCGCCGGCAAAGGCAAGGAAAGAAAGGACGGCAATGGAATTGACAAG
>JAKAJL010000034.1 GCA_021813805.1 Pseudomonadota bacterium | reverse complement strand
TCACGCCGCCTTGCTCGGGACCTGACGCTCGCTCGTCAGGGCTTCCACGGCGCCGGACACGCCGGCCTCGCAATATTCGGCGTCCTCATTGACGCGCCACACGTCATGCACGATTTCGCCGGCGACGATGTTCAGCGCGGTCAGCATGCCGGTCATCATCGCGTGATCCTGGTTGTTGTATTTGTGCATGCCGTTACGGCCGACCAGATGAAGGTTCGGATAGCGCAGCCGCAGTTCGGCGCGGATCGTCTCGATATTGGCGGCGTAGGTCTCGTCATAAACCGGATAGGCCTTGGGCTGGCGCACGACCGAGGCGTCGGCGACATCCCGCGGGTCCATCAGCCCGATCTGGCCGATCTCGCGCTTGGCCAGTTCGATCAGTTCGGCGTCGGAGGCGGTCCACAGGCCGTCGCCCTCGAAGCAGAAATATTCCAGCCCCAGGCAGGTGGAGACCCCGTCCGGGATCATTTCCGGCGACCATGAGCGGAAGTTCTGGACACGCCCGACCTTGACCGCCGGATCGTGGATATAGACCCAGTTGTCGGGCAGCTCGCGGCGCGACCTGCCGATCAGGACCACGGTGAGGAAGTCGCGATAGCGCAACTGCCGGGCGTGCAGCAGGCTGATCGGCGTCGGCGACAGATTGGACATCAGCTCGCGGATGGGCGCGGAGGACACGACATGGCGGGCCTGGAAAGTCTCGCGCCGGTTGTCGGCGGTCCAGGCTTCGACGGTCCAGATCCGGCTGGCCTCGTCGTAATGGATTTGCTCCACCGAGCGACCCATCAGGACTTCGCCGCCATTCCGTTTGATCTTGGCGGCGGCGGCCTCCCACATCATGCCGGGGCCCTTGCGCGGGTACTGGAAGCTCTCGATCAGCGTCTTGGCGCTGTTGTCGCCGTTGTTCCTGGCCTTGTTGAGCCCGAGCGAACGGCGCAGCCCGTCGAGGATCGCGGCCCCCAGGCTCAGGCCCTTGATGCGCTGGGCGGCCCAGTCCGACGAGATTTCGTCGCAGCTCATGCCCCAGACCTTTTCGGTGTAGGTCTTGAAAAAGATCGAGAACAGCCGCTCGCCGAACTGGTTGCGCACCCATTGATGGAAGTTTCTCGGATTGTGGACCGGAAACAGCTTGGCGAAGCCGAAGGACGCCATGCAGAGCGCGCTTTCGGCGAGGCCCAGATTGCGCAGGGCCTCGAAGGCGCGCAGCGGATAGGCGTAGAATTTCTTTTTATAGAAAATCCGCGACAGGCGCGGGCGCTCGACGAAGTCGTCGGGGAGGATTTCCCGCCACAGATCGACGATCGCCTTCGATTTCGAGAAGAAGCGATGGCCGCCGATGTCGAAGAGGAAGTTCTTGTAATTCACCGTCCGGCTGATGCCGCCGACATAGACCGGGTCTCTTTCCAGGACGACGACCTCGCGGCCTTCCTTGGAGAGCTGGTAGGCGGTGGTCAATCCCGCCGGACCGGCGCCGATGATCAAGGTTTCAACGATGCGGCTCATGCGACGACTCCAAAAACACACGGAGTTTCTGCCACGGCAGGCGTTAATTTCCGCTTATGGACGGCGGGCGTTACTTTCGTTCCGGCGCGGGCTGGATTTCGAAGGCGAGATAGGGCGTTCCCTGGAGCGGGACCGGCTTCAGCCAGGCTGGGGCGTGGTGGGCGGCGATCCGCGCCGCCAGACCGTCCGGCGCCTTGTCCACATAGGACAGGAAGGTGCGATCCTGGGTGACGCAGAGGAAAAGCCAGCGCGCGCCAGAGCTTCGCGCCAGCGCCTCGGCCTGGTCCGGCGGTCCGGCAAGGACATGAAGCGCGATCAGGTTGCCGTGGTTGTCGCGGTGGTAGGAGGCGGCGAGCGCGGCATGGGGCGTATGGGCCAGGAGGAATGGCCCGGCGTCGATTTGCGCGATCGCCAGACCGGCGGGAAGGCGGGCCAGGGGCGCGAAGGATTCTGGCGCGCGGCAGCTTTCGGCCGTTCCTGGCGCGCCGGGCGACGGCGGCGTCGCCGCCTTCGCCGGATCGGGCGCCCAGATCAGGCTCGTCACGATCGCCAGGCCCAAACGCGAGACGGCCAGAATGGAGGCCATTTCCGCCAGCGGGCCGCCGAAGGCGGGATTCCAGCTCATCAGTTTTTCCCGCAAGGGGGCGACGAGGCCGAGCGTGCCGAGGGCGATCAGCGGGGCGGTCGAGCCGAGGGCGCGGATATGGGCTGCCGAAACGGCGCCGCCCGCCGAAAGCACGGCGCCAAGAAGAATCCAGCGGCTCAGGGCCACGCGATCCCCGCGCGCCGCCGCGAGCCGGGCGCTCAGCGCAACGCCCCCCAGCGCCAGGAAAAAGGCGGTCAGCCATTCGGCGCGCAACACCGGCTTGCCGTCCGTATAAACGGCAAAGGACTTCATTTCGCTGATTTTCCCCAGCCAGAACAGGCGCAGTTCGGGTGAAAGCCCCGCATAGGGGCCCTTGAGGACCGAGGGGAACAGGACAAGGGTCAGAGCGACGACGGCGGCGCCGGCGGCGACGCAGGCGGCGAACCGCGCGGGCCAGCGCGCCAGAGGCAGGCGCGCCAGAACAAAAAAGGCCGTGGAGGCGGCGAGAAAGGCGGTCAGATAGACGATCGACAGAGCGTCGGTGCGCGGATCGAGCCAGCGCGACGGCGGGATGGTGGCGACGAAAACGGCGACGAGCGACAGCGCCAGACCGCGCGCGAAGGCGACCAGAAGAGGTTTCGCGCTGTCGCCCCGGGCGATGAAGGCGAGGGGCGGCGCGGCGCAAAGAACGATGAAGAACGGCAGGTTTTCAAGGCCGACGCCCGCGGTCAAGGCGATCGCTGCGCCGGCGAGGGCGGCGCGCCGCGCCCGCGCCGCGTCGAGGCTTTCCGCCATCGCCGCGACGGCGACGACAAGCCCGAGGATCTGCAGCCCGTGATGGTCGACGCGGCCAGGCGAGAACTGCATGTTGGCCACGCCGCTCAGCGCGACCGCGGCCACCGCGGCCACTTCATAGACCTCGCCGAGGAACGCGCGCCCCGCATAGGCGCCGGCGCGATAGAGAGAGATGAGCGTCAGGGCCGGAAAAGCGATCCGCGCCGCGCGCTCGGCCGTCTCGGCCGGGAGGACGAGGCCGAAGCCGTAAACCAGCGGCGCGAGGAGGGCGTCGACGATACGCGACCAGTGCGACAACATGCCATGCGGCGGGTCGAGCCGATGCGCGACGAGGTCCCACCAGCTCTGTCCCGCCAGGAAATCGCGGACCTGGACCATGCGCATGGCGTCGTCCGTGTCATAGAAGACGCCAGTCCGCCACACCGCCGCCAGCTTGGATTGGTCCAGCAGAAAGGAAAAGGCGGTCGCGCCCAGGACGGCGAGCCAGAGGACAAGACGCCGCCGGGTCTCGGGGCCGATCCGCGGCCGAGGGGGGAAAGTCGTCGTTGCGTCCGTCAAGGCGGTCTCCAGCGCTGGGTCCTGGCGCCGGAGAATGAGGGCAAGAGATTAAGAAGCCGCTAGGGGTGAAGATCCAACGCTCGGCCCCGGCGGACAGGCGGCTCCGACCGGCGGGACGGCGACGAGGCGCGAATGTGCGACGTGGAGCGCCAACAGTCGCCGCTCCGACGGCGTGCGTTCCTCGACGTTCCGTCGGGCATCTGTTGCGTCAAAGGGCAACAGGCCCTCGCGCTCATGAGCGCCGCACAACTTTGATCGCCGCCATCGTTTGGCCAGAGCGCGCGGCGATTTCCCGGTCCAGCGCCTCAAGGAAAGCACGGGCCGGTTCGTCGCCGTCGAGGCCGCCGAGAATTTCCTTCGGAACGCGCCGGTTGGAACGCCGGGCGCCATCCTCGTAAAGGACGTCGAACAAAACAAATTCGCTCTTCGAGCCGGGTTTGCGCGCCATATTTTCAGATCTCCCCAACGTCGCGCGCGGGCCCGACCCATGATTTCGCGATGGAACCCTTGCGCGTTGCGAGATCAGGACGATGGCTTCGCCGCCGAAAACCCCGGCGCCGCGGGTCGCTGCGCGTCGCGTTGAACCTTGCGTTTCGGCTTTGGCGCCAGCCCTTCGTGCTGCGCCTTTTTGCGCGCCAGCTTGCGAGCCCGCCGAACGGCTTCGGCCGCCTCCCGCGTCCGCTTTTCCGAGGGTTTCTCATAGGCGCGGCGCTGTTTCATTTCGCGGAAAAGACCCTCACGCTGCATCTTCTTCTTCAGCACGCGAAGCGCCTGCTCGACATTGTTGTCGCGAACCAATACCTGCACGAATTATCCGATCTTTGCCTTCGAGGGATGCGCCACCGGCCCGACGACGGCGACGCGAAGCATCACGACCAGTCGCCAGAGCGACTGCCACCGCAGGGGAAAGCGATGATTTTGGAGATGCGCAGGGAGCTCCGAGTTCGACCATCGAACGACCCTGTCGTCGCTCTATACGATATGGCGGGGGGATTGGCCAGAGATGAAAATAAAACATCGCCTGGCTTCGGACATTCTGGACAGTCAAAAAGAGAAAATCGAGTTTTCGCCCAAGCCCAGGCGAAGGAATCAGCCGTTCCAGCCGCCGTTTCCCTTTGTATGATCTCGACGATTTCGATAAACACCCGGCGATCGGGATGTCATAGGCAGGCGCGAAACCCGCCGGATTTCCATCCCGGGCCCAACGCGCAGCACTTGCCTCGCGCGGATAATGCGCGTATTGGCATAGACCTCACGGCGCGCCGGCGCATGGGACGCGGATTTTTTCGATTGACGCGTCGCCCGGCCTTAAAGCCGTTTCATGACAGGCGGCCCATTCTGTGCGGGGCCTTCTTCGCCAAGCCTCGATCTCCGCCGCAATCCAGGCGGGCGCGGCCATATGAAAGCTAAAAAGTGACTCAATTTTCCGATCTCGGCCTGGCCGAGACCATTCTGCGCGCTCTCAAATCCGAAGGTTACGAAACGCCGACGCCCATCCAGGCGCAAGCCATTCCGCCCTTGCTCGAAGGGCGCGACCTGCTCGGGATCGCCCAGACCGGCACCGGCAAGACCTGCGCCTTCGCCACGCCGCTCATCTCCCGGCTGTTGAAATTTCCTGAACATCCGCGCGCCAAACAGACGCGCGTTCTGGTGCTGGCGCCGACTCGCGAACTGGCGGCCCAGATCGGCGACAGTTTCAAGGCCTATGGCCGTTTCGCCGGGCTGCGGGTCGCCACGATCTTCGGCGGCGTCGGCTTCGGCCCGCAAGTTCAGGCGCTGTCGCGAGGGCTTGATGTGCTGGTCGCCACCCCGGGACGGCTGCTCGATCACATGACGCAGGGCAATCTGCGGCTCGATGGAACTTCGGCGGTCGTGCTCGACGAGGCTGACCATATGCTCGATCTCGGCTTTCTCGTTCCGATCCGCAAGATTTTCGCCAAATTGCCGAAGCGGCGGCAGACCTTGTTCTTCTCCGCCACCATGCCGCCGCAAATCGCCATGCTGGCCTCGGAAATGCTGCATCAGCCGGTGCAGGTTTCGGTGACGCCGGTCGCCAAAACGGCGGACCGCGTGGCCCAGCGGGTGATCCTGATCGAGGCCAGGCGCAAGACCGAGGTTCTGGTCGACCTGCTGCAAAACCCCGACTTCCGCCGCTCGATCGTCTTTACCCGCACCAAGCGCGGCGCCGACCGGGTGGCGTCGGCGCTGGCCGGTGCGGGTCTGACGGCGGAGGCGATTCACGGCAACAAGAGCCAGAGCCAGCGCCTGCGCGCTCTGGACGGGTTCCGCTCGGGCCGCGTCGCCGTGCTGGTCGCGACCGATATCGCCGCGCGCGGCATCGACGTCGAAGGCGTCAGCCATGTCGTGAATTTCGAACTTCCGGAAGTCCCCGAAGCCTATGTCCATCGCATCGGTCGCACGGCGCGCGCCGGGGCGGAAGGCGAGGCCATTTCGCTGTGCGATCACCAAGAGCGCGATCTCTTGCGCGGCATCGAGAAGCTAACGAGGCAGACGATTCCATCCACCGACCTGCGCCTTGCTCCAGGCGCGCCGGAGGAGGTTCATGTCGCGACGAAAAAGCCGGGCGCCCGATCCGGGCGGCCGAACGGCGGCCCGGCCGCCAAAAGGCTGGCGCCGCGCCGCGACGGCGAAAAGCGGCGGGCGCCGCGAGCTTCGGGCGAGGGCCGCTCACGCCAGGGCGAGGCGCGGGTCAACGGCCGCTGATGAGAGGATATCCGGGCCGCTTCAGTTTCGGCGGCCCGGTTTCAGCGCATTCAGCCGATGAAACGCAATGCGTCAGCCGACGTTGCGCCTCGCCGGAAGCAGAAAGCTCGCAGGCGCGCCTCACGCGGATGCTGGCGCGAAAAAGCGTCGCGGGAACACGGGCGTGTTGGCTCACCGGGGAATGGGCGCCAGAAGCGGCTCGATCGCGACACGCTCGTAATTCTCATCCTCGTTCTTGATTCTGTATTGAAACCCCGATCCTCCGTCGGGGAGAAGACGCGTGACCTTGAACGGGGTCTGGCCCGATTTGCCGATCAGTGTCACGAAGGTTCCGACCGCGAATTTGTGCGCTGCCGACGAGGCGCCGGGCCTCGCGTTGTCCGTCGTGGAGTTCTGCGATTTGTCGCGCATGCGATATCCCTTTCCGCTCCCGTTCGGGCGCCCTCCGGCCGCGGCGATCAACGATGGCTCACGCCATTTTCCGCAATAGAAAACGAAAAAGCCTCGGGCTCCCCCGAGGCTTCTCGATCTCGCGCCGCATCGCGCCAGTACATCCGTGGCACGACGACACGGCCGCGAGAAAAAGGTTCACTCCACCGTTTGCAGGCGTGAGGCCGAAGACTTGCCTGTGCGGCGATCCGCGGTCAGCTCGAAACTGATCTTCTGGCCTTCGTTGAGGCCGGCCAGTCCAGCTTGTTCGACTGCGCTGATGTGAACAAAGACATCTTTGCTCCCGTCGTCGGGCTGGATGAATCCGTAACCCTTTTGAGCATTAAACCATTTGACGACGCCGGTAGCCATGCGTTGACTCTCCTTGTGAGCAGGCTTGAACGCGGCCCATCCTCGAGAATGAGCCAATCTAATCGATGTTTTTAGAGGAGGTCGTCAGCGGCGTTCTAAACGCGCGGCCAGAGCATCGGCCTAAAAGTTCGATTGTCCCAAAATAAGCGGTGGCGGCGGCGAAAACAAGGGCGGAAAAAATTATTCTTGCAAATTCCGAACTGATTTTTCACGGGTCAGGAAGCCAGCAACACGGCGGAGTCCGTCCGGGCCGAATGTCTTGGCGCCCGAGACCCGCGCTCCAGCGCAGCAGCGACCGCGCAATTTCATCGAGGCGCCAAGGCTTGGTCGTCGGCTTGGTCGTGGTCATGATCAGCTTTGCCGTACGGGCGCGGCGCAGGCTTTGGCGTGGCGACGAGGGTTCGCCGATTGGGTCGAGCGCACATGCGGCGTTGATCTCCGCCCCACGGCCCGACGCGTGCCCGCCAGCCAAACCAAGGGCTGGAAACACCAGCCGCGATCTTATTCCGTTTCGGCCTTGAGGCTGCCGGGCTGGGGCATCGAGATGATGTTGTACCCTGCGTCGACGAAATGGACCTCGCCGGTGACGCCGGCCGCGAGATCGGACAGCAGATAGAGGGCCGAACCACCGACGTCCTCGATGGTCACGGTGCGGCGTAAGGGCGCGTGGCTTTTCTGGAAATTGAACATGAAGCGGGCGTCGGCGATGCCGGCGCCGGCCAGCGTCCGGATCGGCCCGGCGGAAATGGCGTTGACCCTGATGTTCTGGGCGCCGAGATCGGCGGCGAGATAGCGCACGCTCGCCTCCAGCGCCGCCTTGGCCACGCCCATCACATTGTAATTGGGCATGACGCGGGTCGAGCCGCCGTAAGTGAGTGTGAGCAGCGCGCCGCCGTTGGGCATGAGCTTTTGCGCGCGCTGGGCGATCTCGGTGAAGGAAAAGGCCGAGATGACCATGGTGCGCGAAAAATTTTCGCGGGTGGTCGCGTCCACATAGCGGCCCTTGAGCTCGTTCTTGTCCGAGAACCCGATGGCGTGGACGATGAAATCCAGGGCGCCCCAGTTCTGTTCGAGCGCGGCGAAGACGGCGTCCACGCTCGCCAGATCCTCAACGTCGCAGCGGAGGGTGAGATGCGAGCCGAGGCTCTCGGCCAGAGGCTTGACGCGCTTGCCGAGGGCCTCGCCCTGGTAGGTGAAGGCGAGGCCGGCGCCTTCCGCGGCCAGCGACTTGGCGATTCCCCAAGCGATCGAATGATCGTTGGCGACGCCCATGATCAGGCCGCGCTTGCCGGCCATCAGCCCCTTGATGGAAAGATTCATCCGCGAACTCTCGGTCAGGCGTCGATGTTTTTGAAGATCAGCGTGGCGTTGGTGCCCCCGAAACCGAAGGAATTGGACAAGACCGCGCCGAGCTGTTGATTGTCCCTGCGCTGACGCAGGATGTTCATGTCCGCGAAGGCGGGGTCGAGATTGACGATGTTGGCGCTCTCGCAGATGAAGTCGTTCTGCTGCATGAGCAGGCAGTAAATCGCCTCCTGCACCCCCGCCGCGCCGAGCGAATGGCCGGTCAGCGACTTGGTGGCCGAAATCGGCGGGCATTTGTCGGCGCCGAAGACTTTGCGGATCGCCTCGATTTCCTTGAGGTCGCCGACCGGGGTCGAGGTCGCGTGCGGATTGATGTAGTCGATCGGAACCTTGCAGGTCTCGAGCGCCATGCGCATGCAGCGCTCGGCGCCTTCGCCCGAGGGCGCGACCATGTCATGGCCGTCCGAGGTCAGGCCATAGCCGGCGAGTTCGGCGTAGATTTTCGCGCCGCGCGCCCTGGCGCGCTCGTATTCCTCCAGCACGACGACGCCGGCGCCGCCGGCGATGACGAAGCCGTCGCGGTCGGCGTCATAGGCGCGCGAAGCGGTGGCCGGCGTGGCGTTGTACGACGAGGACATGGCGCCCATCGCGTCAAACAGCACCGAAAGCGTCCAGTCCAGATCCTCGCAGCCGCCGGCGAACATCACGTCCTGCTTGCCGTACTGGATCATCTCGGCAGCGTTGCCGATGCAATGCGACGAGGTGGCGCAGGCCGAGGAGATCGAATAATTGACGCCCTTGATCTTGAACCAGGTGGCCAGCGTCGCCGAGGCGGTCGAGGACATGGCCTTGGGCACGGCGAAGGGGCCGACGCGCTTGGGCCCCTTGGCGCGGGTGATGTCGGCCGATTCGACGATCGTTCGGGTCGAAGGGCCGCCGGAGCCCATGATGATTCCAGTGCGCGGATTGGAAATGTCGCCCGCCTCCAACCCGGAATCGGCGATGGCCTGATCCATGGCGACATGGTTCCAGGCGGTGCCTGTAGCGTGGAAGCGCATGGCGCGGCGATCGACGAGATTTTCCGGATCGAGCGTCGGGGCGCCATGGACCTGGCAGCGGAACCCGAGTTCGGCGTATTTCTCGGCGCGCACGATCCCCGATCGCGCGGCGCGCAGCGAGGCCGTGACTTCTTCCGCGTTGTTGCCGATCGCGGAGACAATGCCGATGCCGGTGACGACGACGCGTCTCATGATGTCCTCCTTGTGGACGGCGTCCTGAAGCCGGCGGCTCAGGCGCCGGCGGGCTGGAACAGGCCGACGCGCATGTCCTTCACTTCATATATGCGCTTGCCATCGGCTTCGAGCCAGCCGTCGGCGATGCCGAGCTTGAGCTTGCCCTTCATCACACGCTTGAAATCGACGCCATAGACGACCTTCTTCACCGTCGGCAGCACCTGGTCGGCGAATTTCACCTCGCCGACGCCGAGCGCGCGCCCGCGGCCCGGAAGCCCGAGCCAGCCAAGAAAGAATCCAGTGAGCTGCCACAAAGCGTCGAGGCCGAGGCAGCCGGGCATGACGGGGTCGCCGAGGAAATGGCAGCCGAAGAACCAGAGATCGGGCTTAATGTCGAATTCGGCGCGGACATGGCCCTTGCCGTGGGCGCCGCCCTCTTCGGCGATCTCGACGATGCGGTCGAACATCAGCATGGGCGGCAGGGGCAGTTGGGCGTTGCCCGGGCCGAACAGCTCGCCGCGGCCGCAGGCCAGAAGGTCTTCATATGCGAAATGCGAGCGTCTTTCGCCCATGGGGAGCTTTCCCTCGTTCGGCCCTGGAGGGGCGCCGGTTGACGGACCTTGCGGCGCATCCTTGCCGCCGGACTGTTGAACGCGCTTCTAACATAGCCCTCGCCGCGCCGAAAGACGCGGAAAAACTCATTGTCCGAACGCGTGACCGGCGCTTCGGGAGAGCTTATTGCCGGACCGCGCGCAAAAGTCTATATCGTGGCGGACCGCGGGTTCTGGTCCGCGAGGAATTTCCGAATCGCCAGGCAAGGACAAATGTTTCCCCAAAGAGCAAAATTTCGCTTGCGTGGGAAGATAAAGGAAATTCGGATGGAGAAGAGGGTAAGCGCGCAGCGCCTCCGCCGCGGGGGGGAAAGCGCGAAAGGCGGCGCGGTCTATATGACGACTCCGGCCGGGGCCGACCTCAACGGCTGCCCCCTGCACGACCTGCGCCGCAAGTTGAGCGAGGCCGGATTGCGGCCGACGCGCCAGCGCCTGCGCCTCGGCTGGCTGCTGTTCGGCGGCGGCGACCGCCATGTCACCGCCGAGCGCCTATACGAGGAAGCGATCGCCGCGCGCGCGCCGATCTCGCTCGCCACGGTGTACAACACGCTCAATCAGTTCACTTCCGCCGGTCTTTTGAAGGAAGTCACGGTGGACGGCGCCAAGACCTATTTCGACACCAATCTCGCGGACCACCAGCATTTCGTCGTCGATGACGAGACCCATATGCTCACCGACCTGCCCAAGGAGCTGATCGACTTCAGCCGCCTGCCCGAGCCGCCGGAGGGCTGGGAAATCGCGCGGGTTGATGTGATGATTCGCCTGCGCCGCAAGGCGTCGCAATAGGTTTTTCGCGCCAGCCTAGAACGGGGCAAGGGCGCGTTTCGCGGGGAAACGCGCCCTTGCCCATGTCATGCTCGCGAAAGCTCAGACGTCCGTGGTGAAATTGTCGTCGCCGGAAAAATCGTCGCCCGAATAATCGTCGCCCGAATAATCGGCGTCGGACAGGCCCGGGTCGTTCGCGTCGGGATGGTCGAACATCCCCGCGTCATGATCGCCTTGAGGCGAGTCGTAGTAATTGTTGACGATGGTTTCGCCGCCGCCCAAGCCCTGGCCACCCAAGGCCTGGCCGCCGCCGAACAGGCCGGCGCCGTGGCTCCCGCCGGAAAAGAGGCCCCTGATCGAATCCGCCAGCAGCACGCCGCCCGCGACGCCCGCCGCCGCGCCCATGGCGTTGCGTAGGAAGCCGCCGCCTTGCGGGGCCTGCGGCGCGCCCCAAGGGGAAGGAGCAGGACCAGGAGGCGGCGGGGGCGGCGCGTAAGCCTGTGGCTGCGGCGCGGCGCCCCAGGGATTTGGCTGCGGCGCGGGCTGCGGCGCTTGGCGCCCGCCGCCGAACAGGCCACCGAGAAAGCTTCCGCCACCCTGCGGCGCGGCGGTTTGCGCCTGCTGCTGGAGGCGGCCGATTTCGGCCTGCAGATCCTGGATCTTCTGGTCGGCCGCGCGCAGGGCGTGGTCCTGCACGATCACGGCCTGCGCGAGCAGATAGGGCGCTGCGGGTTGGGCGCGCACTGCGTCGGCGATGAAATTTTCGGCGTCGCGGTCCCGCGGCGCATTCGACTGCGCGCGGACGCGGTCGAACAATTCGGACAGCAACTGACGTTCTTCGGGCGACATCGCGCGACTCCTCTGGCGCAATCCTTCATCTCGACCGGCGCATCTGCACATGGCCGGACGCCCGGAATATGGGCGGCGCCTCCCTGCTTGGGAAGTGCGCGCGAGATGAAATTTCCGTCATGTCGGGAAGGCGAGGCCAAGCCCTGAGAGCGCAAGTCTTGGGGGCGCAAGTCTTTGGGGCCGGCGACCGCTTGAAGCATCCGTTAAGCGATCCGTTCGATCCTGTGGTTATAATCGGGTCTGGCCTGCCAGAGAGGTTCGACATTGAGCGAAGATCCCGCAACGCCCAGAGGCGAATCCCCGATTCCCGCGCCGGCGCATCCGCAAAGGCGGCGCGAGCCCCTGCCGAGCCATCGGCCGAAATCGGCGGCCGAAGACCCGCTGGCGCCCGAGCG
This sequence comes from Pseudomonadota bacterium, assembly GCA_021813805.1. Classification (GTDB taxonomy): domain Bacteria; phylum Pseudomonadota; class Alphaproteobacteria; order Rhizobiales; family Beijerinckiaceae; genus Rhodoblastus. The sequence continues at coordinate 26,011 of JAKAJL010000034.1, read as the reverse complement.
GGTTCGGCGAATTATCGCTTCGCCCTCATACCGAGTGGCCTATCAGGATGCCGATTTCCTTGCTGGCGACGACACGCGCGGCGAGCGCCTGATGCTCGATTATCTGAAGACCGAGCTGGCGCTGGAGCGCCATGGCGTGGCCCAGACCATCGTGGTTTTCGGCAGCACCCGCATCTGCGAGCCGGCCGAGGCGCGCCGCCGCCGCGACGAGGCTCGCGCCTGGCTGGACGAAGCCGGCGGGCCCGAGGCCGCGCCGGAACTGGCTGCGAAGCTCGCGATCGCTGACCGGATCGTCGCCAGGAGCCGCTATTATGAGGTGGCGCGGGATTTCTGCCGGCTGACGGCGGAAGCCGACAGCATTGGCGCGCCGCCGAGCAGCCTGGTGATGACAGGGGGCGGGCCGGGGATCATGGAGGCGGCCAATCGCGGCGCCTTCGACGCCGGCGCCGAGACCATCGGCCTCAACATCGCGCTGCCGCACGAGCAATATCCCAATCCCTATGTCACTCCGGAGCTGTGCTTCCAGTTCCATTATTTCGCCCTGCGCAAGCTGCATTTCCTGCAGCGGGCGCGGGCGCTGGTCGCCTTTCCCGGCGGCTATGGCACATTCGACGAATTGTTCGAGGTTCTGACCCTGGTCCAGACGCGGGTGATGCGGCCGATCCCGATCATTCTCGTCGGCGAGGAATTCTGGCGCGGCGCGGTGAATTTCGACTTCCTCGTCGCCGAGGGCGTGATCGACCGCGAGGACCGCGAGCTGTTCTGGTTCGCGGAGACGGCGCAGGAAATTCACGAGTCGCTGCTGGCCTGGGAACGCGCCGCGCGGGGGGCGAGATGAAAATTTCATTCCACGGCGCCGATCGCGGCGTCACCGGCTCGTGCCATCTGCTGGAGGCGGCGGGACGCAGGATCCTGGTCGATTGCGGGCTCTATCAGGGCGGGCGGCGGATCGAGGAGGAGAACGCGGAGGATTTCGGTTTTACCGCGCGCGACGTGGATTTCGTCCTCCTCACCCACGCCCATCTCGACCATTGCGGGCGCCTGCCATTGCTGGTCCGGCGCGGCTTTGGCGGCGAAATCCTGGCCACCGCCGCCACCCGCGAACTGGCGCGCCTCGTCCTGATCGACGCCGCCCATCTCCAGGAGGAAGAGGCGCATTTTCACGCCCGGCTGCGGGAAAAGCACGGCGAAAACGGCGAGGAGGCCGCGCCGCTCTATTCCCTGCTCGACGCCATGGACGTGTTCGACCATTTCGGGCGGGTCGCCGCCTATGGCCGCGCCATCGACCTCGCGCCGAACTTAAGGGTGACGTTTTTCGACGCCGGCCATATTCTGGGCTCGGCGAGCGTGCTGGTCGAGGCGCAAGAGAACGGCGCCGCGCGGCGGATTCTGTTCTCGGGCGATATCGGCAATTCCGGCCGGCCCCTGCTGCGCGATCCCGATCCGCCGCGCGACGTCGATGTCGCCATCATGGAAACGACCTATGGCGACCGCCTGCACCGGTCGTTCGAGGCCTCGGTCGAGGAATTCTACGAGGCGCTCAACGCGGCCTTCCAGCGCGGCGGTCTCGTGATCATTCCCACTTTCGCGCTGGAGCGGGCGCAGGACCTTTTGTTCTATCTGCGCGAAGGCGTCGAGCGGAACAAATTGCCGCCGTCCCTGCCGGTTTTTCTCGACTCGCCCATGGCCATTTCGGCGACAGAAATTTTTCGCAAACATCCCGAATGCTATGACGAGGAAACGACGCGGCTATTCGCCCGGCATGTCGATCCCTTCGCGCTGCCGGGCCTGCGGTTCACCCGCGAGAAAGCCGAATCCATAGCGCTGAACAGTTTGCGCGGCGGCGCGGTCATTCTCGCGGGTTCGGGCATGTGCGCGGGCGGCCGGGTTCGCCACCATCTGCTGCGCCATCTCGGTCGCAGCGACGCCAGCGTGATCTTCGTCGGCTTCGCCGCCGAGGGCACGCTCGCCCGCCAGATCATCGACGGCGCGCGCCATGTGACGATTTTCGGCGAGACGGTCGCGGTTCGCGCCCATATCCATACCATCAACGGCTTTTCCGCCCATGCCGACCAGGCCGAACTGCTCGCCTGGCGCGCTCGCGCCAATCCCCGCCGCACCTTTCTCGTCCATGGCGAGGAAGCCGCGATGCAGGCTTTCGCGAAAAAAATCGGCGCGGCCGAGGTGACCTTGCCGACGCTAGGGCAGAGCTTCGAGCTTTGACGCGAGGATTTGCCGCGCCCGTCAGTCGCCTTCGCCGGAAAGCTGTTTCAGCCAGGCGGTGTCGACATATTCGTAGAGTTCCGCGATCCGCAGGTCGCGAAAGGTCATGACGTTCCCGACCACCAGACGGCGCGACGCGGAGGTGCCATGATGGCGGACGCGAAGGCTGCGCCGCAAGCCGACCCTGTCGCCATCGACGATAAGGTTGAGAATCCTGTGGTCGCTCATCTCGATTTCGGCGTCGATCCGCCGCAGCAGGTCGAGAATATTGTCCCTGCCGCGATAGACGCCGCTGAACGGGTAATCGAGGATCGCGCCGGTCATGGTGAAGACGGCGTCGTCGTGGACGAAGCCCAGGAATTTCATATGGTCGTGGCGCGCCGCCAGGATTTCCTGGACGAGGGCATGGGTTGACCGGTCCGGGAGGGAGGGAAAAAAATTCCTGAAATCACTCGAAGTCACGGCGGCTCCGCTTGTTGAGCGGCAGGGCTCGACCGGCGCAGGATAGCTTCGACGCCGCGAGTGGAAAAGTCGAAAATTCCGCTCGCGCCGGGACGGCGGCGCCGCGGAGCCGGACAAACGCCTTGCCTTGCGCGGGACAAGACGTATAAGCGGCGAAACCAAGGAAAAGCGACGTTCTCGCGCGGCCCGTCCGATGTCCCAGCAAGTCCTCACCGTCATTCCCGCTCGTCGCGCCTCGACGCGGCTGCCCGACAAGCCGCTCGCAGACATTTGCGGCGCGCCGATGATCGTCCAGGTCTGGCACCGGGCGATTGCAGCGGGGATCGGGCCGGTCCTGATCGCGGCGGACGGGCCGGAAATCGCGGAAGCCGTGCGCGCGGCCGGCGGCGAGGCGGTCCTCACCGATCCCGGCCTGCCCTCGGGCTCCGACCGCATCGCCGCCGCCTTAAAGATTTTCGATCCCGAACGGCGCTTCGGCGTGATCGTCAATCTCCAGGGCGACCTGCCGACCATCGAGCCGGCAAGCGTGCGCGCCGCGCTCGCGCCGCTCGCCGACTCCGCCGTCGATATCGCGACGCTGGCGGCGCGGATCGCGCGCGAGGACGATCGGACCAATCCCAATGTGGTCAAGGCGGTCGGCGCGCCAATCGCGCCGACGCGCCTGCGCGCGCTCTATTTCACCCGCGCGACCGCGCCCTGGGGCGAGGGCGATTTGTTCCACCATATCGGCCTTTACGCCTATCGCCGCGCGGCGCTGGAGCGATTCGTCGCCCTGCCGCCCTCGGCGCTGGAAAAGCGCGAGAAGCTGGAGCAGTTGCGCGCGCTCGAAGCCGGCATGCGCATCGACGTCGAAATCGTGGACGCCGCGCCGCTCGGCGTCGACACGCCCGAGGATCTCGCGCGGGCGAGAGACATTCTCAAGGGCAGGACATGAAGAAGATCATTGCCTACCAGGGCGAGCCGGGGGCCAATTCCCATATCGCCTGTTCCGATGTCTATCCGGGCTGGGAAACCTTGCCCTGCGCCAGCTTCGAAGAGGCTTTTGCCGCGATCTCGGAAGGGCGGGCGGAGCTCGGCATGATCCCGATCGAAAATTCGCTCGCTGGCCGCGTCGCCGACATCCATCATTTCCTGCCCGATTCCGGCCTTTACATCATCGGCGAATATTTTCTGCCGATCCATTTCCACCTGCTCGGCGTCAAGGGCGCGAAGATCGAGGATCTGCGCAGCGTTTACAGCCATGTCCATGCACTGGGCCAATGCCGCAAGATCATCCGGAAATATCATCTCAAGGCGGTGACCACCGGCGACACCGCGGGCTCGGCGCGCGAGGTGGCGGAATGGGGCGACAAGACCCGCGCCTCGCTCGCGCCCCTTCTTGCCGCCGAAATCTATGGGCTCGACGTGCTCGCCCGCTTCGTCGAGGACGAGGACCACAACACCACGCGCTTCGTGATCCTCTCGCGCGAGCCCCGCGACGAACCTCGCGGCGAGGGGCCGATGATCACCACTTTTGTCTTCCGCGTGCGCAACGTGCCCGCGGCGCTCTACAAGGCGCTCGGCGGCTTCGCCACCAATGGCGTCAACATGACGAAACTGGAAAGCTATATGGTCAACGGCGAATTCGCGGCGACCCAGTTCCTGGTCGATGTCGAAGGCCATCCGGAAGACCGCAACCTCGCGCTGGCTCTGGAGGAACTGCAGTTCTTCTCAGAAGAAGTGAGGATTCTCGGCGCCTACCCGGCCCATTCCTTCCGCGAGCGGATCGGCGGAGACAATTAAGCCTGGGCAATCGTCAAAGGTTTTGAAAAAATCGCCGACCGAGTCGGGAACCTGTTGCTCCGCCGCGGCTTTTATCCGTGAATCCTGGGGCCGAACCCGGGGAGTTCGAGACCGATGTACAGCAAGGCCGGACAATGGCGCGCCGCCGCGACTTCGGTCGCATTGCTCCTGTGCGTGGCGACGCTGGCGATCGGCTGGCGCCTGCGATTGCCGGCCCGGCTCGCGCCCGATACGGCGAGCCCGGCGCCGGCCGCGAACCTGGCCGCCGCCTCGCCTCCGGCGAGCGACGGCCTCGCGCCGCGTCCGTCCGAAAGGCCGGCGTCCGCCACGCCGGAAGCGCCGCGCGCCGATGTCGTTCGCGTGCTGCCGAATGGCGATGTGGTCGTCGCGGGACGCGCCGCGCCGGGCGTCCGCGTCGCGTTGCTCGATAACGACCGGAAGCTGATCGAGACGCAAGGCGACCCGAAGACGGGAGAATTCGTCATGCTGCCTCCCCGCCTTCCCGCCGGCGCGCATCGGCTGGCGTTGATCGCTGAATCGCCCGCCGGGAGCGGCCCGACCGTGCGTCGCGACCTCACCGCTTTTTCGATTGCGCCGGAAGCCGCGCCTTCGCCAGCCGCCGTTTCCGCGACTCCCGCCGCACCCGTCCTGGAGTCGCGGAGGGTGGTTCGCGGCGACACGTTGTGGCGGATCAGCCGCGAGACGCTGGGCCGCGGCGCGCTCTACGATTCGATTTTCCAGTCCAATTCCGGGAAGATCCGGGATCCGAACCTGATCTATCCGGGTCAGTCGCTGACCGTTCCCGCCGCGACCGGCGCGGGTTCCCGTCGATAAGAACCCCGTCGGCGGAATGCGCTCAAGCCATCGAGACCTGTTTGCGGCTCGCGCGCTGCGGGGAAGCCAGTTTCGTCGCCACGAAAATCACGATGAGCGCCGACAGATAGACGGCCAGCTGCATCCCCGAGGGTTGGTCGACATAGCCGAACAGGGTGTGGAGAACACGTCCCGGTAGGCTGTCGTCGGGCAGGACGGACGAAGTGTCCCAAACTGTTCGCGACAGCGCCGTGACATAGCCAGCCTGCTGCAGGAACACGACGCATTGCGCGGCCATGCCGGCGGCCAGAAAAGTGATCAGCGCCGTGGTGACACGAAAAAGATGGCGCGCCGGGATGGCGACAAGGCCCAGAAACATCAGGGCGGACAGCAGCGCGCCCGACGCAAGCCCGATCATTCCGCCCAGCAGCAATTCATGGAAACCCGCGGCGCCCGACGCAACGATCCCGTAAAGGAACAGGACGACCTCGGAACCTTCGCGAAGCACGGCGACGGCGACGACGATCGACAAGGCCGTGAGCGTTCTCGAGCCTTCCGCGACCGCCGCGCCCACGCTCTTGAGGTTGGCGGCCATTTCGCGGCCATGGCTCGCCATCCAGATATTGTGCCAGGCGAGCATGACGACGGCGAGGGCCAGGACGCCGGCGTTGAAAATTTCCTGCCCGGCGCCGGCAAAGGCGTCCGCCAGTTCTCCGGCGAAAACGGCGACAAGGGTCGCGCCGAGCAGGCCCGCCGCGAGGCCAGCGGCGACATGAAGCCCTCGCCCCGGCACGCCGCGCGTGACGGCCAGCACGATGCCGACGATCAGACCGGCCTCGATGACTTCGCGAAAGACAATGATCAGCGCGCCCAGCATCATCGGCTCCTATTCGACCACGAGTTCGCCTTCCGTCGTGTCCTGGTGGAAATCGTCGAAGAAATGATAGCGGCCCGCGTTGAGTGGGCGGATCTGCATGGTGATTTCCCCGCCCGGCGCGACGACTTTTTCGACTCGCAGCGTCTTGCTTTCGAATTCCGCCGCGGTCGCGTCGAGATTTTTCACCACAATGGTGAAGGCGTGGTTCGCCGGGGCGTGAGGCTGGGCCGGCGAGAATTTATGATCCTTGAGGGTGAGCTGAACCTGTTGCGCCATTGCGGGCGCCGCAAACAGCGCGGACGTGAGAAAGACGGCGGAAATTCGAGCGGTTTTCATTTACTTCTCCCCGTAAGAAAATCAGAACTCATAGCCCATCTTGAGGCTGGCCATCTGGCGCGTGAAATCGGCCAGATTGAGGTTGCCCGGCCCGCCCTGGGCGTGGCCCGCGACCTGGATGGACCAGGCGGCGACGAGAAACACCTTCGGATTGAACTGGATGTGGGCGGTCGGGCCGGCGTAGAGCGCCGACCCGTTGTAGGTGTCGAAGCCGAACCCTTCGTAGTCGCGGTAATATTGCAGGCCGCCGCCCAGCGTCACCTTGGGCGTGACGCGGTAGGCGATGGCGGCGGTGGCGCCGAAGCCCGCGGCTCGGCTCCAGGCGGGGTCGCCCGGCGCCGTGCTGATTTCCGGATCGTAGAGCAGATTGGCCGCCGCATAGAACATGTTCGGAATGATTTCGGTATCGACGGCGAGACCCGTATTCAAGGCGAAAGTCGTCACGTTGACGCCGCTGGTTCCGTCGATGCGGCCCCACTCCGGCTGGACCCAGACCATCACTCCGAATGGGTTGCCGGGTCCACGCGGGACGATCGAAAATCTCGACTTCCAGGAGAAGCCCGAGAAATTCACGCTGTCGCGGTTATCGAGCCCGGGGACATTGTCGATCCGGTTCCAAAGGGTGTGCAGGGAGAACTCGTTGTTCCAGAACTGCGTCGGGACGTTCTCGTATTCGAATTCCTGCTCCACCGCGGAAAACGCGCCACGGCGCATCCCAAAGCTGGCGGTGGTTTCGGATTCGACCTCGTTTTCGCCTTCGAGGCCGATGTCGGCGCCGGCCGTGAAGCCGAACAGATATTTAGTCTCAAGCTCGTAATACCGGCCGGACGCGAACTCCTGGGCGAGGGCCTCCGGCGCGGCTGCGGCGCTCAAGGTTGCGAGCAAAAAGGGAAAGAAGCGTCTGGTCGGCGGCATCGAAGGCTTGAACTCAAGGACAAGATGGATCGGTAGGCAGACCTTTCGCAGTCGCGCCGACGCCGGGCAAACGAATTGCCTCTTTTTAGATGAGTTCTAAAAATGCATGTGGCTCGAGGCCCAAGTCCGCTCCCGATCGGTCAATTGGGATCGCGAGCTTCCCGCCTTCCAGACGAAGGAGCGAGGAAGCAGGGCCGTCTGGACGAACGCAGGGAAGCGCCCGCTGGCCTCGCTTATTTACCCGTCTTCCACCTCGCGAAACCCTGGGCGCGCAGGACGCAGGCCGGGCATTGGCCGCAGCCATGCCCCCAGGCGTGGCGTGCGCCGCGGTCGCCGAGGTAGCATGTGTGGCTGTGTTCGACGATCGCCTCGACCAACCCGTCGCCGCCGAGTTCCTGCGCCAGCGCCCAGGTCTGCGCCTTGTCGAGCCACATCAGCGGCGTCTCGAGCACGAAGCGGCTTTCCATGCCGATGTTGAGCGCCACCTGCATGGCCTTGATCGCGTCGTCGCGGCAATCGGGATAGCCGGAAAAATCGGTCTCGCACATGCCGCCAACAATGCCTTTCAACCCGCGCCGATAGGCGAGCGCCGCCGCGAAGGTCAGAAAGATGAGGTTGCGGCCGGGCACGAACGTGTTGGGCAGACCTTGCTCGCCCATTTCGATCGCCTTTGTGGAGGTGAGCGCGGTGTCGGAGATTGCGCCAAGCGCGGAAAGCTCCAGAACATGATCGGGGCCGAGTTTTTGCCCCCAGTCCGGCTTCAGCCCCGCGAGCGCCTCGCGCAAGACCGCGCGCTGGCCGAGTTCGACGCGATGGCGCTGGCCATAGTCGAATCCGATCGTCTCGACCCGCTCGAAACGCTCCAGAGCCCAAGCGAGACAAGTCGTCGAATCCTGCCCGCCGGAAAACAGAACGAGCGCCATGGGTCACCTCCGGAAAGGTCTTGCCTACACTGGCCGGGAGGACTTTGCCAATTGCGTCGACAGGCAAAATCCGGCGTCCGCTGTTCGGGACAGGGAATGCGGTTGGGCGGGTCAGTCGAGATCCGCGTCCGGGTTTGCGTCGGCCTCGGTCGGGGGAATCGTCAGGTCCAGCGTGACCTTCTTGACGTTGGGCTCGGCCGGGTCGTCCTCGATGTGGAAGCCAAGCGCCTGGTTCATCGACAGCATGGCGTGGTTCTCGCTGAGCACCTGGCCCTCGACGACTTTCACGCCCTCGTCGCGCGCGAATTCGATCATATATTTCATCAGCTTCCAGCCGAGGCCCTGGCCCTTGAGGTCGGAGCGCAGCAGGATCGCATATTCGCCATGCTCGTGGTCGGCGTCGAGCATCAGCCGCACCACGCCGAGCATCAGGCCGGTCTGTTCCTCGACCGCGACGCAGACGAAGGAACGCGCATAGTCGATCTGGATCAGGCGGGCGATGAAGGCGTGGGAGAATTCCTTCACCGGCGCGAAAAAACGCAGCCGGATGTCTTCCGGCGAGACATGGGCGAAGAAGACCTTGTACATCTCCTCGTCTTCCGGCCGCACCGGGCGTAATTGCACCGCCGTCCCGTTTTTCAGTTCGATTCGGCGCTCCTGCGCCTTGGGATAGGGCGCGATGGCGAAGCGGGGATTGCAGCCGGCCAGCGTCCGCCCTTCCGAGGGCGAGACGGAGGCGCGCGCGTCCACCACCACCACGCCGTCCGAATCCGCCAGCACCGGATTGAACTCCAGCTCGCGGATTTCGGGAATGTCGGCGGAAAGCTGGGACAATTTGACCAGAAGCAGCGCGACGGCGTCGATGTCCGCCGCCGGAATGTCGCGATAATCGCGCAGGGCCCGCACCACGCGGGTCTGTTCGATCAGGCCGCGCGCCAGCGACAGGTCGAGCGGGGGCAGGGCGAGCGCCTTGTCGTTGATGACCTCGACCGCCTTGCCGCCGCGACCGAACACGATCACCGGGCCGAAGGTCGGGTCGTCGGTGAGACCCATCACCAGTTCGCGGGCGTGGGGGCGCCGCACCATGGGGTGGATGGTCACGCCGGCGACATGGGCGTGCGGCGCCTCGGCGGCGACGCGGTCGAGCATTTTCTTCGTCGCCTCCACGACCTGCTCGACGGTGCGCAGGTCGAGCGCGACTCCGCCGAGGTCGGATTTGTGGACGATGTCGCGCGACATGATCTTCACCACGCAGCCGCCGAAGCGTCCGAGCACCAGCCGCGCCACCTCCGCCGCCTCTTCCGGCGTGCGGGCGAGGCGGGCGGGCGCGATCGGAATGTCATAGGCTTCGAGCAGGGCGCTGATCTCGACCGGCGCGAGCCATCTTTCGCCGCGCGCGATCGCCTGCTGGATCACGGCGCGCGCCTTGGACACGTTGGGCGCGAAATCCACGGGCAGCGAGGGCGGGGCCGCCATCAGCGCCTCGCGCGCCTTGCGCCATTTCACCATATGCATGAAGCCGGCGACGGCGCCGCGCTCGTAATGGGGAATGCGCGCTTCCTCGAAAATATGGTCGATGGCCGGGTCCGCGCCATACCAGACGACGAAGACCGGCTTGGGAGTGATCGCGGCGCGGCGATGCTTTTTCACCGCCTCGACGGTCGCCTTGGCGATTTCCTGGCTGTCGGCGAGCAGGGTCGGCGCGTGAATGACCAGCGCTGCGTCATTCGCCTTATCCTGCAGCACGAGCGAAAGCGTCTGGCCGTAATCGGCTGGGGAAGCGTCGGCGGCGAGTTCGATCGGCTGGGCGCCGCTCCAGCGTTCCGGCAGGAGGGATCGCAGCGTATCGCGCGCCGCGGGCGCGATGTCGGCGAGCTTGCCGCCGAGGTCGAGCAACTGGTCGATGGCGAGGAACCCGACGCCGCGGCCATTGGCGATGACCGCGAGCCTTTCGCCACTGAAGGGTTTTATGCGCCCGAGCGCCTCCGCCGCGTCGAACAGGGCGTCGATGGTGGGAACGCGCAACAGACCGGCGCGGCGGAAGGCGGCGTCGTAGACGTCGTCGGTGGTGGCGAGATTGCCGGCGTGGGTGCCGGTGCGGCGCGCGGCCTCATGGCGCCCCGAACGCACGACGATCACCGGCTTGACCCGCGAGGCGGCGCGGGCCGCCGACATGAAGCCTTTGGCGTCTTCGAGATGCTCGACATAGAGCATGATCGCGCGGGTCATGGGATCGAGCGCAAAAAAATCGAGCAGGTCGTCGATATCTACATCCGCCATTTCGCCGAGCGCCGCCAGACCGGAAAAGCCGACCTGCCGGGAATGGCCCCAGGCGACGATGGCGGCCAGCACCGCCGCCGATTGCGAAACGACCGCGAGGTCGCCGACGCGCGCCGGCTGCGCCAGAAGGCTGGCGTTCAGTTTCACGCGCGGCGCGATCACGCCGTGGCAATTGGGGCCGAAAATGCGGATGCCGCCGCGCCGGGCGATGGCGCGCAGATGCTGGAACAGGGAATCGGCCCCCGGCTTGGGGTCGTCGGTCATGACGATGGCGGCCGGAATCGCGAGATCGGCGGCTTCCTGGACGATGTCCTCGACCGCCCCCTTCGGCGCGACCACGATGGCGAGGTCGGGCGGTTCGGGAAGGTCGCGCAGGCGCGGGAAACAGCGCCGGCCCGCGATCTCCTCGTGGCGCGGATTGACGAGATGCAGCGCGCCGGCGTATCCGGCGGAGACCAGATTGTCGAGCACCGCCTGTCCGATCGAGCCGGCGCGTTCCGACGCCCCGACCAGCGCGAGCGACCTGGGGTTGAAGGCGCGGTCGAGTTGACGGGTGCTCATGCGAAGTCTCCCCGGGGCGTTTCATGGGCGCGACCGGAGCCGCGCTCCGACATGAACCGATAATCACTTGCGCGCGGGCGTCGAGACGGATTTAAGTCGCATCCGCGCCAGGGGCGGCGGCCGATTCGATTTCCATCACGCTTTGGACGCATAGCGCGAGCCAGACGTTTCGCATAGTTTTTCGCGAGAATTGCGCGGCAATTTCGCAAAGGTCAGTCACGAGGAGGATCCATGCGCTTTTTCGATCGTCGCGCGCTCGCGGGCGCCGTTCTGACGGTGGCGGCGGCGCTGGCGTCGGCGGGGGCGGCGGCGGCGTCCCAGGAAGCCGAGGGCGTATGGTTGCGCGAGGATGGCGCGTCCAAGATCCGGATCGCGCCCTGCGGCGCCGCGCTGTGCGGCGACGTGATCTGGTTGAAGAGCCAGCGCTCCAAGGCGCATGTCGGGCAGAAAGTGTTTTTCGACATGGTGCGCGCCGACCAGAACAGCTGGACTGGCCACGCCTTGAACCCCGAAGACGGCAAAACCTACAGCGGGCGGATGGTGGTTTCGGGCAAGAAGCTGCGCACGAGCGGCTGCGTGTTCGGCGGCCTGATCTGCAAGACCGTCTATTGGGTGCGCTCGAATTGAAAGCGGAACGGGTCGTCGCGGCGCCGCCAGAAGGCGGAGCCGCGATTGGACGCCCGCCTCACCAGGCGTGGGTCAGGCCGGCGTAAAGCGAGACGCCGGGCGTGCCGAAATTATAGACGGTCTCGTAGCGCGTATCGGTGAGATTTTCCCCCCGGATATAGGCCGTGGACTGGTCGTTGATCCGGTAACTGGCGATGAGATCGAGCCGGGCGTAGGCGCAAAGCGTCACCCTCCCGCCCGTCTGGAAATTGGTGTCGTAAGCCGGGCCGACCAGCAGCAGACGCGGCTTGATTTCGACCTTGTCGATCCCGGTGAAGTCGAGATCGATCGCGCCGGAACTCAGCGGAACGCGCAGAAGCTGCTGGCCGGTGTCCTGATTGACCGCATCGACATAGGCATAGCTCACGCGTGCGGTCAGGACGCCGGGAACGAACGTGGCGCCGCCCGAAACCTCGACGCCCTTGGTCTCCGCCGTGCCGACATTGTAATAACAGCCGCCGAGCGCCGCCTGCGCCACAGTGCAGGACGAAACCGTGGCGAATTGGATCAGGTTGGTGAATTTCGTGTCGAACAGGGTCGTCGAGAGCGTCGCACGGTCGCCAAAAATCTGCTGGTCGAAGCCGATTTCGCCGCCGACGCTCTGCTCCGGCTGTAGATTCGGGTCGCCATACTGGCTGAAACGCTGATACAGCGTCGGGGCCTTGGCGCCATTCCCGAATGTGGCGCGCAGCTTCGTGCCGGTTTCGTCGATGTGATAGGCCAGGGTCACGCGGCCGGTGACGAAGGTCGAGCCGTTGGCGATGGCGTCGACCCTGCCGCCGAAGGTCGCTTCCAGGCGAGGCAGGAGCGTCGCGCGATATTCGGCATAGGCCGAATTGGTGATCTGGTTGGCAGAAATCGGGACGAACGAGCCGTCGTTGGGGTTGGGATTTTGCGAATTGCTCGCAACCTCCTCCTCGCTGCGGGCGCCGAAGACCAACCCGCCATAGCGGTCGAGCGACATTTCGCCCTGATATTCAGCGCCCCAGCGCGCGCCGTGATAGGTCGTCAAGCAGGTGAAGGACGCGAAGAGGGCGTTGAAGCAGGCCTCAGTCTCGTTCACCTGATTCAGGGTTGTGTTCTCGAAGAAGGTCAAATGGTTTTTCAGCGCGCCGTCGAAGGCCGCGGAATTGAAGCGCAGATATTCCGAGCCAACCCAGGCGACCGAATGATTTTTCGGCGAGAACACGTCGGACGCGACGGAAGCATAAGGGTTGTCGAAGCGCGTCCCGTTGCCGAACACCGAAAAGCCGAAATCGACGCTGGCGTAGTCCGAGAGCTTGTAGGAGAAAGTTCCGCTCGCGCCGCCCTTGGTGTTGGGATCGCCCCAGGGCGGCGGCGGCAACGGCGCTCCGGCGAAACCATAGGTCAGCGGGCGATTGATGCGGTAGCCATATTGCGGGAAACCGTCCGAATAGCCGGCGTTGACGCCAAGCGAATAGGTCCAGCGGTCGTCGCCGCCCGACATCGAGGCGCGGCCGGAAATCGTGCCGTAGCTGCCGCCCTCGACCGAGACCGAGCGAACGGGCTCGCCCGGCGTTCCCTTCTTGGTGATGATATTGATGACGCCGGCCATGGCGTCCGATCCGTAAAGGGCGGTCTGCGGCCCGCGCAGCACCTCGATATGGTCGATATTGGCCGCGGTGAGATTGCCGAAATCGAGCGTGCCGTCGGTGGCGGAGGCGTTGCCGACGCGCTGGCCGTCAATCAGCACCAGAACGGCGCCGGGTTCAGCGCCGCGGATGCGCACCTGAGTCACGGAGCCAGGGCCGCCAGTCGGGGTGACTTCGACCCCGGCGACCTCCCGCAGGGTTTCGGTGACGCCCTGGGTCCCATATTGCGCGATCCGTTCGCCGGGGATGACCGTGATCGAGGAGCCGGTGTCGCTGATCGGCTCGGCGATGCGGTCCGCCGTCACCACCATGTCGGGCAAGGGGGCGGCATCTTCGGCCCAGACTAGCGTGGGGAGCGCCGTGGCGCCGATCAGGGCGGCGACAAGCGAAAAAGGCCGCGCGAGAGGCGGCCGTGCGATGATCGTCATATGTCCTCTGGCCGTCCCACCGACGGCGTTCGAGTTGAGCGATCATCGGCCGGTCTCCTGGCTCGCGGGTCGTGGTCATTTGCGCGCCTTCCCGGGAATTCCCCAGTGGATCAATGCGCAAAGGCTCGCCGCTTACAGTTGCGGGGGCAGCCGCGGCATAGGAGTTTCCTCCGCACCGCATTCCCGTTGCATCCGGGCCAAGCCCGGAATGCGCCGATGACGGGGCGTTCTTTAGGTTTTTTTAAGACGCGCCGCAAGCGCGAATGAGGCGCCGCGACTTTTTGGCTAGAGCATAATCCCAAAAAGTTGCAGACTTTTTGGCTAAGATTATGTTTTAAAAACAAAATGTTAGAGAGAAAACGGCGATTCGGCCGGAGCGAATTTCGTTCTAAACCGCCGCCAGACCTCGTTTCAGATCGTCGATCAGATCTTCGACATCCTCCAGCCCCACCGACAGGCGCAGCATGCCCGGGCCGATGCCGGCGGCCTCGCGCGCCTCTTCACTGAGCCGCTGATGGGTGGTGGTGGCGGGATGGGTGACAAGGCTCTTGGCGTCGCCGAGATTATTGGAAATCTTGATGATCTCGAAGGCGTTGGCCATGCGGAAGGCCTCCGCCTTGCCGCCCACGACCTCGAAGGCGACGATGGTCGAGCCGCCCTTCATCTGGCGTTTCGCCAGTTCATGTTGCGGATGGTCGGGGCGCCCCGGATAATAGACCCGCGCGATCTTTGCCTCGCCGGCCAGAAACTGAGCGATCTTTCCCGCGCTGTCCTGCGCCTGCGCGACCCGCAGGGGCAGGGTTTCCAGGCCTTTCAGCAGCACCCAGGCGTTGAAGGGCGACAGCGACGGCCCGGTCTGGCGAATGAAATTGTGGATATGGGTGTCGATGAAATTTGTCGAGCCGAGCACGACCCCGCCGAGGCACCGGCCCTGGCCGTCGATATGTTTGGTCGCGGAATAGACCACGCAATCGGCGCCGAGCTCCAGCGGCTTCTGCATCAATGGCGTGGCGAAGACATTGTCGACCACCAGGGTTGCGCCGACCGAATGGACGATTGTTGCGATCGCCTCGATGTCGAGGACGCCGAGCGCGGGATTGGTCGGGCTTTCGAGAAAGGCGGTTTTGGTGTTGGGCCGCAGCGCCGCTCTCCAGGCGTCGAGATCGTTGCCGTCGACGAGGGTCGATTCCACCCCGAAACGCGGCAGGAGTTCGGCGACGATATAGAGGCAGGAGCCGAACAATTGCCGCGCCGCGACGACATGGTCGCCGGCGCGCACCTGGCCCATCAGCGCGGCGGTTACCGCCGCCATTCCCGTCGCGGTCGCCCGCGCCGCTTCCGCGCCTTCGAGCAAGGCCATGCGCTGTTCGAACATGGCGACGGTCGGATTGCCGAAACGGGAATATTGAAAGCCCTCGTCATCGCCGGTGAAGCGGCCTTCCGCGACTTCGGCGCTGTTATAGACAAAGCCCTGGGTGAGGAACAAAGCCTCGGACGTTTCGCCATAGCTTGAGCGCATGGTCCCGCCATGGACCATTTTCGTGCGCGGCCGCAAATTCGCGGCGTCGAGGGGCGGACGGTCATAGGCGGACATGGCGGACTCCTCACGGGCGCGAAGCGCGCTTGATTGCGATCCCAGCGGGCGCGAAGCGTCCTTTGGGCTGCGAAAAGCAAAGAAGCCGGCTGCTCGATTGGGGCAGAACCGGCCTTTTAGCTCCCTTATTTAACGTGGCGGCAAGCCGGCCGGCTCAAAGGACCACGATCCGCTTGTAGCGCCCTGCCGAAATCGGGTCAACGAGGCTAAGGTAGCGTCTTTGCCGAACGGCAAAGTTGCTTTAGGCTCGCGCGCCCTCTTGAAAAAGGGCCGAAAGAGGCCGGGGAGAGACAGGTGACCGCAGCGGCGGCGACAAAGCAGGCGCAAGGCGTTTTCGCCGCCCATCAGATCGCGGCGCTGGCGCAAGGCGGCGCCATTCGCCCCGTCGCGCCGCTGGCGCCCGGCCAGATCCAGCCCGCCAGCCTCGATCTGCGGCTGGGCCGGCGCGCCTGGCGGGTGCGCGCAAGTTTTTTGCCGGGCGCGCGCAGCGTCGACGAGGCGATCGAGCGCCACGCCTTGCATGAGATCGACCTCGGGGCTGGCGCGGTGCTGGAAACCAATTGCGTCTATGTCGCCGAACTGATGGAAGGCCTGGCGCTGCCCGCTGACGTCGCGGCCAGCGCCAATCCCAAAAGCTCGACCGGCCGCATTGACGTTTTCACCCGGGTCATCGCCGACCGCGCCAGCGCCTTCGACACGATCGAGGCCGGCTATCACGGCCCGCTCTATGCGGAAATCTCGCCGCGCACCTTTCCCATTCTGGCGCGCGCCGGCTCGCGCCTGTCGCAGATCCGCTTTCGTCGCGGCCATGCCCGGCTCGACGACGCCGCCCACGCCGAACTCCATGCCCGGCAAAGACTCGTCTCCAGCGAAACACCGGCCTTTTGCGGCGGGGTGACGGTTTCGATCGACCTTGCCGGCTTCGGCGGCGGGCTGATCGGCTATCGCGCCAAGCGGCACACCGGCTTGATCGACGTGGACAGGACGGCGTCCTGCGACGCCGTCGATTACTGGGAGCCGATCGTCGCCAGCCCCGGCGGCGAACTCGTGCTCGACCCCGGCGAATTCTATATCCTGGCGTCGAAGGAAGAAGTCGTGGTCCCGGCCGACCACGCCGCCGAAATGACCCCCTTCGATCCTCTGGTCGGCGAGTTCCGCGTCCATTACGCCGGCTTTTTCGACCCCGGCTTCGGCATGACGGAGGTGGGCGGCAAGGGCGCGCGGGCGGTGCTGGAGGTGCGCTCGCACGACGTGCCCTTCATCCTTGAGGACGGCCAGCCGGTCGGGCGCCTGGTCTATGAGCGCATGGCCGAACGCCCCCGCGATCTCTATGGCTCAGGGTTAGGCTCGAATTACCAGGCCCAGGGCCTGAAACTGTCGAAACATTTTCGCGATCCCCGTTGAAGGCGCGGCGCGATCCGGCTAAGAGAGTCGGGCGCGCGGGCGTAGTTCAGTGGCAGAACGACAGCTTCCCAAGCTGTATGTCGTGAGTTCGATTCTCATCGCCCGCTCCATCTCTGCAATTGTCCGGCCCGGCTCAAGCCAACCGGCCTCGGGATCGGCCTCGCCCGATGGATTCGTACGCCAAAGCCCGGGCCGCTGCCGACGCGCTCGCCGCCCGGTTCAAAGCCGCGCCCCTCGTCATGGGCATATTGAACGTCACGCCGGATTCCTTTTCCGACGGCGGGCGTTTCGTCGTGGCGGACGCGGCGCTCGATCATAGTCTGGCCATGGCCGCCGCCGGCGCCGACATCATCGACATCGGCGCGGAATCGACACGGCCGGGTTTCATTCCGGTCGGGGCGGAGGAGGAATGGGCGCGGCTCGAACCCATTCTGGCGCCGCTTCTCGCGCGACTCGACCTGCCCGTGTCAGTTGACACGACCAAGGCTTTTGTCGCGCGGAAAGCGCTGGCGCTCGGCGCCGCCATGATCAACGATGTCTCCGGATTGCGCGCAGACCCCGCGCTGGCGGAAGTCGCGGCGGAATGCGGCGCTGCGCTGGTGGTGATGCATCATTGCGCCGAGGTTGATCCCGCGCGCGACATCGTCGCCGACATGTTCGCCTTTTTCGACCAGACTCTGGCGCTCGCCAGGGCCGCGGGCGTGATGCGCGAAAAAATCGTGCTCGATCCCGGCGTCGGCTTCGGCAAGAGTCTGCGCCAGAATCTCCAGGCGATCGACGCCTGCGGCGCGCTGCATGAGGAATATGGGCTTCCCGTGCTGATCGGCGCCTCGCGCAAGAGCTTCATCGGCGCCCTGACCGGCGCGCCGGTCGAGGACCGGCTGGCGGGCACGCTCGCCGCGCATCTGCGCGCCTTTTCGCGCGGGGCGACGATCTTCCGCGTCCATGACGTCGCCGGGCATGTGCAGGCCTTGAAAATCTGGAGCGAAATTGAGCGCGCCTGAAATTTCGCGGCCAGAGAGCCGCATCGGGCTAGGCCTTGGCGCCAATCTCGGCGACCCGGCGGAAAATCTCCGCCGCGCCGTCGCCGCCTTGCGCGCGGCGGGGATCGCCTTCGACGCCTTGTCCTCGCTCTACGCCACCCCGCCCTGGGGCGTGACCGACCAGCCGGACTTCGTCAACGCCTGCGCTCTGGCGCGCACGCGCCTCGCGCCGCTGAATCTGCTCGATCTGCTCAAGACGACCGAGCGCGCCTTGGGCCGGGAGGAGACGCGGCGCTGGGGGCCGCGGATCATCGACATCGACCTGCTCTTCTACGACGATCTGATCTCGCGCGACGACAGGCTGGTTCTGCCGCATCCCGGCTTGCTGGAGCGCGCCTTCGTCCTTGTCCCGCTTGCCGAAATCGCGCCCGATCTCAACATCGCCGGGGCACGGCTCGCCGACGCGGCGCGCGGCGCCGACGCGAGCGGGATTCGCCGCCTGACGTCTTTCTTTCCTGAAACTCCGTTCAAGAACGGCGCCTGATTTTATGTAATCAGCTTGCGAAAATGGAGGCGTCGCGGCCTCGACGCCGCGGTTCGAAGGACGGCGCGGCCAAGCTGAAATTGAAAGCATAATAGAAACAGTACCTTAATGAGTTTGTTGGAAAATAGCTTGTCTGGAGCCTGCGCAAATTCGCCGTCTGTCGGCGTTGTTTTTTGACAAAAATGAGACCGGCTCCAAAGAGGCGATCGGGATCAGTTATGTACAGCATAGTCATCGTCGACGATCGGGCGACCAATCGCGCGATTTACTCGCAACTTGTGCGTTCTCTAGACCAAAACATCTCGGTTAACGCTTTTGGCGACGCCGCCGCGGCGCTCGACTGGCTGACCACGAACAGCGCCGACCTGATCGTCACCGATTATGAGATGCCCCGAATCGACGGCGACGAATTCATCACCCGCTTCCGCGCCTTGCCGGGCGCCAGCCGCGTGCCGATCATGATGATCACCGTTTGCGGCCAGCGTCAGAAAAAGCTGCGCGCGCTCGAAAGCGGCGCGACCGATTTCCTGCGCGCGCCGGTAGACCATTTCGAATTCATCACCCGTGCGCGCAACCTCCTCAAGCTCAGCCAGTCCGCCGGCGAACAGCCCGTTTCCGGGCCGGAGAAAAATTCCGCCGAGGACGGGGCCCGCGCCCTGTTCGCGCACAGCGGCGAGCGCGATTACGCCGTTCATGTGGTCGACGTCGACGCGATGGGCCCGGCGCCCGACCTGTCCGACGCCTTGCGCGGCCATTTGCGCGAAGGCGACATTGTCGCGCGGCTCGACCCGCTGCGCTACGCCGTGCTGCAGAAAGAGGTTGTCGCGCCGAGAGACGCGCAAGCGCTGGCGCGCCGGCTGTCGAGCCTTCGGGGGCTCTTCACCGGCGTCGCGGCGCTTCGCGCGGGCGCGGCCCTGCCGCTTCCCGGGCAGGACCCCGCCGCCTGCCTCCACGCGGCGATCCAGGCGCTGCGAGAGAATTCGCCTATCGCGGCGTCCGGGGACGACCGCTGGCGGCTCGCCCCGGCGGTCGACCTCGCGACGGGGGCGCTCGCCGGGGCGCAAGTGCTGGACGGCGACGACGAAGCGTCGCTCGCCGATCCCGAGGCCTTGCGCGTCGCCCTGGCCTGCGTCAAGCGAATCGGACGGGCGGCGCAGGACCTTCGCCTCGCCCTGCGTCTCAGTCTCGGCGGTGAGGCCGGCAAGTCGGCGATGCTGCGCCTGCCGCCCTTCATCGCTCGTTCGAAGGGCGAACTGGCAAGCCTCGATCTCGTCGCGGCGGTCGAAAACATCAGCGCGGACGGCGCCGCGACGGAAAGTCTGGCGCAGGCCTTGAAGACCCTCGGGCTCCGTCTGATCATCGATCTCGGCGCCTTGCCGCGGGGCGGCGCCGCGCGCTACTGGCCTGGGCTGTTGCGGGCCCTCGGCGAGGGCTGGAGCGGCGCGCTGCGCTTTTCGGCCGCCGACGTCTCCAGCATCCGCCGTGCGCGCGAACTGCGGGCGCGGATCGAACGCGAATTGGGCAAGGCGCCGATTCTGCGCGCGGCCGATACGCCATCGCCGGAGCTTTTGCCGGCGCTGCGGCGCGCGGGCGTCGGCTGGGCGCAGGGCGCCTGTTTCGGCTCGCCTTTCGCGCTTCGGGATTTCGGCGCGCTGGTCCCCCCGCGCGAGGGCCACGCAAGCATGGAAAGCAGGGCCCTTCCGGCATGAGCGCCCCGGACGGAAGAATGCGCGCGGCCGCCGGACAGGCGCGGCGCGGCCTGATTTGGCGCGGCTTGGCGCAGACGGCGGATTTCGGCGAGCAGGGCATCACGCTGAACCGCTTTGTTCTCGCGTCGCTGGTCCTGTTCGCGGCTCGCCTCGAGGCGTCCAGCGGCGCGGAAGCGCGACGTTTCCTCGCCGAGGGACTGCCTTGGCTTCAAGCCTATGTGGGGGGGGCGGCCCTGGTTCAGGTCCATCTTCTGATCTGGCCCGAGCGCTGCTTTTGGCGCCGCATTCTCGCGGTCTGGGCCGACTCCGCCATCATCTCCCATGGCCTCTATGTTGGCTCGGGCGCCTCGGCCTTTCTCTACCCGCTCTATTTGTGGATGATCCTCGGCAACGGCCTGCGGCTCGGGGCCGTCTATATGGCGGCGGCGGTCGTCAGCGCGGCGACCGGCTTCGCCGCGGTCATCTGGCGTACGCCGTTCTGGCGGCAAAATCCGGGGCTGTCCGCCGGCCTGTTCCTGGCGCTCGTCACCATGCCCGCCTATGGCGCGCTGCTGTTGCGCCGCGTCGCCGTGGCCCGCGCCGAGGCCGAACGCGCCAATCGCGCCAAGACCCTGCTGCTGGCCAACGTGAGCCATGAATTGCGCACGCCCCTGACAGCGATTCTCGGACTGGGCGACCTGTTGGCCGGGACGGGCCTCGACGACGCGCAGCGCAAGATGGTCCAAACCATTCGCGGCGCCGCGGATGTGCTGCTGCGCCATATTGAGGCGCTTCTCACGCTCTCTCGCGACGAGATCGGCGCCGACGCGCCGCCGGTCGAGACCGTCGATCTTTACGCTCTTCTCGTCTCGCTGCGCGATATGCTGGCGGTCGAGGCGGGCAGGAAAAACGTCAGGCTGGGCTTAAGCGTGGACGCGCGCGTCCCGCGCTACATCCGAGCTGAATCGGGCCTGCTGCTCGACACGATCCAGAATCTCGGCGGCAATGCGGTGAAATTCACTGATCGTGGCGCGGTGGCGATCCATGTTTCGGCCAAGGAAGTCGCCAGCGGCGGTCTTTTGTTGCGGATCGAAGTCCGCGACACCGGAATCGGGATCGACGAGGCGGCTCAGGACCGAATTTTCGAGGCTTTCGTGCAAGGCGGCCCGACGATCGCCGCCCGGTTCGGCGGCAGCGGGCTTGGGCTCGCCATCGCGCGCCGTCGGGTCGAGGCGCGCGGCGGCCGTATGGGGGTTGAAAGCGCGCTCGGCAGGGGCGCCCTGTTCTGGTTCGAACTGACGGTCGCGCCGGATCCCGGCGTATCGTCCGCCGCTTCCGCTGCTTCCGAGGGCGCGGCGCGCTATGCCGCGCCGCCGCTCGATTTCGATGGCGCGCAAGCCTGGAACGCTGCGCAGACCCATGGCCCGGCCTGCGTCATCGCCTCCGCGCCTTTCGACGCCCTCGCGCTTGCCCGCCGCTTCGCCCTGGCCGCGGTCGCCCGCCGTGAACGGCCTGAGGACATCGAGGCGGCGCGCGGCGCCGCAGCGCAACTCCGCGAATTATCGGGCGGTCGCGCCGAGGCGGCGCGCGACGGCGCAGATGAAAACGTCGCTCGGCGCGGGATGGGGCGGAAAATTCTTCTGGCCGAAGACAATGGCGTCAACCGGATGATTTTCGAGGCGATCCTTTCGGGCGCCGGCTACCGGGTCACGCCGGTCGCCGATGGCGAGGCGGCGCTCGACGCCATGCTGATCGAGGATTTCGATCTGTTCCTGCTAGACCTGAACATGCCAAAAATCGACGGCGTTGAGGCGGCGCGGCTTTATGGAGTCGCGCGCGCCGGCGCAAGCCGGGCGCCGATCGTCGCCCTGACCGCCGACGCCCGCGCCGGGCGGCGCGAGCAATGCAGTCAGGCGGGCATGGCCGCCTGTCTGGTCAAGCCCATCGCCGCCGAAGCTTTGCTCGACGCGCTCGACGTGGCGCTGCGGGACGGCGCCCCGGCCGCTCCAGCGCCGCCCCGGCGCTGCGCGGGCGAGGCGGCGGCGCCGCCCGATCTGGACGCAAAGTCGATTGACGCCCTGGCCGCCCTGGGCGGCGAGGATTTCCTGCGTCAGGTCGTCAGGGAATTCGTCGAGGAAGGCGGGCGCGCCGCCGAACGCATGATCGCCGCTGTCGAGCAGGGCGACCGCCACGCCTTCGGTCGCGAGGCCCATGCGCTCGAAAGCAGCGCCGGCAATGTCGGCGCCGCCGCGCTGGCGCGGCTGTGCCGGACATGGCGCGGCCTCGGACAGGAAGCCTTTGCTCTTTATGGCGACGATCATCTCGACGATCTGCGCGACGTGTGGCGCCGCACGGCCGCCGCGCTCGATCGCGCCCTGGCGGCGCGGCGCGCGGCCGGGCGCGACGAGGCGGCTTGACCGAAGAGTTCAGAACCGGCCCGCGGTAAAATCCTCATAGGCCTGGATCAGTTCGTCGCGGCTGTTCATCACGAAGGGGCCGCTCCAGGCGATCGGCTCGCGCAAAGGCCGTCCGGCGAGCAGCAGGGCGCGCGCGCCCAGCGCGCCGGCGGTCAGGGCGGCCTCCTCGCCTTCGTCGAGTTCGAGCAAGGCGAGCGATTGCGCCTCCCGTTCGTCCGTCGCGCCGGGCGCGGAGGCCGAGCCCTCGTAGACGACGAAGAAGGCCCGGTGGTCGGGCGGCGTTATCTGGCGGAAACGCGCGCCGGGCGCAAGTTCGATGTCGAAATAGAGCGCGTCCACATGCGGCGCGCGCACCGGGCCGACCGCGCCGGACATTCCGGCGCCGGCGATGAGCTTGACCCGCGCGCCCTCGCGCTCCTCGACCGGGATCTGCGCCGCCTTGAACTCCTGATAGCCGGGCGGCGACATTTTCTCGGCGGCGGGCAGGTTGATCCACAGCTGAAACCCGCGCATCAGGCCCTGGTCCTGCTCCGGCATTTCGGAATGGATCAGGCCGCGGCCGGCCTTCATCCATTGCACGTCCCCCGCTTCGACCACGCCCGAATGGCCGTGATTGTCCCTATGGCGCATGCGCCCCGCCAGCATGTAGGTCACGGTCTCGAAGCCGCGATGCGGATGGTCGGGAAAGCCGCCGATGTAATCGCCCGCGTGCTCCGAGCCGAAAAAATCGAGCATCAGGAAAGGGTCGAGCGGCGGGCGCGCGCCCGAGCCGATCAGGCGGGTCATTTTCACGCCCGCGCCGTCGGACGTCGCCTCCCCCCGTGCGACGGCGACGATTTTTCGCGTCCGTGAGTCCTGCTTGGAGTCGTGGCTGGCCATCATGGGTGTCTCCTTCGCGTGGAGACATCGCGACTCCCACGCCGCGCGACAAGAACGCCCTGCCAAACCTTGCGCGAATGCAAGCTGTCAGTCGGTCTTCACCGGGCAGAAGGATTCATACAGAACGCCGATAAGCCGCTCGGCCTTTTCGTCGGCCAACGCGTAGCGGATGGTTTGGCCGTCGCGGCGCGGCCGCACCAGACCGTCCTTGCGCAGCAAGGCGAGGTGCTGCGAGATGAGACTTTGGCGGGCTGAAAGCTTTTCGGCGATGTCGCCCACGGGCGATTCGCCCTGCGCCAGCAGGCAGAGAATCCGCAGCCGCACGGGATTGGCCAAAGATTTCAGGAATTCGCTGGCCTGTTCCGCGGCGTCCGACAGCGCAGCCGCGTCAACCGACGCCAGAGGCTTGGACTCATCGGGGCACGAGGGCATTTCAGACGCTAACGGCATAATCCGGCATGTCCCCAATTGCGGGCGTCTCGAGGTTTATGGCCAAGCTCCGCGCCCGCCGGGCGGCCTTATGCGCGCTTATTCATATTTACGCGATTATTCATGTTTCTGATAGCCCGGCTCGGCGGCGAGGGCAAGAAAAATCGGACGCCGGGCCCGGGGCCTCCGAACATCGGCTAAGCTGAAGGCCGAGGAAAGCTGGTGATCGAGCGGTCTGGAGAGCAGCCGCCCAGGTTTGCCGGCGCGGGACATCGCGGAGGCGATGGCGTGGCCGCCACGATCCGTGAAAACGCCCGGGCCGCCGGGGCGAGGCGCGGCATTCCGCCGCGCCGCGGACCAACGCGCTTTTTTCCCCGCGCCGAACGGGATAGAGTCGCGAAGCCGGACCGCGAGAGGATGGTTGCGCCTTGAAGCTGACAAGCTATTCCAATTTCTCCCTGCGGGTGCTGATGGTGGCCGCCGCGCGGAGCCCCGCGCTGACCACGATCGGCGATGTCGCCGGCGCCTTCGGCATCTCGAAGGCGCATCTGACGCGTTGCGTCCATCAGCTGGGACAGTGGGGCTATATCGAGACCATACGCGGCAATGGCGGCGGGTTCCGGCTCGCGCGCGACGCGGAAGCCATTTCTGTCGGCGAGGTGATCCGTCATACCGAGGAAGGTTTCGACGTGGTCGAATGTTTTGACGTGGAGGCGACGACCTGTCCGCTGGTCGCGCGTTGCCGTCTGCGTCCGGCGCTGCTGCGAGCGACCGAGGTTTTTCTCAACGCGCTCGACGGTTTTTCCCTGGCCGACATCACGGAGAACGGCGGCGAGCTGCTCGACAGGCTCGCGCTTCAGTCGCCCGCGGCGACCTGCGAGCGGGCGCGCGCCGTCGCCTGAGGCCCAGAGCATGCGCCCGAAGGTCGAAAGACTTTTGGACAAGAATATACATAAAAAAACAATGCGATAACAGCGCGCGTTCGATTTGTCCGGTTTCCGATCGCCCTCTATGCCGCGCGCTCGTCGGGGAGATCGATGGCGAAATCGGCGACGGTCAGGCGCGCCAGTTCCTCGCGAAAGGCGCCATAGGCGGCCTCGCAGGCCGCGCGCAGCTTGCACAGGGCCACGATGCGGCACTCGCCGTCCTGATGAAGGCGGCAGGGAAAGAGATTTTCCTGCGGCTCGAAAAGATCAATGATTTCGATGACGTTGATCTTCTCCGGCGCCTTGGCCAGCCGATAGCCGCCGCGCGGCCCGCGCTGCCCGATCAGATAGCCCCCCTGCATCAACTCGTTGCAGGTCTTGAGAACCAAAGCCTCGCTCAGGCTGAGGCGACGCGCCATATCCGGCATGGAGAGCGGACGGTCGGTCCGGCAGACCATGAGGATGCGCATGGCGCCATTTGTTGCGGCGTTGAGTCTCATTTTCCCCGGAAACCTATGCTTCCCGTATAAGTTCGGCGGCGTTTCTAGGTCCATTTCGAGCGCCAAAAATTGCTGCAAATCAAATTTGGCGTCATGCTGGGCGGCGGCGGATCGTGGAACGAAGCGCGGCGCGGCTTGCGGAAGGCCCTGGCGCGGCGTCATAATCTGCTGGCGCGCCACGCGGACGTCACGGCGCTGAACTGTTTCGGGAAGAAACAGGCGGATCAAAGGCATAAGTCTGGCGCGAAATTTCGTGCTCGCGACGATCGTTCCGCCTGTTCCGGCTGTGGCGGATGCAATCGAAATCGGCCCCATGGCGCCTCCGGACGGGCAGGTCGTTCGGGCGCGGGCCCGAGGCCATTTCCACCAAGGCGGCCATCGCCAGATGAACCGTCAAGTGAACCGAAACGTCAGCGTCAACCGCAATGTGAACAGCAGCGTCAACGTCGATCGCAACGTCAATGTCACTCGCGGACTCTGCCGCGGCCCCGATGTTCTATTATCGCGGCGGCGCGTGGGTTCGCCCCGCCGGCTATTGGTGGCCTGTAGGCGGCGCGATCGCGGCGGGCGCGGCGATCGGGATCCTGACAGCGGCGGCGGCGGCCTCCTGGGCGGGCCAGCCTCCCGGACCCAATGATTGCTGGTTCTTTACATTCGGTCGCTGCGTCAAGCTTAATTTCGTCCTTCGGCCTGTTCCCATCGATGGTTCTTTTCGACGTCCGTCATCGAGACGGCATCAACATTCCGGGGGACGCTGGAACTGACCTT
>JAKAJL010000033.1 GCA_021813805.1 Pseudomonadota bacterium | reverse complement strand
GCGAGCGCGCCGCCCGGCGACACCGCGGCGTCGGTGAGGCTCTCGACCTTCCCGGCGATCGGCTTCGGCGCCGGGGCGGCGGGCGTCGCCGCCTGCGCGGGCTCCGCTGGAGCCGTCGCGGGCGTTTCCGGAGCCGTGGCTGGCTGAGCGGGTGTTTCTGGCGGCTTCAGCGCGGCTTCGATGATCTTGCGGATTTCCGGCTCGACGAAATGCGCGGCCTTGAGGGCGCCCGCCTTGTTGAAATGGACGCCGTCCACCGAGCGCAGCCGGACAATCACGCCGTTGATGTCGGGACCGGAGGCGCGGAACGCCGAGTTCTCGTCCGAGAAAGCCTCCCACAGATCGACGTAATGCGCGCCCTGGGCCTCGGCATATTGGCGGTCGATGTCGTTGAAGACCAGCGCGGCGTTGGACAGGGTCTGGCTGCGCATGATCGGCAGGCCGGCCCAGATCAGCGGGATGTGCTTGTCGCGGAAAATCCGCGCCAGTTCCTCGACCCTCTTGGCGTAGATCTCGTTGAATGGCTTGCTCAGCGGATCCATCCCGCGCAGGTCGGCCTCCCGGAATTTCTGGTCGTCGTTGATCCCGATCTGGACGACCGCGACATCGATGTGTTGCGGGCCGTCAGCCAACGCCTTGGCCGCCGCGCGCCAATCATAGAAATCATCGCGCACCAGGCCGGTGTCCTCCTTGGCGCGATTGAGGACCGCGACGCGGGGATCGTCGGCGAAGACCTGAGCGAGCCCGCCGGCCAGCATATTGGCCTGGCTGTCGCCAATCACCGCGATGAAGAAGCTCGGCGGCGTCTTCGGCGCCTGGGCCGCTTTGCCCGGAGCGGCTTGCGTCGCCGTTTCGCCGTTCGGTCCGCGCCGGGCCGCCGACGACGATTGCGGGCGCCGGTTATGTTTGTGCGGGCGGCGTTCGGGTGACGGATTGGCCCCGCGCGGGGTGAACAGAGAGCCGAAAAAATCGGCGATCGGGTTTTGCGCCGCGGCCGGCGGCGCCCCGCTGGCCCACAGGACAAGCGCCAGCATCGCGGCGATCGCCGCGCGAACAGGCGCGGCGCCGGCCGAGCCCCGATTTTTCCGGCGAAGGACGGATAGCATTTATCCAGTTTAGCCGATTCCGACGCGCCCGGCGAGAGGCGGAGACTCAGACCCGGCTCGCGCCTTGCGTGGTTTCGGCGCCAGCGGTCATCACCCGGCTCGGGTTGATCGACACCGTGACCAGCCCGATCGCGATCGCGACCAGGAGGAGAAGCCGCAGCAGCGGACGGACCTCGCAAGCGGCGGGATTGCGGCGGCGCGGACGCGCCAGGACGAATTCGCTGGCTTGAATCGGGTCAAGGACCATGGCTCGGCTTCCCGGATCGGAAGGACGCGCAAGCCGGATCGTCTTGGCAAGGGCTTTGGCGCGCCGCGCGGCGGGAAGGGGTCGCTTCCCGTCTCTCGCGACGTTAAGCCCGGCGTATTAAAATCACATTAACCAAGAGCTTCGGCGAAGCGGTCAATCGCGCGCCGAGAAACTATTGGCGCTGAGGCGCGTGGCCCGGGACTTGAATCCGGTCCGGGCGGCGTCCTCGGCGATCGGGTCAGCGAGAGGGTCCAGGCGGGCGGCGGCGCGCAGCGCCGGCGCGAAGCCCGCGCGGGCGGCGGACAGCGCGCGGTTTTCAGGAGTCGGCGACGAAAGGGCGGCGATCGTAACGCGATCGACGCGGGCCGGGACCATGGCGCGCGCCACCGCCTTGGCGGCGCGCTGGTCCGCGGCCTTGCCGCGCGCGGCGGCGCGCAGCGACGGCGCGGGCGGGCGGGGCGGCGGAAGCGGAGCGCCGAAGGGAAGCGGCGCGGCGGCTGGAGGCGCCGCATAAGCCAGAGCCCCGGCGCCCGGCTCGGTCCAGGCGGTGGACGGGCGCAGGGGCAGTGGCGCGTCCAGGACCGAGCCGTTCCGGATCACCTCGGGCAGGGCCGCGAGTTCGGCGGGGCGCGGCGGCGGCAACGGGGCGTCGAGCGCCGCGACAAGATCGTCGGGACGGCGCGGCGGCCTGGGTATGTCGGGGGCCGGCGCCGCTGTGTCGGCGGCCTGCTCGGAGACAGCGAGTTGCGCGGGCTTTTGGGGGGGCGTCGGAACGGCCGCCTGGGCTTGCGGCGCCGTCTCCAACTCGGGTTGCGACGTGATCGCCTGGCGGCCGGGGCCGGGGCCGTCGGGCGCGCCCATATAGGTTTCCCCGCGCGGCAGATTGGCTTCCGCGTCAGCCATCATCTGGCGCGAGGCCGGCTGGCCCGAGTCCGTCTCCGCCGAGGCGATGGCGGTCGGCGCAGACCTGCCGCCGATCTGCCGATCCTCCTGCTCGTCGGCGCCGCCGCCGAACAATTTGGCGAAGAAGCCGAATATGCCGCCGGAATTGGCTTCCTCAATCGTCGGCGCCTCGCCGCCGCGCGCCAGGATCTCGGCGCGCGCCTGCTCATAGCCGGGCAGGGTCTTGCCGTTGGAGGCGATGAAGACCGTCTTGCCATCGGGAAATAGCCGCGCGAGCTGGTCATAGGTCATGCGTGGCCAGTGGCGCACGCCCCCGACGTCGAGATGGACGAAATTGAGAACGGGATAATAGCCGACGCCGCCGCGCTCCATGCGCATCCCGATTTCGCGCAGCTTCTCCATCGACAGGCCGGGAATGGTGGTGTCCATCGCCTTGCCGAGCATGTGCTGCGAATGTTCGGCGACGCGATGGGAGCGGCGGCGCAGCATGGCGTTGGTCTCCGGGCTGCGATAGGCGGAGAGCACGGTGATCGGATCGTTCGGCCCCATGCGGCCGGCGGCGCGATAGGCCTCCCACAGCACGTCGAACAGCCGGGGGTCCATGTTGGTTTCCTTGTCGTTGCGCCAGTCGCGCAGGAACCAGTTCAGCTGTTTCAGCGCAGCCGCGTCGTAATGGCCGTTGACGCGGAACGTCACCGTGATCGAATCCTTGCGGTGCGCGTGATAGAGGAAGATCGTGCGGGTGTCGCCATTGGCTGCGGCGGACTCGAGCGATTTGGGCGTCAGCAATGCGGAAAGGCCGAGGACGGCGAGACAAAGCCGCCGGCCGAGAGCGCGGCCTTTGGCGTGAAGCACGGATTTCACGGCGCGTGCTGGCAAATTCGGACGCTCTCCCATTTGCTCGCCTTCAGTGCCGAGCGGGGGCCTGCATACATGATCCGTGTCGGCAAAGCCACAGCTCGGCGGAAAAATTCTCCCGGCGGCTTTTTTCCGCTTGTGGCGGAATGATCGAATTTCGCGGCGATTTTGCGGCGAAATCACAATCCCGTGATCACTCGTTCGGAGCATGGCCGGCCAGCCCGAGCGCTTCGCGGGCCTTGCGGGCATAGCCGTAGATATCGTCGAACTGTCTGAGCTGGCCCGTTTCGTCCAAAACCGCGGTGAAATAGACGATGTGGATCGGCACTGGCCTCGGCAGCTTCACCCAGCGCTCGCGCTTGCCGATCATTTGCCTGATGCGCGCCTCGTCCCAGCCGTTTTGCGGCTGCAACAGGTCTTCGGCGAGTTTGAAGGGCTGATCGACCCGCACGCAGCCATGGCTGAAGGCGCGGCGGGAGGCCGCGAACAATCTGCGGGTCGGGGTGTCGTGCATATAGACGGCGTAATCGTTGGGAAAGAGGAATTTGATCTGTCCCAGGGCGTTGCGCTCGCCCGGCGGCTGGCGGATATGGAGTCGGCCGTGGACAGTGCGGATCTCGTAGCCCTGGGCGCGCAAGGCGTCGAGATGCGGCAGCATCTCGTTGCGGATGATCGATTGCGGGACATTCCACGACGGATTGACCACGATTTGCTGAATCTTGTTGGAAAACAATGGTGTCGGCTTATCCGGCTTGCCGGTGATGACCCGGACGGACAGGATCATTTGATTGTCTCGATAAAGCCGCGCCGTGAATTCCGGCACATTCACCATGATTCTTTCGGCGCCGAGGTCGCGCGGCAGCCAGCGCCAGAACTCCATGTTCACAAGAAGTTCGTCTTCGAGCTTGGTCGCGCGCAGCGAGCCGGTCGTCTCGTCGCTGATCCAGCGCGCGCGTCCGTTCAGCGCGATCCGCGCCGTCCTGGCCGGCCGCGCCCGCGCCTGGGCCAGTTTCTCTTTCAGAGCCAGATAGCCGGGCTGCTGCGGGTTATAGGCCTCCAAGGTCTTGCTCGCATTGGCCGATTTGCTCGTCTCGCCGAGCGCCTGGGCGGCGGAAACCAGCGGAGGCCGCGCGCCGATCATTTTTGAGATCCGGGCCGGGTCGATCCGGCCGCCGCTCGCCTGGAAGGCATAGGCCGCGACGGCCTCGGACAGAGCGACGTCGCCGAGCGCGAGCGACGAATCGGGGCCGCTCCCAAGCGAAAACACGCGATAGGCGCTCAGATCGAGCCCGTCTTCCGGCGCATGGCCCAGCTGCGCGAAAACGGCTTGCGCCTGCGGGGTCCAACGGCCCTGGTCGAGCCAGACCGGCGCGTCGCCCCGGCTGGCGTAAAAGGCGTCGACGGCGCGGCGGATCGCGCCCTGCTGCTCGGTCAGCCGTCCCGCCAGTTTCCGGTCGCGGCGGATCGCGTCGCGGATGGCCTGGTTCAGCGCGGGCTTGGCGGGGCCAGGCGGCGTGGTCCAGACCTGCCGGGCGACAGGCGGGGCGGTTTGCGTGGGCTCCTGGGGCGGCGCAGGCTGGACTTGAGCCGCAACGGGAGCGGGCGCGGCCCCCGACGCCGGAGCGGGCGGCTGAGTTGGGATTGCCGCGGGCGATTGGGCTACCGCGGGCGATTGGACTGGCGCGGGCGCGGGGGCCGGGCTTTGCGCGAAAGCCCCGCCGGCGGCGGCCAGCGCCGCAAGGGCGGCCGCCGTCCGTAATTTTGCGGCGGACGAAGCGATCGAGACCATTCCACAGCCTTTCAGGCGATTTCCGCGAGATGCGCCTGCAATCCCCCTAAACGCCGACGAGGCCGGGGGATTTCGCGCTCTCCCGACCCCTTTCATATCAAGTCGCGCCGGCGCCCGAATTCAGGCGTAACGCCGGCGAAAACCCGATTTTCATTCACGCGGCGTTGGCGCCGTCGCCGGGAACATGCTCGCCGAGGCCATATTCCTTCATTTTCCGATAGAGCGTCGAGCGGCCGATTCCGAGTTTTCGCGCCATTTCCGACATCTGGCCGCGATAATGGGTCAAGGCGAAGCGGATCGCCCTTTCCTCCAGCCATTCCAGGCGGCGCACATCGCCATTTTCGTCCAGCAGCTTCAGGACATTGGGGTCGCGCACTTCGACGCGTACGATCTCGCGATGGACCTCGCGCGCGCCGACCGGCGGCGGCGCCGCCGGCACGCGGACGTCGAAGCCGGCGACATGGGCGGCGATCTGGGGGAATTCCGCGACCGTCAGTTCGTCGCCGTCGGCCAGGACGACGGCCCGGAACATGGCGTTTTCGAGCTGGCGGACATTGCCCGGCCAGTCATAAGTCGAGAGCATGGAGAGGGCTTCGGCGGTAAGACCGCGCAATCTTTTCCCCTCCTCGGCGCTGAAACGGGCGAGGAAACGCCGGGCGAGGTCCGGAACATCGACGCGCCGCGCGCGCAGAGGCGGTATGGAGATGGGGAATACGTTGAGACGGTAATACAGGTCCTCGCGGAATCGGCCCTGCTTGACCAGTTCGATGAGGTTCTGGTTGGTCGCCGAAATCAGGCGCACGTCCACGCGAACCGGTTTGCGCGCGCCGACCGGATCGATTTCGCCTTCCTGAAGGGCCCGCAAAAGCTTGACCTGGGTTTCGAGCGGCAATTCGCCCACTTCGTCCAGGAACAGGGTGCCGCCATTCGCCTCGACGAACTTGCCGGCATGCTTGTCGGTCGCGCCGGTAAAGGCCCCCTTCTCGTGGCCGAACAGGATCGATTCGACCAGGTTCTGCGGCATGGCGCCGCAATTGACCGTCACGAAGGCCTTGCCGCGCCGGTCCGAGGCGCCCTGGATGGCGCGGGCCATCAATTCCTTGCCGACGCCCGATTCGCCCTCGATCAGCACCGGGATGTTGGATTTGGCGGCGCGCTCGCCGAGCCGGACCGCCCGCGCCATTTCCTCGCCGCGCGACAGGATGTCGCGGAAAGTGAGCTGGCCCGCCGCCGCCCGGCCGATGCGGCGGATTTCGCCTTCGAGCGCCTCGAAGCGCAGGGCGTTCTTGATCGAAATCTGCAACCTTTCGGCGCCGACCGGCTTGACCACGAAATCGAGCGCGCCGGCGCGCATGGCGGAAATCACGGTTTCGATCGAGCCGTGAGCGGTCTGGACGATGACCGGGGTCGTGATCGCGCGTTCGCGCATGCGCAGGAGGACGCCCATGCCGTCGAGGTCGGGCATGACGAGATCGAGAATCAGCAGATCGATCCTTGGCTGGCCGGCGGATTGCATCCGCGCCAGCGCCGATTCGCCGCCCTCGACGCATTCCGTGTCATAGCCGAATCGCCGCACCATGGCTTCGAGAAGCCGGCGTTGCACGGGATCGTCATCGGCGATAAGTACGGTCGAAGTCATTCTTGATCTTTCACTCGAGCGGCGCGACCGCTTCATATATGCTCCGCGATTAGGGTAAATGCCGTGTTAATAGGCAGCTCTATCGCAGCCATCCAAAGGGACGGCGCCGGAAAAGCGTTCAGCCTCGCCGCGACATCATGTCCTCGTAAACGGCGGCGAGGCGCGCGACATGGCGCGCCATGGTCGGCGGATCGGCCCAGAAACGGTCATGGGCGGCGTTCGACATTCGGACGATCAGTTCGTCGTCCTTGAGCCGTTCCAGCTTGTCAGCCAGATCGTCGGCGTCCTGGCTGCGGAACCAGAAGCCGGTTTCGCCGTCGTCCACTTCGTCGCGGCCGGCGCAGGCGTCCGAAATCACGATCGGCAGACCGGCCGCCTTGGCCTCGAGGACGGTCAGGGGCTGGCCCTCATACCAGAGCGAAGGAAAAACCAGGGCGCGGGCGCTCCGCATCAATTGCTTGACCTCGGCCGACGATTTCCAGCCGAGAACCCTCGCTTCCGGATATCGCGCGCGAAGCTCGGCGGCCGAGGGCCCGTCGCCCGCGAAAACTGGGGTCGCATTGGCCTTGCGCGCGGCTTCGGCGAAAAAGAACAGCCCCTTTTCCGGCGAGAGCCGCCCGACGAACAGGAAATCGCCCGCCGCCGGGGCCGGCTTGCGCCCGAGGTTCTCCGCGTCGATCGGGTTGGAAATGCGATGAACGCGCGCGTTCGGCGGCAGGCGCGGCGTCACGATTCCCGCCTGAAAATCGGAAATGACGATGAAATCCGAAAAAAGTTTCGGCATCCCCGCGGCATGGTCCATGCCCATATGCCGCAGGCAGCGCCAGATCTTGCTCGGATAATTGCGCGAATCGCAATGGTGCGCCCAGCAGGCGGCGGACAGCGGCTGCAGCCGGCAGACACGATGGTTGCGGTAATCGTAAAAGCCGCCATTGGGGCAGAACAGGAAATATTCGTGAAACGTATAAACCGAAGGGAGGCCGGCGGCGCGCACGGCTGGGGCGAAAGCGCCCGACATCGCCTTGGCCCAGCCGTGGACGTGAACGAGGGTCCGCTCACGCGGCAGGCGCGCCAGCAGTTTCTTCATTTCGCGGGCGGCTTTGAAGTTCCAGATTCCCTGCGCCGCGCCGGCGAGAGCGGAAGGATTGCCGAGCAGATCGTGCTGGCCGAGGCAGACGACCTCGACACCGGCCCGGGCCAGTTGCGGATCGACCGGCCCGGCGGAAGCGAAGATGATCGGCTCGAACCCGGCCTGTTTGAGGGCGATGGCGCTTTGCAGCGCGACTTTGGCCTGGCCGCCGGTGATCGAGGCGTGGTCGATGATGATCACGATATGCAGTCTGGCGCCCATGGGCTTTTCCAAGTTTCGCCTTTCCGGAAGGCCGCGGATCATGGCGCAAAGGTCTTAGTCTTCACTGAACGTGTCCAGCCCGGGCGCGGAAAACCGGCGGTGACCATGTTCGGCAACAGGCCGTTAAGTCGCCTCCCGTTAAAATGGCGCCAGGTCTGTTTTCGAAACTTTTTTGGAGCCCGTTTCCGGAGCCGCAATGACCGACGCCCTTCTCGCCAACGCCTCGCCTGCCGCCGACATCCGCGAGATCGTCGCCGGTCTCGGCTATCCTTCGCATTGGCACTGGTGCTGGGAAAATTACAAGCCGACCATCATCGAGCTTTCGCGCAGGAGGGGGTTGCGCCGCCACCTCGAAATCGGCGCCGGGCGCGACCCGCTTTTCCAGCCGATGGAGGCCGCCGCGCTCGGGCTGGACATCACCCTGAACGACATTTCCGCCCGCGAGCTCGCCCTGGCCCCTTCCGGCTATGGCAAGATGGAATGCGACATCACCTCGCCGCGGGCGTCCGACATCCTCGGACGCGGCAAATATGACCTCGCCTATTGCCGCATGGTGATGGAGCACGTGCCGGACGTCCCGGCGATGTGGCGCAATGTCGCCGACGTTCTGGCGCCGGGCGGCGTGGCCCTGTCCTTTTTCCCGACTCTCTACGCCCTACCCTATGCGCTGAACCGTTTGATGCCCGAGCGCATGTCCCGCTTCATCCTGGAAAGTCTGTTTCCCGAGCGCAAGCCCGAGGGCGGCGATCCCAAATTCCCCGCCTATTACGATCATTGCTTCAGCAGCGAGAGCAGAATCATGCCAATGCTGCGCCAGGCCGGTTTTTCGGACGCGGTCGTGCTGCCGTTCTGGGGCTATGCCTATTTCTGGAAGATTCCGGGCCTGAAACAGCTCGACGCCGCCTTCAACCGTTTCGCCGAGCGCCGAGACTGGCGTGCGGTTTCGAGCTTCGCCTATGTGATCGCGACCAGATGAACATTCCCGCGGGCGCTCTTTCGCTCTCGCGCCGGCGTCGGCTTTCCACACGCGGGGAGCCGTCTCGACCGTTCGTTCGGCGAATCCGGGTTGATCCCCGCCGCATCCGCCCAATATTGTGATTCGCTCGTACACGCGATTCCCGCAGAGGCTTGGCCGCGCCATGTTCCGTCCTTCCCCAACGACTGTCTCTGGCGCGCAAGGCTCCGGCGCCGCGCCAGCCGAAGATCTGCCGAACTGGCGACTCGACGACCTATATGAAGGGCTGGACAGCTCCCGCTTCGCCGAGGATCTGAAACGCCTTGGCCATGAGTGCCGGGAGTTCGCCGCGGTCTATCGCGGCGCGCTCGCCGGCCTGCTGGCCGCGCCCGACGCGCCAGGGCGGCTGCACGAGGCGATCGCGCGTTATGAGTCCATCGACGATCTGGCGACGCGGATCATGTCCTATGCCGGTCTGTGCTACGCCGAGAACACCATCGATCCGGTTCGGGCCAAATTCTATGGCGACGCGCAGGAGAAAGTGACGGCGGCCTCGACCGACCTGCTGTTCTTCCAGCTCGAATTGAACCGCCTCGACGACATCGCCTTGGCCAAGGCGATGGACGAGGAGCCGCTTTCGCATTACCGCCCCTGGATCGAGGATTTGCGGCGGGAAAAGCCCTATCAGCTGGATGACCGCATCGAGCGGCTGTTCCACGAAAAATCCGTGACCGGCCATTCGGCCTGGAACCGTCTGTTCGACGAGACCATCGCCTCGCTGCGCTTCGAGATCGACGGCCAGGAAATGACCCTGGAGCCAGCACTCAACCTGTTCCAGGATCCCGACGAGAAGGTCCGCGAGAAAGCCTCCGACGCGATCGCCGCCACGCTCAGGGAAAACCTGCGCGTTTTCACGCTGATCTCCAATGTGCTGGCCAAGGACAAGGAAATTTCCGACCAGTGGCGCGGCTTCAAGGACGTCGCCGCCGCGCGCCATCTTTCCAACCGCGTCGAGCCGGAAGTCGTGGACGCCATGGTCGCGGCGGTGCGCGCCGCCTATCCCCGGCTATCGCACCGCTATTACCGGCTGAAGGCGCGCTGGTTCGGTAAGGACAGGCTGCGCCATTGGGATCGCAACGCGCCTTTGCCCGACGCGCCGCGCGCGGTCTATGACTGGTCGCAGGCGCGCGCCGCGGTGCTTGGCGCCTATCGCGCCTTCGCGCCGAAAATGGCGGAGATCGCCGAGCAATTCTTCGACCGCCAATGGATTGACGCCCCGGTGCGGCCGGGGAAGGCGCCGGGCGCCTTCGCCCATCCCACCAGCCCTTCGGTCCATCCCTATGTCCTGCTCAATTACCAGGGCAAGCCGCGCGACGTGATGACGCTCGCTCATGAGCTTGGCCATGGCGTGCATCAGGTTCTGGCGGCGCATAACGGCCCGCTGATGGCCCCGACCCCGCTGACGCTCGCCGAGACCGCCTCGGTTTTTGGGGAAATGCTGACCTTCCGGGCGCTGCTGGCGGAAGCGAAGGAGCCGCGCGAGCGTCGGGCCATGCTCGCCTCCAAGGTCGAGGACATGCTCAATACGGTCGTGCGGCAGATCGCCTTCTATTCCTTCGAGCGCAGCCTTCACGAGGAGCGTCGTCAGGGCGAGCTGACGGCTGAGCGCATCTGCGAATTATGGATGGCGGCCCAGACGGAAAGCCTCGGGCCCTCGATCGAGCTGATGCCCGGTTATGAGACCTTTTGGGCCTATATCCCGCATTTCATCCATTCGCCCTTCTATGTCTACGCTTATGCCTTCGGCGATTGTCTGGTGAATTCGCTTTACGGCGTCTATCAGAAGGCCGAGCCGGGCTTTGTCGAAAAATATTTCGCTTTGCTTTCGGCGGGCGGCTCGAAACATTATTCGGAACTGCTCGCGCCCTTCGGCCTCGATGCGCGCGATCCCGCTTTTTGGAACATCGGCCTGTCGATGATCGAGGGACTGATCGACGAACTGGAAAGCCTGCCCGCCTGAATCGGGAGGTTCGATGCTGATCCTCGCCATGCTCTGGCTGGTCTTTTGGGGACTGATCGCGCTCGGCGTGGCGGTCCTGTTCAACTGGGCGCTGGCCCGTTTCATCGAAGCGCTTGTCCCGCCCATCGGCCGTTTCGTCGAGCTCGGGGGCCTTCGCCTCCATGTGGCGGACAGCGGGCTGCGGCCAGGGCTGAGCGAGCCGCCTCTGCTGTTCATCCATGGCCTGCTCGGCCAGCTCAATGAATTTGCATACGCCCTTGCGACGCGGTTCCCGGAACGCCGCGTCGTGCTGATCGACCGGCCGGGGGCGGGCTATTCGCAAACGGCGAATCCCCAGACGCTTGCCGAACAGGCCAAAACCGTCGCGCGGGCGATCGAGGCGCTCGGGCTCGAAAAGCCCCTGGTCGTCGGCCATTCGCTCGGCGGCGCGGTGGCTTTGGCCCTCGCGCTCGACCATCGCGATAGAATCGGCGGCTTGGCGCTGATCGCGCCGCTTACCCATCTGGTTGCGGCGCCGCCAAAAATCCTCGGCGAACTGGCCCGGCGCGGCCGGTTCGCATGCTGGCTCACGGCTTGGACCTTCGGCCCGGTCGTGACGCTTTTGCGCTCAGGCGTGGCGCGCGATATGGTTTTCGCGCCGGATCCCAAGCCGGCGCGGTTCTGGAGCCTCGGCGGCGGCCTGCTGGCCGCGCGGCCTTCCGCCTTGTTGGCCGCGGCGCGCGACGTCCTGACCCAGCCGCGCGAAATGCCGCGGATGATCCGGCGCTATGGCGCGCTCGACCTGACCATTGGGGTGCTTTATGGCGAAGGCGACAAGCTTCTCGATCCCGAGCGGCAGGGCGCGGATTTCTGCGCCGAGGCTCCGGGGGCGGAACTGACACGGATCGCGGGCGGCCATATGCTGCCCCTGACCCGTCCTGGCGAGACCGAGACGTTCATCCGCGGGGTGCTGGCCCGAATGACGCCCAAGCTATGAAAACATGCCATGAAAGCAACAAATGAAAGGAAGATGGAAATGGCGCTCAAACACATATTGGCGTCAAGCCTGCTGCTCGCGGTCGCCGCGGCGCCTGCCGCGGCTTTCGAACTGAGAAGCCCCGACATCCCGCCGGGCGGCGGACCGATCGACGAGGCGTCCGTCTATGACGGTTTCGGCTGCAAGGGCGGCAATCTTTCGCCGGCCCTGACCTGGCGCGACGCGCCGCCCGGAACCAAGAGCTTCGCCATCCTCGTCCACGACCCCGACGCGCCGACCGGCGGCGCGGGATTTTGGCATTGGGTGGTCTATGACATTCCAGCCTTTGTGACCGGCCTGCCGCAGGGCGCCGGCACGCAATATGGGGCCACCCTGCCGAAGGGAGCCAAACAGGTCGCGACCGATTTTGGCGCCCCCGGCTACGGCGGTCCGTGTCCGCCCAAGGGCGACAAGCCGCACCATTACAATTTCACCGTTTACGCGCTCAAGGTTGAAAGGCTCGATCTGCCGCCCCACGCCACCGCCTCGGTCGCCGGTTTCATGATCAACGCCAACGCTTTGGGCAGGGCGAGCCTGACCGGAACCTATGGGCGTTGAGCCCGCGCGGCGCTCACGGCGTAAAAGGGTGGCGAAGGAGAGCGCATGAAGGACGACGAGGCCAATCGCCTGAGCGCCCGCGCCGCCCGCTATCTCGCGGTCGGCGCGCAAGCCGGCGGTTTCGCGGCGCGGCTCGCCGGCGCGCGGTTCCTGGGCCGGGACGGCGGGCGGGAAAGCGACGCCGAGGCGCTGGCGCGGGCGCTTGGCGGGCTGAAAGGCCCGCTGATGAAGGCGGCCCAGCTCCTCGCCACCATTCCCGAGGCGCTGCCGGCCGAATATGCCCAGGCCCTCGCCACCCTGCAAAGCGAGGCGCCGCCGATGGGCGCGGCTTTCGTGCGCCGGCGGATGGCCGCCGAACTCGGCCCCGGCTGGCGGGAAAACTTCGCCGCCTTCGACCTCCATCCCGCCGCCGCCGCCTCGCTCGGCCAGGTCCATCGCGCCCGCACGCTCGACGGCGCCGAGGTCGCCTGCAAGCTGCAATATCCCGACATGGCGTCGGCGGTCGAAGCCGATCTCGCCCAGCTCGACATGGTCATGGCCTTGCAGAAGCGCATAGAGCCGGCGATCGACGCGCGCGAGGCGGCGCAGGAAATTGCCGAGCGCCTGCGCGAGGAACTGGACTACCGTCGCGAGGCCAAACATGCGCGCCTTTACGAAATCATGCTGGCGAGCCGCGGCGACATCAGAGTCCCCGGCGTTCACGACCGTCTTTCCACCGGCCGCCTCCTGACCCTCGACTGGCTCGAGGGCGAAAAGATCCTGACCCTCGTCGGCGCTCCCGAGGCCGAGCGCAATCGGGTCGCGCAGGCGATTTTCGGCGCCTGGTGGTCGCCTTTCGCCCATTACGGCGTGATCCACGGCGACCCGCATCTCGGCAATTACGCCGTTTTCCGGCAGGGCGGCGCCGCGGCCGGGATCAATCTGCTGGATTACGGCTGCATCCGCATCTTTCCGCCGGCATTCGTCGGCGGCGTGGTCCAGCTCTATCGCGGTCTGCTGCAAAATCGGCGCGATCAGGTCGCCGCGGCTTTTTCGGCCTGGGGCTTCCGCAATCTGAATGCGGAGCTGATCGAAATTCTCACCATCTGGGCGCGCTTCATCCTCGGGCCGCTGCTCGACGACCGCGTGCGCACCATCGCCGACGGGGTTTCCCCCGGAGCCTATGGCCGGGGCGAGGCGGCCGAAGTGCGGCGCAAGCTGCGCGAAAAGGGGCCGGTGACCATTCCGCGCGAATTCGTCTTCATGGACCGCGCCGCGATCGGCCTCGGCGGCGCCTTCCTCCATCTGGCGGCGCGGCTCAATTTCCACCGCCTTTTCGAGGAGGCGCTGGAGCAATTCGACCTCGACGTTCTGGCGGCGCGCCAAGCGGCGACGCTGGCGGCGGCGGGTCTCGCCCCCATAGCCGCCTGATTTTTCACCTTTCGCCGAAAAGATGAGGTGAAATCGCGGCGCCTACCTTATATCAGCTTGCCTCGGGCCGGACCTTTTGGGAAAAAAGGCGCGGCTTGGCCAGACCGGTTGAAGAGACGGACTTCACGAAGGAGAGGAAAATGGCGGCGGCTGAAATCGGCGCCGGCGGCGCGCCGGCCGAGGTTACGCACGCGCCGCCGCAGGCCTTTTTCACTCTTTGAACCCGTAAACGCTTTCGTGCTCCGGGCGGAGCTTTCAAGACCCGCGCCGATGCGGGCCAATTGGAGTTGTTCATGCGCATTGCCGTTCCCGCCGAAACCGACGCCAACGAAGCGCGCGTCGCGGCGACGCCTGAAACCGTGAAGAAATTGGTCGGCCTGGGAGCCGACGTCGTTGCGCAGGCCGGCGCGGGCCTGGGCTCCGGCATTACCGACGCGGAATTCGAAAAGGCCGGCGCCAAAATCGCGCCTGACGCGGCCGCGGCCGTCGCCGGCGCCGATGTCGTGCTGGCGGTCCGCCGGCCGGGGGCGCAAGCCCTCGCCGGGGTCAAGCCGGGCGCGGTCGTTCTGGCGATCATGGATCCTTACGGCCAGCACGAGGCGCTCGCCGGCATCGCCAAGGCCAATGTCCAGGCCTTCGCCATGGAGCTGATGCCCCGCATCACCCGCGCCCAGGTGATGGATGTGTTGTCCTCGCAGGCCAATCTCGCCGGCTATCGCGCCGTGATCGACGCGGCGGCCGAATATGGCCGCGCCATTCCGATGATGATGACCGCCGCCGGCACTGTTCCTGCCGCCAAAGTCTTTATCATGGGCGTTGGCGTCGCCGGCCTCCAGGCCATCGCCACGGCGCGGCGCCTCGGCGCGGTGGTCACCGCCACCGACGTGCGTCCGGCCACCAAGGAGCAGGTCGAATCGCTCGGCGCCAAATTCCTCGCCGTCGAGGACGAGGAGTTCAAGCAGGCGCAGACGGCAGGCGGATACGCCAAGGAAATGTCCAAGGAATATCAGGCCAAGCAGGCGGCGCTGACGGCGTCGCACATCGCCAAGCAGGACATTGTCGTCACCACCGCGCTCATTCCCGGCCGCCCGGCGCCGCGCCTGATTTCGGCGGACATGGTCGCTTCCATGCGCCCCGGCTCGGTGATCGTCGATCTGGCGGTCGAGCGCGGGGGAAACTGCGAACTGGCCAAGCCCGGCAAGGTCGTCACCACCAAGAACCACGTGAAGATCGTCGGCCATCTCAATGTCGCCGGCCGCCTCGCGGCCACCGCCTCGCAGCTTTACGCGAAAAACCTGTTCGCCTTCCTCGAAACCATGATCGACAAGGAAAGCAAGGCGCTCAAGGTCGATGGCGAGGACGAGCTGGTCAAGGCGACCCGACTGACCGATGGCGGCGCCATCGTGCATCCAGGTTTCGCGGCGGCATGAGGCCGCCGCCTGCCCAATTTCGCGGCGGCCTGAGCCCGCTGATTCAACCACTCGATTGAGGCCCGAGAGAGGGGCAAAAGAATGGCTACTGACGTACAAACGCTGGTCGATCAGGCGCGGGACGCCGCCCGGACGGCGCGCGCCGCCGCCGACGCGGCGCAGGCTTACGCCGACCGCGCCTCCCACCTCACGCATGTCGCCGACGCGGCGGGCGCCGCGGCCCATGCGGCGAGCGGCGGCGCGATCGACCCCTTCATCTTCCGGCTGGCGATCTTCGTCCTGGCGGTCTTCGTCGGCTATTATGTGGTCTGGTCGGTGACCCCGGCGCTGCATACGCCGCTGATGTCGGTCACCAACGCCATTTCCTCGGTCATCGTCGTCGGCGCCCTTCTGGCGGTGGGCGTGGACAGCGCGACCGCGCTCGACAGCGGCCCGGTCTGGGCGCGCGTTTTCGGCTTCATCGCCCTGATCCTCGCCTCGGTGAACATTTTCGGCGGCTTCCTCGTCACCGCGCGAATGCTCGCCATGTACAAGAAGAAGGGCTGAGATCCATGAACGTCAATCTCGCGGCCCTTCTCTATCTCGTTTCGGGCGTCCTGTTCATATTCGCCCTGCGCGGCCTGTCGCATCCCACAACTTCGCGCCAGGGCAACCGCTACGGCATGATCGGCATGGCCATCGCCATCCTGACCACGCTGGCGCTCAAGCCGCCGTCCGACATTTTCGGCTGGCTGATGGTCGTCGCCGGCGTCGGCATCGGCGGCGGGTTCGGCGCGGTGCTGGCGCGGCGGATCGAAATGACCAAAATGCCGCAGCTGGTGGCCTTCTTCCATTCGCTGGTCGGTTTCGCGGCGGTGCTGGTGGCGGCGGGCGCCCTGTTCGCGCCGCAGGCTTTCGGCATCGGCGAACCCGGCGACATTCATCCGGCCAGCCTGATCGAAATGTCGCTCGGCGCGGCCATCGGCGCCATCACCTTCACCGGTTCGGTCATCGCCTTCCTGAAACTCGACGGCCGCATGTCCGGCAAGCCGATCATGCTGCCGCAGCGCCACGCCATCAATAGCGTGCTCGGCCTGGCGCTCGTCCTGCTGATCGCCTCTTTCTTCGCGACCGGCGGCGCCGCGTTTTTCCTGCTGATCGTGCTGGTGTCTCTCGCGCTCGGCGTGCTGCTGATCATTCCGATCGGCGGCGCCGACATGCCGGTCGTGGTCTCGATGCTCAACTCCTATTCGGGCTGGGCGGCGGCCGGCATCGGCTTCACTCTGGGCAATCTGGCGCTGATCATCACCGGCGCGCTGGTCGGCTCCTCGGGCGCCATCCTGTCCTACATCATGTGCAAGGGCATGAACCGGTCCTTCATCTCCGTCATCCTCGGGGGCTTCGGGGGAGAGGACGCGGCGGCGGCCGGCGGCGCCAAGGAGAGCCGCCCGGTCAAGCAGGGCTCGCCGGACGACGCGGCCTATATTCTCCAGAACTCGTCCAAGGTCATCATCGTGCCGGGCTATGGCATGGCGGTGGCCCAGGCCCAGCATGCTCTGCGCGAAATGGCCGATCTGCTCAAGGCCGAGGGCGTCGAGGTCAAATACGCCATCCATCCGGTCGCGGGCCGCATGCCCGGCCATATGAACGTGCTGCTGGCGGAAGCCAATGTCCCCTATGACGAAGTTTTCGAACTGGAGGACATCAATTCCGAATTCGCGCAAGCCGACGTCGCCTTCGTCATTGGCGCCAATGACGTGACCAATCCGGCGGCCAAGACCGACAAGACCTCGGCGATCTACGGCATGCCGATTTTGGACGTCGAAAAGGCCAAGACGGTGATGTTCGTCAAGCGCTCGATGAGCTCCGGCTATGCCGGCGTCGAGAATGAATTGTTCTTCAAGGACAATACGATGATGCTGTTCGGCGACGCCAAAAA
Organism: Pseudomonadota bacterium; assembly: GCA_021813805.1. Classification (GTDB taxonomy): domain Bacteria; phylum Pseudomonadota; class Alphaproteobacteria; order Rhizobiales; family Beijerinckiaceae; genus Rhodoblastus. The sequence continues at coordinate 22,341 of JAKAJL010000033.1, read as the reverse complement.
AGTGGTCGAGAGCGTCATCAAGGCCATGGCGCACTGAACACGGGTCTCATCGCGGGCGAGGCGCGGGCGGAAAAATCTCCGCCCGCGCTTTTTTGTTGCAGGGCCTTTATTCGCGGCCTCAGGTTTTGCTAAAAGGCCGCATGTCGTATCGCGTCCGCATCATTTTCCGGCGAATTATCGGCCCGGCCCGCGTCTGAGCTTCGTGACGCGCGCCGGGATTTTCCCGCACGACCTCCTTCGCCTCCACGCGCCGCGAGCCTGATTCATGTCCGAAAAAACGGGTCCCGATTATTCCTCGACGCTCTATCTGCCGAAAACCGACTTCCCCATGCGCGCCGGCCTGCCGAAGAAGGAGCCGGAACTGCTCGCCCATTGGGAGAGCATCGGCCTGACCGAAAAAATGCGGGCGGAGAACGCCGGCAAGCCCAAATTCGTGCTGCATGACGGCCCGCCCTACGCCAACGGCAATATCCATATCGGCCATGCGCTGAACAAGATTCTGAAAGATCTCGTCACCCGCTCCCAGCGCATGCTCGGCAAGGACGCGAATTATGTGCCAGGCTGGGACTGCCACGGCCTGCCGATCGAATGGAAGATCGAGGAGCAATATCGCGCCAAGGGGCGCAACAAGGACGAGGTTCCGGTGGTCGAATTCCGCCGCGAGTGCCGAGCCTTCGCCGAACATTGGCTGGATATCCAGCGCGAAGAGTTCAAGCGCCTCGGCGTCGCCGGCGACTGGGCGGGCCGCTACGCCACCATGGACTTTGCCGCCGAAAGCGTCATTGCGGCCGAGATCATGAAATTCGCGGCCAATGGCCTGCTTTATCGCGGCTCCAAGCCGGTGATGTGGTCGGTGGTGGAAAAGACGGCGCTGGCCGAGGCGGAAGTCGAATATGAGGATCACACCTCGGATTGGGTTTTTGTCGCGTTTCCCGTGAAGGGGCAAGACGCGCGCATAGTCATCTGGACGACCACGCCCTGGACGCTGCCGGGCAATCGCGCCATCTCTTTTTCGCACAAGATCGCCTATGGCCTCTATCGCGTGGTCGCCGCGCCGGAGGGCAACTGGGCTGGCCCCGGCGATCAGTTCATCCTGGCCGACACGCTCGCCGAAAGCGTATTCCAGTCAGCCAAGGTCGAGGCGTTCGAACGGCTCCAGGAGGTTCCCGCGCGCGAACTCCTCAGCATGACCTGCGCCCATCCGCTCGAAAAGCTCGGATACACGTTCGATATCCCGCTGCTGGACGGCGATCATGTGACCGACGACGCCGGCGCCGGCTTCGTCCATACTGCGCCCGGCCATGGCCGCGAGGACTTCGATATCTGGATGGCGTCGGGCCGCCTGTTGCACGAGCGCGGGATCGACACCCGCATTCCCTACACGGTGGACGCCGACGGCTTTTATACCGAGGAAGTTCCAGGCTTTGCGGGCGCGCGGGTCATCGACGACAAGGGAAACAAGGGCGACGCCAATCTGCGCGTCATCGCGGCGCTGATCGAGGCCGGCGCTCTTTTGGCGCGCGGAAAAATGAAGCACCAATATCCGCACAGTTGGCGCTCGAAAAAGCCGGTGATCTTCCGCAATACGCCGCAATGGTTCATTGCGATGGACAAGCCCTTCGCGGCGCCCCTCGACGAGGCGGCGGGCAAAGCCCTCGGCGCCGGCGCGAACGGGCCGACTTTGCGCGCCATAGCCTTGGAAGAAATCGCCCGCACGAATTGGGTGCCGGCGGCGGGCGAAAACCGCATCACCGGCATGATCGCCAATCGCCCGGATTGGGTGGTGTCGCGCCAGCGCGCCTGGGGCGTGCCGATCGCGGTCTTCGTCAGGAAGGGCGGCCACGACATATTGGTGGACGAGAAGGTCAACGCCCGGATCGTCGAGGCTTTTGCGCAAGAAGGCGCCGACGCCTGGTACAAGGAGGGCGCGGCGGAAAGATTCCTCAGGCCTGACCACGACCCGGAAAATTACGAAAAGATCGACGACGTGCTCGACGTCTGGTTCGATTCCGGCTCGACCCACGCTTTCACGCTGGAAGACCCGAAACATTTTCCGACGCTGGCGGGCATAAAACGCCGCCACGACGGCGGGCCAGACGAGGTCATGTATCTTGAAGGCTCGGACCAGCATCGCGGCTGGTTCCATTCCAGCCTGCTCGAAAGCTGCGGCACGCGTGGCCGCGCGCCCTATGACTCCGTGCTGACCCACGGTTTCGTCCTCGACGAAAAGGGCCGCAAAATGTCGAAATCGCTCGGCAATGTCGTCGCGCCCCAGACGGTCATCAAGGACGCCGGCGCCGACATTTTGCGCCTGTGGGTGGCGGCCTCGGATTATTCCGACGATCTGCGCATCGGCAAGGAGATTCTGGCCACTTTCTCCGAAACCTATCGCAAGCTGCGCAACACGATCCGCTGGATGCTTGGCGCGCTCGCCCATTTCGATCGGGCGCAAGCCGTCGCCAAAGCAGATATGCCGGAGCTTGAGCGTTATATCCTCCACCGGCTTGCCGAGATCGACGCCCCGCTCCGCGAAGCCTACGCGGCTTTCGATTACAAAAAAGTGGTCGCGCTGCTGTCGTCCTTCATGACCGGCGATCTCTCCGCCTTTTATTTCGACATCCGCAAGGACTGTCTCTATTGCGATCCGCCCTCCAGCGTGACCCGCAAGGGGGCGCTGACCGCGATCGACATTTTGTGCGACGGGCTGCTGAAATGGCTGGCGCCGATCCTTTGCTTCACGGCGGAAGAAGCCTGGCTCGCGTTCCGGCCCGCGGAAGCCGCCGCTTCCGTTCATTTGACGACCTTCCCCGCGGAGCTGGACTTGTGGCGCGACGAGGCGCTTGCCGCCAAATGGCGCAATCTTCGCCGGGTGCGCGCCGTGGTCACCGGGGCGCTGGAAATCGAACGCGCGCAAAAGACCATCGGCGCCTCGCTCGAAGCCGACCCGCAGGTGTTCATCGCCGACGAAGCCTTGCGCGTCGCGCTCGAAGGCGTCGATTTCGCCGATGTCTGCATTACCTCAGGGATTGAGATCGTGGTCGCGCCGCCGCCGCAAGGCGCCTTCACCCTGGCCGAGACGCCCGGCGTCGGCGTGGTCAGCCGCCGCGCCGAGGGGCGCAAATGCGCGCGGTCATGGCGGATTTCGCCCTTCGTCGGCGCCGATCCCGAATTCCCCGATGTGACCCCGCGCGACGCCCAGGCCCTGCGCGAGCTCCGCGCCCTGGGCCGTTGGCCGTGAGCCTCGCCGCCCGGCGCTTCGCCGGCCTGGCCGCCGCCGCCTTCGTGCTCGCGGCGGATCAGGCCAGCAAATTATGGGCGATCGGCCTGCTCGGCGGACCGGATCATCCGATTTACGCGTTGACGCCCTTTCTGGCTTTGGTCATGAGCTGGAATCGCGGCGTCGCCTATACGATGCTGCGCTCGGACGGCGACGTCGGGCGTTACGCTCTCGTCGCGCTCGCGCTCGCCGGCGTGGGCCTGTTGTCCTATTGGCTGTGGCGGGCGCGCAGCCTGGTCTCCTCGCTGGCTTTCGGATTTCTCATCGGCGGCGCGCTCGGCAACGCCAGCGACCGCCTGACCCACGGCGCCGTGGCCGATTTTCTTTATTTCCACACGCCGTTCTCGCTCGGGCCTTTGTCGAATTATATCTTCAATCTGGCCGACGCCGCCATATTTGTCGGCGTCGTCCTGCTGGTGTATGAGGCGACGAGACGCGGGGCCGAGCACGGCGCGTGAGACGAGGAGCGCGAGGAGAATGTCACAGACGAAGTTCATCGGCCGCGCCGCGGCGGCGGCTTTCCTCGCGGCGGGCGTCGTCGCCTCGGTTTGCGACGCGGCCGAAGCGCAGGACGCCGGCCAGCAACCGACGATGTTCGGCTATGCGGCGCCGCATCAATTTCTGATCAACCGCATGTTGGCGCCAGACCAGCCGGAGAGCGACGGAAATGGCGGACCCGCGGCGGGCCAAGGCGCCAGCGCGCAGGGCGCCAATGACGGCGGGCAGGCCGGCAACGCCGGGCAGGCCGCCGCCGATAATGGCGGCGGCGCCGGCAACGGCTACTACCGTTTTCCCAAACGCTACCTTCTGAACAAGATGTTCGATTTCGGCGGCGGAGACAGCGCGCCAGCGCCGGCGACCGCCGCCCCGGCGCCTGCCGCGGCCGCCGCGAAAACGCCTTGAATTTCAGTTAAGGGGCGTTAATTTGGCGGCCTTGGCGATAAGGTGTTGACCTTTTGGCTTGGGCTTGGGCGGGGGATTTCGGATTGGTTTTGGCGTTGACGGAAAAAGTGCTGCGAGCGAGACGCGCGCGACATTTGGTGGGCGGCCTGCTGGCCTGCGCGGTTCTTTTGGCCGCGCCGATCGCTCGCGCCGACGATTCGCTCTGGGGCAAGGCGATGAACAGCATTGGCCTGGGCGGCAATGGGCCGTCAAGTCAGGGCGCCGCCGCCCCGCAGCAACCCGCCGCGCCCTCGCCGCAACCCGTTCCCGCCGCACAGGCGGCGCAGCAACCCGCCCCCGCGCGCGCCGCGCCAGGCGACAACCAGAATCTCCTCTCCAATTTCTTTGGCTGGGGTCATCACAACGACGCGCGCCCCACCAGTCAGGCGGCGGTCCAGCCGCAGGGCAAGGCGCTGACCCCGGTCCAGGCGGCGCCTGCGCCGGCGCCGGCCAGCGAACCTGGCGTTTGGGACCGGATGCTCGGCAATGTGGGGCTCAACACCAACAATCCGGCGGACAACATCACTTACGCCGAACGGCCGAAACTGAATGTCCCCAAGGCGCGCTCGCTGCCTCAGCCCGCCCCCTTGGCCAGCGAGACCGGCGTGCGTCCCTCCAATCCCAAGGAACTGGTCGAGCCGCCCGATAATTATCTGGAAAAGGTGCGCGGCGCCGACGGCAATGTCTCCGGTCTGCGGTCGGGCGACATCAGCAAGGACAAGAAATTTTTCGGCCTGTTCTGATCTCGCGATCGACTGTGAATTTTTGAAGCCGGGGCTGTCGTTCCGGCTTTTGCATTCTATATTGACGGGACAGGCATTTTTCAAAGAATGGAGCGGCGCCTTGTCCCGATCGCAGCACCTCCCCCTCTCTGGCGCGGCGCAGGAGACGCCCTCGCACCAAGCCGGGGAGGGCGCCGCCCACGCCGGGCCGCGCGTCGATCATTTCCGCCTCGAAAACGGTATGGATGTGGTGGTCATCCCTGACCACCGCGCGCCGGTCGTCACCCATATGGTGTGGTATCGCAACGGTTCGGCCGACGATCCGCGCGGAAAAAGCGGGATCGCCCATTTCCTCGAACATCTGATGTTCAAGGGCACGCACCAGCACAAGCAGGGGGAGTTCTCGCATCTCGTCGCCGAGCTGGGCGGACAGGAAAACGCCTTCACCTCCCATGATTTTACGGCTTATTTCCAGCGCGTCGCCCGCGAGCATCTCAAGACCATGATGGAATTCGAGGCCGACCGCATGACCGGCCTGAACCTGACCGACGAGGTGGTGGCGCCGGAGCGCGACGTGGTGCTGGAGGAGCGCCGCATGCGCACCGAGGCCGACCCGGCGGCGCAACTCGACGAGGCGCTGAACGCGGCGCTTTATACCCATCACGCCTATGGCGTTCCGATCATCGGCTGGGGCCACGAGATCGAGACGCTCGACCGCGACGACGCTCTTCGCTATTACCGCCGCTTCTACACGCCGGAAAACGCCATTCTTGTCGTCGCGGGCGACGTCGAGGCGCCGGAAGTCGAGGGGCTCGCGCGCCAGACCTACGGAAAAATTCCCGCGCGCGGCGAGGCGCCACGACGCAATCGGCCGCAGGAGCCGGAGCCCCGCGCCGAACGCATCGTCCGGCTCGCCGATCCAAAAGTTGAGCAGCCGCAATTCGAGCGCATCTATCTCGTGCCCTCGGCCTTCACCGCCGCAAAGGGCGAAGCGGAGGCGCTCGACGTCCTGGCCCATCACCTCGGCGGCGGCCAGACCAGCCTTTTGTTCCGCCGGCTGGTGCTGGAGCGCAAAATCGCGGTCGCCGCCGGCGCCTATTATTATTCCGACGCCGTGGACGACACCCGGTTTTATGTCTATGCGACGCCCGCCGACGGCGTGAGCCTCGAAGAGCTGGAGCGCGGCGTGGACGAGGTTCTCGCCGAATTGCGTCGCGACGGCGTGAACGCGGCGGATGTCGCGCGCGCTTCGACGCGCCTCGTCGCCGACGCGATCTACGCCCAGGACAGCCAGGTCGCGCTGGCGCGCTGGTTCGGCGTGGCGCTGGCCAGCGGCGGCAATGTCCAGGACGTCCTGGGCTGGGCCGCGCGGATCGAGGCGGTCAGCGTCGAGGATGTGGCCAAGGCGATGAAATGGCTCAACAAGCGTCGCGCCGTCTCCGGATTCCTGCTCAAGGAACAGGCCGCGTGAGCGCCGAAGGAAAGTCACCCATGAACGCCCCCGCAGCAAAAATATCGCGCGCCGAGCGCGTGCAGCAGATTGTCAGCCCCGGCGGGATCGCCGCCTGGCTGGTCGAGGATTACGCCGTGCCGCTGATCGCGATGGATTTTTCCTTCGAGGGCGGCGGGGCGCAGGACCCGCAAGGCAAGGCCGGCGCGGCGTCGCTGCTCGCCGGCCTGCTCGACGAGGGCGCCGGCGACCTCGACTCGGAAGCGTTCCAGCGCGCGCTCGACGATCACGCCATCCGCCTCAACTTTTCGGCCGAACGCGATGAGTTCGCCGGCCATCTCCAGAGCCTGTCGCGCCACGCCGACAAGGCTTTCGAACTCATGGCGCTGGCGCTCAACGCGCCGCGTTTCGACGCCGAGCCTTTTGCGCGCGTGCGCGCCCAGCTCAACGCCGCGCTGAAGCGCGAATCCACGGAGCCTGACAGCATGGCGGCCCAGGCCTGGCGGCGGACCGCCTGGGCGGGCCATCCCTATTCGCGGTCCGCGCGCGGCGAATTGGGCGAAATCGACGCCGTGACCCGCGACGACCTCGTCGACCTGCGCCGCAGGATGCTGGCGCGCGACACGTTGAAGATCGCGGTCGTCGGCGCCATCGACGCCGCGACGCTCGCGCGCCATCTCGAAGCGCTTTTCACCGGGCTGCCGGCCAAGGCGGAGCTGTCGCCGGTCGCCGAAGTCGAGATCCAGGGCCTCGGCCAGCGCATCGTGGTCGACTTCGACGTGCCGCAGGCCAATATCCGCTTTGGCCGTCCGGGCCTGGCCCGCCGAGACCCCGATTATATCGCGGGCCTGGTGGTCAACCACATTCTCGGCGGCGGCGCCTTCACCTCGCGCCTGTGGCAGGAGGTGCGCGAGAAGCGCGGCTTGACCTATTCTGTCTTTTCGACCCTCGCGACCGCCGAACACAGCCCATCCTTCATCGGCGCGACCTCGACCAAGAACGAGCGCGCTGCCGAATCCCTGAACGTCATCGAGGCGGAATGCGCCCGTCTCGCGGCCGAGGGGCCTACATCGGACGAGCTTGACAAGGCGAAGAAATATCTCGTCGGCTCCTACGCGCTGCGTTTCGACACCTCGACCAAGATCGCCGGCCATCTGCTGCAACTCCAGCGCGAGGGCTTCGACGCCGCCTATCTCGACCGCCGCAACGCCGAGGTCGAGGCGGTGACCCTGGAAGACGCCCGCCGCGTCGCACGCCGCCTGATCGGCGACGCGAAACTGCTGGTCGCGGTGGTCGGACGCCCGGAGGGCCTGTCGGAGCGGGCCGCCAGCTGATCCGATGAAAATCCGCCGGCTCGATCCCATTCTGGCCGACCGCATCGCCGCGGGCGAGGTGGTCGAGCGGCCAGCGGCGGCCGTCAAGGAGCTGGTCGAGAACGCGCTTGACGCGCGCGCGTCGCGGATCGACGTGACCATCGCCGGCGGCGGCCAGAAGCTCATTCGCGTCATCGACGACGGCGCCGGCATGGACGAGGCCGATCTCGCGCTTTGTGTCGAGCGCCACGCCACGTCGAAAATTCCCGATGGCGACCTGACCAATATCGCCACGCTGGGTTTTCGCGGCGAGGCCCTGCCGTCCATCGCCTCGGTGGCGCGGCTCGAAATCGCCACCCGCCGGCGCGAGGCGGCCAACGGCCTGCGCCTGCGCGTCGAATTCGGCGCGGCCTCGGCTCCCGCGCCGGTCGCTCTGGCGCAGGGCACGAAGGTCGAGGCGCGCGACCTCTTCGCCGCCATGCCGGCGCGGCTCAAATTTTTGAAGAGCGAGCGCGCCGAATCTTCAGCCGTCGCCGATGTGGTGAAAAGATTGGCCATGGCCAATCCGCAAGTGCGCTTTTCGCTCGGCGGCGAGGGGCTGACCGGGTTCGATTATCACGCCTGCCCGCCCGGAAACGAGGGCCTGCTGGCGCGCCTCACCCAGGTCCTGGGGCGCGATTTTCGCGACAACGCGCTGGCGGTGGACGCCGAGCGCCAAGACTTCCGGCTGTGGGGCTTCGCCGGTCTGCCGACCTGGCATCGCGCCAACGCTCTGGCGCAATTCGTCTTCGTCAATGGACGCCCGGTGCGCGACCGCCAGATCGCTGGGGCGATCCGCGCCGCCTATATGGATTATTTGAGTTCCGACCGGCATCCGACGCTCGCCTTGTTCATCACTTGTCCGCCGCGTCTGGTCGATGTGAACGTCCATCCGGCCAAGTCCGAGGTGCGGTTTGCCGATCCAGGCCTGGTGCGCGGCCTGGCGGTCGGGGCGCTGAAACAGAGCCTTGCGGCGGCGCTGCACCGCGCGACGCCGACCAATGCGACGGCGGCGACGGAGAAATTCGCGTGGAGTCCCTCAGCCGTCGCGCTGCGCGCGCCTTCTCCCGCGAGAACAGGCGGGTTGGCCCGCGACTGGGATTGGCGCGCTTCACCCGCCGCGCCTTCGCTCCTTGCGCCCGGCTTTGAGGACTCTGCCCCCGCCGCCGACGCGCGGGCGCATGAGGAGGCGCCGCTGGACGGCGATCTTGCCGCGCCGCTCGGGGCGGCGCGGGCGCAGATTCATGAGACCTACATCATCGCCCAGACCCGGGACGGTCTGGTGCTGGTGGATCAGCACGCCGCCCATGAGCGGCTGGTCTATGAAAGATTGAAGCGCGAGCGGGCGGAGCGTGGGATCGCGCGTCAGGCTCTGCTCTCGCCAGTGGTGGTCGATCTCGATCCCGACGACGCCGGGCGCCTCGTCGAGGCCGCCGAACTTCTGGCTTCGCTCGGGCTGGCGGTCGAGCCTTTCGGTCCCGGCGCGGTGGCCGTCCATGAGGCGCCGGCGGCGCTGCGTACGGCGGAAATCGAGCCGTTGCTGCGCGATCTCGCCTGTTCGCTCGCCGAGGAGGGCGCGGCGTCCCCGCTGGAGAAGAAGCTCGACCATGTTCTGGCGACCATGGCCTGCCATCATTCGGTGCGCTCTGGCCGCCGCCTCGGCGCCGAAGAAATGAACGCGCTGCTGCGCGAAATGGAGCGCACGCCGGGCGCCGGCCAGTGCAATCATGGCCGCCCGACCTATGTCGAACTGAAGCTCGCCGATATCGAGAAATTGTTCGGGCGGCGTTAGATAAGGAAGCAATGATGAAGGCATCGCCCGAATTGGCGGCGCGCGTCGAGGCGCTGGAGGCGGCGAGCGCCCATCAGGACCGCGCGCTCGCCGAATTGAGCGACGCGGTCGCCGCGCAATGGAGCCGGATCGACTTGTTGACCCGGGAAGTCCTGCGCTTGCGCGAAGAAATGCAGGGGCTGAGCCAGGCCGTCGCGCCCGAAAAACCGCCCCCGCATTATTAGCCTGCGTGACTTGAACGGCGTTTGGCGCCATAAAGCGCCCGCATTTCTTTGCGAGCCCGCGCCTCCATGACGCTTATCGAATCCATTCGCAAGCAGATCACGCCGATCCATCCCGAGGGTCACGTCTTCATCGCGCTCTTCGCCGGCGTCGCGCTGGCGCTGAGCTGGATCTCGACGCCGCTGGGCTGGATTGGCGCGATCCTGACCCTGTGGTGCGCCTATTTCTTCCGCGACCCGGCGCGGGTGACGCCGGTGGCGGAGGGTTTGGTGATCTCGCCGGCCGACGGCGTGATCTGTTCGATCGGCCAGTTCCAGCCGCCGCCCGAACTCGGCCTTGGCATGGACCCAATGCTGCGCGTCTGCGTCTTCATGAATGTCTTCGACGTTCACGTGAACCGCGCGCCGGTCAGCGGCCGCCTTTCCCGCATAGCTTACAAGCCCGGCCTGTTCCTCAACGCCGATCTCGACAAGGCGAGCGAGGACAACGAGCGCAACGGCCTCGTCATCGAGTCCCGTCACGGCCGGGTCGGCGTGGTCCAGATCGCGGGGCTGGTGGCGCGGCGCATCGTCTCCTTCGTGCAGGAGGGCCAAAGTCTTGGCGTCGGCGATCGCTTCGGCCTCATCCGTTTCGGGTCGCGGGTCGACGTCTATCTGCCGGCGGGCGCCCGTGTGCTGGTCGGTCTCGGCTCGCGCGCCATCGCCGGCGAGACCGTGCTCGCCGATTATGGCCCCGGCGAAGCCGACCGTCATTTCAAGGTCGGCTGACATGGCGGGAGACATTTTGGAGGGCGAAACCACTTCCGCTTCGTCTCCGGTCCAGGCGCGCCTTCGGGCGCGCGGGTTGCGCAGCCTGCCCCTGCGCTTCGTCGTTCCCAATGTCGTGACCTTGCTGGCGCTCTGCGCCGGCCTCACCGCGATCCGTTTCGCGGTCGACGCAAAATACGAAAGCGCGGTTCTGGCCATTCTCGCCGCGGCGGTGCTTGACGGAATGGACGGCCGCATCGCCCGGGCGCTGAAAGGCTCGTCGCGTTTCGGCGCCGAACTCGATTCTCTCGCCGATTTCATCGATTTCGGCGTCGCGCCGGCCTTGCTCCTGTTCTTCTGGTCGCTGCATACGCTCAAGACCGTGGGCTGGGCGGCGGTGCTGATCTTCGCCATCGCCGCCGCCTTGCGTCTGGCGCGCTTCAACGTGATGATCGACGATCCGAACAAGCCAGCCTGGTCCGCCCGCTTCTTCACCGGAATGCCGGCGCCCGCCGGGGCAATCGTGGTGATGCTGCCGCTCTATCTGAACATGTCGTTCGATCTGCCGCCCTCGCGAGGACTGACGCAACTGGTGGCGGCCTATGTTGTCCTGATCGCGGGGCTGATGGTCAGCCGCATCCCGCATTATTCGGGCAAGCATATCGGGCGGGTTCCGCGCGACAAATTCATCTTTGTCCTGTTCGCCGTCGCGGCCATTCTCGTTCTGCTGGCGTCCTTCCCGCTGGAAATGCTAATCGTCGTGAGCCTCGCCTATCTCGCGTTGATCCCGTTCTCGGTGCGATCTTACCGCCGCCTCGCGGAACAGGACGCCGCCGCGCCGCCGGAAACGGGCGCGGCGTGACCCGCCTCGCCTATCATCTGCTCGATGTTTTCGCGGAAAAGCCTTTCGCCGGCAATCCGCTGGCGGTCGTCTCCGATGCGGATGGCCTGACGCCGGCGCAGATGCAGGCCGTCGCCCGCGAGTTCAACCTGTCCGAGACGGCTTTTGTCCTGGCGCCGCGCGATCCCGTTCATACCGCCGCTTTGCGCATTTTCACCCCGGCGACGGAACTGCCCTTCGCCGGCCATCCGACGATCGGCGCCGCCTGCCTGATCGCTTCGCTGCGCGCGCCCGACGTGATCGGCCGCCAGCCTTTGCAGATCTTGGTGGAGGAACAGGCTGGCGACGTGGTCTGCGAGGTTTCGCGGTTCAAAAATGTGCTGCGCGGCAGTTTTGTCCCGCCTCGGCCTCCCGCGCTCGGCGGAATCCTTTCCGATCGCGCCGCAATCGCCGCGGCGCTCGGCATGGGCGAAATCGAGATCGGTTTCGACGCCCATGAGCCGGCGACCGCCTCGGCGGGACTGCCTTTCGCCTTCGTTCCCGTCAGAAGCCTGTCGGCGCTCGATCGATTGGCGCCGGATTTCTCTCGTTTCGTGGCCGCCTTCGGGCGTGAATCCGCTGGCGTTTTCGTCTATGCGCGCGAGACGTCCGACCCGGCCCATCATGTTCAGGCGCGGGTCTTCGTTCCGGGCCTCGGCCTGCGCGAAGACCCCGCGACGGGCTCGGCGGCCGCCGCCTTCGCGGCTGTCGCCGTCCATTTCGAACAGCCGGAGGACGGCGAGCACGAGATCGTCATCGAGCAAGGTTTCGCGATTCGGCGTCCCAGCCATATCGGACTGATCTTGCGCATCGTCGACGGCGCCCTGGTCGAGACCCGCGTCGGCGGCGCTTGTGTGAAGTTGGGCGAGGGCGTTCTCAACTTTTGACGTCCGGCGTCTTGCGCGGCCGGAACACCAGTTTCTGATAGACGAGTCCGATCCCGATCAGCACCGCGCCGAGGCCGATGAAGGAAAAGGCGCGTTGCGCCCCGACGAGGTGGGCGAGATCGAAAAGGAAGACCTTGAGGACCGCCAGAACAATCACCGCCGCCGAGGCGGCGCGGGCTTCGAGCGAATGGCGGAGGAGGCCATAGCCGAGCAGGGCGACGCCGAGCGCCAGCCAGACCGCTGAATAGGCATATTGCTCGCTGGCGCTGGCCGGCTGGAGCCAGTCGATACAGGCGCCCTGGAAAATGCGGCGCGTTTCCAGCGTCACATAGAGGAAAGCCAGAAGCAGCGCCACCAGCCGCAACATGCGCTGGAACCACAGCGGGCGGTCGGCGCGGGAGAGATTGGCGAAGAGGACGGCGCACAGGCCGGGCAGAGCATAGCCCAGCAGCAAACCGTTGAACCAGAGGCCGCCCACGATCGGGCTTCCGGTGAAATAAGGATTGCTGCGGAAGGCGAGCGCCGAGGCCGCGATCGCGGCCGAGCCGACGCCGAAGCCCAGCGAGAGCCCCTCCAGCATCGGGCTGGCTCGGCGCAGTCCCATCCGCGCGAGGACCAGCGAAAAGCCCATGGCGCTGATGGCGTAAAGGCCGCTTTCGACCAATCCGACATCTTTTGCGAAAAGATCGCCGCGGTGCAGCACATGGCGGATCTGGAAAAAGACCAGAAGCGTGGCGAAAAGCGTGGCGAGCGTTTCCGAGATCTGCGTCGGCGCGTCCTCGCCGCCGTTGCGGGCGAGAAAACGCGCGGCGAGACCAAAGGAAAGCGCGGGGACGCCATAGCCCCATAGCAGCCAGTTGAAAATCGGCGCGGCGCCGAGACCCTCGCCAACGATGCGCGGGTCCCAGAACAGGCGCGCGGCGACGACAAAGCCGGTCGCCGCCACGGCCCGGCGCAGGGCCGGAATGTCGAGCCGGGATTCGACAAAGGCGGCGCCGAGCGCCGAGAGCGCGAAAGCGACGGTGAGCATGCCCCGATCGAGCACGAAAGTCTGGCCGAGCGCCAGCGCGGCCAAAGTGGCGGAAGCGAAAACGCCCAGCGCAAGGCGATCGTGCGCGTCTTCCGCGTCCCGTCGCCCGAAGGCTCCCGCCGCGGCAAGGAAGACCAGGGCGAGAACGCCGGCGGCCAGCGCCAGCGGCGCGCTGGTTTTGCTCCAGCTCATGTCCAACGTCAGTCGCAAATAGACGATGCAGAGGGTCAACAGCGGCGACAATGCGCTGGTCGCGGCAAGGAGTGTTGCGACAATTTTTGGGACCTCGACCCGCCGCCACAGGACGTCGCCGGCGAGGCCCCCGACGACGGCGGCGCTCAGAACGGCGAAAGCCTTGAATCGGAACGGCAGGTCGGGCGGCGCCTCGAACAGATCGAACAGGTCAGACGCGGCAGGCCACAACATCAGCAGATAGAGGGCCGTGAGCCCGGCGCCCGCCAGCAGGCCCGCAGCCAGCCGGGGCCGCGCCGCGCCGGAAACGGCGAGCAGGCCGACGAGTCCGGCGGCGCTGGCGATCCACAGATCGTCGAAGCCGCCGCGATCGACGCAGACCGCCAGCGCGAAGGCCGCAACCAAAGCCAGGCCCAGCGGCCCCGCATGAGCGAGGATCATCCGGTTCCGCGGCTTCGCCGCCAAAGCGGCGCGGTCGAGCGCGAAAGCGAAACAGGCCAAAGCCATTTGCAGGACGAAATGAATCTCTGCCGCTTGCGGAAATTGTGGCCACTCGCCGAAAGCGAAGCCCAGGCCCCAGAACGCCGCGCCAAAAACGGCGGCGAGCGCGAGCCAGGCCCATTGCCTTAGCCGGGCGAGCCCATAGCCGGCGGCGGCGACCACGCCGACATAGACCAGCAGGGGCCACGGGCTGGGCTCAGCCGCCTGCACGAGCAGCGGCGCGATCAGCGCGCCGATCAGGCCCAGCCCGGCGATGGCGGGACCATGCCAGACGGCGGCGAGCATGGCGCCGAGGCCAAAGGCGCCCAAGGCTGCGAAGGCGACGGCCGGGCCGATGAAGCCATAAAGCGCATGGGCGGCGTAAATGGCGCCGAAACCTGCGGTGATTCCGGCGGCGCTAAGCACCGCGGGGGTCGGCGTCGGCTCGCCCGCATTTTTTTCGCGACGGCGCAAATATTCTCCCGCGCCGATGAGGAGGGCCGACAGCGCCAACCCCGTAAGCACGCGCGCGGCGGGGCCGAACCAGCCCTGTTCGATGGCGTAACGCACCAGCAGCAGGCCGCCGAGCGCCAGAGCGACGCCGCCGACATAAACCGCCCAGCGGGTTCCGATTTCCTGCTCGATTGAGACGGACGGCGGTTGGGGCGCGCGCGGCGCGGCCTCGGCGACGGGGGGCGGGTTCGGGCTCCGCTCCTGACCGAAAATCGGCTCGGAATCGGGTGTCGCGAAAGTGCTGTCCGCGGCCGCCGGCTCGGCCGGCGGGGCGGCGGGCGGCGGGGTTTCGTCGACCCACCCCCCGAAAAGGTCGCGGAGCCTCATTTCCAGCGCGCGTTGCGCATTTTCGAGCCGCTTCACCCGCGCCCGCAGGTTGAGGGCGAGAAAAAAACCGATCAGGCCAAGGAGCGAGAAAAGGAAGGAATCCATGGTTTTCGGGACCGCGCCGATCAAAGGAGTTGTGAGATTTTTTATATTACCACTTTCGGTTCCGTTACGGCGGCGGCCGTCGGGTCAAGCCGGCTTTTGAATCTCCGGCCCGTCATGGACGGTGCGATTGACCAGCGGCGAGATGGCGAAGAATTCGATTGCCGCGTCGTCCGCCGGACGCAGCAGGTGGAGCGGGGGCGGCACAGTCTCGTCGGGATCGAGCCAGGCGTTGTAATCCCCGGGCTCGATCAGGGCCGGCATGCGGTCGTGGATCGCGACCGTCGCGCCATTGGCGTTGGTCGTGACGATGCAGGCGGTGTCGATCTCGCCGCCGGAAGGATCGGCGTAAGTCTCCCACAGCCCCGCGAAACCCATCAGGCCGGCGCCGCGCCGGCGCAGCAGGAAGGGAGTCTTGCGGCCCTTGCCCTCGGCGCGCCATTCATACCAGGCGTCGGCGGGGATCAGGCAGCGCCTGCGCCTTAACGCGGCGCGAAAGCTCGGCTTCTGGCGAAGCGTCTCGGCGCGGGCGTTGATGATGAGCGGGAAATCCCTGGGGTCCTTGACGAAGCCGGGCAGAAAGCCCCAGCGCGCAAGCTTGAAATGGCGCGCGTCCCGCTCTGCCGTGACGATCGGGATGGGCTGCGTCGGCGCGATATTGTAGCGCGGCGGAAAATTGGGCTGTTCGACATAGCGGAAATAAGCGCGGACGGCTTCAGGCGGAGACGTGATCGCGAACCTGCCGCACATTCATTCCTCGTCGCGCGTATGCCGCGCCGTGCGGTTGCGCAAGGTGACCAGTTCCTCCGCCGCCGAAGGGTGGAGCGCCATGGTGGCGTCGAAATCGGATTTCGTTGCGCCCAGACGCAGGGAAATCGCAAGCAGCTGCGCCATTTCGCCGGCCCCTTCGCCGAGAATATGGACGCCGAGCACCTGATCGCTCTCGCCGCAGACCACGATTTTCATGATCACCTTTTCAGGGCCGCCGGACAGCGTCGCCTTCATCGGCCGGAACGAGGTCTGGTAGATGTCGACGCAATCATGGGTTTTCCGCGCCTCGGCTTCGGTCAGGCCGACCGTGCCGATTTCCGGCGTGGTGAAAACGGCGGTGGGGATCAAATCGTAATCGACTTCGTCGTCCGCGCCGCCGAACAGGCGGTCGGCCAAGAGATGGCCTTCGCGGATCGCGACCGGCGTCAGATTGACGCGGTTGGTGACGTCGCCGACGGCATGGATCGAGGGAATGTTGGTCGCATTGCGGGCGTCGACCTTGATCGCGCCGATTTCGTCAGTCTCGACCCCGGCCTTTTCCAGGCCGAGCCCTTCGGTATGGGGCGCCCGGCCAGTGGCGATCAGCACCTGATCGACTTGAAGGTTGGAATGGTCGGACAGCGTGAGGTCGAGTCCGTGCGCGGTTTTTGTGATCGAAGTGGGCAATACGCCGAAACGCTGGTCCACTTCCGCCTCGGCCAAAGCGTCGCGCAGGCCCCGGCGCAAGGTCTCGTCAAAGCCGCGCAAAACATTGTCGGCGCGGAAGAGGAGGGTCACATGGGCGCCGAGCCGGGCGAAAATGCTGGCGAATTCCACCGCGATATAGCCGCCGCCGACCACTGCGAGTTTTTTGGGAAATTCCGGCAGGTCGAAAATCTCGTTGGAGCTGATGGCATGTTCGACGCCGGGAATGGCGGGCTGCATTTGCGGGGCGGCGCCGGTCGCCACCAGAATGTTTCTGGCCGTGACGACGCGACCGGATTGCATCAGCCGCACTTCATGGGGGCCGAGGATTTCGGCGCGCTCCTGGAAAATATCGACGCCGGCCTTGAGGAGATTGGCCTCGTAGATGCGGGACAGGCGCGAAATTTCGCCTTCCTTGGCGGCGACAAGCTTGGGCCAGTCAAATTCCGGCTTGTGGGCAAGGCGCCAGCCGAAGGCCTGGGCGTCGGCGAAATCATCGGCGAAGCGCGAGGCGTAGACATAGAGCTTTTTCGGCACGCAGCCGCGGATCACGCAGGTTCCGCCGATGCGGAATTCCTCGGCGATCATGACTTTCGCGCCATGCCCAGAAGAGATGCGCGCGGCGCGCACCCCGCCCGAACCCGCGCCGATGACGAAAAAATCGGTCTCGAATTCGCTCATCGGCGGGCTCCTGCCAAATTCAGACTTCCAGTTTGCCGACCACGCGGACGCCCGCCGCATCGGCGACGATCACCGCGCTGGCCATGCCGATGAACAGGCCGTGTTCGACCACGCCGGGAATGGCGTTGAGGGCGACGGCGAGGGCGTCGGGGTCGGGGATGACGCGGAAATCGCAATCGAAGATCGGATGGCCGCCGTCGGTGAGATAGTCCCTGTCGCCCTCGGCCTTGCGCAGCACGATCGGGCCATGGCAGCCGCAGGTCTGCGCCGCGTCCTCGATATGGCGGCGCGTCGCGTTGAGGCCGAAGCGATCGACCTCGACTGGCAGCTTGAAGCGGCCGAGCTGGGCGATCTCCTTGCTGGCGTCGGTGATGACCACCATGCGCTTCGAGGCCGCCGCGACGATTTTTTCGCGCAACAAGGCGCCGCCGCCGCCCTTGATGAGGCGGAGCTTGGCGTCGAACTCATCGGCGCCGTCCACGGTCAGGTCGAGTTCGGGCGTCTCGTCGAGCGTAGAGAGGCGCAGGTTCCAGCCCTCGGCCTGCAGGCGAGTGCGCTCCGAGGTCGGCACGCAGATCACGTCGAGCCCGTCGCGCGCCTTCTCGCCGATGCAATCGACGAAATGGGCGGCGGTCGAGCCGGTGCCGAGTCCCAGTCTCATGCCGGAGCGCACAAGCGTGGCGGCGCGTTCGGCGGCCTGCCTTTTCAGCGATTCGATAAGGGAATGGTCCAAGGCGCGCTCCTCTTGCTATTCCTTATTGTCTTATTCTTTTGGCCTAATGCGGAATAGCCGAACTTGCAAGCGCCGCGGTCAAGATCGATCTGACAGGAAACCGGTGGGAGACGCCTCATGAAAATGACCGGCAACACGATCTTCATCACGGGGGGCGGCACGGGGATTGGGCAAGGTCTCGCCAAAGCCTTTCACGCTCTGGGCAACCAGGTGATCATCGCCGGGCGGCGCCAGGCGCCCTTGATGGAGACGACGGAAGCCTGCCCCGGCATGGCTTACCACGAGATCGACATACGCGATCCCGCGAGCATCGGACGCGTCGCCGCCTGGCTGGTGAAACATCACGCGCAAGTCAATGTCCTCATCAACAATGCGGGGATCATGGGGGGCGACAAGAGCGGCGGCGTCATGGACGATTTCAGGACGGTCGCGATGGTCGAGACCAATCTGCTCGGGCCGATCCGCATGACCTCGGCCCTGATCGAGCATTTGAAGACCAAACCTTCGGCCGCCGTCGTCAATGTCACATCGGGGCTGGCCTTCACCCCGCTTGCCCATTCGGCGGTCTATTCGGCGACCAAGGCGGCGCTTCATTCCTGGACCCTGTCGCTGCGCGTCCGCCTGAAGGGAAGTTCAGTGCGGGTTCTGGAACTGGCGCCGCCCTGGGTGCAGACCGAAGCGGCGGGCGGCGTCGGCAATCCGCGTGCGATGCCGCTCGACGCCTTTATCGAGGAGACGATGGAGAAATTTCCGACCGGCGCCGACGAAATCCTGGTCGATCGCGTGCGCAGGCTGCGCGACAATCCGGGGCCGGATGAATGGGTTTTTGTCCAAGAATTCAATTCGCGGCAATAGGGAGGTCTTCTTGCTTCCCTCGACTTTGCCGCTGATTCAGGCCCCCAGGGCCGGAGCGCTGTCATCCCTCTCCCCGCCTTGGCGTAAGGAGGAGCTCGTCGACCGGGCTTGCGCTCAAGCTTTCGTCGCCGCAGCATGGACTCTTAGGGCGCTATCCGCCGATTGTAAGTCCAGAGAGCCCAGCCGCCGAGAATCGCGATGACGCCGGCGAAAACGAAGGCGGCCGGCGTTGCCTGCAAATGTTCGAAATATTGGGTATAAAAGTGAATGGCCCCGAAGGTGACGGCGATATTGAGTACGGCTCTGCGCGAGGTCATGGCGCCCCATGCGCCGAGCGCCAATATGACGGCCGCCCACACCACCGAAAACACACCATCGCCAATGACGAGAAAAGGTTTGTGAGGATGCCATAAATGAGAGCCGACATCGTCGCCCCATAGCGAGCCGATCCAAAAGGCCATGTTGATCCAGATGATCGCCAAATGGCCGAGGATTCGCGCATGGCGCGCGACCCGCTCCGGATAATGGGCGGAGACGAGGAAGGCGAGCGCGGCGACGACGGTCATCTGAAGGATGGTGAGTGTCGGCTCGTAAATCGCCACGCCGTAGGTCGCATGCTGGTAAAAGGCGCGGGACGATAAAGCCGTGGCCAGCGGAACGATGGAGAGAGCGGTCACGAATCGAACGTCCAGCAAAAAACCGCATCCGATGAGCAAGGTCGCAATATAAGAGAAAACCAACCAACCGAAATCGGGTTCCGCCGGGGTCATCAAGATGCCGGCGATGTGGATTGCGACGCCAAGAAGAAATATCCAGCCGCCCAGAACCAATAGTTTATCCGGCGCGGCGCGGCGCAGTGCGCTGCCCACGATGACGCAGGGCGCGCCGATCAGCATTCCGAGAACGAGAGGGCGACCGAAGGCATCGAGCAGCAATTGCGCCGAGGCCCCGAGCGCCAGGGTGACGCCGATGATGGCGGCCGCATTGGCGACCAGACGAATCTGGGGCCCGCCGCCAACGAGCGCGGCCGCTCCGAGTACGGCGATCCCGAATCCGAGAGCCGCCAGGGCGCGGCGGTCTTCGAGCCAGGCCGCCGCGCCGCCGAGCACCATCAGCACGCCGGCGAACAGCGCCAGATTGACCGCGTAATTGATCATCGACTGTCGGGCGCGCCGTTTCAGCTCAGCGCCGGCGTCCTCGCCGAGCGTTTTATCGGCGACGGCACTGTCTATGTCGACCAGCCATAACATAGACGACGAAAATACGTTTCGTCTCTGGAAATGCAACAGTTTAGTTCATCCGAACGGCGGGAGATAGGGATAAGCGCGGCGCGACAGGAGGTTTTTCGCCCGCGTAGAGCCGGCGAGGGGAGGGGAGAGGTCTTCAACTGAAATAGGCGCTCAGGATACGCTCGTAGATTTTCATCAAACGATCGATGTCGGCCACCGCAACCCGCTCGTCGATCTGGTGCATGGTCTTGCCGACCAGGCCGAATTCGACCACCGGGCCATAGGTCGCTATGAATCGGGCGTCGGAGGTGCCGCCGGAGGTGGACAATTCCGGCCGGCGTCCGGTTTCGGCTTCGATGGCCTGCGTCACCAGTTCGGTGAAGGGGCCGGGCTGGGTGACGAAAGACACGGCGTTGCAGGGATCGAAGCTCAATTCGAAATTTTCCGGCGGACGCGCGGATTCGAGCCGGCGACGTATCTCGGCCTTTAATGTTTCGGGGGTCCACAGGTCATTGAAGCGGATGTTGAACCGCACCCGCGCTTCGCCGGGAATGACATTGGTCGCCTCATTGCCGATGTCGATCGAGGTGATTTCGAGATTGGAGGCCTCGAACCAGTCGGAGCCCCGGTCGAGCGCATCCTGCTTCAGCGCCGCGCACAAAGCCAGCAGGTGGGGAACCGCGTTGTCGGCGCGATGGGGATAGCCGACATGGCCCTGTTTGCCCAAAACCCGCAGGCGGCCGTTGAGCGAGCCGCGGCGGCCGATCTTGATCGTGTCGCCGAGGTCCTGGACGTTGGTCGGCTCGCCGACCACGCAATGATCGAATGTCTCGCCTTTCTCGGCAAGCCATTGCAGCATTTTCACAGTGCCGTTGATGGCGGGGCCTTCCTCGTCGCCGGTGATGAGAAAGCCGATCGAGCCTTTTTTCGGCAGGCCATGTTTTTCGAGAAAAGCGAAAGCCGCGGCGGCGAAGGCCGCGATGCCGCCCTTCATGTCGGCGGCGCCGCGTCCGTAGAGCTCGCCCGAGCGGATTTCGCCCGCGAAAGGATCAAGGGTCCATTTGGCGGGATCGCCGGGCGGGACGACATCGGTATGGCCGGCGAACAGCAGGAACGGCGCGCTGTCGCCGATCCGGGCGTAGAGATTGTCGATGTCCGGCGTGCCGGGTTCGGAAAACGGCAGGCGCTGGACACGAAAGCCCGCGGCGAGGAGTCGGGTCTGCAAGATGTCGAGGGCGCCGGCGTCGGCGGGCGTGACCGAGGGCCGGCGGATCAGGTCCTGGGCCAGCGCGACGCCGGTGCTGGTTTCGCCATCCATGTCAGTCGCGCAAAAGCTCGTTGATGCCGGTCTTGGAGCGGGTTTGGGCGTCCACGGTCTTGACGATGACCGCGCAATAGGTCGAGGGGCCGGGCGTTCCGTCGGGCAGGGGCTTGCCGGGCAGGTTGCCGGAAACCACCACCGAGAAAGGCGGGATATAGCCCATGTGGACCTCGCCGCTCTTGCGGTCCACGATCTTGGTCGAGGCGCCGATATAGACGCCCATCGAAATCACCGAGCCTTCGCCGACGATCACGCCTTCCACGACTTCGGAGCGCGCGCCAATAAAACAATTGTCCTCGATGATGGTCGGGCTGGCCTGGAGCGGCTCCAGCACGCCGCCGATGCCGACGCCGCCGGACAAATGGACATTCTTGCCGATCTGGGCGCAGGAGCCGACGGTGCACCAGGTGTCCACCATGGTGCCGGTGTCCACATGAGCGCCGAGATTGACGAAGCTCGGCAGCAGAACCACGCCCGGCGCGATATAGGCCGAGTGGCGCACGATGCAGCCGGGAACGGAGCGGAAGCCCGCCGCCGCATGGTCCTTGGCGCCCCAGCCTTCGAATTTCGACGGCACCTTGTCGTACCAGGTCGCGGTTCCGGGGCCGCCGGGAACGACGCTCAACTCGTTGAGACGGAAGGACAGCAGCACGGCCTTTTTCAGCCATTGATTGACCGTCCAGGAATTCTTGCCGGTGGCGCCGGGAATCTTTTCCGCCACGCGGACCTTGCCGGAATCGAGCAGGTTCAGCGCCGAATCGACGGCATGGCGGATGTCGCCGCCTGTGTCGGGCGTGATCTTGGCGCGATCCTCGAAGGCGGCTTCGATGATGGTCGCGAGCGCGTGCGGCATGGGCGTTTCCCTAGCTTGAAATTGTTTGGTTCGTGGTTTCGGGCTTTGGCGCCCGGAAGTCAAGGTCGCGGCGAGCCATTGGAAATGAACCGCGGCCATGTTTGATATGCATCAAAGCGCATATGCGCTTCCTGGCAGATACGCGGCTCATCCAAGATATCGTCTCCGTTCTTTCCGCCTTGGCCGAGCCCACCCGCCTTGCCGCGATTCGCCTTCTGTGGGACGGCGAGGAACATTGCGTTTGCGAGCTGATGGGGAAAGTCGAGGCGAGCCAGTCGCGCATGTCGCGGCATATGGCCA
>JAKAJL010000032.1 GCA_021813805.1 Pseudomonadota bacterium | reverse complement strand
CAATAAGCTGAAGCAGTTGCGTGGCATCGCCACCCGCTATGACAAGGACCCGTTGAACTTCCTCGCCGCGATCAAACTCGCCGCCGCGCGCATCTGGATGAAAGCGTTATGAGTCTACGGCCTAGTTGGAGATGACCGTTTCGCGGCTTTGCCGCCCAAGCCCTTGGCCGCGCAGTTGCTTCCGAACGATACGATGAAAGAAAAATCCAAATATTTCCCATTCCCATCTGGGCCGCTCTTTGCAGAATAGTTTCAGAGTCGTCTTAAATGCATCTTCGAACTCTGACCGCAGAAACACTTCATACCAATAGAAAGACTCGTCCGCCCAGTCTTCCAACAAAAGCGCTTGAGCGCGTTCAACGGTGTCCGCAGGATAGAGCGCCGGTTCGGGGTGGCGCTGTTCGAGAAATCTCGCAATGTCGGTGCTGTCCTGAATCCGGATATCGTCGTAGTCAAGAACCGGGAGTTTGCCGGCGAAGGAAAGTTTCTTGACCAATGGCGCCCGCACGCCTGCGTAATCGACCGTTTCATAACGCAGCTTCTTGAGGGCTAATATTTTTCGCACCTTGCCGCAAAACGGGGAAATTTCCCATTGATGCAAAATGATTTTTGCCATCTGCTTGACCCCGCTTCCCGAAGTGGTCTGCGCACAAGGCTAAATCAGGCGCGACGCCAAATCCAGCACGCCGTCGTCGGCTAAGCACGTCACCCTGTAGAGGCAAAAGGCGGGGCATCGGCGCGCAAATCCCTCTTTACGGCGGGGACCGCTTCCGATCCGAGCCATCCGTCGCACCGAAACCGGCTGGTTTTTTCACCGTCGCCAGACGGCCGGCCATCGCCCACAGGCGGCCTTCAAGCGGGCGCCTGACGCCTTTGCCTCTTCAGCGCGCGGGGAGAGGAAGCAGATTGAGGCTCGCCCGCGGCCATCCCAACCAAAACCTCAGCGTCCCGGCGCGAAGACCTGATTGCTGAACGGCGACAGCGTCGGCACCCTGATCTTGATGAAGCCCTTGCCGGCCGCCTGATGGCAGGAATTGCAGGCCTCGGTCAGGCGGATGAAGGATTTCTTGAACCCCGCTTCGTCCTTGGCCTTCACGCTCGCCGCGACGTCATCCAACGCCGGCGCGCTGATCTCCTTGATCAGTTTGGCGAGCGGAACCTTGTCGAATTCGGGATAAAGTCTTGCGGCCTCCATGAAACTCTTGCGCATCCGACCGATTTCGAATTCCGCCAGCGGCCAGTTTTGTTGCGAGCCGGCGAAGGACAATTTGAAATGGCGCAATTGCGCGCCCGACATGATGTCGGCGAGATCGGGGCTGTAAGGCGCGGCGCTTTCCTGCGCGCGCGCGGCGCCAAAAGCCAGACAAGACAGGACAAGGCCAAGGATCAAACGCATTTTCTTCTCCCGCGCCCATCGCGGCGGCCTTCCGCCGCATTGATTCATAGGCGGAAAGCCTATGCCAAGCCGTAATGAATGACAAAGCTTCCGTTCCCTGGCGGCAGGCCGCCGCGACGCGGAGCCGGACGCGTCAATCGGCGGAGGGAAACCCCATCATTGATCTGTTTTCGTTCACGATTTCATATTTTGTTTATATATAAACTTTTTGATTGACAGAACCGAAGGGCCTCATTACGTATAGGTCAACATCACGACGCCGCCTGGAAAAAGGCCGCGCGCAGGGAGAGTAATGCGTGACGACGCCAGATCATTCCCGCGAACAGCCCGGCGCGCGAGCCCCGCGTACAGGTCCAGCCGCCGCCGTGAAAAGCTTCTCGATCGCCGAACTGGCCGCCGAACTGGGCCTGACCTTGCGCGCCATCCGCTTCTACGAGGCCAAGGGGCTGATCGCGCCGCGCCGCGTCGGGCTGTGGCGGCATTACAGCCTACGCGACCGCGCCCGGCTGATCCTGATCCAGCGCGGGAAGCGCATGGGCTTCAGCCTCAGGGACATCAGGGAGTTTCTCGACCTCTACGAGGCCGATCCGACCCAGGTGGCGCAGATGCGCAACCTGCTCGGCAAGACCCGCGAAAGAATCGCTCGGCTGGAGGCGCAGTTGCAGGACGTGCAAACAAGTTTGGCCGAATTGCGCGCCGTCGAACGGGCGACGCGCGACATGCTGGGCGCCAACGGCGCCAAGGTTTCGTGAGCGGGCAAGAGCCCGCCTTTCATTTTCTCGGGAGACAAGTATGACCAGAACCGTCATCGCAGCCTATGCCCGCACACCTTTCACCCCCGCCAAAAGGGGCGAACTCGCCTCGGTGCGACCCGACGACATGGCCGCCCAGGTCATCGCCGCCCTGGTCGGGAAAAGCGGCGTCAAGCCGGAGGATATCGAGGATCTGATGCTCGGCTGCGCGTTCCCGGAAGGCGAACAGGGGTTCAACCTCGCGCGTTTGGTCAGCCTCCTCGCCGGCCTGCCCAAATCGCTTGGCGGCGTCACGGTCAATCGCTTCTGCGGCTCGTCGATGACCGCCGTCCATATGGCGGCCGGCGCCATCGCTTGCGGCGCGGGCGAAGTGTTCATCTGCGCCGGCGTCGAAAGCATGAGCCGCGTGCCGATGACGGGCTTCAACCCGATGCCCAATCCCGACCTCTACGCAAAAATGCCGGCCGCCTATATGGGCATGGGCGAGACGGCCGAGAACGTCGCCGCGCAATGGAAGATTTCGCGCAGGGAGCAGGAGGAATTCGCCTTCCGCTCCCAGCAGAAAACCGCCGCCGCGCAACAGGCCGGGAAGTTCGTCGATGAGATCATTCCGATAACGGGCCGCAAGGGAACGGTGTCGCGCGACGGCTGCCTGCGCCCGGAGACCACGCTCGAAGGCCTCGCCGAACTCAAGCCCGCCTTCAACGCCGAGGGCGTGGTGACAGCGGGCACCTCCTCGCCCCTGACCGACGGAGCCTCCGCCGTTCTGGTGTGCAGCGAAGATTACGCAAGCAGGCACGGTTTCGACATTCTCGCCGCGGTCAGGTCGATGGCGGTTTCCGGCTGCGAGCCGTCGATCATGGGCATCGGCCCGGTCGGCGCCAGCCGCAAGGCGCTTGCGCGGGCGGGGCTGGAGGCCAAGGACATGGATGTCGTCGAACTGAACGAGGCCTTCTCCAGCCAGTCGATCGCCTCGATGCGCGAACTCGGACTCTCCGAGACGCAGGTCAATCTCGACGGCGGCGCCATTGCGCTCGGCCATCCGCTCGGCGCCACCGGCGCCCGCATCGTCGGCAAGGCGGCGCAACTGCTCAAACGCGAGAAGGGCAGATACGCGCTCGCCACCCAATGCATCGGCGGCGGCCAGGGCATCGCCACCATTCTGGAGGCGGTGTGATGGCCGAGATCAGGAAAGTCGCCGTCATCGGCGCCGGCGTCATGGGCGCCGGCATCGCCGCCCAGGTCGCCAATTCAGGCGCGCCCGTCGTGCTGCTCGACATCGTGCCGCCGGGCGCGGAGAACCGCAACGCCATTGCCGAAGGCGCGGTGGCGAAGATGCTCAAGACCGAGCCCGCGCCCTTCATGAGCAAGGCGGCGGCCAAACTGGTCACCACCGGCAATATCGAGGACAATCTCGACCTTCTGGCCGATTGCGACTGGATCGTCGAGGCGGTGATCGAGCGTCTCGACATCAAGCAGGCGCTCTATGCCAAAATCGAGACGCGCCGCAAGAAGGGAAGCGTAGTCTCGTCCAACACCTCGACGATTCCGCTGGCGAAACTGACCGAGGGGCTGCCGGCAAGCTTTGCGCGCGATTTCGTCATTACTCATTTCTTCAACCCGCCGCGCTATATGCGGCTGCTGGAGTTGGTGACGAGCGAGAAGAACGATCCTGAGGCTGTCAAAACGCTGACAGATTTCTGTGACTACCGCCTCGGCAAGGGCGTCGTCCCCTGCAAGGACCGGCCCGGCTTCATCGCCAACCGCCTTGGCGTCTATTGGCTGCAGACGGCGGTGGTCACGGCTTTCGACTTGGGCGTAGACGTCGAGGACGCAGACGCCATCATCGGCAAGCCCTTCGGCATCCCCAAGACCGGCGTCTTCGGCCTGCTCGACCTGATCGGCCTCGACCTGATGCCGCATATCAACGCCAGCATGGCGGCCTCCCTGCCGCCGGCGGACCCGTTCCACGCCATGAACCGGCCGGCGCCCCTGATCGAGCGCATGATCAAGGACGGTTTCACCGGGCGCAAGGGCAAGGGCGGCTTCTATCGCGTCAATCGCGAGATGAACAAGCGCCGAGAGGCGATCGACCTCGCGAGCGGCGATTATCGCGTCCAGAAGAAGGCGCAGGTCGAGGCGATCAAGGACGCCGGCAAGAACCTGAAAAAGCTGTTCGATCATGACAGCGTTTTCGGCCGCTACGCCTGGACGGTCATGAGCGAAACGCTCAGCTACGCCGCGATGCTGGTCGGCGACGCGGCCGACGAGATCGGCCCGATCGACGAGGCGATGCGGCTCGGCTACAACTGGAAAAGCGGGCCGTTCGAACTGCTTGACAGGATCGGAATCGACTGGTTCGTCGCCCGCCTCGAAAAGGAAGGCCGCGCGGTTCCTCCGATTCTTCATGCAGCGCATGGCAAGAGCTTCTACCGCATTGAGAACGGCCAGCGCCAGGCGCTGACGCTCGCGGGCGAGTACCGGACGCTGCATCGCCCGGAGGGCGTGCTGCTGCTCGCCGACATCAAGCTGACATCGCAACCGGTGCTGAAGAACGGCTCGGCTTGCGTCTGGGAAATCGGCGACGGCGTGCTCTGTTTCGAATTCACCAGCATGATGAATTCGCTCGACGCCGAAATCGTGCTGCTGCTCAGCCAGACCATCGAACTGGTGAAGAAACATTACAAGGCGCTGGTCGTCTATAACGAGGGTGCGAATTTCTCGGTCGGCGCCAATCTCGGGCAGGCCTTGTTCGCCGCCAATATCGCCGGCTGGAACGAAATCCAGGGCCTCGTGGGCCTCGGCCAGCACGCGTACAAGAGCCTGAAATACGCGCCCTTCCCCGTCGTGTCGGCCCCTGCCGGCATGGCGCTCGGCGGCGGATGCGAAATCCTGCTCCATTCCGACGCCATCCAGGCCCACGCCGAGACCTATGCCGGTCTCGTCGAAGTCGGCGTCGGCCTCATCCCCGGCTGGGGTGGTTGCAAGGAGATGCTGGCGCGCTGGCAGACCTTGGGAAAAATCCCGAAAGGCCCGATGCCCGCGGTGAGCCAAGTATTCGAATATATCAGCACCGCGCGGGTCGCCAAATCCGCCGCGGAAGCGCAGGAAATGCTCATTCTGCGCCCCGGCGACGCGATCACCATGAACCGTTATCGCCTACTCGCCGACGCCAAGGCCAAGGCGCTGAAGCTCGCCGAGGACTACAAGCCGCCCGAACCGCCGACTTATGTGCTGCCCGGCCCTTCCGGCAAGGTCGCGCTCGACATGGCTGTCGAGTCCTTCGTCCAGCTCGGCAAGGCGACGAAACACGACAAGGTCGTCGCGGGCGTTCTCGCGGAAATCCTCACCGGCGACGGGACGGACCCGACCGAGACGGTGACGGAAGACCGCATGTCGGAACTGGAGCGGCTTGGCTTCATGAAGCTCATCCGCAACCCCGACACCCTGGCGCGGATCGAGCACATGCTCGAAACCGGCAAGCCGCTCCGCAACTGAACCGCCCAACGGATTCGCAAAGGAGAGGAGAATCTCCATGCACGCCTACAAGGCTCCCCTGCGCGACATGCGCTATGTGCTCTTCGAACTCCTCGGCGGCGACGACCTGACCGCGCTGCCGGGCTTCGAGGATTTTTCCCGCGACACCATCGACGCCGTGCTCGAAGAGGCGGCCAAGATCTGCGAGGAAGTGCTCCAGCCGCTCAACCGCTCCGGCGACGAGGAAGGCTGCGCCTTCGAAAATGGCGTCGTCCGCACGCCCAAAGGCTTCAGGGAAGCCTATGACACTTTCCGAGAGGGCGGCTGGACCGGAATCGCCTGCGATCCCGATTTTGGCGGCCAGGGCCTGCCGGCGGCCGTCAATATTCTCGTCGAGGAGATGATCTGCGCCTCGAACCTGTCCTTCGGCATGTATCCGGGCCTGTCGCACGGGGCCTATGTCTCTGTCCACGCCTATGGTTCGGACGAGTTGAAACAGACCTACCTGCCTAAATTGGTTGACGGGACCTGGTCCGGCACCATGTGCCTGACCGAGCCCCATTGCGGCACCGATCTCGGCCTGCTGCGCACCCGCGCGGTTCCCAATGGCGACGGCTCCTATCAAATCACCGGAACCAAAATCTTCATCTCCGCCGGCGAGCATGATCTTACGGAAAACATCATCCATCTGGTGCTGGCCAAACTGCCCGACGCGCCCAGGGGCGTGAAAGGGATCAGCCTGTTCCTCGTGCCAAAATTCCTGGTCAAGCCGGACGGCTCGCTCGGCCCCCGCAACGGCGTCGCCTGCGGCTCGATCGAGCACAAGATGGGGATCAAGGCTTCCGCCACCTGCGTCATGAATTTCGACGGCGCCCGGGGCTGGCTGATCGGCGAGCCGCACAAGGGCATGCAGGCCATGTTCGCGATGATGAACGCCGAACGCCTCGCGGTCGGCGTCCAGGGCCTGGGCCTCGCGGAGGCCTCCTATCAGGGCGCCGCGGCCTATGCCCTCGAGCGGTTGCAGGGCCGGGCGCTGTCAGGGCCGAAATATCCGGACAAGCCCGCCGATCCCCTGCTGGTCCATCCCGACATCCGCCGCATGCTGCTCACCCAGCGCGCTTACATCGAGGGCTCGCGGGCTCTGGCGGTCTGGGCCGCCAAAAATCTCGACCTGGCCAAGCGTCACCCCGACCCCGCCGAGCGCGGAAAAGCGGAAGATTTCATCGCCGTGATCACTCCGGTGGTGAAGGCGCTGATGACCGATCTCGGCTTCGAGGCGACCAATCTCGGCGTGCAGGTCTTCGGCGGCCATGGCTATATCCGCGAGAACGGCATGGAGCAGTTCGTCCGCGATGGCCGCATCGCCCAGATCTACGAGGGCGCCAACGGCATTCAGGCGCTCGATCTCGTCGGCCGCAAGATGCCGGCTCACGCCGGACGTTTCCTGCGCAGCGTCTTCCATCCGATCTCGGACCATATCGCCGCCAAAAAAGCCGAACCGGCGCTCGCCGAATTCATCACGCCGCTGGAAAAAGCCTTTGTCCGACTGCAACAGGCGACGACTTTCGTCGCCCAGAAGGGGATGGCCCGACCCGACGAGGCCGGCGCGGCGGCGAGCGAATATCTCCGCCTGTTCGGCCTCACCGTGCTGGCTTATCTCTGGGCGAAAATGGCCGAGGATTCTTTGGCCAAGGCCGAAGCTGACGGCTTTTATCGCGCCAAGGTTTTGACCGCCCGCTTCTTCATGGAGCGCCTGCTGCCCCAGACCGGCGCCCTGCTCCAGGCGATCACCTCCGGCGCGAAAACCATGATGGCCTTCGAAGACGCGGCGTTCTGAGCGATAAGCGCCCGCCGGCTTTCTCTGTCGGCGGGCGCCCCCGCCTATGGATAAAGCCCGCGCTCTCGATGGGCGGTGAGCACCCGCTCGCAGGCGACGATGAACGCCGCCGTGCGCAGCGGGACTTTTCGGCGCTCGGCGGTCTCCCAGATGTGGCGCAGGGCGCCGCGCAGGATCTGGGCGAGGCGGCCGTTGATTTCCTCCTCGGTCCAGAAATAGCTGGCGAAATCCTGCACCCATTCGAAATAGCTCACCGTCACGCCGCCGGCATTGCAGATGACGTCGGGGACGACGATGATTCCGCGTTCCGCGAGGGTGTCGTCGGCCTCTGGCAACGTCGGGCCGTTGGCCCCTTCGAGCACCAGCCGCGCCGCAATCCTTCCGGCGCGCGCCGCCGTCAACTGGCCCTCCAGCGCCGCCGGAATCAGCACGTCGCAGGCGACGTCCCAGAAGGCCTCGCGGTCGATGGTTTCCGCCCCGGAAAAGCCCGCGACCCCTGAGCCCCCCCGACTATGTTGCAATAGTTCAGCGACATTCAGCCCGGAGGCGTTGGCGACGGCGCCGCGCGAATCCTGAACCGCGACGATTTTCGCCCCGGCTTCGGCGAAAAGCGCGGCGGCGCAGGCGCCGACATTGCCGAAGCCCTGAACGGCGATCCGCGCGCCCTCCAGCGGCATGTCGAGGCGCCGCAGCGCGTCGCAGCCGATCACGAAGACGCCGCGCCCGGTCGCCTGGGCGCGGCCAAGCGAGCCGCCGAGATTGACCGGCTTGCCGGTGACGACGCCGGTGTTCGCCAGCCCGGTGTTCATGGCGTAGGTGTCCATCATCCAGGCCATGATCTGGGCGTCGGTATTGACATCCGGCGCCGGAATGTCCTGCTGCGGCCCGATGATGCCGCCGATCTCGCTGGTGTAGCGCCGGGTGACGCGCTCGATTTCCTTTTTCGACAGCTTTTTCGGGTCGAGTCGCACGCCGCCCTTGGCGCCGCCGAAAGGCAGATTGACCGCCGCGTTCTTCACCGTCATCCAGCCGGCGAGCGCCATGACTTCCTCCAGCGTGACGCCGGGATGGAAGCGCACCCCGCCCTTGCCGGGGCCGCGCGACAGGCTGTGCTGGACGCGGAAACCCTCAAAATGGCCAACCGAGCCGTCGTCCATCTCGATCGGCACATCGACGATGAGCGTCCGCTTCGGACGGCGCAGGGTTTCCGCCAGATCGGCAAGCTCGCCAAGATGCGGCGTCACCCGCTCGATCTGCTCCAGAAAGGTTCCCCAGGGACCGGCCGGATCCGGCCGGACATAGGACAGGCCGCCATGAAAGGCCGATGCGCGAGTCTTCGCCAAAGCCGCTCCCTCCTCTCGGCGTCACGCCCGACGCGGGTCGAGCCCCGGGATGATCGCCGCTCACGCCGCGCGCGGAGGTTCTCCCAGCGCCGCCAGTTCGCCGACTTCGTCGTCGGTGAAGATTCGACTGCGGGTGATGAAACTGATCCCTTCCGGGCCTTCGAGGGAAAAGCCCTCGCCGCCGCCCTTGACCACATCGATGATCAACTGGGTGTGACGCCAATATTCGAACTGGTTTTCACGAATATAGAAGGGGCAGCCACCAATCTCGCCAAGCAGCACGTCATGCGGGCCAACCCGGAGTTCCGCCTTGGTGTAGCACAAAGGCGCCGAGCCTTCGCAGCAGCCGCCCGATTGATAGAAGGCCAGAGGTCCGTGCATGGCCTGCAAGCGGGCGATCCACTCGAGGGTTGTCGCTGTGGCTTCGACACGTGCGGGCGCGGACATTCTTCCCCTCCATTCCTGCGGATCGTTCAACTATAGCGCCAAGACAAAATACAGCGTCAAAAAAAATTGCGCGGCGCTTTGGGGCGCCGCGCAAAATGTCGCATCCGAGCGAGCCCGGTTCTCAGAAGAAGCCGAGAGCCTTCGCGCTGTAGCTGACCAAAAGGTTCTTGGTCTGCTGATAATGGTCCAGCATCATCTTGTGGGTTTCGCGGCCGATGCCCGATTCCTTGTAGCCGCCGAAGGCCGCGTGAGCCGGATAGGCATGGTAGCAGTTGGTCCAGACGCGGCCCGCCTTGATGTCGCGGCCGAAACGATAGGCGCGTGTGCCGTTGCGGGTCCACACGCCCGCGCCAAGACCGAAGATCGTGTCATTGGCGATGGCGAGGGCTTCGGCTTCGTCCTTGAAGGTCGTGACCGACAGCACCGGGCCGAAGATCTCTTCCTGGAAGATGCGCATCTTGTTGTTGCCCTTGAAAACGGTCGGGCTGATGTAGAAACCGTTTTCCAATTCGCCGGTGAGCCGGTTGCGCGACCCGCCGGTCAGGCAGGAGGCCCCTTCCTGCTTGCCGATGTCGATATAGGACAGGATCTTGTCCATCTGCTGCTGGGAGGCCTGGGCGCCGACCATCGTGCTCATGTCGAGCGGATTGCCTTGCTTGATGGCCTGGACGCGCTTTATCGCGCGCTCCATGAACTTCTCGTATATCGATTCCTGGATCAGCGCGCGGCTGGGGCAGGTGCAGACCTCGCCCTGGTTGAAGGCGAAAAGGGTGAAGCCTTCCAGAGCCTTGTCCAGGAAATCGTCATCGTCCTGCATCACGTCGGCGAAGAAGATGTTCGGCGACTTGCCGCCCAGCTCCAAAGTCGCCGGAATCAGGTTGTCGGCGGCGTAATGCGCGATGGTGCGGCCGGTCACGGTCGAACCGGTGAAGGCGATCTTGGCGATACGGTTGCTCGAACCCAGAGCCTTGCCGGCCTCGGCGCCGTATCCGTTGACGACGTTGATCACGCCTTCCGGCAACAGGTCGCCGATCATCTCCATGAACACCATGATGCTGATCGGGGTCTGTTCGGCCGGCTTCAGCACGATGCAATTGCCGGCCGCGAGCGCCGGAGCCAGCTTCCAGCCCGCCATCAGCAGCGGGAAGTTCCAGGGAATGATCTGGCCGACGACGCCGAGCGGCTCGTGGAAGTGATAAGCGATGGTGTCGTGGTCGATTTCCGAGATGGAGCCTTCCTGGGCGCGCAGCACGCCGGCGAAATAGCGGAAATGATCGGCCAGGAGCGGAACGTCGGCATAGGTGGTTTCACGAATCGGCTTGCCGTTGTCGAGCGTCTCGACCAGCGCGAGCGTGGCGAGATTGTCCTCGATGCGGTCGGCGATCTTCAGGAGAATTCGGGAACGGTCGGCCGGCGCCGTGCGGCCCCAATTTTCCTTGGCGGCATGGGCGGCGTCGAGGGCGAGCTCGACGTCCTCGGCGGTCGAGCGGGCGACCTTGGCCAGCAACTGGCCGCTGACCGGCGAAACCTTGTCGAAATACTGGCCGCGGACCGGAGCGACCCATTTGCCGCCGATGAAATTGTCGAATTTCGACTTGATCAGATTTTTGCCAGTAAGATTGGCTACAGCTTCCTGATACATAGACCTTCCTCCATGATCCCGCGCCTCGCGGCGCTTATCGCTAACGGTTCGCGGCGGCCCGCCTCCCGCTTTGAAACCAAGCGGCCCGGCCCCGGAACATTCAAGATTTCGTCGGATTTCCTCGCGACAGTCCTGCCTCCTCGCGCCTGGCCGACCTCTTGCTTGCGGCGTGGTTGAGCCCAAGCGAGACCGCCTTCGCGCGAACAGTTCGGGAATTCTGCATGACCTCCCCAGGACATGGCTCGAAGCGGCCAATCCGCCGCTTTCGACGCGATGCAGCTTAGGACGCCCAACGCAAATTGATACTGCTCTTTAGTGGGATTGACCCTTAGCCCGGCAGAAACCTGGCGCGCCAGATCTTGCATTGCGAAGAAAATGCTGCGCTGCAATAATGTTGAGCGGAATTTAAGAGCGCTCCTACTTTGGCGCCGTGGACGCGGCGAATGGGCGCCCTATCTTGACAGAGGATGTTTTCACGACAATCCGAAACGCGGGCCGACGGATCTTCTCCCCTGATGCGTCGGCCCGCAAGAAACACGACACGGAGGAAATCATGACGGAAGTGATCTGGACGACGCCTGAGGCCTGCGAAATCTGCGTGGGCATGGAAGTCACCAGCTATATGTCGGCTGAAATCTGATCGCCTGATCTTTCCGACCGAATTTCGCCCTGTCGGACGCTTCTGCGGCCGATGGGGTTATTGTGTTTTTTGGCGGCGGCGCCCGCGGCGACAAAAATCTGACGACTTTCTCGCCGCGGCCTGACCAGCGCGAAGATGAATGCGTCTAGGGTGCAGGATCGCTCCGGTTTTACGTGCGGGGCGACGGCAGGAATGGAGTCGTTTAAGTGCGATTTCTTGTGCTCGGAGCGGGAGCCGGCGGCGGCGTCCCGCAATGGAACTGTCTTTGCGAGAACTGCCGCCTCGCCTATTCGGGCGACAGCCGCATCACGCAAAGGACGCAGGCCAGCGTCGCGGTCAGCGCCGACGGCGACAACTGGGTCCTTCTCTCGGCGACCCCCGACCTGCGCCAGCAGATCATCGCCAATCCCGAGCTTCACCCGAAATTCGCCCCGCGCCATTCGCCGATCAAGGCGGTCTTCGCGCCCAACGGCGACGTCGACAATATCGCCGGCCTGCTGGTGATGCGCGAGGTTCAGCCGTTCACGCTCTGGGCGACCCGAAGCGTCATGGCCAATATGATGGGCGGCGTGTTCGGCGTGCTCAATCCGGAGGTGGTCAAGCGCGAGACGGTGGAGCTTGAGCAGGTCATCGACACCGGCTTCGGCTTTACCCTGACGCCCTTCGTCACCCCGGGGAAAATCCCGCTCTATCTCGAATCGCCCGACGAATCGCAGATCGAATTCGGCGCGGAAGGCGAAAACACGGTCGGCGTCGAGATCCGCCAGGGCGACCGGCGCTTCTATTACATGCCCTCCGTCGCCCGCATGACCGACGCGCTGCGCAAGAGGCTTTACGGCGCAGATCTGGTTTTCATCGACGGTACGACTTATCGAGACGACGAGATGATCCGCCTCGGCCTGCTCAACAAGACGGCCTGGCGCATGGGCCATATGGCGATGAACGGCGAGAAGGGAACCATCGCCTCGCTCGCCCCGCTCGCCATCAAGCGGCGGGTCTTCGTCCATATCAACAATTCCAATCCGGCGCTCCGCCACGATTCGCCGGAGCGCGCGCAGGTCGAGACCGCGGGCTGGGAGATCGGCTTCGACGGCATGCGCATAAACATTTAAGGAGGCGCGGGCGTGACGAGCGAACAGATCAGCGAGGGATCGCGTCCCCATCTTTTGCGCGGGGTAAAACTCAAGAACGACCAGGTGCGCAAGACCTGGGTGCTGCTGGCGCCCGAACGCTATCTCAGGCTCAACGCCGTCAGCGTCGACATTCTGCAACATTGCGACGGCGTCGCCGCCTTCTCGTCGATCGTCGACGATCTGGCGAAAAAATATGGCGCGGATCGCGCGTTGATCGAACGCGACGTGCGGGGCCTGCTCGTCAACCTGCTCGAAAAGCGGATGCTCGGACTATGACTTCGAAGCCCCCTCTTGCGCCGCCCTCCGCCTTGCTGGCGGAGCTGACCTATCGCTGTCCGCTGTCCTGCCCCTATTGCTCCAATCCGCTCGCCATGGGCGGGCGCGAGACGGAAATGTCCACTGAATCGTGGCAGGACATATTCACCCAGGCCGCGGAACTCGGCGTCCTTCATGTCCATCTGTCAGGCGGCGAACCCGCCTCGCGGCGCGATCTGCGCGAACTGGTCGCGCATTGCGCGCGGCTGGGCCTCTACACCAATCTGATCACCTCCGGCGTCGGCTTGACCAGGGCTTCGCTGGGCGAACTCGCGGTCGCCGGCCTCGATCATGTGCAGTTGTCGATCCAGGATACGGTGGCGAAGAGCGCGGACTGGATCGGCGGCTATGACGGCGGCTTCGCCAAAAAAATGGAGGTCGCCGGCTGGATCGCCGAGGAAGGCCTGCCGCTCACCGTCAATGCGGTGATCCATCGCGCCAACGTCGAGCGCGCCGCCGACATGGTCGATTTCGCGGTGCGGCTGGGCGCGCGGCGAATCGAGATCGCCCACACCCAATATTACGGCTGGGCTCTGCTCAACCGCTCCCATCTGATGCCGACCCGCGCGCAGAGCGAAAAGGCCTACGCCGAAGTCGAGGCGCGGCGCGAGCGCTACAAGGGACAGATCGTGATCGATCACGTGGCTCCCGATTACCACGCGAAATATCCGAAAGCCTGCATGAGCGGCTGGGGCCGGCTGAGCATGAATGTCACGCCCCAGGGCAAGGTTCTGCCCTGCCACGCGGCGGAGACCATTCCCGGCCTCGAATTCTGGAGCGCGCGCGAAAGGCGCCTCGCCGACATTTGGGCCGATTCGCCCGGATTCAACGCCTTCCGCGGTTCCGACTGGATGCAGGAGCCCTGCCGCTCCTGCGAGCGCAGGGAGATCGATTTCGGCGGCTGCCGCTGTCAGGCGTTGGCGCTCGTCGGCGACGCCGCCGCCTGCGATCCGATCTGCGTGAAGTCGCCCCGGCACGGTCTGATCGCGGAAATCGCGGCCCGCGACTCCGCCGAAAAGAACGAAGGATTCATCCCGCGGCGCATCGAGCGCGCGCGCGAGAAAAGCGGCGTCTGAGACGCGCCTCCTTCAAGGGCGCCAAAGTACAATTCCCCTCATCGGAACGCGCTCTAAGATCGGCCAAAATTTGGAGGAGATCGTGGCGCTTACTCACCGAAAACTCGGAATGACCCTTGCTGTCTGCATGGCGCTCTTCGGCGCCCAGCGCGTTCTGGCGCACGGCAATGTGACGCCTCAGCCGGTCGACACCACCGGCCTGCCGGACGTCGGCAAGGATTGGCTGGAAAAGAACCCCTATCGCGGCACGAAATACCAGGATCTCGCGACCAAGATCGGCGCCTCGGGCTTCAACCAGAACTGCGCCCGCTGCCATGGCATCGAGGCGGAATCGGGCGGCCTCGCCCCCGACCTGCGCTATCTCGACAAGGGCGCCGACGGCGACGCCTGGTTCATCAATCGCATCCGCCACGGCTATACTCAAAACGGCGTGACCAAGATGCCCCATTTCGAGGGCATCCTGTCGCAGGAAGCCATGTGGGCGATCCGCACCTATCTCGATTCCCGCTATCAGGGCGATTCGAAATAAATGGGCGCGACCTACCGCGCGCTCCTGCTCGTTGCGGCGATCTGCGCGGCGCCGGCCGCCTCGGCGCGCCCGCTCCATGACGTCCAGTCGGGCGGCGTTCTGCGCGTGTCGGTGTACCGCGACTACAAGCCGTGGTCCTGGGAGGAGAACGGCAAGCTGAAAGGCGTGGATGTCGAGATCGGCGCGGCTCTGGCCAAGGCGCTTGGCGTACAGGCCGATTACTTCCTGGTGCGCGCCGACGACAGCATCAACGACGATTTGCGCAACGGCGTGTGGAAGGGCACGGTGCTCGGCGAACAGCCGGGCGACGTGATGCTGCATGTTCCCAACGATCCGAAAATCGAGTCGGACAACGACCGGGTCAAGCTGACGGCGCCCTACCAGATGGAAGGGCTGGCGATGGCGGTCGAGCCCGCCAAGGCCGAGGCGGCCAGGGATTTCTCGCTGTTCGAGCGTGAGAAGGTCGCCGTGGACATGCAAACCTTGTCCGACATCATCCTGCTCTCGGAGCACGACCACAAGCTCATCCCGAACGTGGTTCATGTGCACGGCGAGGAAAAGGCCGCCGAGGCCTTCAACGAGGGGAAGGTGGTCGCCTTCTATGGCGAAGCGGCCATGGTCGAGAGCCTCGCCCATCAGGCTTCCCGTCCGGTGACGATCGTCTTTCCCCACAGCCGCATGGCCAAGACCTGGCCGGTCGGCGGCGCGGTGAAAGCCGATTCCATCGATCTCGCCGACGCGATCGATAAGGCGGTCGCCGACCTGTCGAAATCCGGCGAGCTGAAGAAGATTTTTGCGTCGTATGGCGTCTCCTGGCGCCCTCCGCCGCAAGAAAATTGACCGCATGCGGTCGTGGCGCGCGACGGGCTCTCCGCCGCGCGCGTTGGAATGGCGCAGGCTCCGCCCGCGCTTGTCTCTGGGAGGAATGAGAATGATGAAAACCACTCTTCTGGCCGGCGTCTCCGCTTTGGGGATCGCCCTCGCCGGCGCCGCGCAGGCGGCCGGCGTCACCGACGCGGATCTTTTGAACGACGGCGCCAACACCAAGCAGGTCGTCACCAACGGCATGGGCCTGCAGGCGCATCGCTTCAGCCCGCTGAAGCAGATCAACACCTCCAACGTCAAGGATCTCGTTCCCGCCTGGTCCTTCTCCTTCGGCGGCGAAAAGCAGCGCGGCCAGGAAGCCCAGGCCCTGGTGCATGACGGCGTCCTCTATGTCACCGGCTCCTACAGCCGTCTTTACGCAATGGACGCCAAGACCGGCGAAAAGCTTTGGGAATTCGACGCCCGCCTGCCCGAGGGCATCATGCCTTGCTGCGACGTGATCAACCGCGGTCCGGCGCTCTATGGCGACAAGGTCTTCTTCGGCACGCTCGACGCCCAGATTTACGCCCTCAACGCCAAAACCGGCAAGGTCGCCTGGCATAAGGCGATCGACGACTTCAAGGCCGGCTATTCCTATTCCGCCGCGCCGCTGATCGTCCCGACCAAGGCTAACGGCGCGCTGGTCATTACCGGCGTGTCGGGCGGCGAATTCGGCGTCGTCGGCCGCGTCGAGGCGCGCAATGTCGACACCGGCGAACTGGTGTGGAGCCGTCCCGTCCTCGAGGGCCTGACCGGCACCTACCAGGGCAAGGAAACCACCATGACCGGCAAGACCAACGAGACCTGGCCGGGCGACATGTACAAGACCGGCGGCGGCGCCCCCTGGCTCGGCGGCACCTACGACCCGGAAACCAAGCTGATCTTCATGGGCACCGGCAATCCGGCTCCCTGGAACTCCTGGCTGCGCCCGGGCGACAACCGCTGGACCTCGTCTCGCGTCGCGATCAATCCGGAAAACGGCGAATTCGTGTGGGGCTTCCAGACCACGCCGCATGACGGCTGGGACTTCGACGGTGTGAATGAATTCATTCCGTTCGACGCCAAGGTCAATGGCAAGGCGATGAAGCTCGGCGCCACCGCCGACCGCAACGGCTTCTTCTATGTGCTTGACCGCACCAACGGCAAGTTCCTCCACGCCATGCCCTTCGTCAACAAGATCAACTGGGCCAAGGGCATCGACAAGAACGGCCGCCCGGAATACAACGACGACAACCGTCCGGGCGACCCCTCCAAGTCGGCGGACGGCAAGGAAGGCAAATCGGTCTTCGCGGTTCCCTCCTTCCTCGGCGGCAAGAACCAGATGCCGGTCTCCTATGACGACCAGACGCATCTGTTCTATGTCCCGTCGAACGAATGGGGCATGGACATCCACAATGAGCCGGTCGTCTATAAGAAGGGCGCCGCCTATCTCGGCGCCGGCTTCAACATCAAGCCGGTGTTCGACGATCATATCGGCTCGCTGAAGGCGATCGACCCGATCGCGCAGAAGGTGGTGTGGGAATACAAGAACAAGGCTCCGCTGTGGGGCGGCGTTCTCTCCACCGCCGGCGGCCTGGTCTTCACCGGCACGCCCGAGGGCTATCTGATGGCCTTCGACGCGAAGAACGGCGCGATCCTGTGGAAGTTCAACGTCGGCACCGGCATTGTCGCGCCGCCGATCACCTGGGAGCAGGACGGAACGCAGATGATCGGCGTGGCCGCGGGCTGGGGCGGCGCCGTGCCTCTGTGGGGCGGCGAAGTCGCCAAGACCTTCAAGGGCATCAACCAGGGCGGCTCCTACTGGACGTTCAAGTTGGCCTCGCACACCGCCGGCCAATGAGCCATCCGGCGCGACCCCGGACAAAATCCGGGGTCGAGCGCCCGATCGACGCGGAAGGCGGCCGTGCGAAACGCGGCCGCCTTTTTATTTCGACTCCTTGCGCGCGGCGGCGCCAGGGCGCAAATTCCAATCAAATGCGCGTGGCCCCGCCGAGGGCGGAGGTCTCGCGCGCGGACAAGAGATTTCGGCGGAGGAAGGCCAGGATGACGCGGATCTTGATCGTGGACGATCATCCCCTGTTTCGCGAGGCGCTGGAAAGCGCGGTGCGGCTGGAGCGTCCGAATTGCGAAATCTTCGAGGCGACGTCGATCGACGAAGCGATGAACGTGCTGGCGCGGGAGAAGAGTTTCGACCTCGGCCTGTTCGACCTGTTCCTGCCGGGAACCACCGGCCTGTCCGGACTGGTGCGCGTGCGCGCGGCCTATCCGCACCTGCCGATCATGGTGGTTTCCGCGCATGAGGATCCGCGCGTGGTGCGCGACCTGCTCGCCCTCGGCGCCGCCGGCTTCGTCTCCAAGGCGACGTCGAAGAGCGAACTCGCCCACGCCATCAGCGAAGTGCTCAACGGCTCGGTCTATCTGCCGGAGCGTTTCCGCGACCTCGACCAGCCGCAGCCCTCCGAGGTCCAGCGCGAGGACATGCTGCGCCGCCTGCAGGATCTCACCCCCCAGCAATTGCGCGTGCTCGACATGATCCGCGCCGGCCTGCAGAATAAGCAGATCGCCTATGAGCTTGGCGTCGCCGAAACCACCGTCAAGGCGCATGTCTCGGAAATCCTGCGCAAACTGAACGTCTATAGCCGGACCAAGGCGGCGATCGAGGTCGGCAAGATGGATTTTGCGCGAAACGCGGCCGACAGCCATGCCGGCGGCGACAAGACCTCGTCCCACTGAGGGCCCCGCGAAGGACTCCGCCGTGCGTTCCCTTTCCCGCCGCCTTTTCCTCGCCGCGAGCGCCGCCGCCCTCGCCTTGCCATCGTCGGTTCGCGCGGCGGCCAAGCTGCGCCTCGCGGTCCAGGCGACAGGCAGTTTCGCCTGGGAGCTGGCGACCGCCCGCGCTTATGGCCTCGACAAGGCGGAAGGAATCGATTTCGAGACGACCCAGCTGGCGACGACGGAGGCCGGCAAGGTTGCGCTGATCGGCGGCGGCGCCGACCTCATCCTCTCGGACTGGCTGTGGGTCGCGCGCGAGCGGGGGCTCGGAACGCCTCTGATCTTCTATCCCCATTCGACGGCGCTGGGCGCGGTCATGGCCAAGTCCGCTCCTTTTCCATGGAAGGCCTCGGATCTCGTCGGCAAGAAGATCGGCGTGGCCGGCGGCTCGCTCGACAAGAGCTGGCTCCTGCTTCAGGCCTGGGCGCTGAAACAGGGCGTCGATCTCAAGGCCAGGGCCCATCCCGTCTTCGCCGCGCCGCCGCTGCTCGCCGAAAAGCTGGCGCAGGGCGAACTCGACGCCGCGCTGGAATTTTTCACCTTCGCCGCCAGACTCGAAGGCAAGGGCTTCGCCCGCGCCATCGACATGGCGGATGTCGAGCGCGACCTCGGCGCCCAACATCCGCTCATCGTTACCGGCTATGTCTTCACGCAAGAGTTCGCCGCGAAGAACACGGACCGTCTGCAACGCTTTTTCGCCATGATGACAAAGGCGAAAAATCTGCTCGCCGACAATGACGAAGCCTTTGCGAAGATCGCGCCGATGACTGGCATAACCGATCCGAAAACGCTGGCGATTCTGCGGCGATATTACCGCCGCGGCGTCCCGACCGCGACGCTCGCGCAATATCGGGCCGACGCCGCCGCGATCTACAAGGTGCTCGCCGAGGTCGGCGGGTCCCAGCTCGTCGGCAAGGCGACGGAGCTGGACCCCGGCGTGTTCTACCGTCCATGACCCGGCTGATTTCGATCGTCCTTTTCCTGACGCTGTGGCAGATCGGCGCGCGGCTTCTCGGCCCGCATTATCTTCCCGCGCCGGCGGCGGTCGTCGAAACCATGATCGCGGAGGCGCGCGGCGGCGCCCTCGCTGTCAATCTCGGCGTCACCCTGGCCCGCGTGCTCGGCGGCTTTTCCCTCGCCATGGTCGCCGGCTCGGCGCTCGGCGTCGCGCTCGGGCGCCTGCCCTGGCTCGACCGGCTGGTCGATCCATGGGTGGTGATCCTGCTGAACACGCCGGCTCTGGTCGTCATCATGTTCGCCTATATCTGGGGCGGTCTAAACGAAGTCTCGGCGTTGGCGGCGATCGCGCTCAACAAATTGCCCAACGCTGTCGTCACCTTGCGCGAGGGCGCCCGCGCGCTCGACCCTACGCTCGACGAAATGGCGCAAGCTTTCGCCTTTTCGCGCTGGCGGCGCTGGCGCCATGTGGTCGCGCCGCAACTCGCGCCGTTTTTCGCGGCTGCCGCGCGCGGCGGCCTCGCACTGGTGTGGAAGATCGTACTGGTGGTCGAACTGCTCGGCCGCCCCAATGGCGTCGGCTTCAAGATGAACGAGGCGTTCCAGCTTTTCGATCTCAAGCTTCTGCTCGCCTATGCCCTGCCCTTCGTCGCGCTGATGATGCTGGCCGAGACCTTTGTCCTGCGGCCCGCCGAAAAGGCGGCGAACTGGCGCCTTCGCCATGGCCCTTGAGATCAGGATCTCCCGCAAGGCCTATCGGCTCGCTGGCGGCGGCCAGCGGCTGGTGTTCGAGGATTTCGCGCTTCAGGTCGCGGAAGGCTCGATCGTCGCTTTGCTCGGCCCTTCGGGCTGCGGCAAGAGCAGCCTTCTGCGCATCGTCGCCGGGCTCGACCGCGCCTTTTCCGGCGCGGTGACGCGTGCGCCGCGCCGCCTCGGCATGGTTTTTCAGGAGCCGCGCCTGCTGCCGTGGCGCAGTGTCGCCGACAATCTCCGCCTCGCCGCGCCGAAACTGGACGAGTCCGCGCTCGCCGACTTGCTCGCGGCTTTCGAGCTGGAAGGCCATGGCGGCGATTATCCGGGCCAGCTATCGCTCGGTCTGGCGCGGCGGGCGGCGCTGGCGCGCGCCTTCGCGATCGAGCCCGAACTTCTCCTGCTCGACGA
Organism: Pseudomonadota bacterium; assembly: GCA_021813805.1. GTDB lineage: Bacteria > Pseudomonadota > Alphaproteobacteria > Rhizobiales > Beijerinckiaceae > Rhodoblastus. Next base: position 19,244 of record JAKAJL010000032.1, on the reverse strand, counting down.
GCCTTTCGCCTCGCTCGACCGCGCCCTGCACCACCGGCTCCGGCTTTTGCTCGCACGGTGGATCGGCGCGCGAAAAATGACGGCGCTGATCGCCACCCACGATCTTGACGACGCCCTGCTGCTGGCCGACGAGATCATCTTTCTCGACCGCGCGCCGGCGCGCATCCGGGGCCGCCTGCCGATCGCCGAGCCGCGTGGGGCGCGTGACGAAATTCTTACAAGCTTAAGGGCTTCCGCAGAGATTTATTACATGATCGGCGGACCCGGAAATGGTACTTCTGAAGTCGCGTCATGACGCGGAAACGATAATGGGAGCAAGACGATGGGCAGCGCCGCCGTGGCCGGAAACACCCCTGGAGCGAGTGAACTTCTGACACCGGAAGAATTCGAGGCCGCGATCCGCGCCGTAGGCGCCGAGCGCTATCACGACAAGCATATTTTCCACAAAATGCTGCATGGCGGCCAGATGAACAAGGGTCAGGTCCAGGCTTGGGCGCTCAACCGCTATTGCTATCAGGAGGCCGTGCCGCGCAAGGACGCCGCCTTGATGGCGCGCACCGACGACCGCGAACTGCGCCGCGAATGGATCCACCGCATCCACGATCACGACGGTCTCGGCGAGGAGCAGGGCGGCATCGAACGCTGGCTGGTCCTCACTGACGGCCTTGGCCTCGACCGCGCCATGGTGATGTCCAAGGAAGCCGCCCTGCCCGCCACCCGCTTCGCGGTCGAGGCCTATGTGCGCTACGTGACCGAACAGCCTCTGGTGGTCGCGGTGGCCTCCTCGCTCACCGAGCTTTTCGCGCCGAAAATCCATCGCGAGCGAATCGCCGGCATGCTGGAGAACTACAGCTTCATCAGCGACGACGTGATGGCCTATTTCAAGCGCCGCCTGTCCCAGGCTCCTCGCGACGCCGATTTCGCGCTTCAATATATCAAGGCGCACGCGAAAACCCGCGCCGAACAGGACGCCTGCGTCAAGGCGGTGCAGTTCAAGTGCAACGTGCTGTGGGCGCAGCTCGACGCGCTCTATCTCGCCTATGTCCAGGGCATGATTCCGCCCGGCGCCTTCATTCCGGCGGCATGACGATTCCCCCACATCCTTGAGAGGCGCGCGCGAAAAAGCGCGCGCCTTTTTCATGTCATTTCGCCGAGGCGCGCGGGAAAGCGGCTTGCCGCAAGGGCGCGCGCCGTGCGAAGGCTGTCCCATGAAATCGAGGGTGCGGATCATCGACGTCCTGCGCGACGCCGCCCACGGCTTTGTCGAGGACAAGGCGATGACGCGCGGCGCCGCGATCGCCTTTTATCTCGTCACTTCGCTCGCGCCGATCACCATGATCGTGGTCGCGCTCGCCGGCCTGATCTTCGGCCGCGAGACCGCAAAGACCTATCTCCTCGCGCAGATCGACGCCTCGATGGGGAGCGCGGCCGCCGGCATTTTCCGCAGCGCGCTCGAAGCCGCGCACAACAGCGGCGGCGGCTGGTTCGCCACGGCGACCGGCCTCTTCGTGCTGCTTGTCGGGTCCACCGGCGCCTTCAGCGAAATTCACGCCTCGCTCAACGTGATCTGGCGCGCCAGGCCATCGAGGTCGAGCGCATGGGCCATCGTGCGGACGAGGCTGCTCGGCATGGCGCTGCTCATCCTGCTCGGCGTCCTGCTTTGCGTCTCCGTCGCCGCGACGACCGCGATCACCGTGCTCCAGCGCTATGTCGCGGGAGCCTATGCGCCGTCCCTCCACATCCTTCCGTTGCTGAACGGCGGCCTGTCCCTCACGTTGCTGACCCTGCTGTTCGCCGCCTTGTTCAAGATCCTGCCCGACCGGCCGCTGCACTGGGGCGATGTCTTTCTCGGCGCCTTTTTCACCGCGTGCCTTTTCACCGCTGGGAAATCCCTGATCGGCTGGTATCTGGCGGTCGCCGCGATCGGCTCCGCCTATGGCGCGGCCGGCGCGCTGATCGTGATCCTGCTGTGGGTCTATTATTCGGCGCAGATTTTCCTGTTCGGCGCGGAAGGCGCCAAGGCCTATGCCCTGCGGCGCGGCAGTCTGGCGATCGAGCCGGAAGACGCGCCGTAATTCGGGGACATGCGCCCCCGTGGGCCCCGCTTTTTAGTCGGCGTCCGCCATGGCCGGCGCCTCTCTCTTCCGGCGCCGATCGGAAGAGGCGTTCGGGTGCCCGCGGCCTCGAGCCCGAGCATCAGCGCATATGGCTTTCGCTGAAGAAATACATCGCCTCGCGATCCTGGAGGCGAAACTGTTTTTCCCGATCATGTGGCCGCCGCCGCGCGCGGCCCTCCTCCGCGTCGCGCGCGTAAGCCGGCGTGATTTCCCGCATGTATTTCTCGAATTGGCCGGTGACGGCGTCCGGCTCGTTCCGCCGGGACTGCTCCGCACCTCGCCCCCGGACGCCATGTTGAGAGCCCATCGCGTTTCCCCTTGTTGTCGCCAGGCGCCGCGCCATGATTTTTTTATTCGTTCAACGTGCCCGCGTCGCCTTGAATTTCATGCTCCGGCGCAACCGCGCTCCTTGATCTCATCCAATTGTTGAAGACTTCGTAGAATTGGAATTTTGCTTTTTCATGACGATTTCGTCCGAATGCTTCGATCTGCGACAAAAAATCCACCTCTTGGCGCGTGATTGCACAGTTTTAGACAGCGGCGTCGGCGTAAAGAGACGGCGGCGCCGATTGTTCAGGCCGAGCCATGCGCTTCGCTGCGCGAAGATCGAAGGGCGCGGCGAGGGCCACTGGTCGTTCATCGGCGCCCCGACGGCGCGCCGCGAGGGCGAAATACGCCGCGCGCCGGGCGCGGCTTCCTCTCGCGCAAAATAGGCGCCAGAATAACCGCGGGATTTCCACGACCCAAAGACGTTCGCAGATCGGTTTTCTTTCGAGATCGAAGGCGACGAAAGGACGCGCATGGCGGACAATTCATACGATGTCCTGATTGTCGGTTCGGGACCCGGCGGCGCCTCGGTGGCGTGGAGACTCGCCCAGACCGGCAAGCGCGTCCTGCTGGTCGAGCGCGGCTTCTATCTGAAGCGCGAAAGGCAGAACTGGGACACCAACGAGGTCTTCGGCAAGGGCCGGTACCAGGCGAAAGAAACCTGGCGTTCGCAATCGGGCGAGACCTTTCACCCCGGCCTGCATTATTTCGTCGGCGGCAACTCCAAGCTTTACGGCGCCGCCTTGTTGCGGCTGCGCGAAAGCGATTTCCATGGCGTGCCCCATCCCGACGGCGTATCCCCGGAATGGCCGCTGAAATATGACGTCTTCGAGCCTTATTATCAGGCGGCGGAAAACCTGTTCCAGGTCCGCGGCCTGCGCGGCGAGGACCCGACCGAGCCGTGGGCGAGCGGCCCTTTTCCGCGGCCGCCGGTGAGGCATGAGCCCCGGATCGCCGAAATCGCCGAGGCCTGGTCGCGCGAGGGCCTGCACCCGTTCCACCTGCCGATCGGCGCGATGATCGAGGAAAACGAACGTGGCGAGACCCTGCCCCATTCGCCCTGCCTGCGCTGCGATCCTTTCGACGGCTATCCCAGCCTCACCAACGGCAAGGCGGACGCCCAGATCGTCTGCGTCGATCCCGCCCTCGCCGCCCACAAGAACCTGACGCTGCTGACCAACGCTCTTGTCGAGAAGCTGGTCACCGACTCGGGCGGCGGCAGAATCGTCGGCGTCGAGGCCTTGATCGAGGGCCGGCGCCAGACCCTGAAGGCCGATATCGTCGTCGTCGCCTGCGGCGCCCTGTCGTCGGCGCTGCTCTTCCTGCGCTCAGGCAACGACGCCCATCCCTCCGGGCTGGCCAACCGGTCCGGCCAGGTCGGACGCAATTACATGCGCCACAACAACGCGACCGTGCTCGCCATTTCGCGTCGGCCCAACCCGACCGAATTTCAGAAAACCCTCGCTCTCAACGATTTCTATCACGGCGCCCCGCTGTCGCCGGCCAACGAGTGGGAATTTCCGCTCGGCCATATCCAGATGGTCGGCAAGTCGGACGGCGCGCAGATCGAACTCGAAGGCCTGTCCGCCCTGCTGCATTGGCTGCCGCAAAAGCCCTTCGACTGGATCGCCCGCCACGCGGTCGACTTCTGGCTCACCTCGGAAGATTTGCCCAACCCGGAAAACCGCGTCTATTACCAAGGCGGCGAGGTCTATCTCGATCTCGCCCTCGCCAATATGGAGGGGCATCAGCGGCTGCGCGACAAGCTCAGGTCGATCTGCGACAAGGCCGACATCCACCCCCATCTGATCGATCGCAGCCTCTATCTGGGCAAGAACGTCCCGATCGGGGGGACCGCGCACCAGGCCGGCACCTTGCGCTTCGGCGAGGATCCCGCGACCTCCGTCCTCGATCTCGACTGTCGCGCCCATGGGATCGACAATCTCTATGTGACCGACGCCAGCTTTTTCCCCTCGATCGGCGCGGTCAATCCGACCCTGACCATCATCGCCAACGCCCTGCGGGTCGCGGATATCATCGCCAATCGGCTCGGGACGCCGCCCCCGCCATGACTTGAGGAGCCGAGCGCGAGGCCCCATTTGAAAGAGCCGGCGAATCGCCCCAACGTCGCCCCGCCCCCGCGGCGGCATGCCCGATAGGGTGACTATCAGACCGCTGTCAAATAGAAGCCAGAGCACAGATGAAAACGGAAACCTCAAACGCGCAATGCGCCATCTGCGCCAAGACCGCCGAGGGGCGGCGGCTGGCGCAGATCGCCGAGGGCGCCGGCTGGCGGCGCTGGGGCCCCTATCTCGCGGAGCGGCAATGGGGCACGGTCCGCGAGGATTATTCGGCCAACGGCGACGCATGGGCCTATTTTCCGCACGACCACGCGCGCAGCCGCGCCTACCGCTGGGGCGAGGACGGACTTGGCGGCTTCGCCGATTCCCGGCTGGAGACTTGCATGGCGCTGGCCCTGTGGAACGGACGCGACCCCATATTGAAGGAGCGCATGTTCGGCCTCGCCAACGCCCAGGGCAATCACGGCGAGGACGTCAAGGAGCTCTATTATTACCTCGATGGCGTCCCGAGCCACGCTTACATGCGGATGCTGTACAAATATCCGCAGGCGCCCTTTCCCTATGAAGAACTGGTCGAAAAAAACGCCGCACGCGGCCTCGACGAGCCGGAATATGAACTGATCGACACCGGCGTCTTCGACGAGAACCGTTATTTCGACGTGACCATCGAATACGCCAAAGCCGACGCCGACGACATTCTGCTCCGCGTCACCGTCGTCAATCGCGGGCCGGACGCGGCGGTCCTTCACGTCCTGCCGCATATCTGGTTTCGCAACCTCTGGTCGTGGTCGGAGAACGCCCGCAAGCCCGTTTTGCGCGCCGGCGCGAACGGCCGGATCGCGCTGACGACCCTGAAGGGCGACGAATTCGAATTCATCTGCGACGGCGTCGAAACGGCGCTGTTCTGCGACAATGAAACCAATGTCCGCCGCCTCTATCGCGCCGCCCCGCAAGGCCATCCCAAGGACGCGATCAACGATTTCGTCGTCGCTGGCCGCGCCGACGCGATAAATCCCGACAGGACCGGCACCAAGGCCGCGTTTCATGCGACCTTCGAGATCGCGGCCGGCGGCTCGAACATTTTGCGCGCACGATTGCGCAGGCCATCGCAAACCGATCCGTTCGGCGATTTCGACGCCTGCTTCGCCGCCCGCGTCGCCGAGACGGAGGAATTTTACGCGGCGCTTCAATCGGGCGTCGAAGGAGCCGATCAGCGCCTCGTGCAGCGGCAGGCCTTCGCCGGCATGCTGTGGTGCAAGCAATTCTATGGCTATGACGTTCGGCGCTGGCTTGAAGGCGACCCGACCCAGCCCCCGCCGCCGCCGGCGCGCCGCGACGGCCGCAACGCCAACTGGCTGCACCTTGCGCTCGGCGACGTCGATCCCGACCAGCCCGGCGACATCATGTCCATGCCCGATTCCTGGGAATATCCCTGGTTCGCCGCCTGGGACCTCGCCTTCCACGCCGTCACTTTCGCGCTGATCGACCCGGCCTTCGCCAAGAATCAGCTCACGCTCCTCACCCAGTCGCGCTGCCAGCATCCCAACGGCCGGCTGGCCGCCTATGAATGGGACTTCAACGACATCAACCCGCCCGTCCACGCCTGGGCCGCGCTGCAGATCTACGAGATCGACCGCAAGGCCACCGGAATCGGCGACGTCGTCTTCCTCGAACGCATCTTCCACAAGCTGCTGCTGAACTTCACCTGGTGGGTCAACAGCGTGGACTCGGGCGGCCGCAACATCTTTCAAGGCGGCTTTCTCGGCCTCGACAACATCGGCTTATTCGACATGCGCGGGAAGCTGCCGGAGGACGCCCAGCTCGACCAGTGCGACGGAACGGCCTGGGCCGCCGCGTTCTCGCTATCGATGATGCGCGTCGCCCTCGAAATCGCTCTCGTCAATCCGGTCTACGAAGATCTCGCGACAAAGTTTTTCGAGCATTTCCTGGAGATCGCCGCCGCCCTCCACGGCGCGCCCGACCGGGGCGACAATGGCCTGTGGGACGACGAGGAGCAGTTTTATTTCGACATGCTGCGGCTGCCCGGTCAGAAGCCGCGGCCAATCCGCATCTTCTCGGTGGTGGGCCTCATTCCGATTTTCGCCACCGAGGTCGTCCACGAGCACTTCCTCGAACGCCTGCCGCAGTTCAGACGGCGCATGGACTGGTATGTCGAGCACAGACCCGACCTCGCGCGGCTAGTGTCGGATTGGCGCACGCCCAACGACAAGGGCTACCGCCTGTTGTCGCTCTTGCGCTGGCGTCGCCTGACCGCCACGCTCAACCGCGCGCTGAGCGAGGAAGAGTTCCTGTCGCCCTATGGCCTGCGGTCGGTATCGAAGATTCACGCGGCCCATCCGTTCACGATGGAGCTCAACGGCCAAGTCTTCACCCTCGATTATGAGCCCGGCGAAGGCCGAACGCGCATTTACGGCGGCAATTCCAACTGGCGCGGGCCGGTGTGGATGCCGATCAACGCCCTGCTGATCCAGGCCCTGCGCAAACTCGACCTTTATTACGGCGACCAGTTCCGCATCGAGGCGCCGGCGGGATCGGGCGTCGCCACCGATCTTAGCGGCGCGGCCGATGAGCTGACGCGGCGCCTGCGATCGCTTTTCCTGCGCGGCGCCGACGGCAGGCGGCCTTACCACCGCGCCACTCCGCGTTTCGACGAGGACCCCGCCTTCCGCGACCTCAATCTTTTCTATGAATATTATCACGGCGACGACGGGCGCGGCCTGGGCGCGTCGCACCAGACCGGCTGGACCGGCCTGGCCGCCGTGCTCTTCGCCCCGCTTGCCCGGGGCAGCGGCGCGCAAGCCGAGCCGGCCTCGGCGACCAATGCGCGCCTGACCATGACGCAAGCCGACGACCCCGCCAGCTGAAAAGTCCAGCCGAAAGCGAGAGCCGCCTCAATCCGCCAACGCCAAGTCCGGGAGACCCTTCATGAGTTCCTCATCCGCCACAAAGGCGCCGCCGCTGCCACGATTGCCCAAGCTGCTCGCCGGCCAGAAGGCGCTGGTCACCGGCGCCAATTCCGGCATCGGCAAGGCCGTCGCCCTCGCCTTCGCCAAGGCTGGCGCGGATGTCGCCATCAATTATGTCGTCGGCGACGACGCCGCCAACGACGTCGTCGAAGCCGCCAAGGCGGAAGGCGTGAACGCCGCGGCCTACAAGGCGGACGTCGCCGACGAGGGCGAGGTCGAGGCAATGTTCAAACAGGCGATCGCCGATTTCGGCACGCTCGACATTCTCGTCTCCAACGCCGGGCTGCAACGCGACGCCGCAATCGAGACGATGACGCTCGATCAGTGGCACAAGGTGCTCAGCGTCAATCTGACCGGACAATTTCTCTGCGCGCGCGCGGCGATCCGCGAGTTCAAGCGCCGCGGCGTCAGGCCCGAGGTCTCGCGCGCCGCCGGCAAGATCATCTGCATGAGTTCCGTCCACCAGACGATTCCCTGGGCGGGCCATGTCAATTACGCCTCGTCTAAGGGCGGCATCATGCAATTGATGGAAAGCCTGGCCCAGGAATGCGCGCCGGCCCGCATCCGCATCAATTCCATCGCGCCGGGCGCCATCCGCACCCCGATCAACACCTCGGCCTGGGACACGCAAGAGGCCTATGACCGGCTGATGGAGCTCGTGCCCTATGGCCGCATCGGCGAGCCGGAGGACATCGGCCATGTCGCTGTCTGGCTGGCCTCGGATCATACCGACTATATCGTGGGGTCGACCATTTTCGTCGATGGCGGCATGACGCTCTATCCGGGTTTCTCCACCAACGGCTGAACGCTCGAGTCGCCGCTGAATTTGCCAGCTCGCCTACTGGCCGGCGTCCACGCTCAAGGCGGCGCGCTTGTCCTCGCGAGCGGCGTCGTCGGTTTCGGCGAGACCTTCCGCGGCGACCGTCAGGCTGTCGAGCGGAGCGTCATGCGAACAGGCGTGGAGGAGACGTCCTTGCCCGCCGCCGAGCGGTCGGGGAGCGAGCCGACCCGCCAGTCCCGGACCTCTGGCTGTCGAAGCCGCGCGGCGCGAGGCCAGGGAGTTGCGGAATAGTTCGCGGCTGATCGTGCATTTCGGCCGGCCGAGCGCCTTGGCGATGGCGTCGATCGAGCGCCCGGCCGCGCGCAAACGCCGATCTGGTCTCTTTCCTCCTCGGAAAGGCGCCAATAGGATCGCATGGCGACACTCCCATTGGTCATGAACAGCCAAGCCGACACCAGATCGGCGGGGGGTGTTGCATTTCGCGTCGGAACTCAGGGCGGTCGTGATGGAGGATTGGTACAAGCCGCTCGATCCGCGCCAACATGAAACAAGCCGCCGACCGCGCTTTCGTGTGTTTCGGCCTGCAACATTGACTGGACACGACCGGCGCCTTCGCCCTCGATGAAAATCCTTGCGCGACATTGCCCTCCAGACATGGGGAATGCCCGCGCGCGAAGCCTTGCGGCACGGCTGAAAGCGCCGGGCGCCCCCTGCGTCCGGTCCAGATGGGCGCCCGGCCAAGCGGTCGGCGACGGAGGGGGCCATCGGCAATTCACGACGCCGCCAACGTCGTACACCGTCGCACCATCCCAAACGCCACCTTGGCCGCCCACGCGATGCGGCGGCTCGACGATGAGGCGCTTTGACGATTCGACGCCCGGCCCGGCAATCGGGCGCTTGGCGCTTCCGGCGATAAAGCTTCCGGAAGCAGCAAGTGGCTAATTTACCGATTTTGTGGTCGGAGTGGCGGGATTCGAACCCACGACCCCTAGTCCCCCAGACGTAGCTGCGTAATTCTATTGTCTTCGTAATATCATCATCTTATGCGCCACCGGCCCGCAATTCCGGGACTTTTTCCGGGACTTTCCGTCGCGGTTTTGTTTCGGCCTGGGTGCGCGGCCTCAGATCTGGGATCGCGCGCGCCGGCCGCCAAGAACGCGTCGAGGTCGGCAACCGCATAGCGCACGACGGCCCCGAGTTTGAAGTAGCGCGGGCCATAACCAAGCGAGCGCCACTTTTGCAGAGTTCTTACCGAAAGCGGCTGCTCGCCGCCGAGATATGCGGCGGCCTCATGTTCATCGATCCGCGTGGCGGCGGTGCGCTGAACCGATTTTTCAGTCATGCCATTTCCTTTCAATTTGCTGGATTGCCCCAACGCTGAAAGGATAAGGCCCCACGCGACGCATTTCACGCGGATGAAAGGCGCGTGAAATTCGCGACCTTTTATACATTGAAAAAAATCAACGCATTAAGGGGTTTCCGGGGAATCACGCCGGCAGGAACCATGGCGTGAGGTTCCGGCTCAGATAGGCGGCTCGCCGTCGTGTCTTCGGCGCTTGAGCTTTCGCCGCCTGACGCTCTGCCGTTTCGGATGCCTTGGCGTCAGCGACCGGGCGATCTTGCCGTCGGTCGCGGCCAGCGCCTTTCGCTCCTGCGCCTCTTCGGGCTCCTCGACGTAGGGGAGGCGGCGCATGTTTCACCCTCTCAGGCCTTACCCTTGGCGAGATCGTCGAGCAGACGCCGGAAGTCTTCCGGCGTCCCGGGATTGGTCAGGCGCAGGTCATAGGGGAAAGCCAGCGCCTCGCTCTCGTGCCCTGCCGCGCTCGCCGATCCGGCGCCGGCGCGATCGATCCGCACCAGCAGCCCGCCGCGTTTCCAGATCGCCGCCGCCTCATTGGCGAAGCGGACGTCCTCGACCGCGATCGCGCATTGGTTCGCGAGCAGGTCGTCGGCCAGCTCGCCCCAGGCGTTGACCCAGAACTCCGCGCCGATCAGCTTGCGGCCCCATTCCGTGCCCAGCCATTGCATGGCCTGACGCGGCGTCTTGCCGCACAGCAGGCCGCAGGGCTGTTCTTTCCGTTCGCCCTCGATCTCGGCCTCGGTCAGGCCGAGGGCCCGCAGCATTTTCTTCAAGGGCGCCGCGAAGCGCAGGCGGTTGAAGTCGTGCGCGTCCTCTAAATGCGCGGCGGCGAACGACTTGCCGCTGCCGGCGGCCCCGCACAGGCCGATCAGTCTTGGCGCGGCCTTCATCAGAAATCCCTCACGTCGCCCGGCGTCGGCGCAGGCTTCGGCGGAACTTTGGGCCGTTTCAGCCTGGCGATGGTGCGCAGGCTGGCGACGACGCGTCCGAGCGTCACCTGCGAAATATCGTCGAGATGGGCCGCGACGCGCTCGATGTCGTCGGCGGCGCGGGCGAGGACGCCGGCGGCGTCCGAGGCGGCCGCTTCGCGCAGCAGCCGGTCGTGATCGGTCAAACCGCCCTCCCCTTGTAGATCGAGCCCTCATCCGGCGCGCCGAGGTAGATCTTCCACCGGCGCGCCACGCCAATCTCCGGATGGAACGTCAGGAACCACTGGCTCGCCGGGTGCGAGCGCATGCGGCCCTGCATCGAATATTCGCTTGGGCCCGGCACCGAGCCGTTGCAGAAGCCCTGCTCCAGCTCGATCGGCGTGTGGAAATGGCCGGTGACGACGTAATCGACGATCTCGCCGACCGCCGCGTAATCCTGGATGACCCGCTGCATCCCGCGGGCGATGGTGGCCGCCGGGCCGATGAAGCCCATGCCGCCGCGCGACCCGATATTGTTGCCGTGGGTGAACAGCACCCGCCAGCCGGCGATATTGATCAGCGCGTCGCCAGAGGCGGGAGCGGAAAAGCTGATGCGCTTCGCGCCCTTGGCGCGATACCAGCTTTCCACGCTCCAGGCGACGAGCGTGTCGTAGCTGTTGATCGCGGCGCCCTTGGCCTCGGGCTTTCGCGTGGTGCGGCCGTGATTGCCCGGCAACGAGACAACGCGGATCTCGCAGGCGAATTTCTGCAGCAGCAGGTCGAGCCCGGAAATCAGCAGGCCAGACAGTTCGCGCACGGCTGGGATCGACAAAAGGTCGTTGGTCTTGGCCAGTTCGTCGTGGATCTCGCCGGTGATCAGGTCGCCGAGCAGAACCACATAAATCACCGCCGGCGGCGGGCCGTGCCAATGAGACGTGCCGAGCTTGACCACGCTCTGGAACAGCCGCTCCAGCCGCCTCGCCGCGATGGCGCGGTTGTAGGAATTGCGGCCGCCCATCTGCTCGAGGTCGATCACCTCGCCCATATGGACGTCGCTGATCGGCAGCACGATGGCCTCGCGGTGCTTGGCCCCGGGCGCCTTGTCGCCGGCCCAGTCGGGCGGCGTCGGCGGGGTCGCGGCGAGTTTGAACACGCCCTCGCGCAAGGCCGCGCCGGAAATCGCCTCGCGCTCCGCCTGGGCGCGCAGCGTCTCGGCCTGCGCCAGGCGGTCGCGCAGCTGGCGCACGACAAGTGGATCAGCCGCAGGCTCGGGCGCCTTCGGCAGCGGCGGCAATTCCTCCGGCTTCCACAGATCCCAGTTCGGCGTCAGGCCGTAATGCCGCGCGATCGACGGGAGCACCTGCGCGAAGCTCTGCCGTGACACGCCGAGCCGTTCGGCCGCGACGGTGACGGCGTTGGGCTCCTTGCGGCTCGGCTCGACACCGGGCGGCCGATGGCCGTCGCGCAGGGCCTTGTTGACGGCGGTGATGCGGCGGCGCGCCTCTTTCCGGTCGAGCCTCACGCCGTGGCCTCGGTTGATTTCGCGGATTTCGAGGCGGCGACGCGCGCGGCGTGCAGCTCGCGGGTGGTCTTGTCGAGGGCGATGCGCAGGCGCCGCACCTCCTCCTCGAGCGTGGCGATGCGCGCCAGCGAGGTTTCGTTCTGTTTCGACAGGGTCTCGACGAGGCTGACCAGGTGCGCCACCTGCTTTTCCCAACTGTCGATGCCGGCGGTTATGCGGTCGTTGATCGCCTGCTCGAATGAGGCGCCCTTGTTTTCCTCGATTTGCTCCGCCTCGGCCTCCGCCTTTTTCGCCGTCGCCTTCGACGATCGGTGATTGGTGGCCCAGGTCAGAAAACCGGTGATGACCGACACGCCGCCCAGCGCCCCGACCGTCTGCACCCATCCGGGCGTCGAATCCGCCATTGCAACCTTCCCGCATGATGAAAACGCCGGGGCGTTGGCCCCGGCGGTCAGATCGGAGTTCCGCCGCGGCGGCGGCAATCCTGCGCCGTCGCCGTGAGCGTGATGCGATGTTCGCCTGTCTGGCAGACGACCGTCAGTCTCGCGTCGATCCCGATATGTTTCTGGTAATAGCCGTTGGAATCGTAGCCGGCGCAGCCCGAGAGGAGCGCCAACCCGAGGGCGATAAGGGCGAGCTTCACGCCGCAGCCGGAACAGGAGCGGCAGCGGGGGCCGGCGTGGCGATGGCGGCGGCGACTTTGGCGGTAGCGGCCTGGGTCGATTTCAGCGCGTTGTAACCGGCGACCAAGGCCTGAGCGTCGGTGACGACAGCGTTGCCGCCAGCCGCATTGCCAGCCTGGATTTTGGCCGCAAACGCGCTCAAGGTCGCCGAAGCGGCGGCGACGAGCGGCGCGGCCTCGGTGATCGCGGCGGCGGCGGGAGGGCTGACCAGCGCGACTTCGGGCGTCAGGGCGGTGGCGACCGCTGCAATCTGCTGGACGCCGGCGAGGGCGGCGGGGATTTCGCCAGCCAGCCAGTTGATGCCAGCCTGGATTTCGTGGAGGGCGGCGCCAGCCCCCGTCTGGATATTGGCGACCGTCTTGATGACGTCGCTCTCGACGGTCACGAAGAAGGATTCGAGGCCGGTGAAAGCACCAGAGAACGAGAAAGACATTTGCATTTTCCTTTGGGTTTTGAGCCTCAATGGCTCCAGTCGAAGAACAAGCCGGCCCCGGTCATGAAATAGACCGCGGCCACAAGTGTGACGATGGCGACCACCGCCACGCCGAATGCGCGCGCCATCGTCACACCAGCGGGGGATGATCGTGATCGGCCGGCTTTTCCGGCACGAAGGCGACGACGAGGGCGACGATGGCGAGCGCCGCGTTGATCGCGTCCGTTTCCTGCGCGCCGGTAAAATGCAACCCGATGCGGGCGCCGAGGGTGGAAATGATGCCGGCCCATGTGCTGCGCTCGGAGAGGCGCGAGACAATGAACCCGTAGATCAGGTCGAACATGGTTTCGTTTCCTTTGGGGGTGGACGCCGGGAAGGGAAACCGCGCGCCCCGGCGCCCGAGGCCCCGCGCGCGGATGCGGGATTTCAGAACAGGCCGAGAAGCCAGAAGGCGATGACGACGCCGCCAAGCGAGAAGCCGCAGAGGAAGGAAAAGAACGCGCTCAAAGATCGTCCGCGACCAGCAAGCCCGCGAAGACCACGAGCGCGAGAAAGACGAGGACGAGGATGAGGCGCATCACGCCGCCGGATGCTTGGCGAAATAGACCGCCCAGGCTTCCGCCTTGTCGCCGCGCTTGGCGTATTGCAGCGTCGAACCTGGGCGCTCCCAATAGCGGCAGGCGGCATAGCCGGCGTCCCATGCCGTCTTGGCCGCGAGAATCTTTTGCAGGGCAAAATGCTCCGGCCCGCGCAATTCCCACAGCGCCGCCTTGAGTTGATCGGCGATCGGCGGGAGACGGGTCAGATCGACGCCGCAGCCCTTGAGGATCACCGCCGCCCGCGCGCCGTGCCATTGATCGAGGCCAAATGCTTGGCCGTGATCGCCAACAGCTTTCGGATTGAGCGAGCTTTCGGCGTCAGCCTGGGCGAGCAAGCCGGCGGCGACCGCGTGGCTTTCGAAGGCGGCGAGCCAGAAGCGGTAAATCATCGCCGCGTTGGCGCAATAGGCGGTCGAAGCGGTCATGGCTCAGTCCTTATCGCGCGCGACAAGAGGAACTGTTTTACCGGCGAGTTCGTGGGTGCAATCACCGAGAAAGTGGATTTGGCCGTCCGTCACAAACGAGTGGCAGACCTCGGCAGGAAACTCGTCGTCGGCGGGGAGGCTGACGAGGATTGAAGGTCGAAAAGTCGGACGGTCATAATCGCCGTTAAATTCCCATGACGGCGGCGGCGCGGGACGGACCGTGAGGACGTGACGATTCTTGCACCCTGGGCAATCGAACGCGACACGATTGCCCTCGACCGTGCGAAGGACGCCTTTTGCTCCCATCTCTCAATCCTCCGGCCGACCGGCGTCGTTTTGTTCGTCCACCGGCGTCAGGTCGCAGCAGGCGCAGGCCAGCTTCCAGCAGGCGAGATAGAGCGCGAGGCACCGCGCCGCCGCCGCGACCGTCCCGGCGTCCATGGTCAAACGTCCCTGGCCGCGTCTTCGAGCATGGCCGCCATGTCGCGGTCGGCCTTGACGCCCCAGGCGAAGGCGCCGGCGACGAGGCCCATGGCCGCGCCGCTGGCGAACAGCGGCAGGGTCGGCCCGGTCGCGGACATGCCAGCCGCCGCGAGCGCCGGGGCCGAGGCGACGGCGGCGGCGAGGGTCTTGCCCTTGGCCTTGTCGCGGTGTTCCTGCGCGATCGCGAGCAGCGCGCCGCGCAGATCGGCCAGGGCGTGAAGCGCGCGGTTGGTGTAAAGCTCGCGCTCGGCCAGCCCGCGCTCGCCGCCGTTGACCCGCAAGGTCACGGCGCGCCAGTCGCGGGCGTCGGCGAATTTGTTGAGGCCGCGCGATTTCCAGTACCAGGCGGCGATCAGCGCGGCTTGCGGGAAGCGCGCCGCCGTTTCGGGGCTTTCTTCAAGAGGAAGGCCGAGGTCGCGACCGGCCTGCCGGTAATTGGCCCGCCCGGTGAGCTGGATCAGCCCCCGGCCCTTGAAGCGCGGCCCGTCGCCGGGCTCGACGTTGCCGAGATCGCGGCGCCCGTTATAGGCGCGGCCGGAGGCATATTCGACCGTGGTGCGGAAGCTCGCCGATTCCTCGGCGCATTGGCCGATGAAGCCGGCGAGGCGGTTGGGCGTCGAGAGATCGGCAAAAGCGACGCACTTGTCCATGCTGGCGCCAAAGCCGTCGATCACATCGCGGCGTCCAGACGGGACGACGGCGAACAGAACCTTGGCGAAATCGACCATAGGGGCCTCTGGGGTCAGACAGGATCGCGGAAGGTGAGGATGCGGCGCAGCGGATAGACGCCAAGCGCCACGCGGCGGCCGTGATTTCCCGACAGCAGCACGACGCCGCGACCGGTGACCGCCGCGACGATTCCGACGTGGTGGCGCAGCACCGCGACCGCGCCGACATGGGGCGACGTCGGGCGCCCATAGCGGGCGAAGCTGATCGCGCGGTGATCGGTCCCGGCTGTCGAATGGCCGGATTGCCGCAGCCACGCGCGTAAGGCGTCGGCGCACCACGCCTCACGATAGCCGGTGAAATTGCCGCGCCCGAGATAGCCGCGCGCGGCGTCTAGGAGAGACGACGAGCCGGCTCGCGCCAGCCGGGAGGTGTAAGCACAGCGCGCCGCGATCCGAACGTGATGGTGATGCGGACGGGACGCCCAGTTGCAGCGCCAGGTTTCCGCCGTTTGAACAGGTCGAGAATCCACATGGCCGAATCCGAAGATCAGAGGGGACGCGGAAACCGGACGCGAGGAAAGACAGGCGAGCGCCAGCGCGCCCGCGCGAAGCAGGTTTACAAAAGCCAAATCGTTTTCCCTTATTTGCGCCCGTGGCTTGTTAAAGAATGCGCCGGGCCATAGGGCGTCTGGTGGCGCCCGTTTGCCGGGCAATGCGGCCCACGCGCGTCCTTGCAGCAGCCGTTTGGGCAGACCTGCGCCGACCCGAAGGCCAGCGCGAGGCCGAGGAGGAAGCCGGCGAGAGCGGTCATCTGCCGTCCGTCCCGGCCGAGCCTTGCGGCTGCTCGACATCGACCGTCACCGACCACCCCAGCCCGCGGGAAAGGACATGCCGGGCGGTCTTGATGCGATAGGACCCGTCAACGCCGGGGCGCGCGCCGGACACCGTGCAGTTCGCCTGGCTCATGGCGCGTGGGTCGCCATAGGTTTCAAGCGAGCCGCCGCCGGACTTGCGCGCCGATTCGTCCGCGTGGTTCTGCGCCCGCGTCTGTGCCCGCTCCTGATCCGGCGCCTTGAAGCCGCCGGAATAGGTCGCCGTCGCGCCGCTCACGCCGGTCGAGACCGAGGCCGTCTTGTAGAGCGCCGTCTTCGGGTCATAATAAAAGGCCTGTGCGCTGGCGTAGGCCGGCGCGGCGGCGCTCGGCGTCATGTCCCATCCCTTGAGATTGCCTGGCGCGACGATGGGGAAGACCGGCAGCGTCTGGCCGGCCGCCGATTGACCCGAATTGCGCGGCACGAAGACCGCTTTGGGGTGAGCGATCTTGAAGGTCGCTCCGATCTCGCGCGCGACGCGGCGCCCCCAATTGAAAAAGCTCTCGTTGTGCATGGCCCAATAAGGCCGCTGGATCGAGGCGAGCGAGGGGTCCACGACGACGGAGAGGCCGCACTCTGCCCCCCATTCCTGCGCCACCGCGCCGAACGTCGTGTTATCCTGCTGGCGATTTTTCTTCTCTTTCCCGGTCCCGGTATGGTCGGCGCTCTTGGCGCTGATCGAAAGCTCCATTCCCGCGAAGCGCGCGCCGCTCGACTTCGGCTCGTCGGTGACGCCCGAGAAACTGACCGCGCCCGGCACGGAGAAGGGCGGGACTTCCGCCCACCAGATCAGCGCCTGGATCGGCGCGCCCTTGCGCGGCAGCAAGAGCTGGCCGCCCATGTCGTTCATGATGATATCGAGCGTGTCCGACTTGCCGCCATCGGAGTCGGTGAGCGTCATATTCTCCAGCACCGGCCCAAAGGTCGCGGACACGTCCACGCCGTCGATGACGATCTGATAGGCGGCCTTCATTTCTTGCCGTCCTCCCGGCATGGCCGGTCGGTCGTCCCTCGCATCAGCCATAGCCCGTCCAATGGACGGGCGTCTCTCGCCGCCCTCTCGCCGCGTTCGCGGCTAGTCGCTTCGCTCCGCATCAGTTGAACAACCGGATGACAGGGGTCACATTGGCGGCGTTGTTTGGCGCGGGATCGGTCACGACGACCTTCGTCCCCATGGGCGGATAAGGCCCAAGCGCGGCCAGACCGGGATTGGCGGCGAGCGTCGCTTCAACCAGCCCTGCGACCTCGCGGCCATAGGTCTGATAAAGCAGCAGGTCGAGCGGCGTGACGCCGTTCTGGAATGTCAACGTGCGTTGCGTCATTTTTGCTCGCTCTGCCGCGCGTTATTGGGCCAGACTCGCCAGGAGGGAGCCGACCAGCGACACCACGGCGCCCGCGCCCGCGCCGGTCGGCGACTGGACCATTTCGATATCGAAATCGACGATGCGCCCGACGCCCGACGCGTCGAGGTAGGAATGGCGCTCGCGCACACGCTGCACATCCATCCAGCCGAAGACGACGCCGTCGCCGCGGATCATCATTTGCGGGACGCCCGACATGGCCATCGCTTTCAGCACCTCAAAGCCGCCCATCCCGAACCGGTTGGGCAGCAGCCGTCCCATCAGCCGAACCCTCAGATCGGAGGGGCCGGCGAACTCGCGCGCGCGCATCGCGCCGATGAGGTCATGCGCGGCGTAATCCGCGCCGACCTCGATCATCGCGGCGGCGACATTGACCGGCTGGACCTCGAAGGCGACCGCCCCAAGCTGGTAGAGCATCCGTTCCCCCTGGCCTTATTCGGCGATGCCGCTCAAGCCGAAATGGCCCCCCGGCGTCTTGCCGATAGGCGCCAGTTTGGCCGGCGACCCGATGCTGGACTTGACGTGCGCCGCCATTTCCGACACCTGCGACAGCGCGCCGATCAGCCGTTCGACCTGGGAGAGGACGGTGGCGACGGCGGACCCGTCGACATCAATCTTGACCGGCTGGCCGAGCGCGTCGAGCGATTGCTTGGCCGCTTCGGCCTTTTCCTTTGCCTGATCGATTTCGGCCGCCATGCCCGCCATGCGCGCGCCCAAGCCGGACGTGTCATCGCCGCCCGACGTGAAATTTTGCCAGAGGCGGCCAATCGTCCATTTGCGGTGATCCGGCGCCTTGGCGTAATCGGTATCGAGCTTATGGCCGGCATAGAGCGCCGCCCCGCCGATCCCAGCGAGGGTCGCCCCGGCCACGCCCGCGCCGATAGCGCCCGCGACGCCCGCGCCGGCGCCGGCCGCTGCCGCGACAGCGCCCGCTGTATTCGGAAGCGCCCCGCCGACGCCGAGGCGCGCCGCCGCCCCGTCCAGGGCTGTCGCGGCGCCCGTCAAGGCGGCCGCGCTTCCTTTCAAGCCGAAGCCGCCGGCGAAGCCCTGGAACGCGCCATAGAGCAGCGCCGAGCCGGCCGCCGCGCCCCCGGCGATGGAGCCGCCGGCGAGAATCTTTGCGATGCGCGGATGCGCCGCGTCGAAGTCGCCGAGCGCCTTGGACCAGCCGGCGACCGATTGTGACAGCCGGTCGAGGACATGCGCCGCCTGCGCCATCACCGGCGAGGTCAGGACGCTCCCGAGATTTTGCAGAGACGTTGTCAGATTGGCTGCGGCGACGAATGGGTCGGTGGCGTTGGTCTTGGTGGCGTCGAGGCCTTGCGCGTTCTCGTACAGTTTGGCGTGATTTTCAAAGGAGGGCTTCTGTTTGATGATCTTGCCGACAATGTCCGAGGAGGTGCCAGCCGGGAACAGTTTGCGGATTTCCGCTACCTGATCTTCCCATTTGGTGATGCCGGCTTTCTCCAACGCCGGCATCAGATATTGGTAGACCCATTTGTCCGGGTCGGTCAGGGCGAGGTCCGAGCCGGCGACCTTTTTCCCCGGCAGCATCATTTGCGGAACGCCGGTCTTCGACAGCTTGAAATCGCTCTTGTTGGCGAGTCCAAGCGCAATCCAGTAGGCGGCGGCGGCGT
>JAKAJL010000071.1 GCA_021813805.1 Pseudomonadota bacterium | reverse complement strand
CGGCTGTCGCGGTGAAAACACGCCCAGGTAGCTCAGTTGGTAGAGCATGCGACTGAAAATCGCAGTGTCGGTGGTTCGATTCCGCCCCTGGGCACCATTCCCAAGTCTAAGCCGATCCGATCCAGTCTAAAAACTCCTTTGAAAATAAGTGTTTTGATTGGTTTTTGGTCCGATGCAGTCCATTCCGCTCCGTTGACATCCGACGATTTTGTTGGCCTGATTGTTGGCCTTGGAGCCAACGCGTGGATTCCAGCGTGAAGCGCAACGGTTAAGCGAAGCGAATTTGGACGTCTTTTCCGAGTTCGGCAAGGATGGCCTGGAACGGGGTTTTGAAGTCCAGGCCTTTTCTCGGGGTGAGATTTGCGGTGACGACGATTTCCTGGATTTCGGCGTCGGTTAGGCGGTCGAGGTCGATGTCGCGGGGCAGCCATCGGCGCAAACGGCCGTTGGCGTTTTCGATCCCGCCTTTCCGCCATGAGGCGTAGGCGTCGCAGAACCAGGTCGTCATGCCGCGCATTTCACGGAGCAGCGTATGCCGTGCGAAGGCGGTGTCGTTGTCGAAAGTGATCGACTTGCGCAAGGCCGGGGCGAGGCGGCCGAAGACGGCGAGCATGGCGGAGATGGTTTCGGCGGCGCTCTTTCCGGCGAGCCGCCGGGCCGCGAGCGTCAGCCGCGACTTGCGCTCGTGGAGGACGAGGACCGGCCTTGCACGCTTGCAGATGATCAGGTCGCCCTCTCAATGTCCGGCCTCGGTGCGGGTTTCGATGTTGTGCGGCCGGTCGTGGACCGAGGCGCGGTCGGCAATCGTGTCGCGCAAAGGCCGCGCCTTCGCCGGCTTGCGGCGTTTGTGCCGGCGCGCGAGATAGCGCCACAGCGCTTCGGCCTTTTGCGCCGCGCGGTAGATGAAGGCGTAGATCGTCTCGCAGGCGACGACGCCCAACCTGCGTTCGCTCCCTTTGCGAAGCCAGCCGGAGATTTGCTCAGGCGACCAGCCTTCGGCGAGCCGGTCGCGGACGAAATCTCGCAAGACCTTATCCTTTTCGAGCGCCGCCTCACGCCGCCTGCGCTCCATATAGGCTCCGGCGGCGTGAAGCGCCGAATAGCGGCCTGAAGCCAAGGAGTTGCGGGCGAGCTCACGGCTGATCGTGCACTTCGGCCGGCCGAGCGCCTTGGCGATGGCGCCGATCGAGCGACCGGCCGCGCGCCAAGCGTCAATTTGGTCTCTTTCCTCTTCCGAAACGTGCGAATAGGATCGCATGGCAACACTCCCATTGGACTTGAACAGCCAAGCCGATACCAGATCGGCAGGGGGTGTTGCACTTCGCGTCGGAACTCAGGACACGCCTCATCGAGGCCAACAAATGCCGCTCACCGACGTCCAGATGCGAAACACGCGCGCTGACGAAAATCGGCCCAATGTTGCCGAGAAGCGACACGGAAGCCTCGTCGGGCGATCGGCGCGCGTGGAGCAACATGACGTGATTGGTCCCGTATGGCGCACCATATCGGCGCATCGACGGCGGCGAATTCGCATCGCCCTATAAACCAATTTCGGCAAAAATTTTGGCCGACCACCCGATTGGCCGCCGACTGCATGGAAACGTGCTCAATTTGGAGGACCACGCAGGGCCTGCGGCGGCAGGTCGGCTCCGATCGCGACGGCAGAACTCGCGGGCGCCATTGGCCGCGGCGGCGCGTCGACGGGAGCCATATAGCGCAACCCCTCGGCGGTCGTGTAGGGCGTCGTCGGCGCAATGTCTTCGGGCGGGGAAAAAGCCGACGGCGGCCTCTTGGCGTGATAATGCCGCCGCGTCCGAGTTCGCTGGGCGACAGTCTGCGGCCGCCGTGGCGATTCGGTCGCGATCATTTCGGCGGCGCCGTAATCCGCCGGGATGTCGATCACGACTTGCCGCGCATCGTTGACGAGATCGTCAATCGTCGCGTCGCCCCGGCAAAGCTTGATCCGCAGGGAGGCGGGCGCCGTCTCGGCGCCGTCTTCAAGCGGAATGCGCCGCCCATTTTCGAAGCTGCGCCGAGCGTCGTCGATATATTGCCAGGCGTAGATGCACCGCAGATTCTCGCCGCGCCGCCCAACCGCCACGCCGATCCGGCCGTAGCGGTTGGAAAACCCGCCATTGGCGACCACTTGCATGCGCATGTCGGGAAACTGCCGCGCCAGTTCATCGCGTATTCCCGCTTCGCCGGGCTTCCAGACCGGGGCCTTTTTCGATGAATAGAGCGTTTTCCCGTTTTGGATTCCGATTTCGACTTGGCTCTCGCTTCGGCCCGCGTCGGAGGCGAGGCGGACAACTTGTGAATAGCCGTTGGGATAATGACGCTCGAGCGCGGATGTAGGCTGGCCGGCGCTTTGGGGCATGCGGACCAACGCCGATTCGACGGCGATCGGGCGCGGTTTCGGATCGAACTTTTGTTCGGGCGGGGCCGCCGCGGCGAGAGCCATCATGTCGAGATTGCTCACGCCGCCTTGTTCGCGCCCCTGGCAAGAGGCGAGGGCCATCGCAAGGGGGAGGAGAAGGATGAAGGCCTGTTTCATCTCAGCCATTCCTTTGCGGAGACGCGCCGAACGAGGGCGCGGCCGGGGTCGGGAGCACGATGGACGGCGGGGCGGCGACGGCGGGGACCGGGCCGGCTGCGGACGGGACGTTGCGCAAGGGCTGGACGCCGCCCGGCTGCTTCGGGGGCGCGCCAACCGGCGTGGAGGCGGCGGTCGTCTGCGGCGGACCTGCGGGTTGGGCGAATTTTTCGCCCGGCGTTTCGTCGCCTCGTTCGCTCGCCCACAGAGTCCCCGCAGGCGCTGGCTGTTCCGCGGCGGTTGGGGCGCTGGCGGCGGTCACGCCATTATAGGCCGGCAACAGGGCGAAACCATATCGCTCATAGGGCATCCGGCCGACGCCGGGGACGCGGCGGGCCACGAGGGGAATGCTGTCCGGGTCCGGCTCCCGCGCGAAGCCGCCGGGCGCTGCCGCCGGATCGGCGCCGACCGGCGCGTTGATCGCGATCGGCTGCTCGACGGCGGCGAAGCGCATGGGGTTTTCCGGCCCAACCCGAATGGGGAATTCGGTCCGGCTGATTTTCGGCGCATAGGATCGCAGGCCGCGACGAGGGGCGGAGTCATCGGGAGCCGCGACCCGGCCCCAGACATATTGGCGGGCAGGATCCCGGACATAGGAGCCGGGGGGGTAACTCGGAGCCGCCCGCGCCGCCTCCATCGACGTCCAACTCCGCGCCTGGTTCCAGGTTTCACAGGGCGTTGGCGGCTTCGGCGCGCCGTCGACGAACAGCAGTTCGACGACCGTCGGAAAAAGACCATCATAACGATTGATCAATTGGATCGCGTCGCGCCGCTTTTTCAGCCTCATCAAGGTCAGGACGTAGCCATAGACGGTGGCTTCCTTCGGATGCCACGCGACCGCGCGCTCGAACCACTGCAACGCGGCGTCGAACTGGCAGGAATTATAGGAATACCAAGCCAGCGCCTGGGCGCCCTCGCCCGAGGCGGAAGCGAGGGCGGCCTCGCCATAGCGGGTTAGCCGCTCGGGTTCGATATAAGGCGGGATGGGCTTGGTGAGGTCGGTTTCGAGCGTGTCGATAAACAGGATCGAATTATTGACCAAAGGTTTGCGCCAGGCGTACGCGACCTCTTCGGTCTCGCGCTTGCGGCCGAGTCTTTGCAACGACAGGGCCAAGCCATGCGCCACCATCGAGTCGCCGCCCCGCGACAAGGCGAAATTGAACCAGTCGAGCGCCGACGAATAAACCTTGAGCTTGTAATAGTACCAGCCGAGCAGCCCCGGTTGATTGGGATCGGATGCGGCGCTGGCGAAATCGCCGAAGATCTTCAGGTCTTGGGGGTTGACCTGTTCAAGACGTTCGTCATGCAGGAACGCGGCGATTCGCGCCCGCGCGATATCCGGCGCGAGACTGTCGAATTCGCCATGGCCGGCAGAATCCTTGCGCGCCATCGCGAGCAATCGTTCGACCTCGTCCATTCGCAGGGAACTCATGGCCTTCTTGACGGTTGTCAGCCGCAACTGCGCATTGGACTCGTGAGCAAGGATCGTCTTATAGACGTTCAGGGCGTCGGCGTCCTGACGCGACCTGTGATAGGCCTCGGCGATCGCCCACAGCACGTCGATATCGACTCCTTCAAGGCTTGCGCCTGAATCCTTAAGCGCCTGCACGATCGCGCCATAGCGTTGTTTGCCGGCAAGGCCGAGGATCTGGTTGCGAAACAGCTTGCCGGCGAGTTTCGCGCGCAGGTCGGCGGAAGGCTCCCAGCCGGGTTCGGCCTTGCGCCGCTCTGCTATGGCTTCGCGCAGTTCGTCGAGCTTGTCCGCGCCATAGAGATCCCAGAGATCCTGTTCGTCCTCGCCGCCGGGCGTGGCCTGCGCGTAATCGAGATCGGGCGGGGCCCAGTTCGGATAGAGCCGGCGCAAGCGTCGAAGCTCCGCCTGCGCCCGGGCGGTCTGTCCGCTCGCGGCGTAATAGCGCAAGGCGCTCTCGTCGACTTTACGCGCGGGCGCGCCGGCGCGAGCGGGCGGCGTTGACCCGACGGGCGGGAGCGCGGGCGTTTGGGCGTGAGCGGGCGCGGACGCGGCGAAAGCCAGGGCGATCGCCATATGCGCGGCGTGGCGCGGCGGCTTCAGCGTTTCGAACATGACGCATACCTCATATGCGCCGCGACGATCGCGAGCATGTGCAATGTGGTCGGGTAATAGGACTGGTTGCTCGTTGTCGTGAAAAATTCCGGGCTCAGCGGCGTTTTCTCCGTCACGCAGACCGTCAGCCGCGCAAGAGCTTCGTAATCGTGGTCGCCGAACGGCGCGCCACCACGGCCCGTATCGACATCGACAGGAGCGAGGGCGGGATTCGGCGACCAGAGCGCGACAAACGGCGCGTAGGTCGCGCGGTCGCCGACGCCGGCCATGGCCATGTATAGTGGAATGCGGATGGCGTTATAGGAGAAGGCGCGCGGGAAGCCGGCAGCGGGCGCCCATTTATCGTCTTTGGCGGCGATCCAGTCGCTTGGCAGATTGGCTGGGCCGAAACGCGCCGCCTTGACCAGCGCGAGTCCTGACTGGATGAGGCCGCTCCAATCGACTTCCGGCGCCACGAGGGGGAGCCGCTCGAAAGCCGGAAAGACCCAATAGGACAAATTGAGCACCGGGCCGTCGGGCCGGTCTTCCTTGGCGAAGCCCGCCACCGCCGGCAGGAGCAACGGACCGTCCTCGCCGCCGACCAGCAGCAGCTTGCGGCCGACCTCCACAGCGATGCGGCGCGCGGCGACGCGGTAGGAGACGTCGCCCCAGTAATCCGCCGCTTCGGCGAGGGCCCAGGCGATCAATATGTCGCCGTCGGAGGCGTCGTTCATATCGGCGACCGGCGGGCGGGCGCGGGGGTCCCAGAGCCAGGCGACAAGCTGGTCGTCTCGCGTCATCATATTGGCGCGGGTGAAATTCCAGATTCGGTCGAATGCGTCGTGGTCGTTGGCGGCCACGGCGAGAAGCATGCCATAGCCTTGGCCCTCGCTATGGCTGACCGCGCCATTGGCGAAATCGATCACCCGGCCCGACTGCGTGATGAAGCGCCCCTTGTAGCGCGCCCATATTTCCGGACTCGCCAGCGCGCCGCCGAGCTTTTTATCGCTGGCGTCGAGATCGAGCCGCTCCTGCTCGGCAGCCGGATTTGCGTCTTTCGGCGCCGCGACGTCGGCGGGGGTGGCGGGGGCTGCGGCGCTCTCGGCCGTGGCCCGCGTCTGCGCCGCCACGGGCCCTGCGACAAGCAGCAGGCCAGCGAAGGCCAGCGCGCGCGAGAGAGCGAGGTTCATTCGGCCCTCCTGCCGACATTGCTTACGAAGCCGTGGGTGGCGATGGCGAGAATGAAGGCAACGACCAGAACCAGCGAGACATAGGCGCTGGCGTTGAGAGAAAACCAGCTCGCCGCGATCAACCGCACATTGGAAAGCGACAGCGGTTGGGTGACGACGAAACGCACCTTGTTCGGAGGAAGAGACGAAACGGCGCCGTCGGAATCATCGAGAATCGAAAGCCGCCCATCCACTTGGCGCCAGACGCGGGGATCCGAAACGCACTCCACCGATTGCGCCAGAACCGAGGAATTGGGCGAGGTCACCAGGGTCCAGACGTCGTCAGCGGTGGCCCCACGCGCGCTCTGGGCGATCAGCAGCGAGGTGTCGCGCTGGTAGATCATCTTCGCCGCCTGTTCGTCGCCATCGGCGACGAACGTCTGCGCCTCGTCGATCGTGCCGCGCCACAGATCTCGCGCCAGCGCGCCGAGCTTCGCGCCGGCTTCGCCGATCCACTTGCGCCAGCGCTCCTCTCCGGCGAGCCTTTCGGACCATTGCTCGAAGAGTTCGCGGCCGTCAGTCTTTTGCGCGGCCGGCGGCGAGGCCAGCAAAATCGCAAGGTCGATCGGCGGCGCCGCGACCGCGGCTGGCGCGCGCCGCAAATGGCAGGCCGCCGGCAGATTTTTTTGCAGCACCAGGCGATCGCGCGCGCGGACGTCGGCCGGCGACAATTGATCGCGCGGCTCGCTTGAAGCGGCGAGACGATCGCCCCAGGCGGCGCGCATCCGGTCAGGATCGAGGCCGACGGCCCGCGCCGTCGCGGGATCGATTTGGCCGGCGGCCGCCACGACCAAGGTCGCGCCCGAGCCGACCGGGGGCGGCGTCACGGTGAAACGGAAGTCGATCGGCCGGCCCGCGGAGGCGGCGATGCGCGCGGCGAGCGTGGCGGCGGCGGCGATGGAGCTTGTGTCCGGCGACGGCGCATAAAGTTTAGGCTGCTTCGTCCCGCCTATGAAGGGAAATCCGCCCGAGGCGGTGACCGCGAGATCCGGCATGCGTCCGATACGGGCCAGTCGCGGGACGCGCAGCGTGGTGGAATCGAGAAAAAGAAAGCGCTTGTCGCCGGCGATGGCGGAAAGCGGTTCGCAGGCGGCGTCGGCCGCGTCGGACAGTTGCGCCTGAATTTCGATGCGGTTCAGTCCCGGACGGAAAAATCCGAGCGGCAACGGCAGGGTTTTGTCCGTGAACACCTCGCCATGGGAATTGGACATCGGCGCCGAGACGGCGTTGCGTCCGTTGATCGCGACGATGATCTTGGCGCTCGAGGAAAGCCCCGGCGCATAGCCGCCCGCCAGATCGAGAAGCACTTTGGCGTAATCGGCGGAGTAGAAGTCCGCCGGCATGACAATGTTGAAGCCGGCGCGAAAATAACGACCGGAAAACTCCACGCTGTGCAGGCCGAGATCGGAGAGCCTTACGGTCTGCCCGCCCGAGACGCGGTAGCCGGGGAAGGCCTGGGAAGCGCGCAGGCCCGCGAGGGAGCCACGCGGCTGGGCCGCCTTGCCGAAGGCGACGAGCGCGCGGTTCACATCGTCCTGGGTCCTGCCAGTGATGACGATTGTGGCGCGCCGCGTCGGCGTTGCCGGCAGGGCGGCGAGACGGGGCCCATCGACATTGGCGAATTCGGCGAGATCGGGCGTAGCGGCCACGTCGGCGGCGAGGCCAATCACCAGATTGACGCCATAGTCGCCGCCCGCCATCGGCCCCACATCGACCATGGGCTGTTCGAAATGGCCGCCGGAGGCGATGATCTGAACGGCGCGGATGACACGCTCGATATTGCCGGGGCTGGTGCGCCCGGGCAGGACGGCGCGCACCGGCAGGACGCCTTGAGCATCTGGCGGCAAGGCGGCCAGATCGGCGAGATCAAGCGCCCTGCTCTCACCGATCGGCATCAGGAATCCGGTCTGGGACGGGTCGATCTGCGTCCAGAGTTCGTAGGTCGCTTCGAGTGAGCAGTCGACGCGATGGCGCTCGTCCACCGCGATGCGCAGGGCGTTGAAGCCAGGTTCGAGGATGCCGGCGGGAATGTCGAAATCGACGGATTCAACCTTGTCGAAGGCGGCGACGCGGGTGGCCCCGATTTCGACGTCATTGATCGACACAGTGATCTTCGAGGCTTCGGGCATGACCGAAACGGCGGAAATATAGCCGAGACGAAAACGGAGTCGGCTGCGCGCCTGGGCCGCCGAGAGATAGATCGGCCATTCCGACGCCCCGGTTTCTCCGCTCAAGCGAAAGCCCTGAACATTATTTGGCAGATGGCGCAAAACGAAGCCTGCGTTGGCGTCTGTCGTGGGCAGAGGCGCCGGCGCGGCGGCGGGGGAAGGCGAACGCGCGGGAGGCGGCGCGACGTTGGCGACGCCCTGCGCCGTCCCGGCCGGGACCGAAGCGGCAAAGGCCGGCGCGACGAGGGCCGCGCGTCCCCAAGCCGGCGCTGGCCGGATCGAGCCGACCGCAATGCGGTCGACGGCCTCCGCCGAGGCTGGCTTTCCGCCGAGAGCCGGCGGAGGAGTCAGCGCGATGCGGCCCGCGCCGAGAAGCAGGCCGAGGTCCGGACTCGCCGGCGCGAACTGGCCGCTGGCTGGCGTCGCGGCCATCGTGAAAAGCAGGGTGAGCGCCGCGGCGGCGCGGCTGTGCGCCGGCGGCGGCCTATTTCTGTTGGGCGTGTTCGCGCGCATCGTCACGCCTTTTTTTGCACTTTTTCGGCAAACGGCGCCCTGGCGCCGTTGATTTGCGCCGCTGCAACATCGAGCAGGCTGCGCAGACCGGCGATCGAGGCGTCGGCCAATTCCAACACCGGCGCGCTCTGACTGGCCACATCCGATTCGGGTTCGGCGCTTACCTTCGGCGCAACCTTCGAAAGCGCGTCCCGGACCGCATAGCGAATGGCGCGGACGGGCTCGGTGAGGCCCCACCAGATGAATTGGGTCGAACCGGCGAGAAGGTTTTTGTGCGAGCGCCGCGACGTCAGGAAGCGAGGCAGGGCTTCGGAATCGCCATACATGAGTTCGGCCAGGGCGAAATAGTCGCGGGGGCGCATGTCCTCGAATTGGGCGGCGACGAAAGCCTCGGCCGCGCCTTCCTCGGAGCGCAGAATCCTTAACGGGAGGCTCTGACGCGGATGAAGCGCCGCGGGCATCGGCTTGACATAGAGCCTGCCCTTGAGCGGCTTTGCCCCCAGGCGTTCCGGGGGCGCGCCGATGAAGGCGAAAGCGCAGCCGCCGGCGGAGACATTCCTGACGCGAACTGGATAGCGCGCGCCTTCGATGACGGCGACGGCTTCGCGGTCAACGCCAAGGCGCGGATGGCGGTCCGGCTGCTTGCGCTCGGAGACGGCGCCAAGGGCGGCGCCCGCGATCATCATATTGAAGGCGTTCCACAGGCCGACGACCAGCATCAGGCCATTGGCGCCGGGATCGAAGGCGTAGCGCCAAATGGCGGCGCATTCGGCGACGAGCAGCAGGCCCCATGCCGCGAAAAACGGCCAGGACAATTCCGACAGATGATCCTCGTCCAGCGACAGGCCCTTGGCGGTGACGTTGAAGGTCGGCTTGCGCGGCGAGAGGACCACTGAGA
>JAKAJL010000002.1 GCA_021813805.1 Pseudomonadota bacterium | reverse complement strand
TCAAACCGGCGAAGCTTTCATCTTCGCCATCGTCGCCGTCATCAATGGCGAAATCGCCGCACTCGTTTGGCTCATCGTGCCCGAGCGCGAATGATCACGCGGCGCACTTCAGCAACGGGCTGTTAAGCCGATAGGAAAAATGCGCCGAAAGGCCGCCCGCCGCAGCCGTGTAATTTCAATATATTCGCCATTGATGAGGCCGAAGATATGGCTTTCGGATTGGCTCGCTAGGTACTCCAGAAAGCGTCGGCATTGGTTATATGCCTTGACGATCAACTCCTGGATAATTCGTTCGTGGCTCGCGAAGTTGGTCGCCGGCGATTGCATCGGCAGCGCCCCTGCCTTTGCTTCGATCACCAACAGGACGTCCTCCAACACAATGAGCAGGTCAGTTTCTACCCAGTTTCCTGTTTGAAGATCACGAAAATAGACGCCATTATAGGTTCTTGCGCCTTTCAACTGCGCGGCAAAGATCGTGGGATACGCCTGCTCTACAATTTTGGCTTGGCGCCTCAGCCACTCGTCCCGATAGTTGAGGCGCTTCCATAGCCCCCACTGGATTGCGCGATAGGCCGAGTCTCGTATGAATTGCCCATCAGTGGCGTAAAACTGATCGCCCAGCTTAATGCCGGGCTTTTCCCGAGCAGGCAGCGTCCGCATCGGCGTACCGATGTATTCGCCTTCCGCATAGAATTTGACGTTTTCACCCCGTTGATACGAGAGGTCTTCGAGGAGTGGCTCTGTGAGAGTTGAGTGCCTGCTGAGATTGGAGATCCCGCCAAAGAACACATCCTGAATGTAGCCTGTGAGTTCGTCGGCATGGCTTGGTTCTAGGTGCTCCAGATTCGCGATAACCGTTCCCAATGCTTCAGAAGTGCTCCCAGCCAGCGTGTAAGCTTGTTCCATTCGCTCGAACAGCTGCTCGGCGGCATTGGCAAAACCGGCGCGGAATGCATCCGCGATTTTTTGAATACCGTCAGCGATAGCGTCAAATTCCATTCCGTAAACTTGCCGTAGTGCGTCGGCGTGAGGCTCCAGCACGTATTTGAAAAACTCACCTTCGAGAACTTGATAACGATGCCCACGAATAAGCGACCAAGCGGATTTGGCATGGAACTCGGTGTCGGCGGATTGGCGATTGCCTTCCGGGGCGAGGTTCGCGGCCGAACTGGCCAAGCAATACGTAAATGTCGCTGCCGCTAGCCCGTCAAGAACGTCAAAGAGTTCTGATGCCATTGATTCATCGAACTGGGTCGTTTCATCGACCAATGGGCTGTGGCAACTCCAAACAGCATGAGCATATTCAAGCGCGAGCTGAAATTTCTGGAGAACACCTTTTTCCAGCCGGCGATTTTCATCTGAGTTGGAGATGCACGCCACATGGAACTGGGCAAGCAAATACCCGAGCAGCTGAATTGGCGGCTGGGGAATGATTAGGTCGCGAACCCGTAGGGCAAGCGCCTCCATCTGTTCACGGTGCTTGCCGACGCTAGCAATGAATTGAGCGCGCAGTGCGTCGCCATCAATTAACTCGGATGAGCAATTCATGTTGATTCCCGAAATTTTGCCGCAGCAGCATATAACTGCTACGCGAGCGCGCTAGAAATTTCCGTGGGCCCACCGGCCGCTTTCCAGCCCGTCTCTTCCCTTCGCTAAACGTCCGCGCTCATTCCCTTGCTGGCAACTTCGGCGGTGGTCCGCTCCCCGCCGATCGGGGCCTTTCACAGCCGGGAACCAGGCGTCGGATTTCGACCACGTAGCGGTTTCCGACCATGTCCCGGTAATATTGCCGCGGTAAGATCGGCGCCGGACGCTTCCCTGAGGAGCAGCGAATGGCGCAGGTCACCGGGCTTTCGGGCAATGAGATTTTCTGCCTCGCGATGAAGGGTTTCGCGCCCGGCGAGCTTGTCGTCGGCAACAGCGTCAATTCCATGGGCTTTCTCGGCTCGCTCGGCGCCGGCGTCAGCAACATTCTCGGCGGCGAGGTTCCGCAGGTCACGGAAGCGATCCACGCCGGGCGCGAGGCGGCGCTCGAACGGATGACTCGCGAGGCGGCGGAACGCGGCGCGGCGGGCGTCGCCGGGGTCGCCGGCGAACTGCGCGCCTTCAGCGGCAATACCGAATTCCTGTTCATCGGCTCCTGCGTCCACAGGCAGGGCGCCCCAAAAAACCTGTTCACCAGCGCCGGCGACGCGCAGGAGCTTTATTGCGCTATCGACGCCGGCTACGAGCCGGTCCAGCATGTCTTCGGAAATGTCGCTTATTCGATGGGCGTCGGCGGCGGCCTGCTCGGCTCGCTGAAAACCCTGGCGCGCGGCGAGATCCGCGAATTTTCCGATGTGTTCAACCTCACCCGCCACGCCGCGCTCGACCGCGCCGTGGCGCTCGCCAAAAAGGACGGCGCCAACGCCGTGGTCGGCATTCGCACCATCATCGAGCGCTGGGCCGGAACCCATGAAATGCTGATGTCCGGCACGGCGGCGATCAATCGCGCCCTGCCGCCGCAGACTTTTCAGAGCCCGGTGACGTCCGACCTCACCGGCTCGGAGCTCTGGGCGATGACCAAGCTCGGCTACGCGCCGGTCAAACTGCTGATGTCCACCTCGATCTATTCGCTCGGCTTCGCCGGCGGCTTCCTTGCCGCGTTCAAGAGTTTTGTGAAGGGCGAGATCAACGAACTGACGACGATGATCCACGACGCGCGCGAAATCGCCCTGGCGCGGATCAAGGACGAAGCCGATGGGCTCGGCGCGCAGGACGTGGTCGGCGTCAAAACCTATATCGCCGAAATCGCCAATGGCCTGGTCGAATTCCTCGCCGTCGGCACGGCGATCCGACGGACGCCCGGCGTCGCGGTCGCGACGGAAACGCTCCCGGCCCAGGCGATCATCGCCGACAAGGACACCTGGATCGACGGCGATTTCGGCTTTTCGCTCGATCGCAAGCCTTGAGGCGGACGTCGAGACCCGCGCTTCGCGCTAACGGCTTTCGTTTTCCGCCGGCGTCATCGTCTTGAAGCGCTCGATCGCCGTCCGCGTATTGAAGAACATCCTTTCGGCCCCGAGCTGTTCGGCAAGGCCGGAGCGCCGCACCATCTCCAGCGCGTCGGGATTGAGCCCGGCCAGCCAGACGACGAAGCCCAGGTCTTTCGCGCGCTTGTTTCGCTCGATCATCATCTCCAAGGCGGAGAACTCGATATCGGGAACGCGGCTCATGTCCAGCACCACGACGCGCGGCCGATATTCGGCCTGGAGCGCCGCGATCCGATCCGCGACATTCTGGGCGTTGAGGAAGAAAAGGCGGTCCTCGGGCCGCACGATCAACAGGCCTTCGATGGTTTCGTCGTCCGGATGGTCCGGCGACAGCGGACGCAGGACGTCCGCGTCGCGTTTTTGGCCGATGACCGAAACGCGCGGCCGCGCCATCTGGCTGCCCAGTCCGATCAGCGACAGGATGATGGCGACGACGATTCCCTTGAGCGTGCCGAAGGTCAGGACGCCCAAGGCCGCCGCGACCGCCCACCAGAACTCCATGTTGCGCACGCGACGGATGGCGACGAATTCGGGAAGCTGGATCAGGCTGGCCGAATAGACGATGACGATGGCCGCCAGGGTCGCGTTCGGCAAAAATCCGAGCAGCGGCGCGAGCGCCAGCATGGTCGCCAGGGCGGCCCCGGCGCAGACGAGGGAAGCTTTTTGCGTCACTCCGCCTGCGGAAAAAACCACGCCGGTTTGCGATGTGCCGCCACCCGCGGCCATGGCGCCGAAGAAGGCGCCCGCCAGATTGGCGGCGCCGGTTGCGACCAGTTCCCGATTGGCGTCGATCGGCGGATCGCCGGAACGCGCGAAGGCGCGCGCGGCGGCGATGCTTTCGGTAAAGCTCATCAAGGCTACGCCGAGCGCGCCCGGCGCGAGATCGCGAACCATGGCGAGGTCGGGGAGGGTCAGAGTCGGGACGCCGCGCGGAATGTGGCCGACCGTCGCGCCAGCCTGTGCGGCGAGGCCAAGCAGCCATGACGCCAGGATCGCGCCCGAGACCGCGATGAGCGGCGCTGGCGAATGGGGGCGGAAGACTTCCATGCCGACGAGGAAGAACAGCGTCGCCGCGCCAATCGCGAGCGCCATCGCCGAGGTTTCCGGAAGGTGATGAATGAGGGACGCCAGGTCGGAGCAAAAGGATCGCTTGGCGAGGTGAAGGCCCAGCAGTTTTGGAGCCTGGTCGAGCAGGATGACCAGGCCGATGCCTGCCTTGAACCCCGTGAGCACTGGGCTTGAGATGAAATTGGCGACAAAACCCAGCCGCAGCAGCCGGGCGACGATCAGAGCGACGCCGACAAGCGCCGTAAGGGTCGCGGTCGCGGCGGCCAGTTTCGCGGGGTCGCCGTCGGGGACGGCGTCGCCGAGATCCGCGCCGACGAGAATGGCCAGGGTCGTTGTGGAGCTGACGCTCAAGACCCGCGACGAGCCGAGCAGGCCATAAACGACGCCAGGCACAAACGCCGTGTAGAGCCCGACAGCCGGAGGCAATCCGGCGACCGTCGCGTAGGCCATCGCCTTCGGCAGGACGACCGCCGCCGCCGTCAAGCCCGCGACCAGGTCGAAGCGGAAGCCATTTTCGCTCGGGCGGGACGCGGGAGCCAACTGATGGGACGCGGTCATGCGAAAGCTCCTAAAAAAGGACGCCAATGCCTGCGCCAACCATTTTACTGCGGAATTGAAAGACCCTTCAATCGAAGCGGTGCGGCGCGAAGGTAAACCAGATCGAATGTCCGAGCGACCAATGTTCGATGAGGCCGGCGAAAACGCCCAAAGCGATCTGCGCGAGCGCGAGGGAGACCATGATCGGCGAAATGATCCGCGACTCCCGCGAGAAAAAGATGAGGAACCGCCGCCTCACCGCCGCGTTTCGGGTTTCCAGGCGGGACATTGCGGCCTCCGGAGAAAACGTTGGCCCGGGGGGCGTTGCTCCACAATATACCGGCTTTTCCTGAGGAAAAGCAGGGGTTGAGCTTGGCTGTCGATCGGCGCAAGATATGTGCTGCAAATAGCCCCCGAGAAGCGGCGCGTCCGGACGAATGCTTGTCTGACGACATTGAGGCGAGGTGAACGGCCATGAACCAGAGAAGACCTCGGAAATTGGCGAACAAGTTGTTGAGCAGCCTTGCTTGCCTCCTGATCGGGCTGACGCCCGAATACGCCTTCGCGCAGGATGCTCCAGCCTCCGGAAACCCTCCTCCCGAATCGGCCCCACCCTCGGCGGAAGCGCCCCCGCCCGTGGCCGCCCCGGGGCCTGTCCCGACGACCGAGCAGGCGGCCCCGGCCACCACGCCGGCGCCGAAATATACCCAGGCGCAGCTCGAACAGATGCTCGCGCCAATCGCGCTCTATCCCGATTCCCTGCTCGCACAGATCCTGCCGGCTTGCGCCTATCCGCTCGAAATCGTCATGGCCGCGCGATGGCTGGACGCCAACGCGGCGGCCGTCGCCAAGCAGGATTTTTCCGAAGCGGACGCCCAGAGCTGGGACCCGTCGGTCAAGGCCCTCGTGCGTTTCCCGGACGTCATCAGGAAACTCAACGCCGACCTCGACTGGACGACGAGCCTCGGCGACGCGACCGTCAACCAGCCCCAGGACGTCGCCAACGCCATCCAAAACCTTCGCGCCAAGGCCATGGCGGCGGGCGCCCTCAAGACGACGCCGCAGCAGACGGTTTCCCGGCAGACCCAAGGCGGGCGCGAGGTCGTGGTGATTGAATCCGCCGACCCCAATGTCATCTATGCGCCGAGCTATAATCCGGCCGGCGTTTACGGCTGGCCGGGCTATGACCCGGCCGTCGCCGTGGCCACGGGCCTGCTGGTCTTCGGCGCCGGCGTCGCGATCGGGTCGCTATGGCGAGGGAATTACTGGAACTGGGGCACGGGCGCGATCTACCGCCCGGTCTGGCCGGGCTATCCAGCCTGGCGCCCGCCTTACGCAGGCTGGCGTCCCGGCGCGCCCGTCCCGCCCGGAAGCATCGCAAACGGCGTCGCCAACCGTCCCTGGGCGCCCGGCGCCGGCTACCGCCCGAGCGGACGCCCCGGCGGAATCGGCGGCGTCGGGGGAGCCGGACGGCCCGGCGGGATTGGAGGCGTCGGGGGTGTCGGGGGTGTCGGCGGCCCAGGCGGCGTCGGTCGACCCGGCGGAGTTGGAGGGGTTGGCGGCGCGGGACGCCCCGGCGCTGGAATGGGGAAGCCAGGCCGGCCCTCGGCCGGCGCCGCGCGGCCGTCCACGCGGCCTACCGGCGGCAAAGTCAAGCGCGGCAGGGCCGGACAGGGGGCGAAAGCGCGCCCGGCGGCCGGTCGCGCCGCACCCCGCGGCGGAATGCGCGCCGGAGGGTTTCACAGGGGCGGCATGCGCGCCGGCGGCATGAGGGCGGCCGGCTTTCGTGGCGGAATGAGAGGCGGCGGTCGCGGCGGGTTCCGTGGCGGCGGACGCGGTGGGCGGCGCTCCGATCTCAGGCTGAAGCACGACGTCACGCTTCTGGGCGTTATGCCCAATGGGCTCGGCTTCTATCGCTTCGTCTATAACGGCGGCCACAAGGCCTTTGTCGGCGTCATGGCGCAGGAGGTCAAAGCCGTCATGCCGGACGCCGTCTTCCGCGCCAAAGACGGCTATCTGCGGGTCGAGTACGACAAGATCGGCGTAAAATTCCAAAGCTACGACGCCTGGGAGGCTTCGGGAGGGCGTATCCCCGGCGCTTCGCCGACGACGATCTATTGATCGACGCGCCAGGCGAAATTTTTAGCGCCGTCGCGCTTTTTGCGGGGCGGCGCCAGACTCGCCAATTTGACGAGGGGACGCCCCATGGCCTGGAACCGATGGTACGGGATCAGGAGCTATATCGGCTCCTCGCTCTGGGTCGTCCCCTTCATCGCGCTGGTCGTCGAACAGATCGTCCTGCGCGGCGCTCTTGCCCTCAGTGGCAAGCTGGACTGGACGCCGCTGTGGCCGCTTGCGCAGGAGGCCACGGCGACGGCGCTGCAAACCATCATCACGCTGACGCTGTCCTTTCTGGTCTTCACCTTCGGCTCCATTCTCGTCGCCATCCAGGTCGCCTCGGGCCAGCTGACCCCGAGGATCATCGCGACCGCGCTGCTGCGCGACAATGTCATCCGGCTGACGGCTGGGCTTTTCGTCTTCACCCTTCTCTTCGCCATTGGCGCCGGCGCGCGGCTCGGGCCGTCCGGCCCCCGATTGATTCTCTGGCTCGCCGGCTTTCTCGGTCTGGCTTCGGTCGCCGCCTTCCTCTACCTCATCGATTACGCGGCGCGGCTCCTGCGGCCGGGCTCGATATTATGGCGCATCGCCGAGGACGGGCGACAGGTGGTCAAGGACGTCTATCCGAGACCGGTCCAGGCCGCCGATGGGGGGTTGCGCGCGCCGCCTCTCGGCGAGCCGATCCTCGCAATCCCGCATCGCGGCGGCGCGGGCGTGGTGATCGCCGTCAATATTCCCGCTTTGGTCGCGGAGGCGCGGCGCGCGGATTGTCTCGTCGAGCTGGTTCCGCGGGTCGGCGATTTCGTGGGCGCCGGCGACCCCCTGTTCAGGCTTTTCGGCGGCCAACGGGCGGTGGATCAGAAACGATTGACCGGTTCGGTCGCGCTCGCGCCTGAGCGGACGATCGAGCAGGACGCGACCTTCGCGCTGCGCGTGATCGTCGACGTCGCCATCAAGGCCCTGTCGCCGGCGATCAACGATCCGACGACGGGGGTGCTGGCAATCGACCAGCTCCACCGCCTGCTGCGCCTGATCGGCCAGCGCCATCTGCACGACGAGATCGTGGCCGACGCCGACGGCAAGGGACGGCTGGTGCTGAGAACGCCGAACTGGGACGATTTCGTCCAGCTCGCCTGCAGCGAGATCCGCCTCTATGGCGCCGGAAATTTTCAGATCGCGCGGCGCCTGCGCGCGATGATCGAAGACCTGATCGCCAACCTGCCGGAACGCCGGCGCCCGCCGCTCCGGCAGGAACTTCGCTTGCTAGACCAGGCCATCGACCGGTTTTATTTCTCGCCCGAAGACCAGGCGCTGGCGCGCGCGCCCGACATGCAGGGGCTCGGCGGCGGGAGCGTCGCCGGCCGGACGTGACGGTCATCGGGCGCCGCGCGCGCCAACCCTGGAGCCGCGCCGCATGCCAGTCGATCGTCTCATCAGCGTCCTGGTCAATGCCACGCTGATCCAGTTGATGGTGACGGTCGGCCTCGGCGTGACAATGTCGCAGATCGCCGCGGTCGCGCCAATGCGGGGCTCGACGCAGCCGCAGCGCTCGCCAATTATGTTGTGGTTCCGCTCAGCGCGGTCGCGCTGCTGCTGCTGTTCCGATCGCCGGCTTTCGTGGCCGCCGGTTTCCTGATCGTCGCGGTCTGTCCGGGGGCGCCCTATGGGCCGCCCTTCACAGCTCTGGCCATGGGCGACGTTCCGGTTTCCGCGGGCCTGATGGCGCTGCTGGCGGCGTCCTCGGCGTTTCTCTCGCTGCTCGCGCTGAAACTGGTGCTGCCGCTAGCGGCGGGCGACCAGGGTCTCGCCATCGATGTCGTGAAAATGGACGCGACGCTGCTTGCGACCCAGCTGCTGCCGCTTGCCGCCGGCCTGCTGATCGGGGCCCGGCGGCCGGAACTGGCCGCAAGGCTGGCGGAGCCGTCGAAGCGCGTGCGCCTCGCCCTCAACTTGCTGACGGTCGGATCGATCATCGCCGCGCACTACGAGTTTCTGCTCGGCGTTCGGCCTCTCAGCTACGCCGGCATGCTGGCGCTGGCGCTGGCGAGCGTCGGCGCGGGATGGCTTCTCGGAGGCCGGAGCGGCGGCCGCCGAAGGGCCATGGCCTTTTCAACCGGCGACCGCAATGTCGGCGTCGGCCTCCTTATCGCGACCTTCAGCTTTCCCGGCACGCCGGCCGTCAACGCCGCCCTCCCTGGCCTACGCCCTGTTCCAGACCCTTGCGCCGGCCATGCTGAGTTTCATCTGGGGGGCGCCTCGGCGGCCGAAACGACCCGACATGATGAGCGCCGGCGTCAGCGTCCGGCGCGCCCCGCAGGCGGCGCCATGGTTCGGGCAAACGAAAAATTTTCCGCCAAAAGGATTTTCGCCAGGGCTTGCGGCAAAGTTCATGTTAGGCCAAACCCCGGCGCAGTCCAGCGCGAGCGACGGCGGCGCCCCTCGCGCGAGACTTTGACCAGGCGCAACGCCGCGCGCGACAAGCCGCGCCATACAGAAATTATTGCCGCGCCCAAGGAGATGAACATGCAGTCAGGACCGAGAGAGATCGTCACCCCGTTCCGTCCGATCCCGCTCGACGTGCCGGAAGGCATGAAGCCCAACGAATTCTTCAACAGCACCGAGAATCTCGACGACCTGACCGGCAACAACGGCCTGTTGCGCAACCCGGAAGGCCTGCTGCTCTACCGCAAGGCGCTCGGCCACAGCAATCTGTTCGACACCTCGATTATCTACAACACCTCAAAAACCATTCTCGATCCGCTCGGCCGCCCCGTTCGCCGCACCCAGGTGCCCGAGCCGGTCAAGAATGTCTGGAACCGGATGAACGAAATCCTGTTCTCTTTCATGCTGGAGCGCTACCCCGACGCGGAAAGGCATCTGGTTCTGTGCGGCGAGGCGAGTCTCGACGCCACCTGGCCGCTGACCTCGCCCGGCGTGCCGAGCATCCGCATGCTGCACAATCATTTCATCGTCTTCGACAAGGCGGAGCTGGCGGCGGCGCCTCTGGCCGATCCCGACAACCCGAACCTGACCGACGGCGGCCAGAACTCGCTGTTCCAGGCCTATCTGCGCGACGTCTATCGCCATTTCTTCGACGGGCTCGACCTGCGGGTGCTGCGGCCCTGCCAGCCCGGTTCGTGCAGGATCGCCCTGACCGGGTATCCTCAAGGCCTGCCGAGCTGGGAAGCGGCCGGCGGCGCCGCCGACCTGTCCGACCATCGCTTCTGGCGGGAATATGACGTCATCCTCAAGGGATTCATCGACTTCTACCGCGCCTTTTTCGGCCAGGTGTCGATCCGCAACGCGCCGATGCCGGATCATATCCATTTCCCCGACCTCGTGGAAAATAATCTGCTGCATAACAACGCCTTCCTCAAGGCCGCCAAAATGGTGCGCGACCGCTGCATCGTCGACGCGAAATACGCCAACGCCATCCGCTGGCAGCCGGCCTTCAAGCAGCTCATCTACCGCAACGACGCCGGCAAGCTGATCGTCACCATCAGCCAGAATTCGATCGGCAACGCCATCACCGAACTTTTAGGCGTCGTCGTCCGCCGCGTGCCCGACGCCGAAGCCTACGGCCGCGCCGAACCGGCCCTGCTCGAACAGCTTCTGGAAGTTCGCCGCCAGCTGGTCGAGGCCGATTGCGGCGAAGGCGTCGCGACGCCTTATTGGGGCGCGGCGTGAGTCGGCGAAAGCCCTCCGGCGATCCGACGCGCAGATTGCGCTGAACGAACCGCGATCATGACCGCTCCCCGCCGCAAAGGCGCCGCTTTCGGGCGGCAGATTGGCCGAATGACGGTTTTGCGCGCGGGCCGCGGTGGTGTATAGACCCGGCTTTCCCATATCTCGTCATGCGGCGCGGACCGCATCTGGAGTTTTGCGCGTGATGGAACGTTGGTCGCCCGACAGCTGGAGATCCAAGCCGATCGTTCAGGTTCCGACCTATTCGGACCCGGAGGCGCTTGCCGATGTCGAGAAGCAGATTTCGACCTTTCCGCCGCTGGTCTTCGCCGGCGAGGCGCGCAAGCTGAAGCAGATGCTGGCGCAGGTCTGCGCCGGCGAGGCCTTTCTGCTCCAGGGCGGCGATTGCGCCGAAAGCTTCGCCGAACATTCCGCCGACAATATCCGCGATTTCTTCCGCGTCTTCCTGCAGATGGCGGTGGTGATGACCTTCGGCGCCGCCATGCCGGTGGTCAAGCTCGGCCGCATCGCCGGCCAGTTCGCCAAGCCGCGCTCGGCGCCGACCGAAACCATCGACGGGGTGGAGCTGCCCTCCTATCGCGGCGATATCGTCAACGACATCGCCTTCACGGCGGAGGCGCGCGAGCCCGATCCGCGCCGCCAGCTTATGTCCTACCGCCAGTCGGCGGCGACTCTGAACCTGCTGCGCGCATTCGCCAGCGGCGGCTACGCCAATCTGGAGAACGCCCATCGCTGGATGCTCGGCTTCGTCAAGGACAGCCCGCAATCCGACCGCTACGAAAAGCTCGCCAACCAGATCACCGAAACCCTGGGCTTCATGCGCGCGATCGGGCTCGACCCCGAGCATCACCACGAGCTGCGCCAGACCGAGATCTACACCTCGCACGAGGCGCTCCTGCTCGGCTATGAGCAGGCGCTGACCCGCGTGGATTCGACCAGCGGCGACCATTACGCCACCTCCGGCCATTTCCTGTGGGTCGGCGACCGCACCCGCCAGCACGACCACGCCCATGTCGAATTCCTGCGCGGCGTCAAGAATCCCATCGGCCTCAAATGCGGCCCGACCACCACGCCGGACGGGCTGCTGCGGCTGATCGACCTGCTCAATCCGGCCAACGAGGCCGGCCGCCTGACCCTGATCGCGCGTTTCGGCGCCGAAAAGGTCGGCGACCATCTGCCGCCACTGATCCGCGCCGTGACCCGCGAGGGCCGCAAGGTGGTGTGGTCCTGCGATCCGATGCACGGCAATACGGTCAAGGCCGGCTCCTACAAGACTCGACCCTTCGATCGGGTGATGCAGGAGATCCGCTCCTTTTTCGACGTGCACCGCGCCGAAGGCACCTATGCGGGCGGCGTCCATCTCGAAATGACCGGATCGAATGTCACCGAATGCACCGGCGGCGCCCGCGCCCTGTCGGAGGCGGACCTGCGCTCGCGCTACATGACCTATTGCGATCCGCGCCTCAACGCCGAACAGGCGATCGAGGTCGCCTTCCTGATCGCGGAAAAGCTGAAGAAAGACCGCGCCGCCGCGCTTGCCGAGGCCAATGCGGCGGAATGACGGCGATTCCCCGGAGGCGGCGCGCGAATTTGAAGACGGAGAGTCCAATGGGTTCGGCAGGGAGAAAATTTGCGCCGGCGGCGTTTTTTTTCGCCCTGACCTTGGCCCTGCCGGCGCCTGGCGCCCGCGCGCAAGTTCCCGAATGCGATCAGTTGCGCGCCGCTTTGGCGCAGCCGGCCAGCGTCGATCCTTCCGCCGCGGCGGGCGCCCGGCAGGCGCGCGCCGAGCTTGAACGCGTGACCGCCCATGCCCATGGCATGGGTTGCGACAACCAGCAGTTCCTGTTCTTCGGCAGCCCGCCGCCGCCACAATGCGGCGGCCTGAAGAGCCGGATCTCCGCACTGAAGGCTCGTTACGACTCCCTCGCCGCCAGCGCTTCGGGCGACACGCCGCAAAGACGCGCGCTGCGGGCGCGCTATAACCAATTGTGCGCCCCGCCGCGCCAGAAAAATTTTTTCGAGACCCTGTTCGGCGGCGGCGACAGCCAGCCGTCCGACCAGCCGCCGCCTGACGCCCAAGCGTTACCGGGCGGGTCGGGCGCCTATGGCGGCTCGCAGGCGGTCTGCGTGCGCACCTGCGACGGCGGCTTCTTTCCGCTGAATTTTTCCGCGCGCAGCGCCCCGAAGGAACAGCTGGCAAATCTCTGCCAGGCATTGTGCCCCAACGCCGAGGTGAAGCTCTACACCCGCGTTCCGTCGAGCACGATCGACACCGCGCTGGGGGCCGACGGAACGCCCTATCGCGACCTGCCCAACGCCTTGAAATTCCAGACCAGCTTCGATCCGGGCTGTACATGCAAGCCGCCGAACCAGAGCTGGGCCGACGCCCTGGCCCCTGCCGAAAAGCTTTTGGGCGAAATGGGCGGCGCGCGCGCGAGCGACACCATCGTCACCGAGGAACAGTCGCAGGCCATGGCCCAGCAGGCGCTTCAGCGCCCGCCCACGAAAGCCGGCGGAAAGCCGAACCTTGCCGCCCCACCGTCCGCCGCCGCCGAGCCGGCTCCGAAGCCCACAGCCGCCAACGACCATGTGATCGAAACCAAAGGGCCCGACGGCGCGCCGCGCCAGGTCAGAATCGTCCCGACCAACTGAAAAGACGCGATTCATTCGCGAGCGCCAATGTTGCGAATTCCGCAAGTTTCATGCGGAATGCGTCTTTCATCGGCGTGAAGGTCGACCTGCGCAGGCTGGATTTCCAAGGCGTTTCCGCGGAGCGCTAACCAATCTTGCGCAACCCATATGAGGTCCGGCGCCTCGCGGCGGCGAGACTGCGCGAACGCCGTCCATATGCCAGGCCTGTCCAATTCCCAATTTCGTGACGCGCTGACGAAACGCGCCGTGGGACGCCTCGTCCGCGAAAGGCTCAGGTCGGTCGGGCCCCGACAATCCGATCGGCAGGCGCGACGGGCGGTGGCGCCGCTGCGGCGAAACACCCCAAGCACCGCGCGACGCTTGACCAAAAGTTTCGAAATCTCAAAAAAGCATACTCATAAAATTATGGCGCTCTTATTAACCTCTAGTCACCAATTGATAGTTACAAAAAGCTTTGGGCGAAAATGCTGAAACAGCTAACCGCGGTTCACGGAGCCACTCATGATGCGCTCTATACGAAGACTCGCAGAAATAGGTCCAAGGACGGACGCTTCCGCGCCGCGGAATGGCCGGGCGCGTCTGAATTTTCTGTCAGACGCCAAGGGCGCCATAGCCGTCATGTTCGCCCTGGGCGGGTCGATCCTGATGGGAGCGGTCGGCATCGCCGTTGACGTCGGCCTTTGGGAAGCCGCGCACAGGGATCTGCAGGACGCCGCCGACGCAGCCGCGATGAGCGCCGTAGTCGGTTTTCAGGCCGGGGTCGATGTCACCACCCAGGCCGAGGCCGTGGCGGCGGGCTACAATTTCGTCAACGGCGTCGCGGGGACGACCGTCACTGCGAACAGGCCGCCCCTGTCCGGCTCCCAAGTCGGCAATAGCGCCGCGGTCGAAGTGATCGTCAGCCAGCCGCAGGCGCGTTTCTTTTCGCTGGTCTTCGGGCGGCAGCCGGTCAATGAGTCGGCGCGCGCCGTCGCGGTCCAGACCTCCAACGCCTGCATCCTGGCGCTGAACCAGACCGCCTCCGGCGCCGTTTCCGCGCAGGGCAGCGTCGCCGTCAACGCGAATGGCTGCTCCATTTACAGCGATTCCAACAGTTCTTCTTCGGTCAACGCCGGCGGCTCCGCGACCATTTCAGCCGTCCAGATCGGCGCGGTCGGCGGCTTTTCCGGCCAGAGCAACATGACCGCGACCAACGGCTTCACTCATGGCGGGGTGATCCAGGATCCTTACGCCTATGTCACGCCCCCGACTTTTTCCGGTTGCGATCAGCAAAGTTTCAGCGCTCATACCACAGTAACGATATACCCCGGCGTTTATTGCAACGGCATGAAGCTCAATTCCGGAGCGATTGTCACAATGTCGCCTGGCATCTACTACATCAACGGGGGATCGATGAGCGTCAATGGCAGCGCGACGCTCAGCGGGACCGGCGTGACGATCTATTTCACCGGATCCAACAATAATTGGGCGACAGCCAGTTTCAACGGCGGCGCAAACATCAATCTGACCGCGCCGACGTCCGGACCGACCGCCGGCATCGTCCTGTTCGGGGATCGAAACATGCCGGTGGGGACGCCCTTCGGCTTGGCGGGCGGCCTGAATCAGATCCTCAGCGGCGTCACCTATTTTCAGAAAGGCGCGGTGTCGTTCGCCGGCGGGTCGTCATCTTTCAACGGGTGCTCGCAAATCGTCGCCAACACAGTGACGCTGGTCGGCAATTCCGGACTCGCGACTAATT
Source organism: Pseudomonadota bacterium (assembly GCA_021813805.1). GTDB lineage: Bacteria > Pseudomonadota > Alphaproteobacteria > Rhizobiales > Beijerinckiaceae > Rhodoblastus. The sequence continues at coordinate 137,292 of JAKAJL010000002.1, read as the reverse complement.
GCCAATCATTCGGCATCAAGAAGATCGGCTCCATAGCACAACTCATCGAGTGATCCGCATGACCTTCCGTCACCAAATGCTGTTCGCCGGTCCCGTCAGCGTCTTTCGCCGCGCCTTTGGCCGTTTCGCCGGCGCCCGCGGCGGCGTATCGGCCGTCGAGTTCGCCTTTGTCGTTCCGATCGCCCTCTATCTCTTCGCCGGCGCCGTGGACTACGGACTCGCCTTCTACTTACAGATGCAGGCGCGGCAGGCGGCCCAGGTCGGCCTGCAATACGCCGCCATGAATGGCTTCATCCCCAACGCGGCTTCGACCGATCCGCGTTCGCCCGCCGCGATTGCGAACGTCGTCGTCAATGCGACGATGTTCTCCGGCCTCGCGGCCAGTCCGTCGCCCACCTCCTACTGCGGCTGCGCGTCCGCAACCGGCGTCGTCAGGCAGGACTGCGGGGACACGTGCAGCGATGGAACGAAGGTTGGAACCTATCTCAAGGTCAGCGCCTCCGGCACATACAACACCCTCGTGCCCTATCCTCTCATTCGCAATAGTTTCCCACTGAACGCCTCGGCCACCGTGAGGATGCAATGAAGCTTCTGGATTTCATCCGTCGCCGCGACGGCTCGTCAGCCATCGAATTCGCCATGGTCGGGCCGATGTTCATCGGCATCATGATGGCGATTTTTCAGGGCGGTATGCTGTTGTGGACACAGCTTGGCATGGAGCACGCCGTCGAAAGCGCGGCGCGTTGCTCGGCGGTAAATTCATCGACTTGCGGCACGCCGTCGCAGATACAAGGTTACGCGGCGACGCAAGCCTATGGCCTCAACCTGCCGGCATCGGTCTTTTCCTTCAGCCAGACCAGTTGTGGCAACGTGGTCTCGGCCTCCTACAGCTATTCCGTTTTCTCGCGAGTCTTCAGCCAGGCCTCGATACCGCTCAACGCGCAAGCCTGCTTTCCGGCGTCCTGAGCGGGATCGCTCACCCGCCGAGCCGGGAAAGCGTCTTCGCCCGGCCGATCAACGGCAATAATTTCGCCAGCTCCGGCCCGGACTCGCGGCCGGTCAGGGCCAACCGCAGAGGATGGAACAAAGCCTTGCCTTTCAGCCCCGTCGCTTCCTTGATCGCGGCGGTCCAGGCGGCCCAGGTCGTCTCGTCCCAGGGATCGGACGGCAGCGTCTTGACGGCGGCCTCGCGGAGATCGTCCGGCAAAGCCACGACCGTGATGTCGCCTTCGACCACGTCCCACCAATCCAGAATGTCGGAACAGCGGGTAAGATTGCTTCGCGCGGCGAGCCACAGCGGCTCGGCCTTGAAGCCGACGATGTCGCGGGCCGCCAGACGGTCGCGCACGGACTCATAGGACAGTCCGTGCAGCACGCGCTGCGACAGCGCCCGCAGTTCGGCCTCGTCGAAACGGGCGCTGTTGCGCGACATGGCGGAGAGATCGAATAGGCCAGCCAGTTCCGGCAGGCTGTGGACCGGCTGCACCGCGATCGACGACCCGGTGAGCGCGGCGAGAGCGGCGACGGCGAGCGGCTCCACGCCCGCCTCGCGCAGACCGGCGATCGACAGGGCGCCGGTACGTTTGGAAAGCCCCTGCCCGTCCGCGCCGGTCAGCAGGTTGTGATGGGCGAAATACGGCGCCTTCTCCGCGCCCAGCGCCGAAAAAAGCTGGATTTGCACCGCCGTATTGGTGACATGGTCCTCGCCGCGGATGATATGGGTGACGCCGGAGTCGATGTCGTCCACGACCGAGGGCAAAGTATAGAGATAGGAGCCGTCCTCGCGCGCAAGGACCGGATCGGACAATGAGGCGCAGTCGATATGGCTGTCGCCGCGGACGAGATCGTCCCAGCGCACGACCTCGGGCGCGAGCTTGAAGCGCCAATGGGGCTTGCGGCCGGCGGCCTCGAGCGCGGCGCGCTCAGGCCCGGTCAGTTTGAGCGCGGCGCGGTCATAGACCGGCGGCGCCCCGCGCGCGATCTGGAGGCGGCGCTTGCGCTCCAGCTCCTCCGGCGTCTCGTAGCAGGGATAGAGCCGGCCCGCCTCGCGCAGGCGCCGCGCGGCGGCGGCGTAATGCGCGAAACGGTCCGACTGGCGGAATTTGGCGTCCGGCGTCACACCCAGCCAGGCGAGGTCCACTTCGATCCCGAGCGCGTATTCCTCGGTCGATCGCTCCGAATCGGTGTCGTCGAAGCGTAGGATGAACTTCCCGCCATGCTTTTTGGCGAAGAAGAAATTCACCAGCGCGGTGCGCGCATTGCCGATATGGATGCGGCCGGTCGGCGACGGCGCGAAACGCACCACCGGCGCGATCGTCGCGGGAGAAGATTGAGCCCGATGAGTCATTGCGGCGTTTTAGCGCCTCGGCGGCGCATTTGGAAAGCGCAGACGCAACCTGTCATAGAAAAGTGACAAAAAATCCGCATAAGCGCAAAAACGTCGCAGTATCCGGAACGCCGTCAAACAAGGCGCGTTTCCTGTTGACCCGCGCCGGCAAGGTTGGCCGCGTCACATTGCGGCCTCTTTTGCGAGCGACAGCGTCGCGGGCGAGGCGCGGATGAAGAAAGGAAGACGGGTCGCATGACGGGATATATCGCTGCGGCGTTCTGTGCGGCCATTACCTTTCTCAACATCTTCTCGCTCGCCCTGACGGCCTGGCGCTGCCGCGTCCGCCGCGAGCCGCTCGCCGGCCGCATGAAGGCCGCGGGCCTCGAAAACCACGCGCCGCCGGTCAGCATCGTGCGTCCGCTCTGCGGTCTCGAGACATTTTCCGAACAGACCTTGCGCTCGACCTTCGAACTCGACCATCCCGATTATGAAGTCCTGTTCTGCGTTCAGAAGAAGACCGACCCGATCATCCCGCTGGTCGAGAAACTGCTGGCCGAACAGCCCGAGGGGCGGGGCAGACTGCTGATCGGCGACGATCCGATCAGCTCCAATCCCAAGCTCAACAATTGCGTCAAGGGCTGGCAGGCGGCGAAGCATCCATGGGTCGTGCTGTCGGACTCCAACGTCCTGGCGCCCAAGGATTATCTCCAGAAGATGCTGGTGCGGTTCGGGCACGATGTCGGACTCGTCTGTTCGCCCCCGCTCGGCGTGGCGCCGGAGGGCGCGGGCGCCTGGCTCGAATGCGCCTTCCTCAATTCCTACCAGGCGCGCTGGCAATTCACCTCCGACGCGCTCGGCATGGGCTACGCCCAGGGCAAGAGCATGATGTGGCGCCGCGAGATCGTGGACCGGGCGGGCGGCATCGGCGCGCTCGCCTCGGAAATCGCGGAGGACGCCGCCTCGACCAAGCTCGTGCGCGCCGCCGGCATGAAGGTCACTCTGGTGGACCGCCCCTTCGACCAGCCGCTCGGCAAGCGCGGCCTGCTGGCCGTCTACCGGCGCCAGACCCGCTGGGCGCGCCTGCGGCGGGCGAGTTTCTCCCACCTCTACGCGGCGGAAATTTTTTCCACCTCCGTGCCGGCGATTCTCGTCGGCGCTTTCGCCGCGCGCGAACTGGGCTTTTCGCCCTGGGCCGCCGCCGCCGCGGTCGCCGCCCTTTGGGTTATCCCCGAGGCGTTGGTCAATCAGCGCCTTCGCTGGCCGGCGACGTGGCGCTCGCCGATCGCCTTCCTGCTGCGCGATCTGCTCTTTCCCATCATCTGGATCGACGGCTGGCTCGGCGACGATTTCGAATGGATGGGCAATCCCATGACCGTGCGCGAAACCGCCGACAAGACGCTCGACCGCGCCGCCTGAGGCGGCGCGCCGTCGAAACTCCGAAAACCTTAAGGAAATTTCCGAGTCTCAGTCCTCGAACCGCTCGCTCACGCCCACGGGGCTTTCCGGCGCGACGTCAGGATCGGGCTGGAAGACCGGGCCGCCGGAATCGCGGAAGCGGTTGACGATGGGATAGCGGCGGTCGCGGCCGAAATTCTTCCGCGTCACCTTCACCCCCGGCGCCGACTGGCGCCGCTTGTATTCGGCAAGATAGAGCATGCGCTCGACCTTTTTCACTGTCTCGGGATCATGCCCGCGCGCAAAAATCTCGGCGAGGCGCATGTCCTTTTCGACCAGACATTCCAACATGTCGTCGAGCGCGTCATAGGGCGGCAGGGAGTCCTGGTCCTTCTGGTTCTCGCGCAGTTCGGCGCTCGGCGGCTTTTCGATGATGTTCCGCGGAATCACGGCGCCGTCCGGCCCCAGCGCGCCGCCGGGTTTCCATTCGTTGCGCAGGCGGCACAGGCGGAACACCTGGGTCTTGTAGAGGTCCTTGATCGGGTTGAAACCTCCGTTCATGTCGCCATAAAGCGTGGCGTAGCCGACCGACATTTCCGACTTGTTGCCGGTGGTCACCAGCATCGGCCCGAATTTGTTGGACACCGACATGAGGATGATCCCGCGCGCGCGAGCCTGGATGTTCTCCTCGGTCACGCCGCGCGGCGTTCCCGCGAACAGCGGCGCCAAGGCCGCCTCGACGCCTTCGACGGCCTGAGCGATCGGCAGGATGTCGTAGCGAAGGCCCAAGGTTTTGGCGCAATCCGCCGCGTCCCTCAGCGACTCCGCCGACGTGAAGCGGAACGGCAGCATGATGGCGTGAACCTGTTGCGGCCCGAGAGCGTCCGCCGCCATCGCCGCGCAGAGCGCGGAATCGACGCCGCCCGACATGCCCAAAATCACGCCGGGAAAATTGTTCTTATGGACATAATCGCGCAGGCCCAGAACGCAGGCGGCGTAATCGCCCTTGTCGCCGTCATAAGCGGACGCCATGGGCGCCTCTTCGCAGACCCAACCTCCGCGCTCGCGGCGGAACACGATCTTCGCGACCGTTTCCTCGAAAGCCGGCAGCCGGCCGGCGACCTCGCCATTGGCGTTGACGACGAAACTCGCGCCGTCGAACACCAGTTCGTCCTGGCCGCCGATCTGGTTGAGATAGACCAGCGGCAGGCCGCTTTCGACCACCCGCGCCGTGGCGACCGCCAGCCGTTCGCCGTCTTTGCCGCGCCAATAGGGCGAGCCGTTGGGCGACAGGAGAATTTCAGCGCCGGTCTCGCTCAGGGATTCGACAATGTCCGGGCCCCAGATGTCCTCGCAGATCGGCAGGCCGAGCCTTACCCCCCGAAAGGCGACAGGCCCCGGCGAAGGGCCGGGCGTAAAAACGCGCTTCTCGTCGAACACGCCATAATTGGGGAGATCGACCTTGAACCGCACCGCGACGACCCGCCCGCCATCGAGCAGGGCGTAGGCGTTGTGGCAGCGCCCGTCCTGCATCCAGGGCAGACCCATCAGCACGGCGGGGCCGCCATCGCCGGTGTCGCGCGCCAGTTCGTCGAGCGCGGCGCGGCAGGAGTCCTGAAAGGCTGGTTTCAGCACCAGATCCTCAGGCGGATAGCCGGCGAGGAACAGTTCAGAGAACATCACCAGATCGGCCCCGGATTTTCTCGCCTCTTCGCGGGCCGCGCGCGCCTTTTCGAGATTGGCGTCGATCGCCCCGACCACGCAGTTGATCTGCGCCAAAGCAAGGACAAGGCGATCGGGAGGACGGCAGGACTGGGTCATGGCCCTGTTCTAGGCGAAGGGACGCGGCCGGGCAACGCGTCTCGGACCTCATTCGTTTTCCGCCCGCGCGCGTTTGGGCGTAAACTGACACGCCAATCGCTGAAGCCAGCGAGCCGGCAGGAGAGAGCCTATGCCCCGCTTTGCGCCGTCCACCGTTCTCGAAACCCATGAAGTGACCAACCAGCCGCCGGAATTTTCGGGCGTCAACCTCTATCTGACCGACACGGCCCTGCGCGAGGCGGTGCTGCGCGAGGCCGGGCCCTGGCTCGACACGAGGATGACGGCTCTGGGCGAAATCGTCGGCTCGGACGAGGTTCTCGAATGGGGCGAAGCGGCGAACCGTTTTCCGCCCGAACTGCTCGCCTTCGACCGCTACGGCCGGCGCCTCGACGAGGCCCGATTCCATCCCGCCTATCATCGCCTGATGGCTCTGGCGATGGACCACAATATCCATGACCTCGCCTGGACGGCGGAGGAGCGGGGACGGCATCTCGGCCATTTGGCGCCGCTGGCTCTATTCACCCAGGCCGAAGCCGGGACCATGTGCCCGATCGACATGACCTATGCCTCGGTGGCGGCGCTGCGATCCTTTCCTGAACTTTCCGCGCCGTGGCTGAGCAAGATTCTCGGCGGCAAATACGATTTCGCGTTAAAACCCATCGCCGAAAAGAAGGGCGTCACGCTCGGCATGGCGATGACCGAGAAACAGGGCGGCAGCGACGTCCGCGCCAACGCCACCCGCGCCATCCCGCAGCAAGGAGACGACGGCCTCTACCGCCTCGTCGGTCACAAATTCTTCTGCTCGGCGCCGATGAGCGACGGTTTTTTGACCCTGGCGCAGGCGCCCGGCGGCCTGACCTGCTTTCTGGTTCCGCGCATCGCGCCCGACGGCGCGCGCAACAACATCCAGCTCATGCGCCTCAAGGACAAGCTCGGCAACCGCTCCAACGCCTCCGCCGAAATCGAATATCACGACGCCCTCGCCTTCCGCCTTGGGGAGGAAGGGCGCGGCGTTTCCGTCATCATCGCCATGGTGCATCATACGAGGCTGGGCGCCATCGGCAGCACGCTCGGCCAGATGCGCATGGCGCTGGCGCTGGCCGTCCATCATGTCAAAAACCGCCGGGCTTTTCAGCGCAAGCTGATCGACCAGCCGCTGATGCGCGCCGTCATCGCCGATCTGGCGCTCGAATACGAAGCCGCTGTGGCGCTGGCCGCCCGCGCAGCCCGCAGTTTCGATGGCGGCGACGAGAGCGAAAAGGCTTTTGCCCGCCTCTCCGTCGCGGTGGGGAAATATTGGCTGACCAAACGCAATCCGAATTTCATCTATGAGTGCATGGAATGTCACGGCGGCGTCGGCTATTGCGAGGACACGCCCCTGCCCCGCCTTTTTCGCGAATCCCCCGTCAATGCGATCTGGGAGGGCTCGGGCAATGTCATCGCGCTCGACATTTTGCGCACCCTGCAGCGCGAAAAGCTGGCGCTCGACGCCCTGCGCGCCGAACTGGACAAAGCGCGCGGCGGCGACGCCCGCCTCGACGCGGCGGTTGGCGCGTTGCTTCGGGAACTGGAAGGCTCCCTGCCCCCGGAAGCCCACGCCCGGCGGCTCGCTGAGCGCATGGCGCTGGTCCTCCAAGGCGCCCTGCTCGTTCGCCACGCGCCTTCGGCCATCGCCGAAGCCTTTTGCGGCGCGCGGCTGAAAAACGAATGGACGGGTTCTTACGGCATCTTGCCGGACGGGGCGGATATTGACGCGATCATTGAAAGGCAGAGGTGATTTTTGTAGCGCGCGCGGCCTCGCCCTGCATAGGGCGTCCGCCTTCCGGCGGGCTTTGCGGGAAGTCGAAACGCAAAAACGGCCAAGGAATACCGGACGACCCCGAACCACCTTAAATCTGAGCCTTCGAAGGTCTGCCATCGGCGGGAAGCGGAAGTCCAAATGCGCGGCGGCTGTTTCAGATCACCAATAAACGGAGCGGCGAGCATTATTTCAGTGGGCGCAATCTGTATTTCAGTGGGCGCAATCTGTGCAAAATAAACGGCGTAATTTTGGCTGCGACGGTTTGCGAAATCCGGCGAGCGTGCTCTTTTGTGAGTATTTCATTAGGTTGGGCGCCGCAAGTTCGGAAAGCCTCCTCTACAGCTCGTTCCAACACGCGTTGTTGCTCGGCAGCATGCTGATTAGCAATTGCTGGCCCTATGATAGCGGATGCCGCTTGTTCGAAGGCTTCGGGAGAAATTCGCTTATAGGCGTAAATATCGTCGATCGCCGATCGAGAAAACGAAAGCTCGACACCGACGTCCAGTCCCACCCCGTTGCGCGGATCGATGGCATAGACCTCGTGCAAGAGGGGGCCTGTGTAAGCCTCTCCGAGGCAAGCTACGATGCAGTGCAGCCCAAAATACTCGGCGTAAGCAAGGATCAACCCACTTTCTGGATCGGCTCGCACCGCAAGGCAATGCAATGGTATGCCTAACGGACGGCGACTAAGCAAATCTTTTTCATTGTAATATCCGAAGCATGGAATAGCTGTGCCACTTCGCAAATAACTCACCGCATTTCCACAATTTTGCCAGTCAACTCCGTTCGCAAAGGCCATCGCAAGACAGCTTTTGACGATAGAGCGGCCTGCAACCTCTCCCCCTATGGTTAAGTCGTGTTTTATCGCGCCTTGTGCATAGTTCTCGACGGCTTCAGCGCCTGCTAAAATCGCTTCAATGTCGATTTCAGGATGCTTTCGCTTTAAGCCACCGAGAATTTGGCGCGCCTCCTCCATTGACCGCGCCGTTATTTGATATTGAAATCCCCCAGATGGGCCCGGCTTCTTATTAACGCCGGGATTTGTTAGGGCGAGTGATCCGGCTGGGCCTACCGTTAAGCGCTCTCCTGCCGTGGTCACCACCTTGAGCGGCGGCGGGTCGCCGCGCTCACGAGAGATGTCAAATAACAGAGAAAGTGGCGCGAGTTGTGCCGCTAATGCAGCGTCCCATGTCTCACCGGTGGAACTGTTGCAGTCTCGACATATGAATCCGGAAATTTTGCGGCGCCCGCCAAGAGCATTGGGTATGAGGTGTTCTAACGAATCGTTTTCAGCAGTGATTTCAGTGTCACAAATCGCACACCTGACCATCGGCTCGCCCCGCTGTTGCGGTGCCTCGACCGCTCACAGAAGAGCCATTTTGCGAATTTCGCAGCATTGCCGTCAACCTTGTCGCAATGTCGGAACGGGTTATGGGCACGTCCGTCGCAAACGTCAGCGACAGTTGCTTTCGAATCGGTGGCCGTGATTGGTGTGCGTGGCAATGACGGCTTCGAGCCGAAACCCGCCTTCGGGGGAATCTCAACTCACGCCAGATGGTCGCGTGGGAAGCCTGGGGTAGACCAGACATTGCCGGTTTTGGTGATCCCATAGGCTTCGGCGTCGAAATTTTTCAGCAGTTTCGCGCCTTCGTCCGGGCCGAGCACCGATACGGCGGTCGAAAGCGCGTCCGCCACCACGGCGCGTTGCGCAATCACCACCACGGTCGCGAAAGAGGCTGGCGAAAAGCCGGTGCGCGGGTCGAGGATGTGGTTGCGGGAATAATCGGCCGACCAGGTGTAGGCATAGTCGCCGGCCGTCGCCATGGCGCGGGTCAGGGGCGCCGTGCCGAGCATGGCGTCGGGCTGGCGCGGGTGCTTGACCGCCGCCGTCCAGTCGCGGTCGTGCGGGCCGCGCCCGACCGCCTCCATTTCGCCGGTGTCCACGAAGGCGCGGCGGACGCCGAGGTCGGCCAGAACCTTGGCGACGCGGTCGGCGGCATAGCCATGGGTCAGGCTGTTGAGGGTGATCCCCATGCCGGGTTGGTCGAAGGACACCGCGTTCTCGTCAAAGCGCATGAAATTCTGGCCGATCAGGGCGCGGGCGGGCGCGGCTTCTTCGTTTGTCGGCCAGGCGCCTCGTTTGGCGAAGGAATCGTAAAAAATCCACAAGGGCTGCACGGTGACGTCGAAGGCGCCGCCGCTGGCGCGATGGACGTCTTCGGCCACCGCAAGCATCTCCAGCATCGCCGGGTCGGGCTTTGCCAAAAACCCTTCCGCATTGAGGCGGCGAATATCGCTGCCCGACGTGGACAGGCCGACGATGCGCTCTAGCCGGCGGATTTCGGCGAAACCGGCGTCGAGCGCCGCCTCGGCTTCGCTCTTGTCCAGGCCCGCGACGGTCAAGGCGACGCCGGTGTCGAAGGCAAGGCCCGGACGGCGGAACAGCTTTTCGCCGCGCCTCTGACTCGCCGCCCAGACGCCCGAGGCCCCAAGCCCCGCCCCGACCAGGGCGAGCCGCAACATCTGCCTGCGGTTGCTTGTCATTGCGCCGCCTCCAGTTTCTGGCGTTCGCGCCGGCGCGCCCTTTTTTGCTCAAGCACCAGAGGCACGCATTTCTGCGGGGAATCGTGGATCACCACGCAATCCATGCATTGGAAACATTCGGAATAGACGATTTCGCCGCTGCGCTCGATCGCGCCGTAACGGCATTTCACCCGGCACATCTGGCAGGGCGCGCCGCACTCCCTGCGGCGGGGAATCCATTTCCACCACCGCACGAAGCTCAAAGCCGCCAGCGAGGCGCCGAGCGGGCAGAGATAGCGGCAGAAGAATTTGTAATGGAACATGCCGACGATCAGCAGCGCGACCGCGTAGAGCACGAAGGGCGCGGACCGCATGAAGATCAGCGTGATCGATGTCTTGAACGGCTCGACCTCCGCGACTTTCTCCGCCTGATTGCTGAAGAAGACCGCAGTGATCAGAATGACCGCCAGCACCAGGAATTTCGGAATCCGCGACAGGTGCTCGTAGCGTTGCGGCAGGCCAATCTGGCGCAGGCGCAACAGGCGCGCGATCTCGCCGGCGAATTCCTGCAGGGCGCCGAAGGGGCAGAGCCAGCCGCAAAAAGTTCCGCGCCCCCAGATGAAGAGAGCGGCCAGGGCGAAGAGCGTCACCATCAGGGTCGGCGGGTCCCACAGGAAGAAGACGAAACTGCCCTCGCCCTTGATCGCCTTGATCAGGCCGAACAGCCAGACGATGGACAGCTGCGCCTGGGCGATCCAGCCGATGAACACCAGAGTGAAGGCGAGATAGGCGAGCCGAAAAATCTGAAACCCGCGCGGCGAGCGCACCAGCGCCTGTTGCCGCGCCAGGGCGACGGCCAGCACGATCAGGCCTGCGGCCAGGATCGAAATGTCGCGGACGCGGCTTTTCCAGATCGACCCGATCCCGAGGCCGGAATCGTCGGGCGGCAGGATGAACAAATTTTTGGGCAGGCTGTAGGCGAGGGTGAAATCGCGGGTGATCCGCTCAGGATAGATCTGACCCTTTTCGCGCAGCACCCGGATCGAGAAGATCGAAGGCGAGGCGGGATCGAAGGCAGCCTGCGGCGCGATGCGCATGATGGCCTCATCCGCCTGGGCGAGATCGAAGTCCTTGGGGACCGGCAGGTCGAGGCGGTCTCGCCAGACGAAATCGCGCCACGCCACTGGCGCGTCGGCCTGCGACAGGGCGATGAAATCGGGCGTCGCGCCGGGAACGAACGACTCCGGCATGAAGGTCCAGCGCCCGGTGGACACCACCAGCATGGCGGGGGCGCCGTCGAGCTGGTCCATCAGCTTGCGCCAGTTCTTGTCGCCGAGCAGATTGCGCCCGACAATCGGGACATCGACCTCGGCGATATAGACATCGGCGAAGAGTCCCTTGGGGTCGGCGCGCGCTTGCGGGTCCAGTCCTTCGCCGTCAGAGCCCTTGAAAGCCACTTCGACTTCGGCGTTGGTGAGACGCAGGTGGCGGATATAACCACGATCGAGCATCTGCTCGAACGTCAGCGGCTCAAACACATCCTCCTTGGCGTGTGCGACGCGGTTGGGATCGCGTCCCCTGGAAAAGCCGAGCCGCGCCCGCGCCACCTGGAGCGCGGATTCGATGACCGTTTCGTTGATGATCCGCACCGAGGCCGTCGCCTTGGCGACGCCGTCGATTTCGGCGGCGACGCTGTCCGAGCGCGGGTCGCGCGTGCCCGGCGCGACGATCTTGATCGACTGCTTGATCGATTTGCCGGCATATTGCTTGACGAAATTCATCAGCGGGTCGGGGCCGAGTCCATCGACGAAAACCGGCTCGTGCTGGCTGAGGACCCGCACGTCGAGCAGCTCGCCCGAGGGTTTGATCGCGATCAGCAGGTCGAGCGGCGTGCCGGAAAAGCCGGGAATCGGCTCGAAATCGATGGATTCGAAGGCATAGGCCGCGAGAACGTCGCCATTGTAGCTTTGGCGGAAAATCGGCCAGATCGGCAGGGCCGCGTCGCGCTCGCCGACCCTGAAAGGCTCGGGAAAGAGCTTTTCCATCGCCCCGCGGTCGAGCGTCGAGGCGACGGCCTGCGCCGCGAAAAAGCAAACAAGCATCGCAAGCAACGCCGAAAGGCGCGCAAGCGCGACGCTAAGCCCCGAAAGGCCCGTCCTTGTTTCCGGCATTTCTCACTCCCGTGACAAGGTTGTTTTACGCGACCGACATCGCCTATAGTACTTTGTCCCTATTGCGCGGGCGCCGGCGCCGCCTTGCGCCGCGCCGGTGCGCTTTCGCACGATAGCGGGGCCGAAATGACTGCGCGGGCAATGAACGATGCGCGCCAGAAAAATCCGGGAGACGCGGGATTTGCGAACCAGCGAGACGAGGGCCGACCTTATGGAGGGCGTCGTCGTCCTATCCACGAGCGCCGAGAGCGCGGAAGGAGCCGCGCGCGACATCGCGGCCCTGCTGCGCGAGCGGCTGGCGGATGCGGGCGAAAATCATTCGGACGCGCTGGCCGGGCTGATCTGTTTCGTCTGCGCCAGTTACGACACCGCCGCTTTCGCCGCCGAAATCCACAAAAACCTGCCGGACACGCCGATCTATGGCTGCACCACGGCGGGCGAGCTGACGCTCTCCGGCTGGGCCTCCAATTCGGTTGTGGCGGTCGGCTTCCTGCGCCAGCGCTTCACCCTCGTCGCCCATATGCTGGAGAAGCTCTCCAATTTCGGGGTCGAGGAGGGCCGCGCCGCGGCCGCCGTGGCCCGCGCCACCCTGATGGCGAAAATCCCGGAAGGCGATGTCGACCGTTGTTTCGGCATGCTGCTGATCGATGGCATGTGCCGGCGCGAGGAAGCGGTGATGTCGGCGCTCTATTCAGCCTTCGACGACATTCCGGTGATCGGCGGTTCGGCCGGCGACAGCATGAGTTTCGAAAAGACCTGGATGATCCGCGACGGGGCCATCCATCGCGACGCGGCGCTTCTCCTGCTGTTTCACACCGACATCCCCTTTTCCACCTTCAAGAGCGACTATTTCGAGCCAACCTCGCTCAAAATGGTGGTGACCGAGGCCGACACCGAGCAGCGCGTGGTGCGGGAGCTCAACGCCGAGCCGGCGGCCCAGGAATACGCCCATCAGGTGGGACTGATCGAAAGTTCCCTCGACGCCGCCTCCTTCGCGTCGCATCCTGTGCTGGTCGGGGTCGGCGGGCAATATTACGCGCGCTCGATCCAGAAGGTGAACGCCGACGGTTCGCTGAGCTTTTTCTGCGCGATCGACGAGGGCCTGGTGCTGACGGTGGCCAAATCGCTCGACCCTTATGAAAGCACGCTCGCCACGTTCGAGCGGATGGAGGCCGAGCTTGGCGCGGTGTCGCTTTACATCGGCTTCGACTGCGTGCTGCGCCGGCTCGCCGCCGAGCGCAGCCAGATCGCCCATCGCCTGTCCGATCTTTACCGAGCGCACAGGGTCGTCGGCTTCAACACCTATGGCGAGCAATATCGCTCGATGCATGTGAACCAGACCTTCACTGGCATCGCCCTGGGCTACCGCGACGCTAAAGAGCGGCCGTCATGACCGTTCATCAGGGCGAGAGCAGCGACGACCTCAAGCGCCAGATTCTCAAGCTGGAGAAAATCAACCGCGCGCTGATGTCGCGGGTCGAACGCTCGGTGGACAGCCAGTTCAACGCTTTTTCCCTGTTCGAGACCGCGATCGCGCTCGACCATCAGGTCCGCCGCCGCACCCAGGAATTGCAGCAGGCGATGCGCTCGATCGAAAAGGCGAGGATGCAGGCGGAGGCGGCGAGCTCGCTCAAGTCGACCTTCGCCGCCTCGGTCGGGCACGACCTGCTTCAGCCGCTCAACGCCGCCCGGCTCGCGCTCTCGGCGCTCGGCGAGATGCAGACCGGGCCGGATGGCGGCGCGCTGATCGAACAGGTGGACCGCTGCCTCGTCACGCTCGAGGACCTGATTCGCACCCTGCTCGACCTCTCCAAGCTCGACGCCGGCGTCATGCAGCCGGAAATCCGCAGCTTCGAGTTGAACGACGTCATGGAGCCGCTCGCCCGCGAATTCGCTCATTTCGCCCAGAAGCGCGGGCTGAAGCTCAAGATCTTCGCCACCCGCAGCACCGTGCGCTCCGACCCTTCGATGCTGCGGCGCATCCTGCAGAACCTGCTCGCTAATGCGCTCCGCTATACGTCGCACGGCGGCGTTCTGGTCGGCGTCAGGCGGCGCGGAAAGGATGTTCTGGTGCAGGTCTGCGACACTGGACCGGGCGTTCCCGAAGACCGGCGCGACGCGATCTTCCAGGAGTTCCAGCGCGCCCATAACGATAGTCCCGGCCAGACCGGCTTCGGCCTCGGCCTCGCCATCGTGCGCCGTTTCGCTCAGGTGCTCGGCCATCCGGTGTCGCTGGCGTCGCGGGTGGGGGGCGGCTCGACCTTTTCGGTCCTCATTCCCTTGAGCGAGGAGGCGCCGCCGCCGCCCGCGCCGCCGCCCCAGCTCGTCCACTACCCAAACCGCATCGCCGGCGCGAAAATCCTGGTGATCGAGAACGAGCCGGAAGTCAGCGAGGCGATGCTGCTGCTGCTGGAGCGCTGGGGCTGCGACGTCGCCGTGGCGGTCTCGGGGGCGGAGGCGGTGGAGAAACTGCGCGTCCTGAGCGATCCCCCGCAGATCGTCATCGCCGATCTTCATCTCAACAATGGCGAACTGGGGCCGGAGGCGATCCGGGCGGCGCGCAACGCCTGCGGGCAGGAGATCCCCGCGCTGCTGGTGACCGCCGACCATTCGCCACGCGCCGAGGAGATCGCCCGGCGCGAAAAGTTCGAAATGCTGCTGAAGCCGGTGCGTCCGGCGGAGTTGCGCTCGCTGCTCGCCTTCCTGTTGACCTGACCATACGACTTTTTGAATAGGACTTTATGACGGGAGAATCCCGAGCCCAGCGGTGCTTTAATTGCGGCGCATCATGGCGGAAAGCCCGTGATTCCCGATAGCAACTCGGGAACGGCGCGGCCCGCGTCGACCGCGGCGCGGCGGGCGCCTATTACGGCAAGCGGAGCAAATATTATGCGAGGCAAGATTTTGGTTCTCTCCGGCGCGCTGTTCGCCGCGCTGGCTTTCGGCGCGCAGGCCGCCGAGATCAAGGGCGACCCCAAGGCGGGCGAGATCGTCTTCAACAAATGCCGTCAATGTCACCGGATCGGCGCCGGCGCGACCAATTTCTACGGCCCGGTGCTGAACGGCGTCGTCGGGCGTCCGGCCGGCACGGTTCCCGGCTACGATTATTCCAAGGCCAACGTACACTCGGGCAAGATCTGGACGGTCGCCGCCCTCACCTCCTATCTCAAGCAGCCGCAGCACGACATCCCGAACACCAAGATGACGTTCAAGGGCCTCAAGAGCGAGGCGGATATCGCCAATGTCATCGCCTATATGTCGCAGTTCGACCGCAGCGGCGCGCAGCACGCCCCGACGGAATAAGCTCTTCGTCACCATTTCCCCAACTGAAGCCGCCGGTTCCGCCGGCGGTTTTTTTCGTCTCCAGCCAATCGTTGCGCCGCCCGGCGACAGCCGATATGACATGACCCGAATCCCAGCAAGGCGGAGCGAATGAGCGACCTGTTTTCCGGCGAAGACCACATTGTCGTGGCCCTCGACGACGTCTGCGTCAATGTGAACTGCGGCCTGCATCCGTGGGAGCGCCATCCCGAGCGCCCCACACGCCTTCTGATCTCGGTCCGGCTCTATGCGCCGCTCGCGACCCCGCGCGCCGCCGACGAACCGATCATCGATTATGATGTCGTGCGCGACCGCATCCGCGCCCTCGAGAACGAAGGCCATATCGACCTGCTGGAAACCGTGGCGGACAGCATCGTCGAGTCCTGCTTCCTCGACGCCCGGGTGGTCGCCTGCCGGCTGTCGATCCGCAAGCCGGACATCTACAACGAGACGCGCGGCGCCGGCATCGACCTGTTCCGCACCCGGAAACGATGGAGCGCCGACCGGTGAAGACGGCGCTGGTCACCGGCGCGGCCAGCCGGCTCGGCGAAAGGATCGCGCATTTTCTCGCCGACCGGGACTACTCCATCGTCCTGCACGCCAACCGCTCGGCCGACAAGGCGCGGCTGCTGGCCAGGAACCTCGCCGGCAAGGGCGTCGAAACCCATGTCGTCGTCGCCGATTTCGCCAACCAGACCTCCATCGCCCATTTCTGCGGGGAGCTGACCGCGCGTTTCGGCGCGCCCGACGTGATCGTCAACAACGCCTCGGTGTTCGAGCACGATTTTCCCGGCCAGGCCGAGCCCGAAAAGCTCGCGATCAGCCTGTCGGTCCATGTGCTGGCGCCATTCTCGATCATCGAGGCGGCGGCCAAAGCCAAAAAACCGGGCGCCCAGGTGAGCGTCTTCAACATCCTCGACCACAAGCTGCTCAATCTGAACCCGGATTATTATTCCTACACCCTGGGCAAGAGCGCGCTGATGGCGCTGACCGAAATGTGGCGGCGGGCCGAGCGGCCAGATGTCCGCGTCTTCGGCCTGCTGCCCGGCCTGATGTTCCCCTCCGGCCCGCAGACCGATGAGCGCTTTCTGAGCGATTCCGCCAAGATCCCCACGGGGCGCGCCACACCGCCCGAACAGGTCTGCGCCGCGATCGGCTTCTACCTCGACCACCCCGACATGCCGGCGCAAATGCTGCCGATCGACGGCGGCGAAAATCTCTTGCCGCGCCGCCGAGATGTCGCCTTCGAGTGATTTTTTCAGCTTCAGTTGCGCTGCAATCGGGGTTATGACGCCCACCATGCCCGTGACCATCACCCAGGCCTTTGTGTTCGAGGCCGCGCACCACCTGCCCCATGTGCCGGAGACCCATAAATGCCGGCGCCTGCATGGCCATTCCTATCGCGTCGAACTACGGCTCGGCGGCGAGGTCGATCCATATACCGGTTTCATCGTCGATTTCTTCGACGTCGAAAAAGTGTTCCAGCCGCTGCTGGAGCGTCTCGACCATCACCTGCTGAACGAGATCGAAGGGCTGGAAAATCCCACCGCCGAAAATATCGCGATCTGGATTTTCCGGCGGGTCAAGCCCGACTTGGCGCAGCTCCAATCGGTGAAAATTTTCGAGACGCCGATGAGCTGGGCGGAATATTGCGGCTGAACGCGAGGCTCCCCACCCTGACCTTCCCCACGAGGGGGAGGGAATCCCGGCGCCTCATTTCTTGCGAAAATGTTCCGGGTCGTAATGACGCAGGGTCGAGCAGAATTCGCAGGTGACGCTGATCATGCCGTCCTCGCCGACCATGTCGTCGCGCTCGGCCTGAGAAAAACTGCGCAGCATGGATTCGACCCGGTCGTCCGAGCAGCGGCAGGCGTCGCGCAGCGGATGGGCGGGAAAGACACGGACGCCGCGCTCGTGAAACAGCCGATAGGCCAGGCCCTCGCTGGAAAGGCCGGGATCGAGCAGTTCATGGTCCTCGACGGTGGCGGCCAAAGCCTGAGCTTCCGTCCAGGCTTCGTCCGAAATTTCGTCTTCTTGCCAGTCGTGCGGCTGGAAATTTTCGGGCGCGTCGCCGGGATGGAAATCGGCCGGACGGCGCCGCTCTTCGGAATGCGGCAGGAACTGGGCCAGCAGTCCGCCTGCGCGCCAAAAGGCTCCGGCGGGCGTCACGACCTGGCCCGCCGCGAGGCGGATGAAGGTCGGGATCTGCTCCGACTGCTGGAAATAGGTTCTGGCCGCCTGTTCCAGCGCGCCGCCTTCGATCGGCGCCACACCCTGATAGCGGGTGATTTCGCCGCCCTGCTCGACAGTGAGGGCGAGATGGCCGCGTCCGAGCAGCGCCTCATTGTCGATCTTTCCCTGCGGCGGCAGCCGCGCCGCGTCGAAGCGGGCGAAGGCGCGCAGCCGGTCGGGCGCGTCAAAATCGACCACGATCATGTCGACCAGGCCGTCGGTGCGGGTCTGAAGCTGGAAACGTCCGCCGGTCTTCAGCACCGAGCCGAGCAGGACGGTCAGCGCCGCCGCCTCGCCCAGGAGGCGCGCGACCGGCTCGGGATAGGCGTGACGCGCGAGGATGGAGTCGAGCGCCGGCCCAAGCCGCGCCAGCCGCCCGCGCAGGTCGAGCGGCTCGACCGCGAAAGGCAGAACCGCGTCGTCCTGTCCGGCGGCCCGCGGCTCCTCCGCGACAAAGCCCGCGGGACCGGAGGTCACGCCCCCTCCCCCATGCTCCAGGCGAGAACGCCCTTTTGCGCGTGCAGCCGATTTTCCGCCTCGTCGAACACCAGGGACTGCGGGCCGTCGATCACCGTGTCCGTGACTTCCTCGCCGCGATGAGCCGGCAGGCAGTGCATGAAGACCGCGTCCTTGGCGGCGTGGCGCATGAGCTTGGAATTGACCTGGTAAGGCGCGAGCAGCATGTGGCGCAGCTTCTCGTCCTTGTCGCCCATCGACACCCAGCAGTCGGTCAAGATCAGATTGGCGTCCTCGGCGGCCTCGAAAGGATCGCGCAGCACATTGACCACGCCGCCCTGCGCCCGCGCCCAGGCGATCAGCTCGGGCCTCGGCGCCAGCTCCTCCGGCGAGGCGATGTCCAGAGTGAAGCCGAATTTGGCGGCGGCGTGAACCCAGCTCGTCAGAACATTGCAGGCGTCGCCGACCCATGCGACCCGAGCGCCGGCGATGTCGCCGCGATGCTCTTCATAGGTCATGATGTCCGCCATGACCTGGCAGGGATGGCTTTTCTTGGTCAGGCCGTTGATCACCGGCACGCTGGCGTAGCCCGCCATTTCCATAAGATGCTCATGGGAAAGGATGCGGATCATTATCCCATCCACGAAACGCGACAGAACGCGCGCCGTGTCGGCGATGGTCTCGCCGCGCCCGAGCTGCATTTCGGCGCCGGTCAGCATCAGGGTCTCGCCGCCAAGTTCCCGCATGCCGACGTCGAAGGAGACGCGGGTGCGGGTGGAGGGCTTGTCGAAGATCATCGCCAGAGTGCGGCCTTCGAGCGGCTTCTCCGGCGCGGGTCGCCCCTTGCGGCGCCGGCGCTTGATGTCCGTGGCGAGGTCGAGAATTCCGCGCAGCTCGTCGAGCGAAAAATCCGCAATATCGAGGAAACAACGGCGCGCCGGATCGATCGGCGGCATGGTCATGTGTCGGCTCCCTGCTTGTCTTCCTGCGCCGCTGCAATCCCGAAATGGCGGCACGCCGCGCCCAGGCGACGGATTCCCTCGCGGATCTCGTCGTCGGAGACGATCAGCGGCGGCAGGATGCGCACCACATTGTCCGCGGCGGGAATGACGATGATCTTTTCGGCCCGCGCGGCGGCGGCGAAATCGGCGTTGGGCACGCGCAACCGCAGGCCTTGCATCAACCCCTCGCCCCTTATTTCCGCGACGACGTCGCGATGCTCGGCGGCGAGGCCCGCAAGCGACTGGCGCAGCAATAGGCCCCTGCGCGCCACGTCATCGAGGAAGCCAGGCGCCAGAACCACGTCGAGCACGGCGTTGCCGCAAGCCATGGCGAGCGGATTGCCGCCATAGGTCGTGCCATGGGTGCCCAACCCCATGCCCTTGCCGGCCTCGGCGGTCGAAAGCACCGCGCCGAGCGGGAAGCCGCCGCCGATGCCCTTGGCCGAGGCGAGAATGTCGGGCGCGACGCCGTAAAGCTCATAGGCGAAGAGCTTTCCAGTCCGGCCCACGCCCGACTGCACTTCGTCGAAGCACAACAGCATATTGTGGCGATCGCAAAGCGCGCGCAGACCGCGAATGAATTCGGGCGACCCGACGCGGACGCCGCCCTCGCCCTGGATCGGCTCGACCAGAATGGCGCCGGTCTGCGGCCCGATCGCCGCCTCGGCCGCCTTGAGATCGCCGAAGGGAACCTGGTCGAAACCGGGCGTTCTCGGTCCGAAGCCGTCGAGATATTTGGGATTGCCGCCGGCGGCGATGGTCGCCAGCGTGCGGCCGTGGAACGCCCCCTCGAAGGTGATCATGTGGTAGCGGTCGGGCGCGCCATTGGCCGAATTCCACTTGCGGGCCATCTTGATCGTCAACTCCAGCGCCTCCGCGCCGGAATTGGTGAAGAAAACCTGATCGGCGAAAGTCGCCTCCGTCAGGCGACGCGCCAGTGTTTCGCCCAGCGGAATCTGGAACAGGTTGGATGTGTGCCAGAGCTTGTCCGCCTGCTCCTTGAGCGCCTGGACCAGATGCGGGTGGTTGTAGCCCAAACTCGCCACGGCGATGCCGCCGCCGAAATCGAGATATTTGTCGCCGCTGGCGGTGTAAAGCCAGGCGCCCTCGCCGCGCTCGAAGGCCAGTTGATAGCGGGCATAGGTCGGCAGAAGAGCCGAAGTCACGTCCTGAACTCCCGACAGGCTTTTGGCGGGCGAAGCCCGAGGCCCCCGCCCAAAAATGAAAGCGCCGTCCCCCCGGGGACGGCGTTGGCGGAGTTACAATCTAGAAAATCCCGGCTGCAAGGTCAAATCGCCGTCTTCACCACCTGAAACGCTTCGGTCGCCGTGCGCCGCAAAGGCCTGTTGAAAACCTTTCGTAATTCTTTACGACTCTTGCGCCCGATTCAACGGCTGGTGTAATCTTCCATCAGTCGGCTACGACATCTCGTGCGGCGCGCGTTGAATGCGCGTCTGGCAAGTTAGTCCTCGTCAGGTTGGAGCCTTCCGGCGTCCGCGCGTTCGGGCGCGCGGGTTGGATTTGGCTGCGGACGGGACGCGCGGGAAGAACAAGAACATGAAACAGGTTTGGAGGCCAATCGATGTCCTGGACCGATGAACGCGTCGAGCAACTGAAGAAGATGTGGCTCGACGGTCTGAGCGCCAGCCAGATCGCCAATGAACTGGGCGACGGCATTTCGCGCAACGCAGTCATCGGCAAGGTGCATCGCCTCGGCCTGTCCGGCCGGGTCAAGTCCCCCGCGCCCGCCCGCCCGCGCGCCAGGAACGATAGCGAAACGGCCGCGCCGAGCGCGCCGGTCGTCCATGGCAATCTGGCGGTCGCCGTCGAGGCGCGCCCCGCTCCGGCGCCGGCGCCGCGCCCCGTGGCGGAAGACGTCGTGGTTCCGATTTCCGAGCGCGTGGGAATCATGGATCTGCGCGAGTCGATGTGCAGGTGGCCGCTGGGCGACCCAGCCAGCCCCGACTTCCGCTATTGCGGCGCGAAAATGCAGGTGGGCTTGGGCCCCTATTGCGCCTATCACGCCCGCATCGCCTATCAGCCGGCGATGGACCGCCGCCGCGACCGCGACAGGCGCGCCGCCGCGCGCGGCTGAACCGCCGCGCCCGAAGGGCGAAGGCGAGGGGCCAGCCCGTCAGCACGCGGCCGAAGCAGGTTCGCCCGCTCCGGTCGAAGGCAAAACTGGATTGTCGCCAAGGAGGCAAAACGTCCGACCGCGAAACGTCCAGTCCCCCAAATGACGCGGACATCGACTCCTCCCCCTCGCCCTTCGCGAAAACCCGGCGCCGCCCCCCGGCGCCGGGTTTTTCGCGGCAACCAGCGAACGATGAAAATCCGGCGCCTGTCAGACGAGGATGGATCGTCCTGACGGGGCGCGGGCGCCGGTCGCGCTACGAAAAGAAAAGCGCGCGCAGGGCCATGGCGCCATGCCCACGCGAAATCGAAGCCCGAATTTCCCGGCGCTGTCCGGCGATCGGCGCGCCCTCCGATCAAAACATCACGTTGTAACGCGTCGCGGCGCCGACTCGCATGCCCCGGCGCGCCGTCAACCGGGCGGCGTCGGCAAAAAATGGACAAACCCTGGCTCCCGCCGGCGGCCGGCTGGATTCGACCTGTCCCCACTGTCACCCGCCGAAAATCAGCCGCGTGCCCGTGAAGCCGCGCAGGACCTTGCCCGGCATTTCCGTGCGCGCGATGTCGTAGAACATTTCGCCCGTGCAATGGAGCGGAACGACATAATCGACGTCTATTTCCTTCAACGCCGCAATCGTCCGTCGGACATAATCCTCCTGGTACGGCGCGAGATGGAAGCCGCCGACGACGGCATGAATCTTGGCGACGCCCGAGACCGCCTGCGCCTGTTTCACCGCATTGACCACGCCGCGATGACTACAGGAGGTCAGAACGACCAGGCCGCGTCCCTTGACGTTGTAGGCGGTTGCGATCTCGTGTCGGAACTGATCCGGCGTCGCGGTCAGCGCGCGCTCGTCGACCGGAAGTCTCTCGGCAAAGCAGCCGAAGCCTCGGGCGACGCCGATTTTCATCACGCTCGGCGAGAGAAGCTTCTCAAAGCTTTTCTGGCCGATCTGTCCGGTGGTGAAACCATGATCGGCGACGATCGACGGACCGTCCGCGTAGGTCACCCTGACCTTGGCGGCCTCAAGCGCGCCCCGGTCGATCGCCCCGAAATCGCCTTTGACCGGCGGTCCCGTCCACGTGCGGGCGCAAAACGCCTCTTCTCCGCCGACATAGAGCGGCAGTCCCGGCTTCAAGGAGGCGCCGTGCTTTTCAAGAAAACCGGCCATGCCGCCGAAATGGTCGTAATGTCCGTGGCTCAGGACCATGGCGTCCAACACGGCGGGATCGAGTCCGATCAGGCTGGCGTTGTTGTTCAACGCGTAGGGCGTGAACGCGAAATCGATCAGGATGTTGCGTTTTTCCACGCCGCGCGTCGACTCGGCGTGCATGGCCAGTCCAAATTCGCTGACCAGTGTCGGTCCCGGCGGACGGTCGGGCTCGATTCCCCAGCCGAACTGTTCGATCTGCACCGGGCCGACGGCCTTATGGCCCGGGGTCACGGCGAACTGGTACGAATCCACCAGCAGTCGCAACGCAAGCTGGTCCACTTCCGGCGGCGCGGCCGCAAGCGTTTGCCCTCGCGCGGGCCGCATCCCGCCGGCGACGACCGCCAGCAGAGCCGTCAAGGCTCCGCCGGCCACCACATCGCGGCGGTCGAGGCGACAACAACAGGGCGGCATTCCAAGAGCATTGCGAAGCATGACGCGTCTCCTTTCCGGTACCGGAATTTCGAAGCCCCAACGCAACGCGGTTGGCTTTGTTTCGACCCTTGGACATATTTTTCAAGTTGCGATTGGCGTCCGCAAGGGGGAACACTTGCAAAATACTCTCCAGACGCAGGCGCGCCTTCAATCAGTCGCAATCGACTAAGCCACTGTCATCTACGACGAAATTTACGATCAGCTCGCGTCGGCGCCGCCGCTTCAAACTCAAGCGTCGCCGGGGGAGACGCCGCGGCGTTTCGAATCGGCCGTTTCGCGCCCGGGCGAGGCCGTCCAGGCCGCGTGGCGAGGCCTCTTCGGCCGAGTCGCCCAGGCCAAGCGAAAGTCAGCCCCGCCCAAAAGTCTCGTCGAAGGAATAGCCCGAGCCGCGCACGGTGCGGATCGGGTCATTTTCGTTGTCATTCGCCAGCGCTTTCCGCAGTCGGCCGATATGAACGTCGACCGTACGCTCGTCGATGTCGGCCGATAGTCCCCAGACGCTGTCGAGCAATTGCGCGCGCGAAAAAACCCGGCCCGGCTTTTCCATCAGATATTCGAGCAAGCGGAATTCGGTCGGGCCGAGGTGGATTTCGCGGCCCGCGCGCCGGACGCGGCGGGTTTCGCGATCGAGCTCCAGTTCGCCGGCGCTCAGTCGCACCGCGACGCGCTCCGGGCGGGCGCGCCGCAACAGCGCGCGCACGCGCGCCATCAGCTCGGGCACGGAAAACGGCTTGACCACATAATCGTCGGCGCCGACCGAGAGCCCGCGCACGCGCTCGCCCTCTTCGCCGCGCGCCGTCAGCATGATGACAGGGAGCGTACGCGTCGTCTCCCGGGCCCGCAGGCGGCGGCAGATTTCGAGGCCCGAAACGCCCGGCAGCATCCAGTCAAGGATGACGAGGTCGGGCGGGGATTCTTCGAGCCGCAATTCGGCTTCGTCGCCGCGCTCGACGCGCTCGACGACATAGCCTTCGGATTCGAGGTTATAGGCCAGCAGCAGGCCGAGGGCGGCTTCGTCCTCGACGACCAGGATGCGCGGAGCCCCACCGGGGGATGCGGCTCCAATGACAGAGGCGCGCGGTTCGTTCATGAGAGCAGCGGGCTCCTTGGATTTCACGGCAAAGCCGCGGCCTCGGGGCCGCGCGGGCGATCCTCGCCCGAGAGATTCTCGCCGGTGACGATATAGACGACCGTCTCGGCGATATTGGTGGCGTGATCGCCGACCCGCTCCAGATTCTTCGAGCAGAACAGCAGATGGGTGCAGAAGGTGATGTTGCGCGGATCTTCCATCATGAAGGTCAGGAGATCGCGGAAAACCGAATCCTCGAGCGCGTCGAGTTCGGCGTCGCGCGCCCAGACGGCGCGCGCCGCGCTGGCGTCGCGCTGGGCATAGGCGTCGAGCACGTCCTTGAGCTGGTTTGCCGCCACCTCATGCATCGACTTGAGACCGATCACCGCCCGCGACAGACGGGGCTCGCCAGCGATCTTGGTGGTGCGCTTGGCGATATTCTTGGCCTGGTCGCCGATACGCTCGAGATCGGCGGCGATGCGCATCACGCCGACGACGTCGCGCAGATCGACCGCCACAGGCTGACGCCGCGCCAGAGTGCGCACCGCGAGATCCTCGACCGTCCGCTGAAGGTGATCGAGGCGCAGATCGGTCTCGACCACGCGATGCGCGAGTTCAGCGTTCATGGTCGCCAAAGCGTCCATGGCGTCGGACAGCATTTTTTCGGCTATGCCGCCCATTTCCGAAATGTGGCGGTCGAGCGTTTCGAGATCGGCGTCGAAGGAGCGGACAGTATGATCGACCATTGTCAGTGACCTGTTTTCGCGAAGTTCCGGATCAGCCGAAACGGCCGGTGATATAGTCCTGAGTGCGCCGTTCCCGCGGCGCGGTGAAGATCCTGTCCGTCTGGTCGAATTCGACCAGTTCGCCGAGATACATGAAGGCCGTGAATTGGGAGACGCGCACCGCCTGCTGCATGTTGTGGGTGACGATGGCGATGGTGTAGTCGGCGCGCAATTCGTCGATCAGTTCCTCGATTTTGGCGGTCGAGATTGGGTCGAGCGCGGAAGCCGGCTCGTCGAACAGGATCATTTCCGGCTTAATCGCGATCGTGCGCGCGATGCACAGGCGCTGCTGCTGACCGCCGGACAGGCTCAATCCGGAGGTGGTGAGCTTGTCCTTGACCTCGTCCCACAGCGCCGCGCCACGCAGGGCCGCCTCCACGCGCTCGTCCATGTCGGCCCTGCCCAGCTTCTCGTAAAGCCGGACGCCGAAAGCGATATTCTCGTAAATCGACATCGGAAAAGGCGTCGGCTTCTGGAACACCATGCCGACGCGGGCGCGCAGCGAGTTCAGGTCGAGTTTCGGGTCGAGAATGTTTTCGCCGTCGAGCAGCACCTCGCCCTCCGCGCGCTGGCGCGGGTAGAGGTCGTACATGCGGTTGAGCACGCGCAGCAAAGTGGACTTGCCGCAGCCCGACGGACCGATCAGAGCCGTGACCTGATTGGCGTAGAACTTGACGTTCACCGACTTCAGCGCCCTGTGGTCGCCGTAATAGAAGTCGAGACTCCTGACGCTCATCTTTTCCGCGAGCTTTGCGCTGGGCGCGGCAACGTCCTGAACGGCGGAGTCGGTCATTGGCTGGTCCTTTGCGAGCCGAGCACGCGGGCGGCGATCGAGAGCGTCAGAACGGCGAAAGTGATCAGGAGCGCGCCCACCCAGGCCAAAGCCTGCCATTCCTTGTAGGGCGACATGGCGAACTGGAAAATCACCGCCGGAAGGCTGGCCATCGGCGCGTTGAGGTTACTGCTCCAGAACTGGTTGTTGAGCGAGGTGAACAGGAGCGGCGCCGTCTCGCCCGAGATGCGCGCGATCGCGAGCAGCAGGCCGGTGATGAGCCCCGAGCGCGCCGCCTTGTAGGCGACATGGCGGATGACCATGGCGCGCGGCAGGCCCAAGGCGGTCGCCGCCTCGCGCAGCGTTCCCGGGACCAGATTCAGCATGTCCTCGGTCGTGCGCACCACCACCGGCACGACCAGCAGCGCGAGCGCGATGGAGCCGGCGATGGCCGAGAAATGGCCCATCGGAACCACGGCGATTTCATAGACGAACAGGCCGATGACGATCGACGGCGCCGAGAGCAGCACGTCGTTGATGAACCGCACCACGGTCGTCAGGTGGGTGTCGCGGCCATATTCGGCCATATAGGTGCCGGCGAACACGCCGAGCGGCGCGCCGATCAGCACGCCGAAAAAGGTCATGATCAGCGAGCCGGCGATGGCGTTGAGCAATCCGCCCGCCGAGCCCGGCGGCGGCGTCATCCGGGTGAAGACCGAAAGCGAGAAGCCGGAAAAGCCGTTCCACACCAGAGTACCGAGAATCAAGGCCAGAGCGAGCAAGCCAAGACCCGCCGAAGCATAGCAGAGGCCCATGACGATGGCGCTGCGCGCCTTGCGCGACGCTTGCAGGCGAGACATTTCAGCGCGCTCCCTTCCCTTCGAGACGCATCAGCATCAGACGCGAAATGGCGAGGACGATGAAGGTGATGAGGAAAAGCAGCAGGCCGAGCGCGATCAGCGAGGAGGTGTAGATCGCGCCGTCGGCCTCGGTGAATTCATTGGCGATGGTCGCCGAAATCGTCGTGCCGGGACCGAGGATCGAGGCATGGATCTTGTGGGCGTTGCCGATCACGAAGGTCACCGCCATGGTTTCGCCGAGCGCCCGGCCGAGCGCCAGCATCACCCCGCCGACGAGGCCGACGCCGGCATAGGGCGCGACGATGGAGCGGATCACCTCCCAGCGGGTGCAGCCGATGCCGAAAGCCGCCTCCTTGAGCACGTGCGGAACGGTGTCGAACACGTCGCGCGAGATCGAGGAGATCAGCGGCAGGATCATGATGGCCAGGATGAAGCTCGCGGTGAGCACGCCGATGCCATAAGGCGGGCCGGCGAACAGCCGGTTCAGCCCCGGAACATCGGCGAAAGTCGCGATCAGCGCCGGCTGGACATGGGCCTGCAGGAAGGGCGCGAGAACGAACATGCCCCAGATGCCGTAGATGATCGAGGGAATGCCGGCGAGCAGCTCGACCGCTATGCCGATCGGGCGGCGCAACTTGTAAGGACAAAGTTCGGTCAAGAAAACAGCGATGCCGAAGCCGACCGGCGCGGCGATAAGAAGCGCGATGAAGGAGGTGACCAGCGTGCCGTAAATCGCGGGCGCGGCGCCGAATTTCTCGGTGACCGGATTCCAGGCGTCCGAAATCAGGAAGCCGAAGCCGAATTTGCTCAGCGCCGGCGATGCGCCCTGAACCAGCGAGACGATGACGCCGCCAAGCAGAACCAGGACCGCAATGGCCGAGGATCGCGTCGCGACGCGAAAGATCCGGTCGCCGATCTCGAAACGGCGAAGAGCCTTTTGGCGACCTGCGTTGACCACCGCCGATCCGGCCACGGAACTCAAGGTCGCCTCCGACATTTGCGATCCTCCAATCCGGGACCCGCCGGAGGCCGAAGCCCCCGGCGCGCCATCCGGCGACTATTTCGCTTGATAGACCGGCTTACCGTTGGTGTCCTTGATATCATTCGCCCAGGTCTTCCTGATCAGGGAGACGACATTGGCCGGCATGGGAATATAGTCAAGCGCCTCGGCCTGTTTGCCGCCTTTCGTGAACGCCCAGTCGAAGAACTTCAGGGCTTCGGCGGCGGCGGCGGCGTCCGGAACCTTCTTCGGCATCAGGATGAAGGTCGCCGCAGTGATCGGCCATGATTTCGCGCCCGGCTGGTCGGTCAGGATCTGATAGAAGCCTGGCGCATGGCTCCAGTCAGCGTTGGCGGCGGCGGACTGGAAGGTAGCCGTCTCCGGCTTGACCCGCTTGCCGTCATGATTGACCATATCCGTATAGGTCATCTTGTTTTCGATGGCGTAGGCATATTCGACATAGCCGATCGAATTGGCGGTGACGCCCACGGTGTTCGAGACGCCTTCATTGCCCTTGGCCCCGAGGCCGACCGGCCATTCGACCGAAACCGCCGAACCGACCTTGGAGGCCCAATCCGGAGAGACCTTGACGAGGTAATTCGTGAAGTTGAAAGTCGTGCCCGAACCGTCGGAGCGATGGACCACGGCGATCGCGGCGTCCGGCAGCTTCACGGCGGGGTTGAGCTTGGCGAGGGCGGGATCGTTCCATTTGGTGATCTCGCCGAGGTAGATTTTCGCCAGGGTCGGGCCGTCGACGGCGAGTTGTCCGGCCTTGACGCCTTGGACATTGACCACCGGCACGATGCCGCCCATCACCATCGGCCATTGCGCGAGGCCTTTCTTGTCCAGATCCGCGGCCTTGAGCGGCGCGTCGCTGGCGCCGAAGGTCACGGTGCGGGCCTCGATCTGCTTGATGCCGCCGCCGGAGCCGATCGACTGGTAATTCAGGCCGTTGCCGGTTTCCTTCTTGTAGGTGTCGGCCCATTTCGAATAAACGGGATAGGGAAAGGTCGCGCCCGCGCCCGAAATATCGGCGGCGAGAGCGGAGGTTGCGACGCCGAAAGCGGCGGCGGCGGCGAGAGCGGAGCGCAGGAAGTTCGACATGCCAATCCTCTTTTTGAGGTCGATTGGGGGCGAGCGCGTCGGGAGCGGCGCCGCCCTGCGCTGAAGCGCGCCGCTGCTCTACGACGCTCAGATGACAGTTGCGTGACGTCGGCGAACTCCGGCTGCGGCGACATGCCGTTGCGCCGGATTGCGCTTTGTAAGCACGAGGAATTTTTTTGCGCCGCCCTCATTTCGCTTCGAGCGGAACGCAGGCGGTGAAAACCGCCCCGCGCCCCGGCGACGCCTGAATGTTGAGACGACCGCGATGGCGGGCGAGAATGTGCTTGACCAGGGCGAGGCCGAGACCGGTGCCGCCCTTGGCGCGGCTCTGGCCGACATCGACCCGGTAAAAGCGCTCGGTCAGGCGGGGAATGTTTTCCGGCGCTATGCCCGGCCCCTCATCACGCACCGAAAGAAACCCCATGCCCTCGCGAGCGCCGACTTCGACCCAGACCCGGCGCTCGGGCTGATTGACCTCCGGAGCGCTGTACTTGATGGCGTTTTCCACCAGATTTTCGGCGACCCGCAGCAATTCGTCGCGGTCGCCGCGCACAATCGTCTCCCGGGTTTCAAGTTCGAGCCTGATCCGATTTTCCTCCGCCATCGGCGTCAGGGCGTCGCGAACATGCCGGGCGATCGAGGCGAGATCGACCGAGGCGCGGGGCTGGACGTGGAGGCTCTGTTCGATCCGCGACAGCGACAGCAGGTCGTCCACCAGCCGCGCCATGCGGCGGGCCTGCTCAAGCATGATCGAAAGGAAACGCTCGCGAGCCGCAGCGTCGCCGCGCGCCGGCCCCTGGAGGGTCTCGATGAAGCCAAGCAGCGAGGCGAGCGGCGTGCGCAGTTCATGGCTGGCGTTGGCGACGAAATCGACCCGCGCCTGTTCGAGACGCCGCGATTCGGTCGCATCATGCAAATGGAGCGCCACGAAACGGGCTTCGTCCGAGTAAAAGGCCGCGACATGGACCTGGAACAGCCGTTCGACCGGGACGCGGTCGCGCCAGGACAGGTCCTCCGCCTCGCCGGTGGCGAAGACACGGGCGATGGCGTCATGCAGATCCACCGCGCGCAGGGTCGAGGCGAGCGGCGCCTTCAGCTTCATCAAAGGAAACATCGCCCGCGCCGACTGATTGGCGGCGACCAGCCGAACCGAGCGGTCGATCACCAGCACCGGCTCCGGCATGGCGTCGATCAGGCTGGCGACGACCGTCGCCACCGCGTCGAATGTTTCATTCATCCAGGCGCATCCCGGATCAGGCGCCCTTGTCGCAATCGGAGTCGTGGTCAGCTTGGGCGCGATTCATCTCCTCGCGCAGGGCGTCCCACCGGCGCCCGCCTTCATTGGCGCCCAGGAGCGCCAGAGCCAAAACGAAGGGTATGACGTAATAAAGAATGCGGAACATCAGCAACGAGGCGAGCAAGGCCTCCTGCGAGGGCGCCGGCAGGACCTTCAGCATGGTCGCCTCGAACACGCCGATGCCTCCCGGCGCATGGCTGACGATGCCGAGCAGGCTCGCGAAGACATAGACCGCGGCGAAGGTGAAGAAGTTCAGCCCTTCATGGCTCGGCAGCAGGACATAAAGCGCCCCCGCCGCGCTGCACAGATCCATGACGCCGAGCGCGATCTGGCCGAGCGACAGGCCGAGGCCTGGCAGTTCAAGGGAAAGACCCTGCCAATGCGCGCGGCGCGGGCGCACGGACACCCAATAGAGATAGACGCCAATGGCCACCAGCATGCCGACGCCGATCAGCCGGTTGATGTCGACCGCGAGATGATCGATGTCCGCCAGCGGCGTCGCCTCGATCGCGAGGCCGAGCGCGATCACCACCGCCATGCCGAGCCAGAAGGTGACGCCCGCGACCACGGTGAGGCTCGCCACCTTGCCCGGCCGGACCCCGGCGCGGGAATAGATCCAGTAACGCACCGTGCCGCCGGTGAAAATGGGAAAGCCGAGATTGAACGAGACGGCGTAGGAAGTGAAGGAGGCGAGCGCCGTGGTGCGATAAGGCACCCGCAATTTCAGCTGACGCAAGGCGATGGCGTCGTAGCCCGTGAGCATCAGGAAGGAACAGGCGGTCAGCGCCAGGCCGAGCCCGATCTGGTCCCACGAGGTCGCCGAAAGCGCGGCCCGCAACAGGGCCATGTCGAGATGGGAAATGGTGCGGGTGAGGACAAAGACCGCAAGGGCGACCAGCAGGATGCTGGCCCCGGCGCCGACGCGCGCGGCGATCCTGCGGCGGCGTTCGGCCTTGGCCGCAAGGGCTTCCCGCTCGTCGCGGCGCGAAGAGGACGAAAATGACGGGGCCGGCGCCGCGTCCCGCGCCTCCGGCTCTTGCTCGTGGTCGCTCCCCATCCGTTCCATCGCTGACGCTGCCTGAGCGGGATCGCGCCCGTCTTCCGGAACGCAGTCGGTGATTTACGGCGCCCGCCGTGCTTCGGCAAGTCGCGCGTTGAGCCGTCAGGCGGAGATCAAGGCGGAATCGTCGACTCGATCCGGCGCACGCTGTCCATGAAGGCGACCGCGGCCGGGGAAGGCGTGCGCCCGCGTTTGAGCATGAAGCCGTAATTGAGCCTCAGCCAGGGCGCCTCGAACGGAATGACGGCGAGCGCTCCCTCGCGGATTTCGCGTTCGATCTGGAAGGGGATGCCGCCGCAAATGGCGAGACTCTCCATCACCACCGCCTTGGCCGAGGAGAACGAACCTACGAGGACGCGGCAGCGGAACCTGTCGCTCGCGGCGTCGAAATAGCCGCAGGGCATGTCGCCCGAGGGCAGGAAGGCCGAAATGCGCCCGGGCATGCTCGGGCCGACCCAGGGATAGCCGAAAATATCCTCGGCGGTCACATGCTCCTTCCGCAGAAGAGGATGATCGGCGCGGCAGAAGAAATGGCTTTGCGACGTCCGGACCGGCTCGACCGTGAGTTCGTCGCCGTCGGGCGCGCCGGCAAGTTCCGCGAAACCCAGATCCGCCGAGCCGTCGAGAACCTGCCGGGCCGCGCTCTCCCAGTTCATCGCGCGGAAATCGACGCGCAGCCGGGGGTGAGTCCCGATCAGCAGGCCGAGCGCCTTTTCCGCTGAAATATCGGCGGGATAGAGCCCGGCCGCGATCGACAGCTCTCCGATCTCGAGTCCCTTGGCGAGCGCGATTTCGCGCGCGATCTCTTCGAATTCCGCGAGGGCGCGCGCGCCATGCCTGAGAACGATCTCCCCGAAAAGCGTCGGCGCCACCCCCTGGCGGTCGAATAGCCGCGCCCCCAGCTCGGATTCCAGCTGTTTGAGGCTGCGCGTCAACGACGGCTGGGACATGCCGAGTTCTTTTGCCGCAAGGCCGAAATGGCGCCGGCGCGCCAAAATCTGAACCATTTCAATCTGTCGGGTTGAACACATCGCAGGTCTCACGAATTCGGGAGAATCGATAGCTCACATGAATTGATCGATAGCTTTTACGGTATTGGACGCACAGATCAATTCGGAATAGCCTCAAATTGCCTCATAGCCAAAACCGAACTGATGGGCGCCACGGCGCAAAACGGGAGCAAGAATCATGACGACCAGACGCGATCTCATCAAGTCGATCCCGAGCCTGGGCGCCGCCTTCGCTTTGGCCGGCGACGGGATATTCGAGGCGGCCATGGCGCGGGCCGAGGCCGCGTCCCCGCCGGCGCCAGGGCATTTCCACCCCAAGGGCAAGGCGCCGTCCAAATTCACCCTCGACCTGCTGAAACACGCCCGGGACACGCTGCCCTTCGACGACGTCCGCGATTTCGAGGAACAGAAAAAGGGCCTCATCGCCCCCATGCCCGATCTCAAGATCATGGCCGCCGACGGCCATGTCGCCTGGGACATGGAACGGTTCAAGTTCCTTGAAGAGCGCGACTCCTACGACAGCGTCCATCCCTCGCTGCTGCGCCAGTCCAAGCTGAACAACAATTACGGCCTCTACGAAGTCATTCCCGGCATTTATCAGGTGCGGGGCGCCGATCTTTCGGACCTCACCTTCGTGCGCGGCAGGAAGGGCTGGATCGTGTTCGACCCGCTGGTCAGCGCCGAAACCGTGCGCGCCTCGCTGGAGCTGTTCCAGAAGCACGTCGGCCAGGGCCTGCCGGTGACGGCGGTGATCTATTCCCACACCCACGGCGATCATTGGGGCGGCGTGCGCGGCCTTGTCAACGAAGATGACGTGCGCGCCGGCAAGGTGGAGGTGATCGCCCCCGGCGGCTTCATGCAATTCGCCATCTCCGAGAACGTCTTCGCCGGCAACGCCATGAACCGGCGGCTGTTCTATCAATATGGCGTGCTGCTGCCGGCGAGCCCCTATGGCTATGTCGGCCAGGGCCTCGGCCAGGGCGTCTCATCCGGCGCGAGCGGCCTGATCGCGCCGACCCGCCTGGTGGAAAAGCCGATCGAGGAGTTCGAGGTCGACGGCGTGCGGATGGTCTTCCAGAACACGCCGAACACCGAAGCGCCGCGGGAGATGAACACCTATATCCCCGACATGAAGGCGCTGTGGACGGCGGAAAACGTCACCGCCACGCTGCACAACATCTATACCCTGCGCGGCGCGCCGGTGCGCGATCCGCTCAACTGGTCGAAATATATCAATGACGCGCTCTACCGCTTCGGCCTGGAAGCCGAGGTCATGTTCGCGTCGCACCATTGGCCGCGCTGGGGCAACCAGCGGATTCAGGACGTGCTGCGGGCCCAGCGCGATCTCTACGCCAACATGAACAACCAGGTTTTGCATTTCGCCAATCAAGGCGTGACCATCAACCAGATCCACAACGTCTACGAAGTGCCGAAAAGCCTGCAGAACAAGTGGTATTGCCGCGGTTATCACGGCTCGCCCCAGCACAACAGCCGCGGCGTCGTGCAGCGCTATCTCGGCTTCTGGGACTGCAATCCTGCGACCCTGATCCCGCTCTCGCCCGCCGATTCCGCGCCGCTTTACGTCGAAATGATGGGCGGCGCCGAAAAAATCATGGCGCGCGGCCGCGAACTCCACGACCAGGGCCAATATCTCCTCGCCTCGGAAATCATGAACAAACTGGTTCAGGCCCAGCCCGACAACCAGGAGGCCAAGGACCTGCTCGCCGATATTTTCGAACAGATCGGCTATCAGCAGGAAAATCCGGGCCTGCGCAACAGCTTCCTCGCCGGCGCCTATGAGCTGCGTTCGGGCATCCCGCAGGGCCAGTCGGCCGACAGCGCCAGCCCGGACGTCATCCGCGCCATGTCGACCGAATTGTTCCTCGACTTCCTGGCGATCCGCATGGACAGCCGCAAGGCGCAGGACCTGCGCTTCACCATCAATCTCGTGACGCCCGACAACGGCGAGAAATTCATCGTCGAGCTCGAAAACGCCACCTTGACCAACATCAAGGGCTTTCAGGCGCCGAAGCCGGACCTGACGCTCACCATCGACCGCTCCGACCTCGAAAGGACCATGACCGGCGCCAAGTCGCTGGAAGCGCAGATCAAGGACGGAACGGCCAAGGCGGAAGGCGATGTCGGCCTGCTGAAAAAGCTGGCCGTCACGATGGTGAATTTCGACCCGCGTTTCGAAATCCTGCCGGGAACCAAGGCGCGGACCCGCCTTCCGGCGGAGTATCCGTTCGAGGCAGTCGACATCCGCCACGTCATCGCCGAATAGGCCGCTACGAAAAAGCCGCGAGGGCGAAGAAGCGGAAAGCCAGTCGGCGCTCAGCCGCCGGCGGGCGGCAGATCGACGTCGAGATAATGGCCGGCGCGATCGCGCTTGGTGGCAAGATAATGGATGTTCTGCGGCGTCGGCCGGCCCTGGATGCGCTGGTCGGTCACGTCGAGTCCCGCCGCGCGAAGAGCCTCGATCTTGGCCGGATTGTTGGTCATCAGCCGCACCCGGGTCACGCCGAGCAGGTCGAGCATGCGCGCGGCATAGCCGAAGCGGCGCTGGTCGAGGCCGAAGCCCAGAATTTCGTCGGCGTCATAGGTGTCGTGGCCGCAGGCCTGGAGCCGGTATGCGCGCACCTTGTTGGCGAGGCCGTTGCCACGCCCTTCCTGGTCCAGATAGAGAATCACGCCGCCGCCGCTCTCGGCCATGATTTTCGCGGTGTGGCGCAACTGGTCGCCGCAGTCGCATTTCAGCGAGCCAAAAAGGTCGCCGGTGAGACAGGCGGAATGCAGGCGGACATGGACCGGGCCGGAGAGATCGGGCTTCCCGACGATCACCGCCGCCTGGTCGCGCAGACCCTCCCCGCCGCGAAACACCACGATCTCGGAATTGGGCGCGCCTTCGAGCGGAACCGGCGCCCGCCCGACCAGATGGAGCGACAGGACTTTCTTGGCGCGGTAGGAACGGACATCGGCGCCGGAAACCTCCTGCAATTGCGGCAGGGGCGCCGGCAAGGGCGCGACGATCGCGCCGGGCAGCAAATTGGCGAGGCGCAGCAGGTCGAGCGCCGCCTCTTCCGCCGCGCCCGGCGAAGCCACGGGCGCGTCGATTCGCGCCTCCTCATCGGCCAGCAGAGCGCCAACCCGCTCGACATCGAGACGCGGGGTCGCAATGGCGCCGGGCCGCTCGCGCTCGACGCCGAGCCGGCGCAGGCGCTGCACGGACAGGACCAGATTGGCGCGGCCTTTAGCGAGATTTTCGATCAAACCGGCGGATTCGCGGTCGAGATTTTCGGCGGGAAAGACCAGAAGCCGCGCCGCGCCCTCGGTCAGGGCGACCGGGCGGCCGGCGCGCAATTCCGCGATCGCGCGCTCGACGGCAAGCGTCCCGGAGACCGAAGGAGAAGAGAAAAGAGACGTTATATCCGTCATTTACCCGGAAATTCCCAAGCCACGCCGCTGCGTTTTCGCCCTTTACATAAACATTTCAGGGCGCAAGAGCCAGCCTTAAGCGCGAAACGGCGCGGCCCCCGGCCCGCCCCAAGCGCAGTTTCTATCGCCGCCAAGATTCAACTTTAACTACAAAATTACAGTAATTCAGTATATTAATAATATTATATGATGTTTTATATGATTTTAAGGACTTGTCAAACGCTAGCGTCGAGGCGCTAGGATCGACGCCTTTCCGGCGCTTGCCATGGCCGCGCGGCGGGCTTAAAGCCGGACAAGCCGCACGGAAACGCCCCATGTCCCCACGTCATCTTGCCTTGGCCGCCCTCTTTCTTATCGCGCCGGCGCTCGCGTCTCCGTTACGGGCCCAGGGCGACAGGGATTTCGGGGCCGAACTTGCGGTCAAGGTGGTGAACAAATCGACCCCCGAAATCTGCGCCGAGCGCGACAATGTCGAATTGGACTTTGTCTCGCCGCAAGTCCGGCACATGGAGGTCCAGGCCGTCCATCCCGCTTTCATCGGCATGATCGGCAAGGACCGCTGGGCCCCGGATTTTTCCGCCTGCAACATGCCGCACGCCGAAGGCGCATTGCCGCGCAAAACCTTTTTCGAATCCCCGACCCTCTGGCTGACCGGCCTGATCGACCGGAATTTCTGGCGCCCAACTGACATACCGATCAAGGTCGGCGACCATGTCGAAAGCGGCTTCGCCTATATCCAGCTGTGGATGCTTTTCCGCGAGCGCGCGGAGGAGGTGCTCGTCCTCTATCCGGCCGACGGCAACTGGCGCATCCGCCCCCTGCCTTTCGGCGACATGCGCTGGACGGCCTATGGTTCGTCGTTCCAGATCGGGCCGCTGGAAATCCAGGACTCTTCCGCCGGCCCGCGCCCGATCGTCGCGATCAAGGACATCGCTTTCGATCCCGCCAAGAAGGCCTTCACCCTGAATTTCGCGCGCGGCGGCTCGGCGACAGTGACCGTCAAGCAGGTCGATCAGGACCATGTCGCGCTTGCCGTCGATTATTCGGGCGCCATGCCGGACAACCTGCCCTTCGCAGCGCTGCGCTCGATGTACACGACCGAGACCAATGCCGACGTCGCCCGGATCGGCTGGCGGGAGAAGGGCGGCAAGGGCTGGAGCGAATCCCCGGTCATGAGCTTCCCCGGCGCTTGGGTCGCCGAAATCTGGGCGGGGCGACAGGTCCCCTCGCGCCACAATCTCTCGGCGCCGGACATGATCTTCTCGCATTTCCTTCCATGAATGTTCCTCCCGCCAAGTTCGCGCCCGCAACAAAGCCCGCGCGTCTGATCTGGATTGACGCGGCGCGCGGACTCGCGCTCTGGGCGATGTTCGCCTTCCATGTCACCTGGGATCTCGGCCATTTCCGCTGGATCGATCCGGCCCTGCTTTATTCGCAAGGCTTCCATTGGATCGGGCGCGCCATTGCGTCGAGTTTCCTGTTCCTGGTCGGAATCGGCCTCGTGCTTTCACGGCGCGAACGCGGAAAACTCCTGCGCAGCCGCGCCTTCTGGCGGCGCTGGGCGATCATTGTCGCCGCGGCGGGCGCGATCAGCGCGGTCTCTTTCCAGCTTTTCCCGGAAACGCCGATCTTTTTCGGCATTCTCCACCTGATCGCCGCGGCCAGCCTGATCGCCGCGCCGCTGGTCGACGCGCCGGTTTTGCTCGTTCTGGCGCTGGCCGCGCTCGCGATCGCCGCCCCCCAATTTTTGGCCGGGCCTTTCTTCAACGCCAAGGTCTTCTGGTGGACGGGGCTTGGAACCTTCGAGCCGCCGAGCAACGACTACCAGCCGCTTTTTCCCTGGCTCGGCGTCGTTCTGCTCGGCGTGGTGGCGGCAAAGCTTTCTGTCTTCACGAGAAAGACAGGGGACTCAGCGTCATCGTCCGCGAAAATCCTCAGCTTTTTCGGGCGAAATTCGCTTTTCTTCTATCTCGTCCATCAGCCCGTATTTTACGGCGCTTTCGCCCTGCTCGCGCTTGTCCTGGTTTCGCCGTGGCAGGAACGCTTGTTTCTCGGCCAATGCGCGCAGCAATGCGTGCGCGAGGCGGATCAGCCCGACCTTTGCCAAAAGACCTGCGCCTGCGTGGTGTCGCGCGCCAAGGCCGCGGGCTTCTGGCCGCGCCTTGCCGGCAACGCCTTGACCCCCGATCAACAGATGCAGGCCCATGACGCCATCGTCGCCTGTTTCGGCGACGCGCGCCTGCCCTGATCAGTCCTTGGGCGCGAGCATGTCCTCGGGGCGCACCCAGGCGTCGAAGTCTTCCGGGCGGACATGGCCCAGGCGAATTGCCTCCTCACGCAGACTTGTCCCGTTCTTTTCCGCCGCCTTGGCGATTTCCGCCGCCTTGTCGTAGCCGATCCGCGGCGTGAGCGCCGTCGCCAGCATCAGGGAGCGGCGCATCGCCTCATCGAGCTTCACGCCGTTGGCTTCGAGTCCGTCCACGCAATGGACAGCGAAGCTTTCCGCGGCGTCGGCGAGCAGGCGCGCGCTTTCGAGGAAGGCGAAGGCGATCAGCGGCTTGAACACATTCAGCTCGAAATGGCCCTGCGAGCCGGCGAACGCGATGGCGGTCTGGTTGCCGAACACCCGCGCGCAGACCATGGTCAGGGCCTCGGCCTGGGTCGGATTGACCTTGCCCGGCATGATCGACGAACCCGGTTCGTTGGCGGGCAGGATCAGCTCGCCCAAACCGGCGCGCGGTCCGCTGCCTGCCAGCCTGATGTCATTGGCGATCTTGAACAGACCGGCTGCGGCGGACTCCAGCGCGCCATGGGCGAAGACAAAGGCGTCATGGCTCGCCAGCGCCTCGAAGGCATTGCGCGCCGGCTTGAACGGCAGGCACGTCTCGCGCGCCATTTCCTGCGCAAATCGTTGAGCGAAGCCCCGGCGCGCATTGACGCCGGTGCCGACCGCCGTGCCGCCCTGGGCCAGGTGGAGCAGACCGGGCAGCGCCGCCTGGATCCGCTCGGCGCCGAACCGAACCTGCGCCGCGTAGCCGGAAAATTCCTGGCCCAGCGTGATCGGCGTCGCATCCTGGAGATGGGTGCGGCCGACCTTGATCAGTCCGGCAAAGGCCTGCGCCTTGGCGGCCAGACTCGCTTCGAGCCGGCGCAGGGCCGGCAGCAGGCTATGGGTCAATGCAAGCGCCGCCGCGACATGCATTGCGGTGGGGAAGGAATCATTCGAAGACTGGCCGAGATTGACATGATCGTTGGGATGGATCGGCGCCATGGCGCCCCGCGCCGCCCCAAAGCCCTCATTGGCGCGATTGGCGATCACCTCGTTGACATTCATGTGGCTCTGCGTGCCCGACCCGGTCTGCCATATCTTCAGGGGAAAGTGATCGTCGAGCCTGCCGGAGGCGATCTCGTCCGCCGCCCCGGCGATCGCCTCCGCGAATTTGGGATCGAGGGCGCCGAGTTCCGCATTGACCTTTGCCGCGACCTTTTTGCCCAAAGCCAGGGCATGGATGATTTCATGCGGCATGATTTGCCCGCCGATCGCGAAATTGCGCAGCGAGCGCTCGGTCTGCGCGCCCCAGAGCCGGTCTGCGGCGACCTCGATCGTTCCAAGGGAATCTTTTTCGGTGCGAAACTTCGACATGGGCGCCTCCTGTGCCGCGCCTTATTTGGCGATGCAAAAAGGCGAAGGCGCGGCGAAGCCGGACCTCACCATTTCGTGATCGCGGACAGGGCGACCGAACGCCGTCCTGGCGCGTTTGGACCCTATATTGGCTTTGAGCGCGTCCGGATCGCGCCGATGAGGTCCATGTCATGGAAACGACGAAAAAGGCTCGGGGCTTCGCCTCGATGGATCCCGAAAAGCAGCGCGCCATTGCGCGCAAGGGCGGCGAGAGCGTGCCGCGCGAGAAGAGAAGCTTTTCGCAGAACGCCGAATTGGCGGCCGAGGCCGGGCGCAAGGGCGGGCGCAGCGTAAGTCCCGCGAATCGCAGCTTCGCCCGCGACAAGGATCTCGCCAAGACGGCTGGCCGCAAGGGCGGACGGGCGGCCCACGGCGGCGCCGAGATCGAGCGCCGCTAATCGCGAGCGCCGCAAAAAAGAGGCCCCGCACGGGGGCCTCTCGAGCGTTGCGCCGGCGAGAAGATCAGTGGGCGACGTCGGCCCAGATCCTCTTCTTGGTGAAATAAAGCAGGACCGCGAAGACCAGCAGGAAGACCAGCACGCGGCGGCCGATCAGCTTGCGATATTCCATGTTGGGCTCGGAGGCCCAGAACAGGAAGGCCGAAACGTCTTTCGCGTATTGCTGGACGGTGGCAGGCGCGCCGTCCTTGTATTGGACCTGGCCGTCGGTCAAAGGTTTGGGCATGGCGATCTTGTGACCCGGGAAATAGAGGTTCCAGTTCGGGTCGTCGTCATGGGTATAGCCATTGAGAATGGCGTAGATCAGATCCGGGCCGACTTCCTGATAAACGGCGCCGGGCAAAGGCAGCGGATCCCAAAGGAATTTCGGGAAGCCGCGCTCATATTTGATCGACTTGCCGAGCAGCGACATGTCGGGCGGCGCGGCGCCGAGGGCGGCCGCCGCGGCTTCAGGATTGGCGAAGGGCGCCGGGAAATAATCCGCCGGACGGCCGGGCCGGTCGAACATTTCGCCCTGCATGTTCGGCCCGTCGTGGACCGTATAGGTCGCGGCGAGCGCCTTGACCTCGTCCTCGGTGAAGCCGGGGCCGCCCGGTTGCGCGAGCGTGCGCATCGGAATGTGCAGCGCGTGGCAGCTGGAGCAGACTTCCTTGTAGACCTGGAAGCCGCGTTTCAGCTGCGCCTTGTCGAACGTGCCGAACACGCCGGCAAAGGTCCAGTTCTGGCGGGTCGGCTGCGGCTCCTCCGCGCCCTCGGCGGCGCGCAGGCTGGGGGTGGAGAGCGCGACGAGCCCGATCACGGCCGCTGCTGCGAGTCCGAATTTTTTCATGAAAGCCATTGTTGGAGTTCCTCGAATTCGGCCGTTCAGTGCTTGGCGAGAACCGCGTCGGCGATGGTTGCGGGAACCGGCTTGGTCTTTTCGACGAGGCCAAGCACCGGCAGAATGACAAGGAAGAAGGCGAAATAGGACACCGACAGCAGGCGCGCGGCCAGGACATAGCCGCCCTCCGGAGGCATGGCGCCGAGATAGCCAAGGCCGATCGCCGTCGCCGCGAAGATCCAGAAGAAGATCTTGAACAGCGGGCGATATTTGCCCGAGCGGACCTTGGACGTGTCGAGCCAGGGCAAGAAGGCCAGCAGGGCGATCGCCGCGAACATGGCGACGACGCCGGCGAGTTTGTTCGGGATCGAGCGCAGGATCGCGTAGAACGGCAGGAAATACCATTCCGGAACGATATGTGGCGGCGTCTTCATCGGGTTGGCCGGAATGTAGTTGTCGGCGTCGCCGAGATAGTTCGGCACGAAGAAGATGAACCAGGCGTAGAGCAGCAGGAACACCGCGATGCCAAGCGAATCCTTCATCGTCGCATGGGGCGTGAAGGGCACGCTGTCCTTCTTGACATCCTTGATGTCGACGCCGTCGGGATTGTTTTGACCGACGACATGGAGCGCCCAGACATGCAGGCCCACCACCGCCGCGATCACGAAGGGCAGTAGATAGTGCAGCGAGAAGAAGCGGTTGAGCGTCGGATTGCCGACCGAATAGCCGCCCCACAGCCAGACGGTGATCTGGTCGCCGACGAAGGGGATCGCCGAGAACAGATTGGTGATGACGGTCGCGCCCCAGAAGGACATCTGGCCCCAGGGGAGGACATAGCCCATGAATCCGGTGGCCATCATCAACAGGAAGATGATCACGCCGAGGATCCACAGCACCTCGCGCGGCGCCTTGTAGGAGCCGTAGTAGATGCCCCGGAACATGTGGATGTAGACGGCGAAGAAGAACATGGACGCGCCGTTGGAATGGGCATAGCGCAGCATCCAGCCCCAGTTCACGTCGCGCATGATCTTTTCGACCGAGTCGAAGGCCATCGTCGATTCCGGCGTGTAGTGCATGGCCAGAACCACGCCGGTGATGATCTGCGCGACCAGCATGAAGGAGAGGATCGCGCCGAAGGTCCACCAGTAGTTGAGGTTCTTCGGGGTCGGATAGGCGACGAAGGATTCGTGCGAGAAGCTCAAAATCGGCAGGCGCGCCTCAAGCCATTTCACGAAGCCGTTCTTCGGCTCAAAAGTCGAGTGTCCGTGCATCTGGAATCTCTTTGCAAATTCGTTGGGACAGGCGGAAGGGTTCGGCGAGGCCGGGATCAGCCGATTTTGACTTTGGTGTCGGTCAGGAAGCTGTATTCCGGAACCGCGAGATTGAGCGGCGCCGGACCTTTGCGGATGCGGCCGGAGGTGTCGTAGACCGAACCGTGGCAGGGGCAGAACCAGCCGTTGTAATCGCCCTGGTGGCCGAGCGGAATGCAGCCGAGATGGGTGCAGACGCCGATCACGATCAGCCATTCCGGCTTTTTCACCCGCGCCGAATCGGGCTGCGGATCGCGCAGGGTCGCCACATCGACATTCTGCGCCTCTTCGATCTCTTTCGGGCTGCGGTGGCTGATGAACACCGGCTTGCCGCGCCATTTGATGGTGACGATCTGGCCGACCGGGATCGAGCCGATATCGACCTCGGTGGAAGCCATCGCCAGGGTCGAGGCGTCGGGGCTCATCTGGTTAATCAGCGGCCACACCACGGCGGCCGCGCCCACGGCGGCCATCGCGCCGGTGGCGATGAAAAGAAAGTCTCTGCGTGTCGGTTCGACCGTCGATGCGCTGGCCAAGTTCTTTCCCCGTACGTTGGCGGCTTGGCCTCCGTTGAGCGGACTTTTCGCTCCGCGAAGAAGGTCAAAACCGTAGGTTTCGCGCGCCGGCGAACGAATCGTCGGGCGTGCGGCGATGAATTTCCTCACCGGGACTGCCCGTCACGCCGGGCGTGAGGAGCGCGCGGCGCAATGTGGCGGAATGCGGACCCGGATATGCAGGCGCGTTTTTGGCGCCTTTCCGTCCTATTGTCCATAGACCAGGTCATGGTTAAGGTCCGGGAATGCGCGGCCAATTCGCCGGTTCGGCCCCGCTGGAGCGCACCGCGCCGTCCCGTTCAGAACCGTTCGTCGCGGCGGGGACTCTGGTTTTGCGGCTTCACGGCCGGCTTCGTCCCCGAGGCCGCTCGTCCCACGCCGGCGCTGCGCCAAAGAGTCTCATGCCCTCGACCGACTTCTCGCTCACTTTGGCCCTCTTCCAGCCGGAAATCCCGCAGAACGCCGGAACCATGTTGCGCCTCTGCGCCTGCCTCGGCGTGGACGCCGCCTTGATCGAACCGGCCGCCTTTCCGACCTCCGACCGCCATTTCCGCCGCGCTGGGCTCGACTATCTCGACCATGTCCGGCTGGCGCGCCACGCCTCATGGCGCGCATTCGGCGAATGGCGTGCGACAAGTCGCCGCAGGCTGGTCCTGCTCTCGACCCGCGGCGGGATCTCCTATGTCGATTTCGCCTTTCGCCCCGGCGACGTCATCATGGTCGGGCGCGAATCCGCGGGCGTCCCGGAGGAAGTCCACGCGGCGGCGGATGCGGCCCTGCGCATCCCGATGCGGCCGAAAATGCGTTCCCTCAATGTCGCGGTGGCGGCGGCCATGGTTTTGGGGGAAGCTCTGCGCCAGACCGGCGGATTCGCCGAACAGGGGGCTGAAGGAGAGTTTTCGTGACGGAACCCTTGCACGACACGATTCTGGACGTGCGCAAGCGCGCGGCGGTGGAATGGTTCGATTCGCTCCAGGGACGGATCGTCTCGGCTTTCGAGGCTCTTGAGCGGCGCGAGGACGCCGCCTTCGCCGAACCCGGCGCGGAACCGGGGCGCTTCGCCCTGACGCCGTGGGAGCGGGCCAACCACGACGGCGCACCCGGCGGCGGCGGCCGGATGGGCCTGCTCAAGGGTCGGCTGTTCGAAAAGGCTGGCGTCCATTGCTCCGCCGTCCATGGAACTTTCGCGCCCGAATTCGCCCGGCAGATTCCCGGCGCCGAGACCGACCCGCGCTTTTGGGCGGCGGGGATTTCCCTCATCGCGCATCCCTGGAGTCCGAATGTTCCGGCCGTCCACATGAACACGCGAATGGTGGTCACTACGCGCGCCTGGTTCGGCGGCGGAGCCGACCTTACCCCCGTTCTCGACGCGCGCCGCACCCAGGACGACCCCGATTCGATCGCCTTCCACGCCGCGATGGAGAAGGCCTGCGAAGGCCACTCGGTCGCCGACTATCCGCGCCTCAAGGCCTGGTGCGACGATTATTTCTTCCTCAAGCACCGCAACGAGCCGCGCGGGATCGGCGGCATTTTCTACGATCATCTCGAAGCCGGCGGCGACGCCTTCGAGCCGGCCTTCGCTTTTACCCGCTCGGTGGGCGAGACCTTTCTCGACATTTATCCGCGGCTGGTCGAGGCCAACATGGCCCGCGAATGGACCAACGCCCAGCGCGAGGAGCAACTGGTGCGGCGCGGCCGCTATGTCGAATTCAATCTGCTCTACGACCGGGGCACGATCTTCGGTCTGAAAACCGGCGGAAATATCGACTCGATTTTGTCATCCATGCCGCCCATTGTGAAATGGCCGTGAGGGCGGCTGGATTCGGCGCGCCCTTCCCCTGCCCGAAGCAAAGAGGACGCCATGGACTTCAAA
Organism: Pseudomonadota bacterium; assembly: GCA_021813805.1. Lineage (GTDB taxonomy): Bacteria > Pseudomonadota > Alphaproteobacteria > Rhizobiales > Beijerinckiaceae > Rhodoblastus. Next base: position 93,374 of record JAKAJL010000002.1, on the reverse strand, counting down.
CCCGGCGAGGTCGTGCAATTGAAATCCGGCGGGCGCGCGATGACCGTCGTCCGCCAGACCAAGGATCAGGTTGACGTAATCTGGTATGCGGAAAACGACGACGCCATGCGCGCCGCGACCATTCCCGTCGTCTGCCTGGCTCTGATCGCGTTCGACGACGAGGAGGATTTCGACGACGAAGACTGAGCGCGCGATCATCCACAATCTGGCGGCGTCGCGACGAACCGCCCGGGAACAAGAGCTGTCTTCCGGCAGGAGCGCCGCTTTTGGCGCGACGGCGGCGGGGGACGCCTTCAGAAATCGCGGGCGACCGCGTTGAACTCACCGTTCAGCGCGCTGCCGAAGTTCTGCAGGCCGACGATGATCGCCAATGCGATCATGACGGCGAGCAATGTGTATTCGACCGCGGTGGCGCCGGACCGGTCATCCACAAATCTCGTCATGAAATTCTTCATCTCGGACTCGTCCCTGACTGGCTTATCGGGCGGGCATTCTCTGGCCTCCGGCTGTTGTGAAACATCTTATACGCGGCGGTTCTCGCGACGCTGTTAACCGGAATTCCGGGAAAGCCCGAACGCCTGTTAAGGTTGTCGCCAGGTTTACGCGCGCCGGGCTCCGGACTTCCGCTAATGCAAATCGAAATCGGACGGCGCGCCCTCGGGCGCATAGGCGCCGTCCTCGCGCATGGCGCCGCGCGGCTGGCGGCGTGGCGGCAAGTTGTCGGCGGAGCGCAATTCGGCGTGGAGGGTCAGCGGCTGGGGCGGGCGCGGCGGCGGCCGGCGGATCATGTCGGGCGCGGCGGCGACCGCGACGCTCTGGCCGCTGGTCGCGAGAGCCGGGCGCGCGGGCGGCGCGCCGGCTTGGGCGATGTCGAGATCGTCGTCGAAATCCGGCGTCTCGGGCAGATTGTCATGGGGTTGGGGCGCGATCGTGTTCCGAGGCGCGGGACGGCAGACATGGCGCGGGCCGGTCGAGCGCATGCCGTGCATCGCCAAATCGACGTGCATGTGATTGTAATGGAACGGATTGGCGCCGGGGCTCAGCACGGTGGTGAATCGGTCGCAGGCGCCGCCGTGGAGATCGCGCAGGAAGGCCTGGGTCTGCGGATCGCCGCGGGTCCAGTCATGGACATAGGTAATCCTGCGGCCGTCGGCGAGGCGATAGCCGCCGATGTCGATGGCGTTGCCGAAGGAATGCTCGGACAGCCGCGCCCCGAACTGGTGATTGATCGATCGGCAATTGTACGAGCCCATCGAGTCGATCTCGACGACATTCTGGCCAAAGCGCGCCAGAGCCGTGGGCTGGACCACCGTGGCCAGCCAGTCGTTCAGCTCCGCCACCATCGAACAGTCGAGCGTCTGGGTCGAGTTGAACATCACAGCGCCGTTCTGCAGCGCCGTCACCTTCAGCGGCCGGGTCAGTCCGCATATCGAAGGGCCGTCGATGTCATGGGACGCCGGCTGGACATAGGGGCTGAGAGCGACGAGACGGCGGGCGAAACAGGCTTCTTCGGCCTGCTTGCGCCAGGCCGGGCGCTGGGCGCTCCCGAATTTCGAGCAGCCGGCAAGGCCGGCGAGCCCGACGACGAGCAGGAAGAGAGATAAACCGCGACGCGCCATGGCGCGATTCCTGCGGCGCCAGCGTTAATCTCCCCTCAAGCAAGATGGTTAACGGCTAAAATTCTTTGAACCGTAACCTGAAGATGACGCCCATCCGTCCCCGAGCCCTTCATATCGCGGCCGCTTTTCACGGCGCCGGTCGCCGATCAGGCGTTTCCGGCGCCAGACGCACGATTTTCTGGCGCGCGATTTTCGGGCGTCCGCGTCGCGCGGCTCGCCATGAAGCGCTCGAAATCCTCGCGATCCTTGGCGCGGCGCAGCCCTTCGAGATAATCGTAGAAAGCCTGTTCCGCCTCGTGGATCCTGCGGCGTTCTTCCTCAAGCCGCTCCAACTCCGCCTTGCGCCATTCGTCGAAGGCCGCATTGCCGCTCGTACGCCAGCCGCCGGCGAAATCGCGCGACATGCCGCCGAATGCGCCGCCAAGTCCGCTGCGCCTTTCGAATTCGCCCCATTTTTCCCGGGCGAAATCGCCGAAATCGCCCCGGTAGCGGGTTTTGCTCTGGTAGACCTTCCAGCCCAGCAAGGCGAGCCCGATCGGCCAGAAGACGACGAAGCCGAGGACGATCGCCGCGATTTCCATCGGCTTCCAGCGCAGGCAGCGGCGATGGCCGTCGATCGCGCCAACATGATGATGTGAACAACCCATGAGAGGCTCCATTCATACAGTTTCCACAAGATCGCTTCGAGATCGGCGAAAACGCCGGCGCAACAAGAAGTCCGCAGGAATTCGCACCATACCAGCCGACGCGGCGAGCGATGTGAATGTTATATACATTTACATGCGTGGCGCGCCAGAGGCGCGAATGCAAATTTTCGCGATCACGGCGGCGGCATGATCGGGGCGACGCCCAGAGCCTTGCGCACAGCGCCCTCGATCAGCGCCGAGACCGAGTCTTCGAGCAGCGCCTGCGGCTGATCGAGGCTTTCGCCGAAATGGCCTGCAAGCATGAGGTCGGCGATTCCATGGGTCGTCGCCCAGATCTGCAGCGCCAGCGCGCGGGCCCCCTGCTCCGGCGCATGAAACTGGCGCAGCACGGCGACTGTGGTGCGCAGCAGATCGTCGAAGGCGGTCTGGCCGGCCCTGTCGCCGCTTTGACGCGCCAGCGCCCCGGCGTCGCCGAACATCGCCTTGTAGAGGCCGGGCTCCTCCCGCGCGAAAGCGAGATAGGCCGCGCCGCGCCGGCGCAGAGCGGAAACGGCGTCGGGCCGGCCGCCGTCCCAGGCGCGCGACAGCTTCTCGTTGAAATGTCCGAAACCGTCCTTCGCCAGTTCGGCGATCAGGGCGTCGCGGTCGGCGAAATGGCGATAGGGCGCGGCGCCGGTGACGCCGACCCTTTTGGCGGCCTCCGCGAGAGTGAAACCGGCTGGACCGCGCTCGGAGATCAGGGCGCGGGCGGCCGCGAGCAGCGCCTCGCGCAATCGACCGTGATGATAGCTTCGCCCTTTTTCGGCGCGCCGCCTGCAAAAGCCGCCCTCGGCGCCCATGCTCGTCCCCTGCCCGACTCCACACGCCATTAAAGCGCCGAGACGCGCCGCGTTTCAACGCCTGCGCGACGGGAAACACGCGGGCGCCTTCCGCTTGGGCAAAAATCGCAAGAATGCCCAGAGTTCGGGCGCGACTGCCCGTCATTTGGAATTGTTCGAACAAGTGATCAAATTTACACTCTGTTCATCATCGCAGGATCGAAATCGAGGATAGCGCGATTGAAGTCTTGCAGTGAATGACATCGTGATCTTGTGGGGGGCCAACCATGACGACCATGCTCAAGGCTGAAATCGCGTCTGTTTTCTCCGCCCTCGCTTTCATCGCGGGAATTCTTGCGATCTGCTGGTAAATTTTGCCGGGTTCGCCGGCGCCGTATGGGGGCGGCGCCGGGCCGCCGATCGTCCCGGCCCGGACGCGCGGGAGCGGGGGAAAGCTCCTTCCTCCTTCCCTCCTCGCTCCCGCGCTCCGGGCCCTTCTAGCCTCTCGGGCGACACGCGCAGAGCCTTCCGCGATCCGGTCAGTCGCGGAAGGCTTTTTCGTGCGAAAGGCTCCGGCTTTTACCCTCCAGACGTCGGCGACCCGGAACAAGCGATGAGCCTCACGGCGCGAATCTCTCGCTCGCGGTTTGCCTGAACAGCCGGTCCTGCGACAAGGCCAGCATTTCCATCTTGCGCAGATTGATCGGCGCGAGTCCCATCACTGATGCGACCCAGATGTCGGTGATGTCCCGCAGCTCCCCCAGCGTGAGCGGCGCGACGCGGCGGCGCACCTTGCCCATCGCCCCGAGCAAGCCATGGCGCCGGGAGTTCTCTTCGATGAAGGCGTCCACGCGCGCGCGCCCCTCGCCCTTTTCAACCAGGACGTCGACCAGACCCATCTCGTGGAAATCCTCGGACTTGTATACGCGCCCGCCCAGAATCAGTTTTTCCGCGCGTGACGCGTCGAGGCGCCGCGACACCAGGCTATAGGCGCCCATGCCGGGAAAAGTGTGGAACAGCGCCTCGGGGAAGCCGAGATTGACCCCGCGCTCGGCGATGACATATTGGCAGCTCAGCGCCGCCTCCAGCCCCCCGCCCAAGGCGTCGCCTTCCAGCAGGGCGACGGTCACCACCGGCGAATCGAAACCATTGTAATTGTTGTAGATCGCCTCGACGCAGGCATAGGCGTAAGCCCGCAGCCCCTCCGCGTCCCGCGCCCGGACGCGATCGAGGAAGAAGGACAGGTCCCCGCCCATGTTGAACACGCCGGGACGCAGGGAGCCGCCGACGAAAAACCTGATCGGGGGGTCATCGAAACTGGCGCCGGCGTAAAGCGCGCGAATATCGCCGTTGAGCGTGTTGAGCTCGCGCAGCAGGGGCAGAGTCCAACTCACGCTGTTCTCGTGCCGCATCGAACACCAGACTGTCTTGGTCGCGGAATCGAAACGGACGTCCAAGGTTTGGCGCGGCTTGATCAGAAACTCGAGCGGCAGCGGCAACGCCTTGTCGCGATTGGCGCCGAAATCCGTTGCGCGGGCGACATGACCCGGCACGGGACGAGCGTTCGGCAAGGACGAAGGGCTGATCGATCGCGTCATGACTCAAACATTCCGATGGGGCGGCGCGGCGAACAACGCGCCTCGAAAATTTTACTTAATGTTAACCCGCCGAAATGTTACGAAACGAACGAACGAAGGCGTCCGGCATGATTTTTTGTTTAAACACGAACAAAATCAACAGGATATACAACCTGCCGCGTGTAAAGTCAGCCATTCCCCGCGATGGTCGCGTCGATCAGGGATTGGCCGTGACGGGCCAGCAGCCCGCTGGGATCGCCGTGGGTTTCAACCAGTTCGGCGAGGCTTCGGGGCGGCGAAACGGCGATGGCGACCAGGGCCTCCGCGCCGATGATCCGCCCGGGCGCGAGACCGGCCTTGCGCGCAAGGGCGAGCCGCGTCGCGCGCAGAAGCTCCAAACGGCGCGCCTCCACGACGCTGAGTTTTTTCGCCGCCAGCGTCCAGGCGTCCGACGACGCGGCTGGCGCGTCCAAATCCGCTATCGGCGCGGGCGGCGGGAGCAACAGGGCCAGTCCGCTGCGCAAGACGTCGCGCGCGAGGTCAAAAACCCCGCGCGGCGCGGCCCCGGCCAGGCGCAGGGCGCGGTGGGCCGGACGGCCGACGCGGCAATTGTCGCAGCGCCCGCACGGCGGCGCCTGCTCGCCCAAGGCCCGGAGCAGGGTCTGTTCGCGGCAGGCCGGCTTTAGAAAATAGTCCGACAGCGCCCGCGCCTTTTCGCCCGCGGCCGCATCGAGGCGCGCCAGGTCGAAACGAGCCGCCCGCAGTTGAGCCATTCGCTCCGGCGCATAAAGGGCGATGGCTTCGGCCGGCCGGCCGTCGCGGCCTGCCCTCCCGGTTTCCTGATAGAGCGTCTCCGGATCGTCGGGCGTATCGTAGTGGATGACGAAGCGCGCGTCCGGCTTGTCCACGCCAAGGCCGAAAGCGATCGTCGCAGCCATGGTCAGATCGGATCGGGCGAGAAATTCATCCTGGCGCGCCGCGCGCAGCGCCGTCGGCAGGCCCGCGTGATAGGACGAAGCCGGGAGCCCCGCGCCTTTCAACGCCGCGGCGACGCGATCCGCCGTTTCCCGCGCGCGGCAATAGATAACGCCGGCGCCGCCGCGCCGCGCGGCGACCAGCCCGATCAGCTGGCGCATGGAATCGCGCTGGCGGGGCAGCGCCGAAAGGGCGATCGCCGGGCGTCGGAGCGAACCGACGAACTGGCGCGGCGGACGGGCGAACAGGTTTTCGACGATATCGGCCCGCGTGCGCGGCGACGCGGTCGCCGTGGCCGCGATGACCTGCGGCGCGCTTAAGCTTGCGGCGAAATCCGCGATCCGGCGATAGTCGGGGCGAAAATCATGCCCCCATTGCGAGACGCAATGGGCCTCGTCCACGGCAAGCGCGCGCGGATTCGCCTCGCGCAGGAGGGCGAGCGTTTCCGGGTCGGCCAGACGCTCCGGCGCGAGATAGAGCAGCCGCAGCCGGCCCGACTCGAGTCCGTTCCGCGCCCGTCGCCAGGCTCCCGGCGCGGTTTCGCCATGGAGGGCGGCGGCGGGCAGGCCCAGCGCCTCCAGCCGCCGCGTCTGATCGCGCATCAGGGCGACCAGCGGCGAAACCACCAGTGTCAGACCCGGACGAATCAGCGCCGGAAGCTGATAGATCAGGGATTTGCCGGCGCCGGTGGGGGCGAGGACGAAAAGGTCCTCGCCGTCGAGCGCGGCTTGAAGCGCGGCGGCCTGGCCCGGCAGGAAATCCGCAAAGCCGAAACGGTCGCGCAGAAGCTTCCGCGCCTCCTCCAGATCAGCCATAGCGTCGCGCCCCCGCGACAAAAGGTAGCGCCAAGGTCGCACGCGAGATCAGGAAAGAAGCGATTGTCATTCGCCCATCCACGGCCTAGATTACGCGAAGGACGTTATTCCTCGGCGACAAGCCTTGGAAGTCCTCTTCGATTCGGTTTTGCACACCAGCGTGTTCAGGAAGGAAACGACACATGAAGCTCATCCACGCTTTGACGGCGGCCGCGGCTCTCGCCTTCATCTCCACCGCCGCCCTCGCCGCGGGCGATCCCGCCGCGGGTGAAAAGGTGTTCATGAAGTGCAAGGCCTGCCATCAGATCGGCGCGGGCGCCCATAACGCCGTCGGCCCTGAACTGAACGGTCTCAACGGCCGCATGGCCGGCACGGCCGCCGGCTACAATTATTCGGACGCGATGAAGAAGGCCGGCTTCGCCTGGGACGAGAAGAATTTCGAGGAATATATCGCCAACCCCAAGGCCAAGGTCCCCGGCAACAAGATGCCCTTCGCCGGCCTGCCGGCGGACGCCGACCGCGCCAATGTCTGGGCCTATATCTCCCAGTTCAAGGCCGACGGCTCCAAGTAAGGCTTGGTCGAGAGTCGATTGTCGCGCCGGCCGCCCTCGCGGCCGGCGTTTTCTTTTGCGGTGACGCGAAAGCCATTTGCGGGCTTTCGCATTTCCGACTAAACCGCCGCCATGCCCGACCTGTCGCTTCATTACGCCCATGCCGCGCCCGCTGACCGCCCCGCGATCCTGAAGCTGGAGGAGCGCGCCTTCGGCCCCGGCCGTTTCGCCAAGACCGCCTATCGCCTGCGCGAGGGCGTCGAGCCCGACTGGAGCCTGTCCTTTCTCGCGCGAATCGGCGGCATGCTGGTCGGCGCCAACATCATGACGCGCATTTTCGTCGGCGGGGCCCCGGCCCTTCTGCTCGGCCCGCTCACGGTGGAGGAGCCGTTCCGCGCGCGCGGCCTCGGCGAGGCACTGGCGCAGAAGTCGCTTTCCGCGGCGCGCGAGGCCGGCCATGGCCTAGTGATCCTGGTCGGCGACCCGCCCTATTACGAGAAAATGGGTTTTTCCCGCGCCCCCATGGGTCAATTCGTTTTCCCGGGCCCGGTCGATCCCGCCCGCATCCTCTATTACGAATTGCAGCCGGGCGTGTTGCAGAGCCATAAGGGCGCCGTGACGCCTGGGCTTTAATTCGCTTTGCCCCGCCGCCCTTCCCACGCCCAGGCGGCCGCCAAAGCGCCGAGCAGGAGCAGCAGGCCGGGCCAGCCGATCGCCAGGGGCGTCAGTTTGACGCCGCGCGCGACGCTCGAATCGGTGCGGCGCACCCCGATGAAATCCGCGCCGGCATAGACCGGGCTGTCGCCCATGGCGACGACGCGCGGCATGGTGACGTCGCTCGTTCCCGCCGCGCCGATGCGGCGCACCGAGCCGCCGCTCGCCTCAGCCAGGGCGCGCAGCTTTTCCGTCGTCGAAACGACGTCGCGATATTCGAGCGGATTTTCCGGCCCGACATTGACCAGAGCCGTCAGGTCGCCCTGACGGGCGCGATAGAGGCCGAATTCCCGCGCCTTGACCTCGGCGCGGAACAGGCCCGGCGCAACCTGCGCGGGCGTCACGTCCTGCGCCTTGCCCGAGGGCGCCGCCAGGTGAACCGGGCCGGCCCTGTCATTGAGAGTCTGGCGTTCGAGCGTCAGGTCGCGGCCATGGGCCGTCGCCCGCAAGGCCTCCTCTTCCAGTTCCGGCTCCTTCATCAACCAATGCGCGGCGCGACGCATCAAGGCGGCATAGGGGCCGCCGCCCTCGAACCCGCGCGCCCACAGCCACATCTGGTCGGTGAGCAGCAGCGCCACCCGGCCCTTGCCCTCGCGCGACAGCACCAGAAGCGGCGCGTCATCCGGCCCTGACAGCACGCTGGCGCCGCGCTCGGGCGAGGCCTTCACCAGCCGGAACCACTGGCTCCAGGCTGGCGGCGCGCTCTGGCTGCCCGGCAAATCGCGGGTCACCGGATGGCGCTTGCCGATCTCGGTCATGGCGGCGCGGAACGGCGTCTCGATCAGTTCGCCGTCAGGCCGCGCCGGGACCACATCGCCGATCGGCGTATAGAACAGCCCGTCCGCTTGAGAAAAATCTGGTCCGGCGACGATCGCCATCGCCCCGCCGTCGCGGACATAGCGCACGATATTGTCGAAATAGGCCGGCGGAAGCAGGCCCATGTTGGAATAGCGGTCGAAGACGATCAGGTCGAAATCGACGATTCTGCGCCCGAAAAGCTCGGCGGTGGGAAACGGGATCAGGGCCAGTTCGCGCAACGGCGTGGCGTCCTGCTTTTCCGGCGGCCGCAGGATGGTGAAATGGACCAATTCGACATTGGCGTCGGACTTCAGCAGGTTGCGCCACGAGCGTTCGCCGGGATTGGGCTCGCCAGAGACCAGCAGAATTTTGAGATGGTCGCGGATTCCCTCGACCGTCGCCACCGCCTTGTTGTTGATTTCGGTGAGTTCGCCGGCAAAAGGCTCGGCGTCGAATTCGAGCACGCTCTTGCCGCCGTGAACCAGACGTAACGGGATCTTGAGCGGCTCGCCCGGCCTCGCCAGCACGCGGGCGACGACGTCGCCGTCGCGGCGTACGGTCACCGTGACCGGATCGCCGGGACCGTTGGTCTCCTCGACCTTGACCACGAATGTTATGTCCTTGCCGATCAGGCCGAAGCGCGGCGCCTCGACCAGCTCGATGCGGCGGTCGCGTTCGTCCGCGTTTCCGGTGATCAGCGCGTGGAGCGGCGCCTTGAGATTGGCGGCGGCGAGCGAGGAAGGAATGTCGTGAACCTGCCCGTCGGTCACCATGATCACCGCGCCGACGCGCGAGGGGGCGACATCGGCGAGGCCGGCGTTGAGCGCCGAGAACAGTCTTGTGCCCTCCTCGCCCTCGGCTTCGCCGCCTGCGTCATTCTGGCACTCGCTCTGGCATGCGCCAACCGCTCCTGCGTCGATAAAACGAACATCCACATTGTCGAGACGCTTCAGCGCCTTGGCCAGAGCGGCGCGGGCGGCTTCGGTCTGGGCGCGGCGGTCGCCGAAATCCTGCGAGGCGCTGCGATCGACGACCACGGCGACCACGTCGCTCAAAGGTTCGCGCTTTTCCGCCACCAGCGAGGGGTTGGCGAGCGCGCCGGCCAACAGGACGAAAAGCAGCGCGCGGAGAAGGGCGCCGCGGCGGCGCAGGAAAAGGGCGGCGGCGACCAGCCCCGCCGCCAGCGAGACCAGAAGCGCGATCAGCCACAGCGGCGCGAGCGGGGCGAAGGCGAGGCTGAATTCCTTCACGGCCCGAGCCTTTCCAGCAATTCGCGGACATGGACCTGATCGGCCTTGTAATTGCCGGTCAGGGCGTACATCACGACATTGACCCCGCCGCGCAGGGCCAATTCATGCTGGCGCGGCCCGCCGGGGTCGAGCGGATAAAGCGCTTCGCCGTAAGAATCGCTGGCCCAGCCGGCCGCGAGGTCGTTCGAGGCGATGATGATCGGCGAGACGCCGTCGCCAGCCAGCGCCGGCCGGTTCTCCTTGCCGGTCTCCGGCGGCAAGGCCTCAAGATATGTCGGACCGTTCTCGGCGCGGCCGATCAGCCCTTCGAGGATATAGAAGGTGCGATAGACGACATGGTTGGGCGGCGCCGGCGCGAGCGGCGGCAAGTCGATGTTTTTCAGGAAATCCTGCAACCAGGCATGGGCCGGCGTCGGCGGCCCGCCGGCGACCTGCATGTCGGCGTCGCGAGTGTCGAACAGCACCAGGCCGCCCTGTTTCATATAGGCCTCGATCCGCCGCGCGACCTCGGGCGCCGGCTGGGGCCGGTCTGGCGCGACCGGCCAGTAGATCAGGGGATAAAAGGCCAGTTCGTCATGGGCGGGATCGAGCGCGCGCGGATCGCCGGGCGAAAACGAGGTCCGCCGCGCCAGGGTTTCGGTGAGGGATTGGAGCCCCTCGCGGCTGATGCGGTCGACGCGCGGATCGCCGGTGACGACATAAGCGAGCCGCGTGGTCAGCGCGGCCTCCATGTCGCGTTGGCCGACATTCTGCGCCCTGGCCGGCGGCGGGGCCAACGCGAGCAGCAAAGCGAGTCCGGCCAGGATCGCGCCGGCTTTTTTGGACCCGACCTGTTTTCGCCATCGCCCGCCGAGCCAGACCGAGGCGAGCGCATCGGCCAAGGCCAAAAGAAAGGCCAGGATCAGGAGCGGCGCGCGCAGATCGACCGGGCGCGGCCCGGCGAGGTCTCCAAGGCGGAATGCGAGGCCGGAGAAATCGAGCGGCGTCAGCTTCATGCCGTGATCGAAAGCGTTGAGCGCGCGCGGCGCGGCGGCGGAACCATAGAGGCCCGCCGGATGGCTGGCGTCGGGGGCCGGCAATCCGCCGGCGGGGAGGGATTTGGCTTCCGCGGGCGGCGCGCCAAGCGCGCCAAAGCCGTCGAGGATGCGCAGCGGCGGCAAAAAAGCGCCCGGATTGGCGCCTGGCTCCGTGGTTTTCGCGACGATCCCGGCGCGATCGACGATGCGCTTGAGCATCGCCACGAACAGGCCCGACAAGGGCAGGTTGGACCAGGCCGGGTCCGCCGTGACATGGAACAGAATCAGACGGCCCTGCCCCCGCCGCTCGGCAGTGACCAGAGGCGTGCCGTCGGCGAGCCGCGCCCAGGTCCTCGCGTTCAGCCCTTCATCCGGTTCGGCCAGAACCTGACGCGACACTGTGACTTCCGCTGGGGACGTCAGGCCGAAGAATGGGCTCGATTCGTCAAAGCTCGCCAGCGGCTTGGGGCTTTCCCAGGACATCGCCCCGCCGAGCGTGCGCCCGCCGCGCCGCAGTCGGACGGGGAACAGATCGTCATCACGCGCGGCGGCCATACGCGGCCCGGCGAAACGCAGAACCGTGCCGCCCGAGGCGAGAAAGGCGTCGAGCCTCTTGCGCAAGGCGGGCGCGGAGGCGTTGACGTCGGCGAGGATCAGCACGTCCACCCCCTCGTCGAGCAACTGGCCGGCCGGATCGGCGGCGCCGGGTTTCGCCACGCGAAGATCGGCGAAGGGCGAGAGGGCGTCGCGCAGATAATGGAGCGAGGACAGAAGCGGCGGCTCGTCCGCCGCGCCCGCGATGAGCCCGACGCGACGGCGCCGCGAGCCGGCGTCGAGCAATTTGACCGCGCCCGCGGAATGCACACCCAGAATTTCCAGCCGCGCGATCTCGTTGCGCAACTGGACTGGAAGGTCGAAAGACGCCTTGGCCGTCAATCCATTGGCGAAATCGAAATCGCCGTCGCCGAGGGAGGCGCCTTTGGCGTCAAGGGCGCGCACCCGCCCGGCGAAAGGCCCGCTCGCCGTCGAGCGGACCAGAAATGCGTCGAGCGTGGCGACGCCATTGTCGGCGCCGGCGATCGCCTGAACGCCGCGCAAATCGCGTAAAATTTCGGCGCCCGGGGCCAGCGCCGCCAATCTCTGGGCGAAAGCGGCGCCGTCGGCGTCTTCTAGACCGTCGCTCAGCCAGACCACCCGCGCCGACTTTTGCGCCTTGAGAAAGGCCGAAATCGCATCGAGAGCCGGGGCGCGCGCGGGCAGAAAAGCCTTGGGCTTTATGGCGCGCAGCCGGTTCAGCGCGCCGGCGGCGTCCTGCGCCGTCAGCCCTTCCTTAGGCAATTCGGAAAAGGCCAGGACCGCCGCCGGGCGCCCGTCGCGGGCGGCGGCTTCGAGGCGCGACTGGGCGGCCTCGACGCGCAGGCGCCAATCCTGCGCCGCCGGCCAGCCGTCATCGACCAGAACGACCAGCGACCCGCTTTTCGCGCCCACTGCGCCGCGTGGCGTCAACAGCGGCCCGGCCATGGCGATGACAACCAGCGCCGCCAGGGCCATGCGCAGGATCAGCAGCCACAGCGGCGTGCGCGCCGGGGTGGCGTCGGGCTTTTTCAGATCGAGGATGAGCCTCAAGGGCGGGAAAGCGACGCGCCGGGGCGGCGGCGGCGTGACCCGCAGCAGAAGATAAAGCAGGGGCGCGCCGGCCAGGACCAGCAGCAGCCAGGGCGACGCGAAGGAGAGCGGCAGAAAGTTCATCGCGCGCCGTCCGCCGTCAGCGCCAGGCGCAGATTGAGCAGGGCTTCGGAAGCCGGCCGCGCGGTGGAGTGCAGGGCGAAGGTCCATCCCTGCGCACGCGCCGCCGCCGCCAGGGCCTCACGATGCGCGGCGAGCCGCGCCTGGTATGGCGCCGCGTAGTCCTCGGCGCGGCCGGCGCGCAGCAGGTCGCCGGCCTCGTCGTAAAATTCGGTCTGGCCGGAAAAGGGAAAATCCTCTTCCGCCGGATCGAAAATCATCAGGGCGTGGCCGCGCGCGCCCTGGGCGCTCAAGCGTTGCAGGCAGGCGGCGAAATCCGCGACATCGACCAGGAAATCGCCGATCAGCGCCGCTTTCTCGCGCATGCGCAAGGGCGCGGCCTGGGGCAGATCGGCGAAAGCCCCGTCGCTCGCCCGCTCCTGCGCGATCAAAGCCACGGCGAGGCTGTCGACGATGTCGCGCGCCGCCGAAAGGCGCGTCAGGCCGAGCCATCCCGCGCGCTCCCCGGCGCGGACGGTGGAATCGGCCAGCGCCAAAGCGAGGATCAGCGCGCGGTCGAGCTTGGATTGGGCGCCATGGTCGGAGCGATAATTCATCGAGCCGGAAAGATCTGCCCAGACCCACAGAACCTGCGCCGCCTCCCATTCGCGCTGGCGCACATAGAGCCGGTCGTCGCGCGCCGAGCGGCGCCAATCGACATTCTGCGCCGCCTCGCCCGGAATGAAGGGCCGAAACTGCCAGAAATTCTCACCCACGCCCGCCCGGCGGCGCCCGTGCAGGCCGGCCTGCGCCGACGCCGCCGCCTGGCGGGCGGAGAGCGCCAGAGCCGGCAGCCGGCGCGCGAGATCGAGCGCCTGGACGCGCTTGTCATGATCGGGACGCGCCGCCGCGCTAGGCAGGAAGGAAAAATCCTTCCCCAGTTTCCGGGCCATCAGGCGAATCTTTGTTTCAGGCGCTCGATGACCGCGTCGATGGTCTCGCCATCGGCGCGGGCGCTATAGGTCAGCGCCATGCGATGTTTCAGCACCGGGCCGGCGAGCGCCAGCACGTCGGCCTTGCTCGGCGCCAGCCGCCCCTGCGCCAGGGCGCGGGCGCGGCAGGCCAGCATCAGCGATTGGGCGGCGCGCGGCCCCGGCCCCCAGGCGATATGCTGGGTCAAGGCCGGATCGCCCTCGCCGGGACGCGCCGCGCGCACCAGATCGAGGATGCCATCGACCACCGAGGCGCCGACCGGCATCAGCCGCACCAAAGCCTGAATGTCCATCAGGCCGCCAGCGTCGATCACCTGTTGCGGAGCCGGGCGGGCGCGGCCCGTCGTTTCGATCAGGATGCGTTTTTCCGCCTCGCGCTCGGGATAGGGCACGTCGATCTGCATGAGAAAACGGTCGAGTTGGGCCTCGGGCAGCGGATAAGTGCCTTCCTGCTCCAGCGGGTTCTGGGTCGCAAGCACATGAAAGGGCTTTGGAAGATCGTAGCGTTCGCCGGCGATGGTGACGTGATATTCCTGCATCGCCTGCAACAGGGCCGACTGGGTGCGCGGACTGGCGCGATTGATCTCGTCGGCCATCAGCAGTTGGGCGAAGATCGGCCCCTTGATGAAGCGGAAGGCGCGACGATGGTCGGCGCCCTCCTCCAGAACTTCCGAACCGAGAATGTCGGTCGGCATCAGGTCGGGCGTGAACTGCACGCGATTGGTGTGCAATCCGAGCACGCGCCCGAGCGTTTCGACCAGGAGGGTCTTGGCGAGGCCGGGCGCGCCGACGAACAAGGCGTGACCGCCGGAAAGCAGAGTAACGAGGGCTTCCTCGACCACCAGCTCCTGGCCGAAAACCACGCCGCCGATCGCCTTGCGCGCCGAAGCCAGCAGATCGAGCGCTTTTTTTGCGCGCGCCTCGATTTCGCGCTCGCCTGGGGGAATGTCTTGAGCCCGAAGGGCGGGATCGGCGTTCATGCCAGAGTTTCTCCTGTGCGGACGGCACTATAGGCTGGCGCGCGGGCGCCGATAAACAGATAATAGGCGCCCCGCCGCCATTCACGGGGTAAAATGCCGCCAAATCAAGGCGGCGCGGGTCCGAAAGGTTAAGATGACCAATCCGTCCGATCCCCTGCGCGGGCTGGCCGAGGCGCGCGAATCGCCCGGGCCGGCGCCGGTGCATTTATGGAACCCGCCTTATTGCGGCGAGATCGACATGCGCATCGCCCGCGACGGGACCTGGTTCTACAACGGGACGCCGATCGGCCGCCCCGCTCTTGTCAGGCTTTTTTCCGGCATCCTGCGCAAGGACCGGGAGCGTTTCGTGCTGGTGACGCCAGTCGAATGCGTCGGCATAGAGGTCGAGGACGCGCCCTTTCTCGGCGTCGAGCTATTACGCGAGGGCGAGGGCGAAGCCCAGATTTTGCGACTGCGCACCAATGTCGACGACTGGGTCGAAATTTCGGCGAAAAATCCCTTGAAATTCCTGCCCGGCGAGAGTGGCGGCCTCAAGCCCTATGTTCTGGTGCGCGGCGATTTGTGGGCTCTCGTCAAGCGCGCTTTGTTTTACGACCTCGTCGCCTGGGCCGAGGCCAGGGCGGTCGACGGCGAAGAGATGTTCGGCGTCTGGTCGAAGGGCGCCTTTTTCGCCATGGCGCCGATGCGCGAGATCGCGGACCTGACATGACATCCTTCGACGCCGAAGATTTTCTGGCGCGCGCCCGGAAAAACCTCCGCCAAAGCTGGCCGGAGGCGGCTTTCGATCCCGCCGCGCGCCCGCATCATGGCGACCACCGCCTGAACGAGCCTCTGAGCGGCGAGACCGCTGTGCCGCCGTCGCCCGCGCGCCCCGCGGCTGTGCTCGCGCCGGTTGTCGCGCGCGACGACGGCCTGTTTCTGCTGCTGACCCAGCGCGCCAGCCATTTGAACGAGCATTCGGGCCAGATCGCCTTTCCCGGCGGCAAGATCGAGCCCGGCGAATCGCCGCTCGACGCGGCCCTGCGCGAGGCGGAGGAGGAAATCGGCCTTTTCCACGCACGAGTTGAAATCCTCGGCTGTCTCGACCCGTACCAGACCAGCACCGGCTTTAGAGTCTTTCCCATCGTCGGCCTCGCCCGCGCCCCACTCGATCTCAGCGTGAACGCCTTTGAAGTGGCCGACGTCTTCGAAACGCCCCTGTCCTTCCTGATGGACGAAGCCAACCACCAGCGCCATTTCCGGCAATGGCAGGGGCGGCGGCGGCAATTTTACGCCATGCCTTACGAAAACCGCTATATTTGGGGCGCGACCGCGGGCATGATCCGCAATCTTTATGAAAGGCTCTATTCCTAAATGGCGCGTTCGCTGCTCGAGTCGCTCGGCCTGTTCGCCGCGCCCTTTCTGGCTTATGCCCTGTTTCTGTTCTATCGCGCCCGCCATCCGCTGGTCGTCGGCCATTGGTCGCGCGGCGCGGTCTTCTGGCTGACGCTTGTGGGCTTTTCTTTTGTCATCCTCGGCTTCGTCTATGCCGGACTTTTCGGCGCGGCCCCGTCCGGCGTCTATGTGCCCGCCCATATGGATCACGGCCGCCTGACGCCGGGGCGTTTCCAATGAGCCGCGCACTGCTGAATGGGGATCTGCGGCCCCTGCTCGACCGCCCGGCGCTCAAAAAGGTCTTCGGCGCGCTCGACGGCGTCGAGGCGCGGGTGATCGGCGGCGCGGTGCGCAACGCGCTTCTCGGCGAACGGATCGCGGACATCGATCTCGCCGTCGCCGCGCCGCCAGAAGTCGTCATCGCCAAATCCGAGCGCGCGGGGATTCGCGCGGTTCCGACCGGGATCGAGCACGGCACCGTGACCCTGGTGCTCGACGGCGCGCATTTTGAGGTCACGTCCCTGCGCGAGGATGTCGAGACCGACGGTCGCCGCGCCAAGGTGCGCTTCGGCGAGGATTTCGCCGCCGACGCGCAAAGGCGGGATTTCACCATCAACGCGCTCTCGGTCGACGTCCAGGGCCGGATTTACGATTATGTCGGCGGTCTCGACGACCTCGCGCAACGCCGGGTGCGATTCATCGGCGACCCCCGCCAGCGCATCATGGAAGACTATCTGCGCATCCTGCGTTTTTTCCGCTTTTCCGCCTGCTATGGCGAAGGTCCGCTCGACGCCGAGGGCTTCGCCGCCTGCATCGCCTTGCGCGGCGGCGTCGCCCAGCTTTCGCGCGAGCGGCTGGGCGGCGAAATGCTCAAGGTCCTGTCTTTCCCGCGTTCCGCCGCCGTGATCGAAGCCATGAGCCAGGCGGGGCTGCTCGCTTTTCTCCATGTCGCGCCCTGGCCGGCGCGCAACCGCCGCCTCGCCGCGATTCTTTCCGCGCAAAACCTCTCGGACCCGCTCGTTTCGCTTGCCGCGCTCGCCGTGCACAGCGCCAGCGACGCGGAGCGCCTCAGCGAGGCGCTCCGCCTGTCGCGCGCGGAAAGGCGCCGGCTCGCCGAAATGGCCGCGGCCGCCGCCGCCTGGCATGGCGCCACCCAAGCCCCGTCGCCGGCGCAATTGCGCGAGCAGCTTTTCCTGCGCGGCGCCCAGGCCGCCCGCGACGCTCTGCTGCTGATCCAGGCGGAAGGCCCGGCGGGGCCGAACGACCAGGACTTTCTCGCGGCGCAGGCCTTTCTGCGCGACACGCCGGCGCCCAAGGCGCCATTCGCCGCCGCCGATCTTCTCGCGCGCGGCGTCCGGCAAGGCGCGGGTCTCGGCGCGGCGCTGAAACGCCTGCAGGCCGCCTGGATCCGCGCCGGGTTCCCCCAAGACCCGAAACGGATCGCGGCGCTGATGGACGCCGCCTGCGCGCAGGGACCGCAAGAATCCTCGCTGCACGAATCAGGCTGGACGCGGAACCGGCGTTAGGTTTTACTCTCGGGCGAGGCGGCGGAACCGCGCCCTCGGGAAAGACATGGCGGTGGAAAACAAGCATCCGGTCGAACTCGCCGCGCGCATGGCCGGAAAGCTGCGGCAGGCGTCGCAGGAGCGGCGCGCCGACGGATTCAAGCGGGAATCCTTCACCCTGCCGCGCGACGAAGCGCGCGAGAAGGCGCGCGAGATTTTCGCCGCCTTCCCCAAGGCCGCCTATATGACCGAAATCGAATCCTGGAGCGAACTGGCCGACGGACGGATCGAATTTACCATGCGCCGGCTGCCGAGCGCCGATTGAGCGTGGGCTTTCTTCGTGGCCATTGCTTCGGCACCTGCGATATTAACCAATATACGGTTAGGATATTCGGGCAGTGTAAACGCATATTCAGCAACGCGATTGCGCGTTAACCAAATAACTCCGCCTAATTTTAGTTAAAACAATCATGACAGGATTCATCTCTTATTCGCCTTAGTGACATCATATTTCCTAATTTGCATAAACCATTTATTTTTACGCTCCAATTACCTTTACGATCCTAAATCGCTCCAGACCGGCCGTCGAACGGCCTCGATCCGGAGTTGAGAAATGAGAAAGGTTTCGATCGCCTTGATCAGCGGCGCGGCGATCTCCTTCGCGTCGCTGGCGCAGGCCGCCGATCTGCCCTACAGCAAGGATGCGCCGGCCTCTTACGATTATCCGCCATCCTTCACCTGGACCGGTTTCTACGCCGGCCTCAACCTCGGCGCCGGGCTCGGCAACTTTATCGGCGGGGGGCGCTCTTATTTCGGCTCCAATCCCGACGGTTGGCTGATCGGCGGCACCGCAGGCTATAATTACCAGTCGGGCAATCTGCTGGTCGGCGCCGAGGCCGATTATGACTGGTCGCATTTCGCTTCGAGCGGTTCGATCGCGCCCGGCGTATTTTCGAGCGGCAACATCGAAAATATCGCCACGATCCGCGCGCGGGTCGGCTATGCAATGGACCGTTTGCTGATTTTCGGAACCGGCGGCTATGCGGGCGCGGAAGTCGCCGGCACATTGAACAATTACGTCGCGAGCGCGACCGCCAATCAGAGTTTCTGGTCCAACGGCTATGCTCTGGGCTTCGGCGCGGAATATGCCGTCACGCCGCACATCACGGTCAAGGCCGAATATCTGTTCGCGTCCTTCGGCAGCAACAGCTTTTTCGGTCTCACGCCCAATGTCATGAGCGCGAGCGCCAGTGTGAACATGCTGCGCGCCGGCGTGAACTACAAGTTCTGAAGTCCGCGAAAAAAGGCGCCAATCCCGCGGAAGGCGCACGACACAGGCGATGCTCCCACGCCTCCTCCGAAGCCCCGGCGTCCTGCGCCGGGGCTTTTTTACGCCCTGGTCTTGTCGAAGGCCGGAACCGCCGCCACGAAGGAGTCGAGCCAGGCGACGAGGCGCGGATGGCCGGCGCGCCAGGCGCCGTCGAAACGCAGGTCGAGATAGCCCAGCGCACAGGCGAGGGCGATCGCGCCGATATGGCTTGCGCCGGGTTGCGGCGGGGAGGCTTCGAGTGACGCCATCGCCCGATCGATCTTGCCGCGCTGATGCGCGATCCAGTTCTCGCTGTATTCGCTCTCCGCGCGCATGCGCTTCTCATAGATCTGCAGGATCGCGGCGTCGGCGACGCCGTCGGCGAGCGCTTCGAGCGTCAAGGCGGCGAAACGCGCCTCGCGTTCGGCCGGGATGACCCGGCCGCCGCCGGCGAGTTCGTCGAGATAAGCGCAGATCACCGCGCTGTCGTAAATGCAGGGCCCGTCCTCGCGCTCGAGCGTCGGGATCTTGCCGAGCGGATTTTTGACGCGAAGGACGTCTGTCGGATTGTTGGTGTCGGCGCGGACCAGTTCGATCCTGTCGTCAACGCCCGCCAAGGCGGCGGCGATGCGCGCCTTGCGGGAAAAAGGCGAGGTCGGCGAAAAATACAGCTTCATGGCGAGAACTCCGCGCACAGGCAAAATCGCGCGCATGAAGGCGAACCCGATTCTGTCTCCGGCCGCAAGCTTTTCGCTCGCATTGCGGGCGCCGCGAAACCCCGCCCCAGGCGTTACTCCAAATGGAGATTGACCGCCTTCGGCCCCTTGCCTTTTTTGTCGGGCTCGACCTCGAAGGTGAGTTTCTGGCCCTCGTTGAGCGCCGTCAGGCCGGCCTGTTCGACGGCGGTGATATGGACGAAAATATCCTTGCCGCCGTCGGCGGGCCGAATGAAGCCCCAGCCTTTGTCCGCGTTGAAGAATTTGATCGTTCCCGACTGAGCCATGACGTGTTTCCTCCGTTCAAGGCCGACAGTTCGGGCGGCGCGCCGCTGGGATTGCAATTCCAAGTGCAGTCCACCCGGCCCGATTGCCTCGGCCGCTTGGCGGATCGCTTGCTGTTATATAGGCTTCTTGTATCGCAAGACCGGCGAATCCATTGCTCCGCCGCTTCGTCGAAACGAAATCCCCCAAGATCATACGTTGCGACACAACATCACACTTGGCAAGAGTTTGTTTGCGTTTTTCTTCATTTACGTTAAGTGTTGTTGCGTATATTCGATGTATCGAATATATACATCATATTGTACGCTAAAGCTATACCGCACCGCGCCTCATTCGTCGTGTATCGATGTCGTCCTGCTTGACTTTTTTATTGCCGCGGGCCGCTCGCTGAAGCTTGGCCGCTTCCTCGGAGGCGTGGCCGATCCCGACAAAACCATCGCATCTGTCAGGCGTGTGCGCCAAGTGTTACATTCGACCCGACGGGAGGGACCGGGGGCGCCGTGAGCAGAGCAGGATTTTTGGCGATTTCATTCGGAATGAGGCTGTTGGTCCTGGCCTCTGCGCCTTTCGCTCGCGCGGAAAAGCTCGCCTGCGCAAAACCCTCCGATATTGAACAGCAAGGCCAAATCACTCACCGATTTGAAGGCCCGGACGCTCAGCTTTTCATCGACGCGATCGAGCCGGGCGCAGGTAAGGAAGAATGGAACTCCGTCATGGTCCTGTCCGGACCTTACGTGTTCGGCGGCGCGGTCGCCTTCGTAGGAACGAGGGACTGCCTGAACGGCATGAAGTTTCTTGAGCCGGTCGAAATCGATAAGGCGCTCCGAATGGTTGAGCGCCGCCGCGAAGGGAAGCCGGCATCCGTCGTGGAGCTTGAGCACGAAGCCGCACAGGGCGACGCCGAGGCGGAATATCACATCGGAGTTCGGCGCGAGCTCATACGGCGAGGCTCCGGCCGGGCGCTGCTGACGCAAGCGGCGGAACAGAACTTCGGCCCCGCGATCTTCGGCTTGGAATATCTGGCAGGGAGTCTCGACTACTCGAAGGTGAAAACAGGAGACGTTTGGCTGCCCTCTCCAGATCCCGCAGCCGACCGGCCGGCCGGTTATTGCTGGCTGCGCGTCGGCTCGCGCCTGAAGGACGCGGGAACGCGAAGGGCTGCAACGGAGCTCGCGAAAGAACTCCTGACCAGAATGTCCGAAACCAAAAAGCAAGGAGGGAAGAGCTTTGGGCCAAGGCGCAAAAGGACCTTGAACATCCCAGGTGCAAATGAAGAAGGCCGCGCGGCCGGCGGAACGGGCAATGCCGGCTCCGGGCGGACTTCCGCCATTGAAAGCAGGCTTGTCGCCGCGCGCGTCCCGCCCTTTTGAGGCCTTGCGGCTTGGTCACGAAGCGTTTGCTTCTCATCCCTGGGCGCCGTGCTCCGCGTCGCCGCCGCGTTCGATCGAAAATTCGGCGCCTGGTCCGCGCGCCAGGGCGCCCGCCAGCGCGGGAAGAATGTTCTTCATTTCATCTTCAAGGACATAGGGCGGGTTGACGACCATCAGCCCGGTGCGGGCGAGCGGGCGCCCTAACGCCGGCGTTTCGACCTGAAGCTCGATCCGCAGCCAGTCCGGCGCCTGCGCGGCGAGCGCGCGGCAGAAGGCGTTTGCGATTTCCGGCTCCTTGACCGGCTGCCAGACAATGAAAATCCCGGTTGGCCATTTGCGCATGGCCGCGACAACCGCATCGAACAGGCGTTCATATTCGTCGCGGCGCTCGAAGGGCGGATCGATCAGCACCAGGCCGCGCCGCTCCCTGGGCGGCAGATAAGCCCTGAGCCCGCCATAGCCGTCGATCTCAATTTGCTTGACCCTGGCGTCGCGGCCCACGGCCCGGCGCAGGGCTTGCGCCGCTTCGGGCAGCAATTCGCAGAACAGGGCGCGGTCCTGCGGCCGCAGCAGGGATTGCGCGATCAGGGGCGAACCGGGGTAAAGCCGCGGGGCGCCCGCCGCGCGCACGACGTCGAGATAGGGCGCCAGCAGGCCCGAGGCCTCGCCGAGATCGGCGCCCTCAAGCAGCCGCAGGATCCCGTCGCGCGCCTCGCCGGAGCGCGCCGCTTCAGGCCCCGACAGGTCGTAAAGCCCCGCCCCGGCGTGGGTGTCGATGACGCGGAACGGCTTGTCCTTGCGGCGCAGGTAGAGCAGCGTCCGGACCAGGACCGCATGTTTCAGGACATCGGCGAAATTGCCGGCGTGGAATTCGTGGCGGTAGTTCATCGCCCGGCGGGGACGACCACGCTCATGTCGCGGCAGCCCTCCCGCGCGACCTCCGGACAGGACACGAAATCGCGCAAATCCTTCGACAGGCAGAAGCGCGCCTCGAGAAACAGGCCGCGCCGGCAGGTCACCGCCATCATGCCGGCGCGCAGGCGCGGATTGGCCGCCATGAAGGCGCGCTGGATGTTTTGGGGCGCGAGCCGCTGGTCGGCCTGGGGCGCCTTGAGCGGCGGCGGAACGGCGACCGAATCGCGCGCGGCGCGGACATCGGCGAAATAGCCCGAAGGACTCTTGCCGGAACACAGGCCGTGCTGGCGCCATTCGTGGCGCGCGAGGCCGGGATCGGGATAGAGATCGCCAAGCCGCGACAGGACCGAATAAGGCAGGTAAGGATTGCCGGGGCACTGGCTGGGATAGCCATCGGCGTTCTGCGGCCACAGGCCGTGAACGACGAAGCCGGGATTGGCGCCCGGCGCGCATTGTGCCGAACCGCGCCGCGCGCCGATCGTCGCGCAGAAGCTCGGCGACCACGAGAGGGATAGGACGTAGAAATCGAAATCGCCGGACGCAGCGCCGCTGCGCCAAGGTTCCGACCCGGCACGGCCGCCCGGCCCGAAACGACCGGTCGGCGCGGATGGCGACGCCGGCTGGCGGTCGGCGCAACGGTCGAGCAGGCAGTCGTCCGCCCGGGCCGGCGCGACGACATCGGGCGCCGCGACGAAAAGCATCAGGATCGCGGCCAAAATCGCCGCCGAGAGCGCCTTCATCCCGCCGTCCGGTGGCCGATCAGGGGCCGACGCCGTCGCACATCGGCGCATAGGCGCGATAGCGGTCGAGTCCCTCCACGCACCATTCGACGCCGCGATTGAAGCTCATCAGGCCGCCGCGCTCGATGATCGTGTATTTGATCGTGCGCACGCTGGAATCGTTGAACGAGGCCTTGGCGACGCAATAACGGCGGGGAATGAACTCGGCGCCATTAGCGCGATAAGCATATTCGCGGATGGCGTTGAAGCCGGTGATGCGCAGGGGCGAGTTGGCATAGAAGGTCTCCGACGTCGCGAAACGCTGCGAGATTTCATAAAGCGAAACCCCGTCGTCGCATGGCGGCATGCGCCCGTCATAGGGAAGAGTGAAGAAATCCTCGGCGCGCTCCCGCGGACCGGCGACGGCGGCGCCGGCGCAAAGCGCCAGCAGGGCGGTCGCCAGAATGGCGCTACGGGTCGAATGCATGGTGTCCCCCGGCTGCTATGGCGAGGACGATGCGCAAAGAAGGGCGGGCGCGTCAAGGCGCTTTTCACGACAAAGCCGCGCGCGGCGACCTTCGCGGGGCCGGCGTTGCGCTGGAACAACAATCGCGGGGCGCCGCGGATCAGCTCCGCGCGATCTGGTAATCCTTGATGTCGGCGAATTTGATCGCCGGCCAGCGTTCCTGGTCATAGCGCAGGTTGAACGCCGATTGCGCCAGAAAGACCGGCGCGCCGTCGAGATCGTTGGCCATGGAGGAGGGATAGGCGCGGACGAATTTTTCCAGTTCGGCCGGATCGTCGGCAGAGATCCAGCGGCAGATCTCGAAGCGGCTGGTCTCGAAACTGACCGGCAGGCCATATTCCGCCTGAAGGCGCTCGGCGAGCACGTCGAGCTGGAGCGCGCCGACCACCCCGACCATGGCGGGGGAGCCGTCATGGGGCAGGAAAAGCTGCACGACCCCCTCCTCCGCCATCTGTTGCAAGGCCTCGCGCAATTTTTTGGCCTTCATCGCGTCGCCCAGTTTTACGCGCCGCAATATCTCGGGCGCAAAACTCGGCACGCCGCGAAAGACCAGATTTTCGCCCTCGGTCAGCGTGTCGCCAATGCGCAAAGCGCCATGATTGGGAATGCCGACCACGTCGCCGGCGTAAGCCTCATCCGCGAGCTGGCGGTCCTGGGCGAAGAAGAATTGCGGCGCGTTGAGCGCGATGTTCTTCCCCGTGCGCGATAGCCGCGCCTTCATCCCGCGCGAAAGTTTTCCCGACGTCACGCGCAGAAAGGCGATGCGGTCACGGTGGTTGGGGTCCATGTTCGCCTGAATCTTGAACACGAAGCCAGTCATCTTGTTTTCGCGCGGATCGACCTTTCGGGTCGAGGCCTCGACCGGCTGGGGCGGCGGCGCGAATTCGGCCAAAGCGTCGATCAGGTCCTGCACCCCGAATTTCTTGAGCGCCGAGCCGAAAAACACCGGCGTCAGATGGCCTTCGAGGAAAGCCTCGACGTCGAAGGGTTTTTGCGCCTCGCGCGCCAGCTCGATTTCTTCCATCGCCAGAAGCGCGTCGGCTTCCGAAGAGATTTCCGCGATCTTCGGATCGTCTGGACCGGAAACCTTGATCGGTTCGGCGCCCTCCTCCAGCCGACGCACCACATTGGCGCGAAGGTCGTAGGTGCCGGCAAAACTTTTCCCCCGCCCGATCGGCCAGGTCAAAGCCACGGTGTCTAGGGCGAGCGTCTTTTCGATCTCGTCGAGCAGGTCGAAGGGATCGCGCGACTCGCGGTCCATCTTGTTGATGAAGGTGATGATCGGAATATCGCGCAGCCGGCAGACTTCGAACAGTTTTCGGGTGCGCGCCTCGATGCCCTTGGCGGCGTCGATCACCATGATGGCGCTGTCGACCGCCGTGAGCGTCCGGTAGGTGTCTTCCGAAAAGTCCTCGTGGCCGGGCGTGTCGAGCAGATTGTAAACGCAATCTCCATATTCGAAGGTCATCACCGAAGTGACCACCGAAATGCCGCGCTCGCGCTCGATGCCCATCCAGTCGGACCGGGTCTGGCGGCGGTTGGCTTTGGCCCGGACCTCGCCCGCGAGCTGAATGGCGCCGCCGAACAGCAGCAGCTTTTCGGTGAGCGTGGTCTTGCCGGCGTCGGGATGGGAAATGATGGCGAAAGTGCGCCGCCGCGCGACGGGATCGAGATTTTTCATGATAGGCCGGAATGAGGAAGCTTCCGGCTGATTAGCGCAAAGGGCGGGCAGAAGGCAATTCGCTCGTTGTGCGCGCGGCGCGCCGTCGAAAGCCTCCGCAAAAAGCGGCCGCGCCGCAGCCCGCCCTTTCGGGACGGATGCGGCGCGGCGGGGCGTCAGAGCGCCCAGCAGGCCTGGCGATAGGGGCCGAGGCGGTAACCGGGCGGGCAATAGGGCCGGCCCCAGAAGCCATATGTGGGCCGGACGGCGCGGACGCCCCATTGGCCGCCGGGCTGGCAGCCGCCGTAGGGGCCGCGATGTCCATAGGGGCCGCAGCCGCCGGACACCATGACGACGCTCGCGTCGTCGTCATCCATGAATACGCCGAGCGGCTCGGCCTGCGCGGCCGACATTCCGAGGGTCAACGCCAGGGCGATGGCGGCGGCGATCTTCTTCAACATGGTTCTTCCCTCTTTTTTGGCGGGCCGAACCGCGCCGGAGCGCGGCGGTCAGTTCTTTGTCGCCGGCGCCGCGCCGGTCGAAGGCGTCGCGCCGGTCTTCGCGCCCTTGGTCATGCCCTTGGCGCGATGATGACGATGCGTCTTGACGTGAGGCTTCTTGTGATGAGACGCCTTGGCGGCCGGGGCCGGCGTGGCGGTCGGGGAGGTCGCGCTTTGGGCCGGCTGGGCGGCAGGGGTCGTCTGCGCCAGAGCGGCGCCGCCCAGACCAAGCACGGTGGCCAGCGCGCCGGCGGCGGCGATGCGAACGGTTTTGTCAAGGAACGACATTTTTCTCCATCCTTCCGGGCGCTCGATTTCTGCGCCTCACAAGACAGACAATGGCGCCTGCCGCCTGAACGGCGTCCGAACGACTTATTCATCCGCAGTTCACCTGCGAAGAGACGGCGCGCCGACAGGAAAACCGGGGACCAGGCGGCCGGGCGTGGCGCCGAAAATCAAAACCTGCTAAGCCCTCGGTCATGGCCAGCACCTGGGAACAGCCGCGCATCGCCATTGTCGTCGGCATGAAATCCGAAGCGCGCGTCGTCGGCGGCGCGGACGGCATGGTCGTCGTGGGCGGCGGTTCGGCGGCGCGGGTCGAAGCGGGTTTGGCCCGCCTGCACGAAGCCGCCCCGCTGCACGGGATTCTAAGCTTCGGCGTGGCGGGCGGCCTGGCGCCGGGGCTACGACCGGGCGATCTCGTCGCGCCGGAGATCGTTCTGTCGGGCGCCGACTCTTACGCCTGCCATCCCGGCTGGACGCGGCGCCTCGCGCGCTCGGCCGCGAAAGCCAGCCAAGGTCCGCTGCTCGGCGTGGACGAACCGATCGACGCGCCGGAGCGCAAGCGCCGGCTCCATCGCGAGACCGGCGCCGTCGCCGTCGATATGGAATCGCATGGCGCCGCGCGTTTCGCGCAAGGCAAGGGACTGCCCTTCACGGTTTTTCGCGCGATTTCCGATCCCATGGACCGCGCCATCCCGCCGGCGGCGCTCGCCGGGTTCAAGCCCGACGGCTCGGCCGACGCTTTTTCCGTTCTGGCGGCGCTCGCCAGGAGCCCGACGCAGACGGCGGCCCTGATCCGAACCGCGCTCGACGCGCGGGAGGCGCTGGCCGCCCTACTCGGCGGCCGTCGCCGTCTCGGGCGCCTTTTCGGCTTCGACCAGTTCGTTTAGCTGGCGCTCGACCTGCTCCGCGTAAGCGAATTCCGCCGGGCGCTGCTTGTCGAGCGGAATGTCCGGCGCGAAGGGGCCTTCGGTGTTCACGCCGAACAAGGCGACCTTGAGCGCGGCAAAGGGATTTTTCACCGCATGGGCCACGGCGCTCGGCTCGAAGCCGGAATGGACCATGCAATCGGCGCATTTCTCGTAATTGCCGACGCCATAAGAGTCCCAATCCGTGGTCTCCATCAGCTCCTTGTACGATTTGGCGTAGCCCTCGTTGAGCAGATAGCACGGGCGCTGCCAGCCGAAGACGGTGCGCAGGGGATTGCCCCAGGGCGTGCAGCGATAGGCCTGGTTGCCGGCGAGGAAATCGAGATAGAGCGAAGACTGGAAGAAGGCCCATTTGCGGCCCTTGTTCCCGCGCCGGAAAATCGCGCGGAACAATTCCTTGGTCTTGTTGCGGTTGAGAAAATGGTCCTGGTCCGGCGCACGCTCATAGGCATAGCCCGGCGAAATGGTGGCGCTGTCGACACCCAGCTCTTTCAACTCGTCGAGGAAGCCGGCGACGCGCGCGGGATCGGCGTCGTTGAACAAAGTGCAGTTGATGGTGACCTTGAAACCCTTTTGGCGCGCGGCCTTGATCGCAGCCACCGCGCGGTCGTAGACGCCTGTCTGGCAGACCGACTTGTCGTGCATCTCGCGGTCACCGTCGAGGTGAACCGAGAAATTGAAGGCGCGATGCGGCTCGAACTCGCCCATTTTCTTTTCGAGCAGCAGCGCATTGGTGCAGAGCGTGACATATTTCTTCCGCGCGATCGCGCCGCGCACGATCCTGCCG
The DNA here is from genome assembly GCA_021813805.1 of Pseudomonadota bacterium. Lineage (GTDB taxonomy): Bacteria > Pseudomonadota > Alphaproteobacteria > Rhizobiales > Beijerinckiaceae > Rhodoblastus. Next base: position 66,020 of record JAKAJL010000002.1, on the reverse strand, counting down.
ATGTCCTTGTGCAGCAACGGTTCGCCGCCGGCGATCACCACCACCGGCGCGCCGCATTCGTCGATCGCCGCCATGCAGTCTTCATAGGGGAGGCGCTGGTTGAGGATCTTGTCGGGATAATCGATCTTGCCGCAGCCGGCGCAGGCGAGATTGCAGCGGTAGAGAGGCTCCAGCATCAGGACCAGGGGATAACGCTTGCGCCCAAGCAGATGCTGCTTGACGATATAGGCGCCGATCCGCGCTCCCTCGATCACCGGGATACCCATTTCTTCTCCTTCAGCGCGGCGCCGATCCTTTGAATCCGCAGGGGACCAATAGGCCGAACCGCCTCCGGCCCGCAAGCGAAAACCCGACGACGCTCAAAAGCCTGCGAAAAAATGCGCCGCAACGGTTTCCTTTCGTCGAAAAATAAAGCAATTTCCAGGCGCCGGGGAGGAAGCAGCAATCGCCGCCGGCCCGGGAGCGACATGACCGAGGCTGACGATTTTCTCCATCCCGAAACCGAGGAAATCGGCATTGTCGCCAGGACCGTCGCCTTCAGCGCCGCCCACGGACTTGCCGTCCTCGCCCTGGCGCTGCTCGCGACCCTGCTCGCGGGCTGGTACGCGGCGGATCATTTCGCCATCACCACCGACCTCAACAAACTGATCAACCCCGATCTGCCGTGGCGCCAGCGCGAAATCGCGCTGAGTCACGCCTTTCCCCAGCGCGCCAACGCTTTGCTCGCGGTGCTCGACGCGCCCTCGCCGGAACTGGCGACAGAGGGGGCGCTGCGGCTGGTCGCGGCTCTCAAGGCGGAGCCGAAATATTTTTCGGATGTCTCCAGCCTCGAAACCAGCGCCTTCTTTCGCCGCAACGGCCTGCTCTATCTGCCGAAAAGCGAGGTCCAGGCGAAAACGGACCAACTCATCGACGCCCAGCCCTTTCTCGGCGCGCTGGCGCGCGATCCGTCGTTGCGGGGCTTCGCCGGGGCGCTCGGCCTGATGGCGCGCGGCGGCCAGGAAGCGGCCGGCATGGCCAAGCCGCTTGAAACCATCACGGGCGCGATTGACGCTGCGACGTCGGGCAGAAAAAGCGATTTTTCCTGGTCGGCCCTGTTTTCCGGAGCGCGGGCCTCGGTTCGCGACAGGCGCCGTTTCATCGAGGTGAAGCCGGTGCTGGACTTTTCGGCGCTTGAGGCCGGAGCCGCGGCTTCGGACGCGTTGCGCCAGACGGCAAGGCGGATCGGCCTGACGCCCGACCAGGGCTATCGCCTGCGGCTGACCGGAGAGGTCGCCTTGCAGGACGAGGAATTCGCGACGCTGAGCGAGGGGGCGGCGCGCAGCAACGCGATCACCCTGGTCGCGGTTCTGTTCATCCTGTGGCGCGCTCTGCGCTGGCGCCGGCTGATCGTCGCAGTGATGGCGAACATGCTGATGGGCCTGGCGATGACCGCCGCCGCGGGACTGGCGATGGTCGGCTCGCTCAATCCGATTTCGGTGGCCTTCGCCGTGCTCTTCGTCGGCATTGGCGTCGATTTCGGCATCCAGTTCAGCGTGCGCTATCGCGAGGAGCGTTTCCGCGACGACGATCTGCGCCGCGCGCTCAACGCGGCGGGCGCCAAGGCGAGCCTGCCGCTGGCTCTGGCGGCGGCGGCGACGGCGGCCGGCTTCTATTCCTTCATCCCGACCGATTATCGCGGCGTTTCCGAACTCGGCCTGATCGCCGGAACCGGCATGATCATCGCCTTCCTGACCTCGATCACCGCTTTGCCGGCGCTGCTTTCCCTCTTGCGCCCGCGCTCGGAAGCCAGACCGGTCGGCTACGCCTTCCTCGCCCCGCTCGACGAATTCCAGATGCGTCATCGCAAGGGCATCGTCGTGGCGGCTCTCGGCCTCGCGGTCATCGGCGCGCCTTTGCTGCTGAAAGTGCGGTTCGATTACAACCCGCTGAACCTGCGCAGCAACAAGACGGAATCGGTTTCGACCCTGCTCGACATCATGCAGGACCCGCATATGACGCCCAATGTCATCGAGATCATGGAGCCCTCGCTCGACGACGCCAACGCGCTCGCGGTGAAATTGCGGTCGCTGCCGGAAGCGGAAAGCGTGACCACCCTGTCGGATTTCGTCCCGGACGACCAGACGGCCAAGCTCGCGATGATCGCCGACGCGCGCAGCCTGCTCGGCCCCAGCCTCGACCCGGTCAATCCGCCGGCGCCGCCGACCGACGCGCAGGACGCCCGCGCCCTGATCGAGGCGGGCGCGGCGCTGAAAAAGGCGGCCGAGGGCAAGCCCGCCTTGGCCGCGCTGGCGCGCGCCGGCGCCGCGCTCGAAGCCCTCGGCAGGGCGCCGGAGGCCGCTCGCGACCGAGCCCGCGCGCTGCTGATCGCGCCAATGAAAATCCTTCTGGAGGAGGTGCGCCTGAGCCTTCAGGCGGCGCCGGTCACGCTCGGCAACCTGCCCGCGGCATTGCGCCGCGACTGGATCGCGTCGGATGGCCGCGCCCGGATGGAGGTCGCGCCGCGCGGCGACAAGAACGATTACGGATTGATGCGGCCTTTTGTGAATGCTGTGCTGAAGGTCGCGCCCAACGCCTCGGGCGCGCCGGTGGGAATTCTCTTCTCCGGCGATACCGTGCTGCGCGCCTTCGCCCAAGCCGGGGGCCTCGCTTTCGTCTCGATCGCGCTCCTGCTGTTCATCGCCTTGCGGCGGATCGGCGACGTCGCGTTGACCCTGGCGCCGCTGGCTCTCGCCGGGATCTACACGATGGAGATTTCCGCCTTGATCGGATTGAAGCTCAATTTCGCCAATATCATCGCTTTGCCGCTGCTGCTCGGCCTCGGCGTGGCCTTCAAGATCTATTATGTCATCGCTTGGCGCGCCGGTTCGGCCAAATTGCTGCGCACCGGCCTCACCCGCGCGATCTTCTTCAGCGCCTTGACCACCGCCACCGCCTTCGGCAGCTTGTGGGCGTCGAGCCATCCTGGCACGTCGAGCATGGGCAAGCTGCTGGCCTTGTCGCTCGCCACCACGCTTTGCGCGGCGATCCTGTTCCAGCCGGCGCTGATGGGCCCGCCGCGCGTCAACAGGGACGCGCCATGAGCGCCCCGGCAAAAATCGGCGTGCTGACCGTTTCCGACCGCGCCAGCGCCGGAGCTTACGAGGATATTTCCGGCCCCGCGATCGCCGAATGGCTCGGCAAAGCGCTTTCCGTGCCCTTCGAACTTGACAGGCGGGTCATTCCCGATGGGTTCGAACGGGTGCGCGACACACTGATCGACATGGCCGACAAGGCCGGCTGCTGCCTCGTTCTAACCACTGGCGGCACCGGCCCCGCCCCGCGCGACCTGACGCCGGAAGCGACGCTGGCGGCGTGCAACCGGGAATTGCCCGGTTTCGGCGAATTGATGCGGATGAAAAGCCTGGAGCAGACGCCGACCGCCATATTGTCGCGCCAGACCGCCGCCCATCGCGGCGCCTGCCTGATCGTGAACCTGCCCGGCAGCCCACGCTCGATCGACCTGTGCCTCAAGGCGGTCTTTCCCGCCATTCCCTATTGCGTCGAACTGATCGGCGGCGCCTGGCTCGACACCGATCCGGACTTCGTAAGAACGGTCAGGCCGGCAAAAAAATAGGCGGAGACTCATTGCATCGTCGTGTTCCCGGCGCGTTGCCGAGCAGCCAAAATAAAATCGCCGACCCCGAAGGGCCGGCGTGAGTTGGCGACGGCTTTTCGACGCCGCCTCCGGCGCCGCGCTTGAGTGTGCGGCGCCATATAAAGCAGGTCGTCTCGGAAGCTGGAGCCCCGCCCCCCACAACGCTCACGGCTCTTCGGCCGTTCTCCGCGCCTTGACGCATGAAGGCGTCGTTTTCGGCTGGCTCGAGTTCAAAACGGGCGCGACGCCGGCAAATTCCGCGGTGACGTTCCACCGCCCTTCCCGGTTTACGCCATGCCCAGCCAGCGCACCGGGGGAATCGAATCTTCCGGTCAGGACCGCGCTCTTCCGAAACGCCTGATCTCCCCTCATCCCATACCAATTGACCAAACGGATCATCGCGAGCCGCGCTAAACCGCCGGTCCGGATTCAAAAGGCCGCCGGACCGTTCATTATGAGTTTTGAATGGAACACGCTTCTGACGCTTGCGCGGACTTGCGCCGCTTGCCAAGCCCCCGCTTCCGGTCTTCAGCCGGTTCCACGGGCTGTCGTTTTCGCCCCACCTATTCCACAGAAACGGATAGCAAATCCGCCGCCGGCTGCAATTGATTCAACGCAAAGTCAGCGCGGCGATGGAGGTTCCGGAATACGAAAGGCCGAACTGGCCTTGATCCGCTCCATGGCGAAACGCGAGGTGACCTTTTTCAGCGGCGCCGCCGCGATCAGACGCCGGTAGAACCCGTCATAGGCCGCCGTGTCCTCGACCACCACGCGCAGCAGGTAATCGACGTCGCCGGCCATGCGGTAGACATCCATCACCTCCGGCATGGAGGAGACCGCCTGCGCGAAACGCGCGAGCCAGGCCTGGGAATGGTCGTCGGTCTCGATCGAAACGAAAACGGTGAGGCCAAGACCGATCTTCTGGGGATCGACCAGGGCCACCCGCCCGGTGATGACGCCGGATTTTTCGAGCTTCTGCACCCGTTTCCAGCAGGGCGTGGGCGACAGGCCGACCTCGCGCGCAAGATCGGCGACCGCGATATTGGCGTTCGCCTGGAGCGCCGTCAGGATCTTGCGGTCGATCGCGTCCAAGGTCTCGTGCGCCACAATCCGCCTCCTTCCGCGCGGTGAGAGTCATGCGCGATCCGCCAGCCCGTCGGTCACCCCGCCTCCACGGTCAAAACCGCGCGCCTTTCCTCGCGGGCCGGGGTGAGGCAGACGGCGCGCCGGGGCGCGGCGGCGAAGAAATCGAGCCCCGTGGCGAGGCGCAGATGTTTTTCACGCGGGGAATATCCCAGGGCGGGATCGAAGCCGATCCAGCCGATGGGATCGAAAAAGATTTCCGCCCAGGCGTGATGGGCGCCGGACATGCTTAGCCCATCGGCGCCGAGGTGGAAGCCGGAAACGAAACGCGCTGGAACGCTTAAGGCCCGCGCCGCCGCGACGAAGACTTGCGCCAGTTCGCGGGCCGAGCCGGCGCGCGCGGCGAATACCTCGGCGGCCGGCCGCGGCGCCTCGGTCTCGCCCGGCGTGAAGGCCAGGGCCTTGTGCAGCGCGCCCATCAGAAGATGCATCTGTTCGAGCCTGTCGCCCTCATCGGCTGCGGCGTTGCGCGCAAAGAAGGCCAGATCCCTGTCGGCCTGGCTCGCCGGCGCATCGCGAAGGAAGGCCTCGGGTGGAAGCTTTTCGGCCAGCCCACGCAGGACGCCGTCCGCGTCATGAATTTCGACCACGCCTCCCGCCGAAATCGTCAGGCCGTCGAGCGGGCCGTCGTGCGAACAGGCGTCGACGAGATTGCCGTTGGCGTCCTCGCCGCGCCGCAAGGCGGCCTCCGGCGACACGTCGATTCGCCAATCCATGACGCGCTGGCTGTCGAAGCCTCGGGGGCTGAGCCGGAGAATCTGATTCAGGCCGCGAATCGGCTCGGCGAAGGAGACCTGGAGCTGAAAATGAACTGAAGCGCGCATGGAGCGGAACTTTCTCCGAAACGCGACCAAGAGTCCACCCGGACGGGATCTTGCGCGCCGATTTTGCCTATTGGCGAATAGGCTCCGACGCCGCCGCGCTCAAATCGATTCCGACGGCCTCCAGAGCGTTATGCAGCCTCGGGAAAATCTTTTCCGCGCCGAGCGCCTCGACGACGCCATGCCGTTCGAGATCGGCGCGCAGCGCCTCGCTGACGCGGCCCATCGCCACCTCGATCCGCCTTTCCTTCAATTCGGCGAGCAGGTCGCGCAAGGCGCCGGCCGCCGAAAAATCGATATCCGTGATCGCGCCGGCGTCGATGACGAAGCGCCGCGTCGACGACGGCGCATGGTCGATCAATTCGCGCGCCGCGTCCACGAAACGATCGGCGTTAGCGTAAAAAAGATCGGCGCCGAAGCGATAGACGATGAGTCCCGGCGCCGTCTCCATGCCCGGCGCCGCCTCTCTCGGCTCCCACGGTCCCAGGGCGCTCGGCGCGAGGATCATGATATGCGGCCGGTAGGAGTGACGCACATGCCGCACCAGCGACAGGCCGATGGCCAGCAGGATGCCCTGCTCGACTCCGATGCAGGGCACGGCGGCGGCGGTGACAAGGGCCAGGCTCAATTCGCCCGCGCTTTCGCGCCTTATGGCCTTCAGCCCTTTGACGTCGATCATGCCGACGGCGATGGTGAAGACGATGCTGGCGAGAACGCAATGCGGCAGGTAACGCAGCGGCCCGGTCAGGGCGACGAGCACGATGACGACCACGCCCGCGAAAACCAGCTGCGCGAACTGGCTGCGCGCCCCGGCGTTGCCGGCCATGGCCGTCTGGGTCGGGCTGCCGTTGACGACGAAGGCGCCGGTGAGCGCCGCGCCGGCGTTGGCGGCGGCGAGGCCGAGAATGTCGGCGTTCTCGTCCACCCGCTCCCTGTGGCGCAGCGCATAGACGCGCGAGGTCGCGGCGCTCTGCGCGATGATCATCACGAAACAGGAGCCGGCGACGGGCAGGAGCGCGAGCGTCTCCTCCCAGCTCACGTCCGGCCAGCGCAATGACGGCAGGCCCCCGGGAACCTGGCCGATCGTCGCGATTCCGTGTCCGGCGAAATCGAGGCCGGCGCTCGCGGCGATCATGCCGACGACGACCACAAGCGACATCGGGAAATGCGGCGTGAAACGCCGCCCGAGCAGGATGGCCGCGACGACGATCGCGGACAGGGCGAGGTCGAGGCGATGAAGATGCGGCAGGCCGATCAGCACGTCCCAAGCCTGGATCAGGGTGCGGCGCGAATCGGCTTCGACGCCGAACATGTCGGGGGCCATGGCGACGCCGACCTGAACGCCGACGCCTGTCAGGAAGCCGACCAAGGCCGTCCGCGAAAGGAAATCGGCAAGAAAGCCGAGCTTGAAGACTCGCGCCAGCAACAGGAAAAAAGCCGTCAGCAATGTAAGCATGGCGACCAGGGCCATGTATTTTTCGCTTCCCACCGCCGCCATATGCGACAGCGAGCTGGAAAAAATGGCCGCCGTGGCGGAATCGGCCGCGACGACGAGATGGCGCGACGAGCCGAACAGGGCGAAGCCGACCAGAGGCAGCAGAACCGTGTAAAGGCCAGTGACGACGGGCGTGCCGGCGATGCGCGTGTAGCCCAGAACCTGCGGCACGTTCATCGACGCCAGGGTCAGGCCGGCGGCGGCGTCTTTCAGCGCCTCGCGCGGCTTCAACGGCAACAGGCCTTGCAGAATCCTGAAACTCATTAGCGGGCGACCCTCGACCGGCATTTCGATTAAGGCTTCGCCGCTCGCGCGAGCGGCCGGGCCCAAGCGAAGCGCAAATCAGGTCGCGCCGCAAGGTTTCGCGCGGATCCATCCGGCGAAATTCACGGTTGCGCCATTGCCGTTTGCGTCGAGAACCGGCGGGCGCTAAAACCCCGGCGGCCTTCGCGGCCTCGCGCCCAAACGGTCCGGCACATGCGCAATTTGGTTTTCGGCCTTGTCTTCTTCCTGCTCGCCGCGCTGATCGGCGGCGCCGGGTTCTTCCATTTGCATCTCAAGCCGGAAATGGCGCGCGTCGCCATTTCCGCGATGAAGCCGCCTCCGGCGGGCGTCGCGGTCGTGGCGGCGCGTTCCGAAGACTGGGCGCCCCATGTCGCGGCCATCGGCACGTTCAAGGCCGTGCCCGGCATCGACGTCGCCAGCCAGGTCTCGGGCGTCGTGGCCCAGATCGCCTTCGAGAACGGCCAGGACATCGAAAAGGGCGCGCTGCTGGTCAGGCTCGACGATTCGACCGAAGAGGCGGACCTCAACGCCAATATGGCGCTGATGAAAAACGCCCAGTCCGCCTTCGACCGCCAGCGGACCCTGGAGGCGCGCGGCGTTTCGGCGCGCTCGAATTTCGACCTCGCCCAGGCCGCGCGCGACCAAGCCGCCGGTTCGGTCGAAAAGACCCGCGCCCTGATCGCGCAGAAAATCCTGGTCGCGCCTTTTTCGGGTCGGCTCGGCATCCGCAAGATCGACATTGGCCAGTATGTCGCGGCGGGCGCGCCCATGGTGTCGCTCCAGCGGCTCGACCCGATCTATCTCGACTTTCCGGTTCCGGAGCAGAATTTCTCCGATCTCGCCATCGGCCAGCCGGTCTCCGCGCTGCTCGACGCCTTTCCTGGAAAGCATTTCCTTGGCAGGATCAGCAACATAGACGCGCGGGTCGATCCCGCCACCCGCGCCATTCTGGTTCGCGCGGAATTCGCCAATCCGGACAAGAAAATCCTGCCCGGCATGTTTGGCCATGTCGATTTTTCCGCGGGAAAGCCGGCGCCCGTGGTCACCGCGCCGCGCACATCGGTCGATTATTCGCTCTACGGCGATTCGGTCTATGTCGTCGTCCCCGACGACAAGAACAAAGGCTTCGAAGGCCCGCTCCATGTCGAGCGGCGCTCGGTCAGGGTCGGCGACGCGCAGGGCGACCGCGTCGTGATCCTGTCGGGCGTCGCGCCCGGCGAAAAAATCGTGACGGAGGGCCAGATCAAGCTTCAGCCTGGCGCGCACGTGCGCATCGAAACCGGCGCGGCGATGACGCCGCCGGCCGTGCGGCCCTTCCCCTAGACCCGATGGCGATTCGGCCAAATCGCCATCGGGTCTAAATTCCTTTTTTCCGCAGCGCTTTTTGCGAAAAACCGGCATCCGCTTTTCCGCACGCTGCTTTGGGCGAACGACATATGGGCGCTTTCACCGACCTCTTCATCCGCCGGCCCGTGCTGTCGATCGTCGTCAGCCTTCTGATCCTGCTCGTCGGCGCGCAAGCCGGGTTCAAATTGCAGATCCGGCAATATCCGGCCCTGTCCTCGGCGAGCATCGTCATCACTACCACCTATCCGGGGGCCAACGCCGACCTGATCAAGGGCTTCATCACCACCCCGATCGAACAGGCGGTGGCGAGCGCGGAAGGCGTGGACACTCTGGTCTCCAATTCGCAGCAGAACGTCTCGACCGTCACGCTCAACCTGCGCCTCAACGCCAACGCCGACCGCGCCATGACCGACGTGCTGGCCAAGGTGGCGCAGGTCAAATATCTGCTGCCGAAGGAGGCCAACGATCCGGTGGTGGTCAAGCAGACCGGCCAGGGCACGGCCCTGCTTTACATGTCGTTCAATTCCGACTCGCTGAGCGAGGCGCAGATCACCGATTACATCACCCGCGTCATCCAGCCGCGCCTGCAGACCATCGACGGGGTCGCCAGCGCCACGATCATCGGCGGGCGGAATTTCGCCATGCGCGTCTGGCTCGACCCCGATCGCATGGCGGCGCGCGGCGTGACGGCGGCGGACATTCGCAACGCCCTGCTCGCCAACAATTTCACCTCCGCCGCCGGCCAGATCAAAAGCGATTTCACCCAAACCAGCATCAACGCCCTGACCTCGCTGGAAACCGCGAGGGCTTTCGCCCAACTCGTGATCTTCAACAAAGGCGACGCGCTGGTGAAGCTCGGCGACGTCGCGCGCATCGACCTTGGCCCCGAAAGCGTCGATTCCTCGGCCGTGTTCGACGGCCTCAAGGCGGTGTTCATCGGCGTTTACGCGACGCCGACCGCCAATCCGCTGAGCGTGATCGCCGACGTGCGCAAAGCCTTTCCCTCGATCGAAGCCGGGCTGCCCACGGGCATGACGGGCGCCATCGCCTATGACGCGACCGAATTCATCCGCGCCTCGATCCATGAGGTCGCCAAGACCCTGGTCGAGGCCGGAGTCATCGTCGTCATCGTGATCTTCCTGTTCCTGGGCGACCTGCGCTCGACGTTTGTTCCGATCGTCACCATCCCCCTGTCGCTGATCGGCGTCATGATCTTCATGCTGCTGCTCGGCTATTCGATCAATCTTCTGACCCTGCTCGCCTTCGTGCTGGCGATCGGCCTCGTCGTGGACGACGCCATCGTCGTGGTCGAAAACATCTATCGCCATATCGAGGAGGGCCATCCGCCGCGCGAGGCGGCGATGCTCGGCGCCCGGGAAATCGCCCTGCCCGTGGTCGGCATGACCATAACGCTCGCGGCCGTCTATGCCCCGATCGGCTTTGTCGGCGGCCTGTCCGGCGCCCTGTTCAAGGAATTCGCCTTCACCCTTGCCGGCTCGGTCATCGTCTCCGGCTTCATCGCGCTGACTTTGTCGCCGATGATGTGTTCCAAGCTTTTGCGCCCGCACGAGCGCCATTTACCGGGTGGCGGGCGCGAGGGCCGGCGCGGCATGGTCGAATTTCTCGACGACGCCTTCGAGGGCTTGAGGCGGCGCTATGAGCGCCTGCTCCATCGCACCCTCAATTTCCGCGCCCTGACCATCCTCATTCTGGTCGGGGTGCTGACGCTGACCGGCCTGCTCTATGTCACAACGCCGCGCGAACTGGCGCCGGAAGAAGACCAGGGCCTGATCCTGACCATGGTCAAGACACCGCAATACGCCAATCTCGATTACCTCGAAAATGTCACTGGCCGCCTGCAGAAAAACGTCTTCGACAAGGTGGCGGAAAAGGAGCATGTCTTCGTCATCAACGGCTCGCAGGGCGTCAACAGCGCCTTCGCCGGCATGCTGCTCAAGCCGTGGAGCGAGCGCAAGCGCAGCCAGGCCGAGATCCTGCAAAGCCTGCAGCCGTTGCTCGCGGACCAGACCGGCGCAAAAATCTTCTCCTTCGCCTTGCCTTCGCTCCCCGGTTCGACCGGCGGCCCGCCGGTGCAATTCGTCATCCGCACCGCCGGCGACTATCTCACCCTCGCCCGCGTGCTGGACGAAGTGCTGGAGCAGGCGCGCAAGAGCGGCCTGTTCATTTTCACCGACGGCGACCTGAAATTCGACACGCCGCAGCTTGAGGTGAAGATCGACGCCGCGAAGGCGTCGAGCCTCGGGATCACCATGCAGGACATCGGCGCGACGCTGGCGACGTTCCTCGGCGGCAACTATGTCAACCGCTTCAATCTCGCCGGACGCTCCTACGAGGTCATCCCCGAGGCGCCGCGCGATTTTCGCCTGAACGCCAACTGGCTGATGCGCTATCAGTTGCGTACGTCGAGCGGCGCGCTGATCCCGCTTTCGACCGTGGTCACGATCACGGAAAAGACCCAGCCCAACGCGCTGACCAGCTTCCAGCAACTCAACGCCGCGACACTGTCCGGCGTGCCCTTCCCCGGCCATACGCTCGGCGAGGTCCTAGGCTTCCTCGAAGATACCGCGCGGAAAACCTTCCCCGAGGGCTATTCATACGATTTCCAGGGCGAGAGCCGGCAATTCATGCAGGAAGGCAATGTGCTCGCCTTCGCCTTCATCTTCTCGCTGGTCGTGATCTATCTGGTGCTGGCGGGCCAGTTCGAGAGTTTTCGCGATCCCTTCATCGTGCTGATCGCCTTGCCGACCTCGATGTTCGGCGCGCTGCTGCCGCTCAACATCCTCGGCGTGATCGGCGCGGCCTCGATCAACATCTATACCCAGATCGGCCTGATGACCCTGATCGGCCTGATCTCCAAGCACGGCATATTGATGGTCGATTTCGCCAATCAGATGCAGCGCCGCGAAGGTCTTTCACCGCGCGAGGCGATCGAGCATGCCGCCGGCGTTCGCCTGCGCCCGATCCTGATGACCACCGCCGCCATGGTCGTCGGCATGATCCCGCTGATCGTCGCTTCGGGCGCCGGCGCCCGCAGCCGCGCGGCGATCGGGATCGTCATCGGCGCCGGCATGAGCGTCGGCACCATCTTCACGCTTTTCGTCACCCCTGCGGTCTATTCCCTGCTCGCGCGCCGGCACGGGCGCGACGAGATTTCCGACGCGCCGCCGCCGTCATACGCGCCGGACAAGGCGCACGCGGCGGAAGCCTGAGGCGCCGGGTCCGGCCGCGTCACTTGCTGGCACAGGCGATACAGGTCAGGGCCGTTGGGAGCGCCTTGAGCCGCTTCGGATCGATCGGCTCGCCGCAGCGCACGCAGACGCCATATTCGCCTTTGGCGATGCGCTGCAAGGCCGCGCGAATTTGCTTGATTTCCAGTAGTTTGGACTTCTCCAGCCCTTCGAGCGCGTCCTGGCCTTCGAGCTGGGTCGCCTGCTCTTCCCAATCGGCGGCGAGTTGGGAGCGCAATTCGCTGTCGATCTCCGCGACGTGGCCTGTCAGTTCCTCAAGGCGATGTTCGAGCTTTCTGGCGATGTCTTTATGTTCGTTCATATTCGGTCGATCCAAAACAATCGGGCGTCCGTGAAGCTCCCGCTTTTCGCCGACAGCTTAGACTTGCGCGCGGCAGATGCAAATCTGTTTTCATCGCCAGGTTTCCTGCCCCGCGCGACCGGGGACTGGCGAAGAACGGCGCGATCGGTCATGATCGCGCCGATTTTTGGATTTGTGATCGATTCTTTACCGCGGCGCCGCATGATCGGCGCGCCCCTCGACAGGAGAGTTGATCCGGTGCGGTCAGGAAAAACCCTTCCCCGTCTTTTCACCCTTGTCGCCGCCCTGTCGGCGGCGCCGGGCGCCGCCCTCGCGCAATCCCAGGACTTGCCGTCCTGGCTGCAAGGCCATGTCGGCGCTGGCGAGGGCCAGATCGCGCCCGTCGTGCTGCGCCGGGCGCGGTCGCTCTATTTCCATAAATTGCGCGCCGGCGAAATTCGCAATCCCTGCTATTTCGCCATGGACGCCACCCGCCCCAACGATCTTGGTCGCGGCAATCTCGGACGGCGCTTCTACGTGATCTGCGAACGCCGGCAGGTTTTCCGCGCCATTGCCGCCGGCCATGGGGGCGGGCGCGACCTGAAGGGCCTCGCCGATTTCGAGAACGGCCGCGTCTGCGCCAGAAATTTCGGCAATGCCGAGAATTCCAAGCTCACCACCGGCGGCCCCTATGTCACCCGCGAGATCAAGACCTCGTTCAAAGGCTATTATCCGGTCGGTTCAAGCCATCACACCCCCCTCTACCGCTCTTTCGTGCAGTTCGACGGCGAGGGCGACACGGCCAACGCGCGGGAGCGCGTGATCGGCGGCCATGCCGCCGAACTTTTGCGGAACATGTGCCGGCGCAAGGCGCCCGGCGATCCCCACGCCGACAGCGACGGCTACGTGGCCTTCGGCAATCTGGTGTTCTACGCCGGGGGCCGCAGCAACGGCTGCACCTCCTGGTCGCCCGAAGACGCCGGACTGGTCATCCCAATCATGAAGGACGATCCGACCACGCTTTACATCTATCCCGAGTCCGAGGACATCGAGGCGGTGGCGCGGGCGGTGAAGGCCGGCCGTTCGCCGGACAAGGCCGGCGCCTATTGGAACGCCTTCTGCCTGAAGGAAATTCGCGCGCCGAAATACTGGTCGCAAGGAGTCCTCGGCCCCATCCTTGCCCGCTACGAGCGCGACCACCCGCGCCCGCCGCCGCAGCCTTTGCCGCTCTGCCGGCGGTAGCGGAGAAATTCCACGGCTTCGTTCCCAAGGATGGAAGGCGACTGTGGGCGGAAGGCGGCCCCATGACGAAGGGGCGGTTTGGAGGGAGAAGGGGTCCGCAGCGCAAGCCATGATTGCGCCGCCGCTGGCGCCGAATGGGACCGAGGCGCGAGCGCCGCGTCACGTTTTCGATCGGGCCATTTCCTGATCAGACCCCATTCTCGATCAGATCCGTTCTCGACCAGACTTGGCGGCGCGCTCAGGGACCGCTGCGTGTCGCGATCCAAACGACGTGCCGCGCGCCGCCTTTTTTGCCGTTGGCGCGAACCTTGATTTCCTCGACGCCGAAGCCGGCCCGGCGAAGACGTTCGGTGAAATCCTGATCCGGAGCGGACGACCAGACGGCAAGGACGCCGCCGGGACGCAAGGCCTCCCTGGCCGCGTTCAAACCCGCCCTTTGATAAAGGCCATCGTTGGCTTCCCGCGTCAGCCCGTCGGGGCCATTGTCGACATCGAGGAGGATAGCATCATAGAATCCGCGCGCCTCGCGGATCAGAAGGCCGACATCCGCTTCACGGATAGAGACGCGCGGATCGGTCAGGCTCGCCCCGTGCAAAGACGTCATGGGTCCGCGCGCCCAGGCGACGACCGCGGGCACGAGTTCGGCGACGATGACGCGCGCCCGCGGGCCGAGGACCGCGAGCGCGGCGCGCAAGGTAAAGCCCATCCCCAGTCCCCCGATCAGGACGCGCGGGCCGGGACGGGATCGAATGCGCTCCCAGGAGAGCGTGGCCAGCGCCTGCTCCGACCCGCTCAAGCGCGAGTTCATCAATTCATTGTCGCCCAGCATGATCGAGAATTCCGCGCCCCGCCGCTTGAGCCGCAGATGTCCGCCGCCCCCGGGTATTTGCGCCGTGTCGATCAACTCCCAGGGTATCACGATCGCCTCTCAAACGAGTCAGGCATGGCCTCACGGGGGCGCCGACAGCAGGCGCTTGCGTCGCTCTCGGTTGATCGTCTGATCCAGAACCTGGAGGAAGCGGGAGCGGTCCGCCGGCATAAAGGGCGGAGGGCCGCCCGTCGTCTCGCCCGTCGAGCGGATATGCTCCATCAGCGCGCGCTGCGCCAGAGCCATGCCGATCGAATCGTGAGTAAACGCGCGCCCATGGGGCGCGACTGCGTGGGCTGCCCTTGCCAGGACGCGCGCCGCCAGGGGAATATCATTCGTGACGACGACATCGCCGGAAACGACATGGTCGGCAATCCAGTCGTCGGCGACGTCAGCCCCGGCGTCGACCACAACCCGCGCGATCAGTGGCGATATCGGGATCTGCATGAAGCTGTTGGAGACCACGAAGGTCCGCAATCCATAGCGGAGGGCGACTTTATAGGTTTCCTCCTTTACCGGGCAGGCGTCGGCGTCAATGTAGATTTTGATCGTCATGCAGACAGAATAGCACAGGGTGGGCCATCTGCGCTGATGCGTAACGGCAAGCCGCTGTCATTTTGCGCCGATGAACCTCCGCTGATCGATCAATCTTTGACGTCTGGTCTACGCCGCCGCCGTTCCGATTTGGGCCCACCTCCGCCTATCGATCCAACGGGTGTCGATGTTCGCCGACCGGGTGAGCCGGCGCCCGTCACGGCTCGATCAGCCAATAGGCGGCGCCCGCCTTTTCCCGCTCGGGCAGGCCGCGCTGCGGCGCCTTGAGCTCCTGGTTCACGATCTGCTTGAAATCGCGCATCGCCTTGGGCTCGTCGAACACATAGGAATGGCCCGACAACTTGGCGTCGACCGACTCGATTCCCTGCGCGACCAGGATCGCGCCGCCGCCGCTGCCGGCGCGCGGCGCGCTGTGATAGGACTCGGAAATTTCGATCGCCCGGTCATATTCCGACGCATAGAGCGTGCGCAGCGCGCCGATCTTTTGAACCTGCGGCAACTGCTGGCGGAAAACGTCCTGCGACACGTCCGGCGCGGCCAAAACGGCGACGCCGACGCGCAAATTCGCCTTCTCCAGCGCGAAATCGCGCAGCATCTGCAACAGGATGCGATTGCCCATGCTGTGGGCGACGAAATCGATCCGCAAATCCGGGGCGAGCGCCGCAATTTTTTCCACCAGATCGGCGAGATGCGGCTCGCTCCACGCGCTGGAATCCTCGTCATAGGGATAGCTGAAGGCGGAGCCCTCCGAGGGCCAGCTCCAGGCCAGAATCGCGCCGGCGTAATCGAGCTCTGCGCCCAGCTCCAGCGCCCGGTCCGCCACCGCGCCGAATGAATTGTTGAAGCCGTGGATGAGAACCAGAATTTTCGCGGCGCCCGCCGCGCGCGCCGCGGCGACGATTTTCCGGGCGCAATAGTCCACGCCCTTGGTGAGATTTCTCGGCGCCGGCGGCAGGGGCGGCGGAGGCGCGCGCCGCGCCGGCGCGGCCAGAAAACCGCAGGTCATCGGTGCGGGATCGAGGCGGCGCGCGCCAAAACGGTTGGCGTAATCCGCGCCGCCCTCGTCGTCGCGGTCGGTGGCGAAGAAGACCGGCGAATTCATCGCCATCTTGGGCATGGGCCCGGCGGCGAGCTCGGGCGCCGGCCTGCCGTGGGCTTCGACCCCGGCCTTGCGCCACAGCATCATGTCGCGCTTCATCGCCTCCTCGCCCCCGGCCTCCTTCATCGCCATATGCATTTGGGTGTCGTGATCGAGGCGGTTGGTCTCGACATTGGGCAGACGGCGAAAGGCCTCTTCGCGTGCGGAAAGTTCGGCGTTGGCCGCCGTGCGCGCCTCGTCCGCCACCCTCGCAATCGCGTTTTTCTCGGCTTCGGGCGCTTGCGTCCAGAAGGCCGGCGCCGCCGCCAGCAGGCCCGTCTCGGGCTTGCCGACGGTGAGGTAGAGTTTTCCGGAAAAATCCTTCGCGAAGGCGAGCGTCTTGTCGTCGAGACGGGTCGCGACCGCGTTTCCTTTGCTCGCTGCCAAAACGACGTCAGGAGACGCCATCCGCAACCGCTCGAAATCCTGCGTCCTGCGCAAGGGCGCCGTCGTCAGCAGATAATCGATGGCGTGGGAATAGAGTTTCAGCGGGAACAGGCCCGAGCGCCCCGCGTCGGCGGTGGCGACCGCGCCGAGAAAAGTGTCCTGCATCATGAACACTTCCCTGGCTGACTCGAAAAGATAGGGGCGGCTGAGGATTTGCGCCTCGGCGCCTTCAGTCTCAAGCGCGTCGCGGTCCTTGTCGCCAATCGCGAACACGCCGAGATCCGCCCCCCCGCGCTTCAGCGCCGCGATGGCGTCGGCGCCGTTGGCGACCGGCTGTTGAACGACGGTCAGCCCTACCTCCGCGAGCGCCTTGCTGGCGAGAAAACCCCGCACGAAAGGATCGTCGCCAAAGCCCGCCGGAACGACCAGGCGGATGTCCGCCGCCCGCGCCAAATCCGGCGCGAGGAGCAGGGCGAGAAGAAGCACATGCCGAAGCTTCATCGGTGCGGTCCCGCAATTGGCGATTGCCGAGGATACGCGCAAACCGGCGGCGAGGTTACATAATTCCGCAGGATTTCGGCGCCCGCCTTACGAAGCCCCCGCGCATAATCCCGCCGCCTTCACGCCCGAACGCACCGCGCCCTCGATGGTCGCGGGCAGGCCGGTCTGGGTCCAGTCGCCGGCAAGGAACAGATTGCGCCAGCGTGTTTCGGCGCCAGGCCTCAGGGAATCCTGCGCCGGAGTCGCGGCGAAGGTGGCGCGCTTTTCCTTGATGATCCGCCAGGCCGGCAGAGGGGCGGAAAAACCCGCCACCGCCTGGACCTCGGACCAGAGTTTTTCGGCCAGTTCTTCGCGCGGCGCGGCCAAAAAACGCTCGGCGGCGCTGATCGTCACCGACAGGCGGTCGTGAAAACCGAACAGCCATTCCGTCGCCCCGCCGATCACGCCTGTGAGCAGCGGCAGCGTCTTGGGCGCGGGAAAGGCGAAGTGGGCGTTGACGATGGCGCGGAATTCGTGTGGCGCCGCAAGGCCCGGCAGCAGGTCCGCCGCGACCGGCGCCGGCGCCGCCAGAACGACTTTTTCGTCCTCCGCGAGCGCGATCCTCTCGTCGCCGAAATCCAGCGCCGCCGCGCGATCGCCTTGGAATTCGATCGAACGCAATTTGGCGCCGAAACGGATGTCCGCCCCCTTGCCGCGCAAAAAATCCAGCGCCGGATCGACAAAGGCCGCCGACAGTCCATCGACCGCCACCACCGGCCGGCAAGCCGCGCCACCTTGGGCGAAAGTCTCGCGCACGACGGCGCCGGCGAGCGCGGCCGAGGCCTCGCCCGGATCGGTGTTCAGGGCCGAAACGAACAGAGGATTCCACAGGTTTCGCGCGATCTCGCCATTTCCCAGAAAGGGCCGCAAGGTCTGGTCGGAGCGCGCGAACAGCAGCTTGACCAGGGCCAGATAATCGAGGCCCGCCGTATTCGGCACACGGCGGTCGGGCGCCAGAATCCACCACGGGAATTTCCCGGCGTTGGGCCGCAGCGTCCAGCGTATCCGCCGTTCAAGATCGCAAAAATCGAACGACGCCTCATCCGGTCCCGCCAGCCGGCCGTCGCCGCCGATTTTCCTGGCATAAGCCAGAGCGGCGTGGTTCCCGGACAGCAGCAGGTGATTGCCATTGTCGATCGTCATGTTGAGGCTGACGTCGAAATATGACCGGCACCGGCCGCCTGCCTGCGGCGCGGCCTCGTAGAGGGAAACCTCATGCGCGCCGGCAAGCTCCACCGCCGCCGAAAGGCCGGCGAGCCCCGCGCCGATGATGTGAACCCGCGCCATTCAGAAAAATCCGTAGCGCAGGATGGCGCCGATCAAGGTGAGTTTCGGCGTGCCGATTCTTTCACGCGGCTTTTTGAAGCCTCGCTTGTCGAGCCGGCGCCAGATCGCGCCATAGGCGAGGCTCATGATTTTCGGCGCCCGGATTCTTTCACGCGGCTGTGTCGCCATGATCGCGTTCGCGGCGTCGAAATGCGCCTTGGCCTGAAGCAGCAGCGGCCGGCAGACAGCGTCGAGATCGTCGAGATTGACGACTCTTTCCGGCGTCGGGTCGGAAATGCCGGCCGCCAGAAGATTTTCGCGCGGCAGATAGAGCCGGCCGATGCCGGCGTCCTCGTCGATGTCGCGCAGGATATTGGTGATCTGGAGCGCGCGGCCGAGATGATAGGAGAGCGCGACCCCCTCTTTTTCCGGCATGCCGAAGACGCGCACCGACAGGCGCCCGACCGCGCTCGCCACACGGTCGCAATAGAGGTCGAGCGTCGCGGCGCTCGGCGCGACAATGTCGGACTCGACATCCATTTCCATGCCGTCGATCACAGCCAGAAAATCCTCGCGCGAAAACCCGAAGCGGCGCAGGGGCGCGGCAAGGCCCGAGGCAAGCCCCGCGCCGTCGCCCGCATAAAGCGCGTCTATGGCGCGCCGCCAGGTTTCGAGACCGGCCTTTTTCGTCGCCTTGTCGCCGCCCTCGTCAGCGATGTCATCCACCGCGCGGCAGAAGGAATAGATCTCGAACATGGCGTCGCGCTTCTCGCGCGGCAGAATCGCCATGGCGCGGTAGAACGAGCTTTTGCGCGCGCGATCACGCGCGCGTTCGGCGGAAAGATCGAGCGCGGCCGTCACGCCGCCCTCCGCTGCAAACGTGAGAATGCTTCGCTCAGGGCGGCGATCGCGGCGCCCAACAACATTTCGCTTCTGGAAAGCTTCACATTCTCGCTCAGCGGGTCGCGCGCGATCAGGAGATCGGCGATGCTGAAGGCGTGACGCAGGACCACCGCAATCTCCATGCCCAGCCGCAAATCCTTGATGTCATGCGGCAGGCTCATGCCCTGTTCCAGCAGCGCGCGATTGCGCGCGGCGAGGTTGCGCAGACAGACGCGCAAGGCCGGCGTCGCTTTTGCCGCGCCCAGGTCCTCGATCCGAGCGCCCGCCGCGTCGAGCGTGTCCTGGGGAACATAGACGCGGTTCAGGACGGAAAAATCCTTGCCGCAGTCCTGCAGATGGTTGTTGATTTGCAACGCGGCGCAGATGGCGTCGGACGCCGTCCACAAGTCGCGGCTCTCGCCATGGACGTCGAGCAGAAAGCGCCCCACCGGCATGGCCGAGAGCCGGCAATAATCGATCAGTTCGTCCCAGCTCGCGTATCGATTCTTGTCTACATCGCGACGGAAGGCGTCGAGCAGATCGCGGGCATGGCGGTCGGCGAGGCCGCGCTCGCCAAGTTTTTGCCGAAGTCTCACGCCGAGCGGCTCAGCGTCGCTCAAGCCCACCAGGCTGCGGTCGAGCTGGTCGAGCAAAGCGTGTTTTTGGCCGGGCGCGAGGTCGGGGTTGTCGGCGACATCGTCGCCCGCGCGCACGAAATCGTAAAAGGCGAGGATCACCGGGCGAAAAGGCGCGGCGATCAGCAGCGAGGCGACCGGGAAATTCTCGTCGCTCCCGCTTTTGCCCGAGCGAAAACTTTCCGCCGTCACCGGCGTGGGCTCGACTTGTTTCACAGCGGCGCTCATGGCCTTTCCGTCTCGATTTCCGTGCGCGCCAGATGCGCCTGCGCGCGACCCTTCCACATGCCGCCGCGCCCGCGGCTATAGGCCCAGGCGGATTCGAGCGTATAAAGCAAATAGGGCGCGGCGATAAGCGGCAATGTCGCCGCCCGCCAGCGGGGGAGGCCGTAAAAGCGCTGGACCGGCGCGAAGCTCACGCTCATCAGGATAAAAGCGGCGATCCCCAGAACGCCCGCGGGGCCATCGGCGAAAAAGGCGAGCAGGACCGGAACGAAAAAGGTCAGGACCAGGCCAAGGCTGGTCAGCGCCAACAGCGGGTATGAAAAGCGCAGTTGCGCGAAGGCCGAGCGCGACACCATGCGGCCGATGTCGGCGAAACGCGGATAGGCGCGCAGCGAGCGCAGGCGCTTGCTCAGGCCGAGCCAGACGGGCCCGACGCCTTTCATCAGGGCGCCGAAGGCGCAATCGTCGATCAAGGCGTTGGAGATTGCGGCGACGCCGCCCGCCTTCGCCAGAAGATCGGCGCGCGCCAGCATGAGATTGCCGGCGGCGGCGGCCGTCTTCCGGCGCGAATCGGAGACCCAGCGGAAGGGATAGATCAGCTGGAAAAAATAGGTGAAGGCGGGGATCAGCCATTTTTCCGCCGCGCTCTCGCAGCGCCAGGCCGCCATCAGCGAAACCAGCCCATAGGCGCCGCTCTCCGCCCGCGCGGCCACGGCGCGCATGTTTCCGGGCGCGTGAAAAATATCGGCGTCGGTGAAGAGAAGATAATCGGGCGAAGAATGTTTCCGCGCGAAAATTTCGCCCTGCGCCATCGCCCAGACCTTTCCGGTCCACCCCGCCGGCAAGGGCGCGCCAGGCAAAACGGTCAGGCGGTATGAATGGGGCGAGGCGGCCGCCGCCTCGCGCGCCTTGTCCACAGTGCCGTCACTGCTTTGGTCGTCGACCAGAACGACGCGAAAATCGCCCGGATAATCCTGCGCCAGCAGCGAGCCAAGGCTTTTGGCGATCAGCGCCGCCTCGTCGCGCGCCGGAACCACCGCGACGACGCTCGGCCAAGCGCTCAGCGCCGGCGGCGCGTCAACATCGTCGCGGTCGCGGCAGCGCCAAAAGCCGCCGCGCCCGAACATCAGGAACAGCCAGATCGCCAGCACCAGGACGCCGAGCCCGATCACCGGATCATGCCTTTTTCGCGGAACCATTCGACCGCGTCCGCCAGGGCCTGCGCATAGGGTCGCGCCTGATAGTCGAGTTCGCGCTCGGCCTTGGCCGAGGAGAAATACATGCGATATTTCGCCATGCGCAGGGCGTCGGCGGTAAGGAACGGCTCCTTGCGAGTGACCAGCGCAATCGCTTCCGCGGCGAAAGCCAGCGGAAACAGGGGCGTTCGCGGCATTTTCAGTTTCGGCGGCCGGCGCCCGGCCAAAGAGGCGATTTCGGCGAGCATCGTCCCCAGCGGGACATCCTGTCCGCCGAGAATATAGCGCTCGCCGATCCGGCCTTTGTCCATGGCCGCGAGATGGCCGGCGGCGACATCGTCCACATGGACGAGATTGAGCCCGGTATCGACATAGCCCGGCATTTTGCCGTTCGCAGCCTCGACAATGATGCGGCCGGTGGGAGTCGGCTTGATGTCGCGCGGGCCGATGGGGGTGGATGGGTTCACGATCACCGCCGGCAGCCCCTGCTCCGCGACCATTTTCTCGACCAGCCTTTCGGCGATGGTCTTGCTTTTCTTGTAGGCCCCGATCGCCTCATGCGGCGCCGCCGGCCAAGTCTCGTCCGCCGGACGGCCGTTGTCCCGCAGTTTGAGCGTCGCCACAGAGGAGCAGTAGACGATGCGGCCGACCCCGGCGCGCCAGGCCTCGGACATGATATTGGCGGTCCCGAGGCGATTGGCCTCGATGATCTCCTTGGGGTCCGACGCCCACATCCGATAATCGGCGGCGACATGATAGAGCCGCTCGACCCCGCTCAAGGCGCGGCGCAAAGATTCGGCGTCGCGCAGGTCGCCGATCGCGACTTCGGCGTCCAGCCCCTCGATATTGCCGCGCGCCGAATTTTTGCGCGCCAACAACATGACCCTTTCGCCCCGCGCGATCAGGGCGCGGGCGACCGCCGCGCCGACAAAGCCGGTCGCCCCGGTCACAAGCGTTTTGCCTGACGGCGCCATGCGCTTCCCGCCTTTCTCCTCGCCCCCCTCCTAGCACGGCGCGGCGCGCGCCTGAACGGCGAAAACGCTGGCGCGGTGTGGCGATTGATAATCGACAAAAGAGAATATTTTTCTCATTTTCGCTTTTCAATTTTTGAATATGTAGTTATTTGTTCTGTTTATGTCGCTATATTCGCCATAAAATTCTTTTTTTTTGCGTTGCAACGTGATTCCCGCGGACCTATCCTTTTCACAACGGCGCGGAAGAAGTCCTTCGCGCTTTTCCAGACGACGACGACGCCTCGCGGCGCGCGAAGAGGTTAGACAATGGCCGCCGCAAAGCGCCCCGAACTCCCGGCGATCCTGGTCGCCAACGATCTCCGCGAAGGCGAAGTGGTCTTCGCGACGCTCGAAGGCTGGACGCGCGACCCGCGTCGGGCGCTGGTCGTCCAGGACGAGCGCGCGGCCGAGGCGCTGCGAGATTTCGGCGCGAAGGAATTCCTGCGCGCCAGAGTGGTCGATCCTCAACTCGTCGCCATCGAGAACGCCGAGGGCGCGCCCCGCCCCCGCCATTACCGCGAAGCCCTGCGGGCGCTTGGCCCCAGCGTGCGCCCCGACCTCGGCAAACAGGCCGATTTCCCGCTCTGAAGTGACGCGCCATGTACCTTTACGACGAATTCGACGAGCGGCTGGTGCGTGAGCGCGTGGCGCAATTCGCCAGCCAGGTCGAACGCCGCCTCTCAGGCGCCCTGACCGAGGACGAATTCCGGCCTCTGCGCCTGAAAAACGGCCTCTATCTTCAGCTTCATTCCTACATGCTGCGCGTCGCCATTCCCTATGGCGCGCTCAATGCGCGGCAGTTGCGGCAGCTTGGCTTCATCGCGGATGTCCATGACCGCGGCTACGGCCATTTCACCACCCGCACCAATCTCCAGTTCCACTGGGCCAGGCTGAAGGACGTTCCGACCGTTCTCGGCCTGCTCGCCGACGCCGGCATGCATTGCATCCAGACCTCCGGCAATTGCATCCGCAATGTCACCGCCGATCCTTTCGCCGGAGTCGCCTTTGACGAGATCGAGGACCCCCGCCCCGTCGCCGAACTGATCCGGCAATGGTCGAGCCTGCATCCCGAATTCGAATGGCTGGCGCGCAAATTCAAGATCGCCGTCTCCGGCGCCGCGCAGGACCGCACGGTGATGAAATCGCACGATCTCGGCGTCCGCATCGTCCGCGACGCGGCGAGCGGCGAAATCGGCTATCGCATCCTCGTCGGCGGCGGTCTCGGCCGCTCGCCGATGGAAGCCCAGATCCTGCGCGATTTCCTCCCACGCCAAGATCTCCTCGCCTACCTCGAAGCCGCGCTGCGCGTCTATAATCTCGCCGGGCGGCGCGACAACAAATGGAAGGCGCGGATCAAATTCCTCGTCCATGACATCGGCGTCGAGGCATTTCGCGCCCAGGTCGAAGACGAATTCGCCCGGATCGACAAGGCCAAGACCAATGCGCGTCCGGCGGAAGAGGCGCGCATCGCCGCCTTTTTCGCCGCCCCGCCCTATGAAAACCTGCCTGGAGTCTCGCGCAAGCTGGAACGGAGTATCGCGCGGGACGAGGAGCTTGCGCGTTTCGTCGAGCACAATCTCACCCGCCACAAGCGCAAGGGCTATGCGGCCCTGACGATTTCGCTCAAACCCGTCGGCGGCATCCCGGGCGACATCAGCTCCGATCAGATGCGCGTCGTCGCCGATCTGGCGGAACAATATTCCTTCGACGAAGCGCGCGTCACCTACGCCCAGAATCTCGTCCTGCCCCATGTGCGGCTCGGCGATGTGCCTCATATTTTCGCCCGGCTGAAAGAGCAAGGCCTCGCCAGCGCCAATGTCGGCCTGATCACCGACATCGTCAGCTGCCCCGGCCTCGATTATTGCGGGCTCGCCACCGCGCGCTCGATTCCGATCGCCCAGGCGCTGGCGCAGACCTTCGCCGATCCGGCGCGCCAAAAGGACATCGGCGAGCTGAGCATCAAGATTTCCGGCTGCATCAACGCGTGCGGCCATCACCATGTCGGCGCCATCGGCATACTCGGCCTCGAAAAGAAAGGGGCGGAATCCTACCAGTTCACCCTCGGCGGCGACCCGGGCGATTCCTACGCCCTCGGCGAGCTGCTGGGGCCGGGCCTGCCCGCCGAAAAAGTTCCCGAGGCCGTCGAGCGCCTCGTCGCCGTCTATCTCGCCCGGCGCCAGCCCGACGAGACTTTTATCGAAACCACCCGCCGTCTCGGCCTTGCGCCGTTCAAAACCGCTTTCAAGGAGATCGCCGATGCTGTTGCTTGATCGTCATGGCCCCAAAGAGGATGTGTGGGAGCGGGCCGAATATCTCTGCCAGGCCGAAACCAATTTTGTGCTCGCGCCTTTCGGCGCCATCGCCGAGTCCCCGCTGGTCGACAGCGAACTCAGGCTCGGCGCCCTGCTGGAGCCCGATCGCGCGCTCGACGAGGTCGCGTCCTTCTTCGACCGGCTCGACCTGATCGTGATCCATTTCCCCAGCGCCGCCGACGGCCGCGGCTTTTCGGTCGCGCGTCAGCTTCGCCAGGCCGGCTTCAAGGGAGTTCTGCGCGCCTTCGGGCCTTTGATTTCCGACCAGTTTCCCCAGGCGCTCGCCTGCGGCTTCGACGAGGTCGAAATCATCGGCGCTAGCGCGGCCCGCCAGCCGGTCGAGCATTGGATGGAGGCCCTGAAGCGCATCAGCTTCCTCTACCAGCGCGATTACGGCGCCACGGACAGCATCCCCGAACAACGCCTTGCGAGAGCCGCCCATGTCTGAATTCCTTCGCACCCTTCCCAATCCGCTCAACGCCCGCTTCCCGCAGAAAAGTCTCAGCGAGCGCCTGGTTTTCCTGCGCCAGAACGTGCCCGGCCGCATCGTCTTCACCACCAGTTTCGGGATCGAGGACCAGGCGCTGACCCACGCGATTCGATCCGAAAATCTCAACATCGAATTCGCCACGCTCGACACCGGCCGGCTGTTTCCCGAGACCTATGACCTCTGGGCGCGCACGGAACAGAAATATGGCGTGCGCATCAAGGCCTTCTATCCCGACGCCGAGGCGGTGCAGGCGCTCACCGCCAAGCAGGGGATCAACGGCTTCTACCATGGCCTCGACCTGCGCAAGGCCTGCTGCGGCGTGCGCAAGATCGAGCCTTTGGCCCGCGCGCTTTCCGGCGCGCAAGGCTGGATCGCCGGCCTGCGCGGCGACCAGTCGGGCCATCGCTCCGGCATGCCGTTCGCGGAATTCGACGAAGGCAGAAGCCTGATCAAGGCGAGCCCCCTGCTCGATTTCTCGCGCGAAGCGATCGCCGATTTCTGCGCGGATAATCAGGTCCCTGTCAATGACCTGCATGAGCGCGGATTCCTGTCGATCGGCTGCGCCCCCTGCACCCGCGCGCTGCTCCCCGGCGAACCGGAGCGGGCTGGACGCTGGTGGTGGGAAAGCGAAGACAAGAAGGAATGCGGCCTACACGTCGCCGCCGCGGAATGAAGCACGCGAGAGAACTGGCGAATTGATGATCCAGCTCACCCATTTGCAAAGGCTCGAAGCCGAATCCATCCATATCTTCCGCGAGGTCGCGGCGGAATGCGAAAAGCCGGTGCTGCTCTATTCGATCGGCAAGGATTCGGCGGTCCTGCTTCATCTGGCGCAAAAGGCGTTCTATCCGTCGCGTCCGCCCTTCCCGCTGCTCCATGTCGATACGACGTGGAAGTTCCGCGAGATGATCGAATTCCGCGACCGCCGCGCCGGCGAGCTCGGGCTTGAGCTTCTGGTCCATATCAATGAGGACGGCGTGAATGCGGGCGTGAATCCGTTCGAGTCCGGCTCGCGCCTCCATACCGACGTGATGAAGACGCAGGGACTGAAACAGGCGCTCGACAGATATGGCTTCGACGCGGCTTTCGGCGGCGCGCGGCGCGATGAGGAAAAGTCGCGGGCCAAGGAGCGGGTGTTCTCGCTGCGCTCGAAGGAGCACCGCTGGGACCCCAAGACGCAACGCCCCGAGCCCTGGCGGCTCTACAACACCCGCAAGCGCCCCGGCGAAAGCTTCAGGGTCTTCCCGCTCTCGAACTGGACCGAGGCCGATGTCTGGGACTATATCGCGAAGGAAAACATCCCCATTCCTTCGCTTTATTTCGCCAAGACGCGACCCGTCGTGCGCCGCGACGGCGCGCTGATCATGCGCGACGACGAGCGCATGGCCTTGCGCCCCGGCGAAGAGGTCGAGCATTTGAGCGTCCGCTTCCGCACGCTCGGCTGCTATCCGCTCACGGGCGCCATCGAGAGCACGGCGGCGACCTTGCCCGACATCATCGCCGAGATGCGCGCCTCTAAAGTCTCGGAGCGCGAAGGCCGCATCATCGACCACGACGGCTCCGCGTCGATGGAACAGAAGAAGCAGGAAGGCTATTTCTGATGGCTTACGCCTTTGCCGAACAGGACTTTGCGCCCGGCGCGCCCGCGCCGCTGGTCGCGTCTCACGCGAGTGAAAAAGCCCTGCTGCGCTTCATCACCTGCGGCTCGGTGGACGACGGCAAATCGACCCTGATCGGCCGGATGCTCCTTGACGCGCGCGCAATCGCCGAGGACCAGATCGCCGCGCTCGACCGCGATTCAAAAAAATTCGGCACGCAGAATGGCGCGCTCGATTTCGCGCTTCTGGTCGACGGTCTCGCCGCCGAGCGCGAACAGGGCATCACCATCGATGTCGCCTATCGCTATTTCCGCACCGACAAGCGCGCCTTCATCGTCGCCGACACGCCCGGCCACGAGCAATATACCCGCAATATGGCGACCGGCGCCTCGACCGCTGATTTGGCGATTCTTCTGATCGACGCGCGCAAGGGCATTTTGCCGCAGACACGGCGGCACGCCTTCATCGTTTCGATGCTCGGCGTGCGCGACGTGGCTCTGGCGATCAACAAGATGGACCTCGTCGATTACAGCGAGGCGCGTTTCAACGAAATCGTCGCCGCGTTCCACGACATGGCGCGCGAGCTGAATTTCCGCACCGTCGCGCCGCTGCCGATCTCGGCGCTGAACGGCGACAATATCGCCGCGCTTTCAGAGCGCACGCCGTGGTTCCTGGGCGAAGCGCTGCTGCCCTTGCTCGAAAATATCGAAACCGCGTGCGCGCAAGACCATGAGGAGCCTTTCCGCTTCCCGGTGCAATGGGTTAACCGCCCCGATCTCGATTTCCGCGGCTTTTCCGGTTGGGTCGCCGCCGGCGCGATCCGCGTCGGCGACGAAATCGTCTCCCTGCCCTCGGGCAAGGCCAGCCGAGTCCATAGAATCGTCACCCAGGACGGCGACCTCGACGCGGCGCTCGCGGGCCAGTCGGTCACCTTGACGCTCGCCGACGAAATCGACGCCTCGCGCGGCGACGTCCTGGTCGCGGCCGAAAAGCGGCCGCAGGTCGCCTCGCAGGCCCGCGCGCGATTGCTGTGGACGGCCGAGACCGACATGCACCCCGGCGCGTCCTATATCGTCAAGCTCGGCGCGCGCACGGCCAATGCGACGGTCGCGGACATCCATCATCTGATCGACATTCACACCTTCGCGCCGGCGGCGGCGCGGCCCATCCGCCTCAACGAGATCGCGCTCGCCACGGTGCGTTTCGACCGCCCGATGATCATCGGCGACTATTGCGACAATCGCGATCTCGGCGGCTTCATCCTGATCGACCGCATCACCAATGAGACGGTGGCCTTCGGCCTGATTGACCGGCGCCCGGCTCAGGAAAACGAAGAAGCGTCCGAAGGGGAGCGGGCCGCCGCTCGTCCGCAAAGGCCTCGCTCGCGGCTGCGTCCGCCGGCTCGGCTGGCCTCGGCCTTGTTCAGCGGGTTCTGCGTCGGAGCAGGCGCCGTTGCGCTCGGCGCGAGCCCGGCGACGGGACTGCTTCTTGGCTTCGCCGACGCACTTCTGCGCCCCTTCGCGCGAAGCGTTTACGCCGACCATCGCCTGAACCGGGCGAACGCGGCTGCTCCCAGCGAGGAAAGGCTCGACAGCGGCGGCGGGATTTGACCTGCCCTCTTTACCAGGCGCCGCCCCATCCGACGCCGCCGCCCCAGCCCCATCCATAATAGGGTCCGCCATAATAATAGGGTCCGCCATAATAATAGGGACCCGGTCCATAAACGTAATGCACGACAGTTTGGGAAATTTCGTATCCGCGGTTGAGCATGCAATCGGAATAGATGGAATTATACTGATCCTGCAGGCCGAACTGACCCGCGGCGGCCGATCTGGAGGTCGCCGCATAGGCTTTTGTCCGGCACGCCGAATCGTCGCGCGCGAATTTCCGGTCGGAAATATTGGAGCCTGCGACCGCGCTCACCGTCGGTCCGGTGGGCGGCGTGCTGACGCAGGCGCCGAGCGCCAGCAGCAGCGCCAGGGACGCGAATCTGGCCAGTTTTTCGATTCGAAAAGAAGTCATGAGCGCCTCGGCTCCGAATGAGCTTCGGTGAAACTGGCATGGGCGCCGGCCGCGCGCAACTCAAACCTCGGCGTCCGGTCCAGTGTCGAAATCGCGGCAGGAATGGCCATAGGCGGCGAGAGCGTCTTCCAGATAATCGGGAAGCAAGGGCTCGCCGAGGAGATAATGGGCCGCCGGCGACTGGCGCCGTTCCCTCGCCTGGGCCACGGCTTCCTCCCAGTCTTTGGCCTCGAAATCGCCGCGCCCGATCCACATCAGCGCGACCATCGCCGCCGCCTCGTCCTCGTCGAGATCGGCGATGAATTGCTCCAGCTCCGCGCGAATCGGGCCATAAGCGGCGTCGGTGAGGATCGATCGCTCCCCGTCGTCGGTGGCGTTGGAGGCGTCGGGCCTGGCGCCTTCGTCCTCGCTGAGCAATTCCCGCGCCTTGGCGGCGATGAAGCAGACCTTTTGCGGATTGATCTCCGGCATGGCGGGATTGGTGTCGTCAATAGTGCGCATCTTCGTCCGGCGCGCGCCGCTCCCTTGGATTGTCCTCGACTTATATAGGCGCTCGGACGCGTTTTCGCCTTGCGGCGGGTCAACGATGCGGCTCGATGGTGAGGCTTTCGAACCAGCGCTCCCCCGGCTGGATGTCATAGCGATGGTCGGGGGTGAAGAAGGCCTTGCTCCGGTCGTCGGGCGGAATGGCGATTTCGTCGAGGTCGATCGACTGCGCCTTGCCAAGGAAGCCGTCCTTCGTCGCGGTCAGGGTGAAAATGATCCCGTGCGACATTTTCGCGCCATAATCGGCGGGGCTCTTGTAAAAGAACAGCAAGGCATGTTCGAGCCAGGATGGGTCTGATGCGGTCACAACATCGGGATTGGCATAGGGATAGGGCACGTGGCACAGGATTTCCCGAGCCTCGACGCATTTGAACTCGCGCATCGAAAGGAAATATTGGGTGAATTTTTTGCTGTCGAGCTCGATTGCGAAACGCGCCCTGTCGCCCTCCGGGATGAAAATCGCGCGCCCGATCACGACGGTCTTGCCGTCCCTGGCGTGGAGCGCGATATCCTTGACGCCCTCCAGCGTGGATGCGGCGACCGGGGCGGCGCGGCAGGCGAGCGCAATCGTGGCGATAACCAGGGCGCGCGTGAACATGGCGGATTTCCTCCCGTCAACCTTTGGAAATCTGAGCCCGATCGCCGGCTTTCGCAAGCGCCTGTTCGCAGCGCTTTTTGTTATCGCGCCGCTTTTGGCGGCGCCTGCGGCGCAGGCCAAGCAGTTCGTGCGCTACGAGACCGGCGCCGAGCCGGGGACCGTCGTGATCGACACGGCGCGGCGCCGCCTGTTCTTCGTCCTCGGCGACGGGCGGGCGATCGAATATCCGGTCGGCGTGCCCAAGCGCGGCTGGGAATGGTCGGGAAGCGCCTATGTCAACGGGAAATATGTGCGGCCCGATTGGGTTCCGCCGCCGGAAGTCCTGGAGGAAGAGCCATTCCTGCCGCGCCACGTGCGCGGCGGCGCGGCGAACAATCCGATGGGCGCGCGCGCCATCACTCTGGATCGCTCCGAAGTCGCAATCCACGGATCGACCCGGAGGATGCGCGCCACCATAGGCGGCGCCGCTTCGCATGGCTGCATCCGCATGTACAACGAGGACGTGATCGACCTTTACAATCGCGTCCATGTCGGCACGCCGGTGATCATGCTGCCCTGACATCGCATGGGCTTGGCTTGTGGAAGCCGGCAAATCGAGGCATGTTCGGCCCCAATCGAAAGCCGAAAGCAGAAGGGCTCCATGAACAGACATTTCCTCTTCGCCTTGACGGCGGCTCTGCTCGCCTTCTCCCCGCAGCGCCCGGCGGCCGCCGATCCGTTGCAAGCTCCGGCCCAGACGGAGCAATCCGAGGCCGATCGCGCGACCATCGTCGACGCGCGCATCGCTGCGATCAAGGCCGGGCTGCGCCTGACGCCGGCCCAGGAAAAGGACTGGGACAATCTGGAAAAGGTCGCCCGCCAGGTCATCGCCGCACGGGCCGAGCGCCAGAAGGAAGCCGTGAAGGAAGCCGCCGCGTTCCGCGACAAGGACGATGTCGTCTCCGGCATGAAGCTCGCTTCCAAGGACCTCGTCGCGCGCGGCGAAGAACTCCAGAAGGTCGCGGAGGCCGCCGCCCCGCTGTTCGCCAGCATGGACGCCGCCCAGAGGCATAGTTTCGCCGTGCTCCTGCATTCCTTCGCGCCTTCCACCCAAAGGTGACCCGCGCGTCCCGCGACGCTTGAAACGAGGTTGAGATGCGCAAAAGTGTTTGGGTCCTGGGCGCCGCCTGCATCGGCGTCCTCGCGGCCTTCGGTCCGGTCCTGGCCCAGTCCACGCTGACGGTCCATCCGAACCGCGGCATTCCCCTGCCGTCTTATGTCACGTCGAGCGACGACTGGCTCAATCCGGGCAACGCCATTCCCACGGGTCGCGATCCGAGCAACAATTACGCCCGGCTGGTCGAGGACCCGATCAGCAATATCGTCCCGGTGGGCCCAGATCTTGGCCCGGCGCCGTGGCAATAGCCGGCCCGATCGGCGAGCGCGCGCCAGAGGCTTGAAATTTCAACTGAAAATCGCCAGATGAGGATTATGGCCCCGCCAAGCCTGGAGGCGCGCATGTCTAAGCGAATATTGGCGATCGGCGCGGCGCTGGTTTTCGCCATTGGTTCCGCCGGTCCGACTTCAGCCATGAGGAGGCTGACGGTCCATCCCCGCTCGGGCGTTCCCCTGCCCTTTTTCGTGACCTCCAGCCATTATTGGCTCTACGCCGGGCCGGTCCGCACGCGGCATCGCGTGACCGGCAATTACGATTATGTCCGTCTGGTCGCCGAACCGGTCGGCAACATCGTTCCCGTCGGCCCCGATCTCGGCTTCGAATGGTGAGCCTCGCCGGGGCGCCTCTTCAAAGGCGTGGACGTCTGAGCGCCCAGCCGAGCCCCAGACCGACCAGCGCGAGAAAAGCGAACACGATGAGTTGAAAGAACACATTGCTCATCGCGCCGGGCAATTTGCCGGCGCCGCCGGCCCGCGCGAAAAGGTCCGACGCATAGATCGCCTCGGCGACGAATACGGGGACGATCCACCAGGGCCGCCAACCGCGCCATCCGATCAGGGCGGCCAGAACCAGGGTCGGAAAGGCCAGCCCGTCCTGGATATGCGCGGCGACGGCGGCAAGCATGAGCCAGAAGGCGCGAGAGGCGAGCAGCAAGCGATTCTCCGGTCCCTGCCGTCTCGGCGCGACGGCGCTAAAAAATTATGTCGAAAAAGTTTGCCTTGAAAGCCCGCGCTTGGGTAAGAAGGCCGTTCATATGAGAAGTTCAAGAGCAAGACCATGCCCGAGGTGATATTCAACGGACCCGCCGGCCGTCTCGAAGGACGCTTCCATCCGTCCAAGCAGCGCGGCGCGCCCATCGCGATCATTCTTCATCCGCACCCGCAGTTCGGCGGGACGATGAACAATCAGATCGTCTATCACCTCTATTACGCCTTCGCCGAACGCGGATTTTCCGTGCTTCGCTTCAATTTCCGCGGCGTCGGCCGCTCCCAGGGCTCCTTCGACCATGGCCAGGGCGAATTGTCGGACGCGGCCGCCGCGCTCGACTGGGCGCAGGCGATCAGTCCGGAGGCGCGCTCGTGCTGGATCGCCGGCGTGTCCTTCGGCTCGTGGATCGGCATGCAGCTGCTCATGCGCCGGCCGGAAATCGAGGGCTTCATCTCGATCGCGCCGCCCGCCAACCGGTTCGACTTCACCTTTCTCGCGCCCTGCCCATCCTCGGGCCTGTTCGTCCACGGCGACCAGGATCGCGTCGCGCCGATCAAGGACGTCACCAGCGTCATCGAGAAGCTCAAGACCCAGAAAGGCATCGTCATCGAACATTCGGTGGTCGAAGGCGCCAATCATTTCTTCGAGGACCGCGTGGACGACCTGATCGGGAAGGTCGGCGCCTATCTCGACAAGCGCCTCGGCAACCCGCCCAAGATCGCCATCGCCGCGCGGGGAGATTGACCGGCGGGTCAAGCGAGCGCTGGCAGGATTTTCGCCCGTAGATCAGCGAAAGTCATCGGGCCTTGTTCGACCAGAGCCAAGTTTGGCGCCGGCGCGAACACGAAATGCGCCGGAACGCCGCGCGCGCCCAGCACGCGCAACAGATAGCCGTGACGGTCCAGCCCGAGCCTGGCGAATGGATTTCCATGCTCCCGCAGGAAGGCCAGCGTCTTTTCCGGCTGGTCGAGCGACGCCACGCCGAAGATGCTGGCGCCCGAGGCCGCGAAGTCCATCAGGGCCCGGTGCTCCTCCCGGCATGACGGACACCAGGAGGCGAAGGCGTTGAGGTAAACCGCCCGCCCGGCGATGCTCGCAGAGGAAAAGCCTGGAACCGCAGCGCCCGAGGCGTCCTTCAGCCCGGGAAGGGCCGCCAGGTCGAAACGATCAGCGCGAAAAGGATTGAACAGCCGCGCCCTCAGACCCGGATGACGCCAG
The DNA here is from genome assembly GCA_021813805.1 of Pseudomonadota bacterium. Classification (GTDB taxonomy): domain Bacteria; phylum Pseudomonadota; class Alphaproteobacteria; order Rhizobiales; family Beijerinckiaceae; genus Rhodoblastus. The sequence continues at coordinate 32,869 of JAKAJL010000002.1, read as the reverse complement.
GCCAGCAGGGGGACGCCCGCCAAGGCGGCGGCCATCCCCGCGCCGAACAGGATTCCGCGGCGGTCGATCTGCGTTTCAGTCGTTTCGCTCATACGCGCATAGTGGCGCGAAGCCGTTAACGCGCCATGGACGCCGCGTTTCGACTTGTTCGCAGAGTCCGCTTGCCCTTCCAAATCGCCGGGCCGTAAAATGACCGAGACAGAAAAGAGGATTGGGCCATGAGTCCAGCGAAACGTCCGGCGAAGGCCAAGCAGAATGAGAGCGATGTGGAGGGCTCTCGCTCTGGCGTGCGCCAACCGCTCGAAATGAACGAGGGCTCTCGCTCTGGCGTGCGCCAACCGCTCGAGCGTATTGAGTGCGACGTTCTGGTCGCGGGGGCTGGCTCGGCGGGGCTTTCGGCGGCGCACGCCTTCGCGGCGCAAGGCCGCAGGGTCGTCGTGGCAGGCAAGATCGAGACCCATCTCGCCGGCCGCACCGTCGCCCTATTCGAGGGCTCGCTGCGCTTCTACCGCGCCCTCGGCCTGTGGCCGCGCCTCGCCGAACATTCCGCCCCGATGGAGGGCATCAGGATGATCGACGACACCGGCTCGATCTTCCCCACCAGTCCGAAAGAGTTCCGCTCGCGCGAAATCGACCTCGACGCCTTCGGCGAAAATATCGAGAACAACGCCTTGGTCGCCGAACTGGCGCAAGCCGCGCGCGAAAATCCCGCCATTACTTTGATCGAAGATCTGATCGACCTGTTCGAGCTGAATTTTTCCGGCGCGCGGGCGCGACTCGCCTCCGGCGGCTGGATCGACGCCAAGTTCATCGTCGCGGGCGAGGGGCGCAACTCCCAGGCGCGGCAGATCGCGGGCATCACCGTCGCCACCTGGTCCTATCCCCAGGTCGCGCTGACCGCCCTGCTCGTCCACGAAAAGCCGCATCATCAGATTTCGACCGAGTTTCACAAGCGCTCCGGCCCCTTCACCTTCGTGCCGCTGCGCGGGCGCGAGGGCGCGCCCTACCGCTCCAGCCTGGTCTGGCTGGTGTCGCCGCGCGACGCCCTGCGCCTGCAGGCGCTGTCGCCGGAGGAGCTTGCCGCCGAGATCGAGGACGCCTCCCACGGCCTGCTCGGCAAGATCACGCTGGACGGCCCGCTCGGCTCTTTCCCGATGGGCGCGCTGAAAACCTCGCGGGTCACAGGCACGCGCATGGCGCTGATCGGCGAATCGGCCCATCTCTTCCCGCCGATCGGCGCGCAAGGGCTCAACCTGAGCCTGCGCGACATCGCCAACCTGGTCGATTGCCTCGAAGGGGTGAATCTCGACGAGGCCGACGACATCGCGCGCGGGCTGGAGCGATACGAACGCCAGCGCGCTCGCGACATCGGCCTGCGGCTGCGCAGCATCGACGTTCTCAACCGGTCGCTGCTGGTCCACGCCCTTCCGGTCGATTTCGCCCGCGCTTTCGCCCTCAATTTCTTCTCGGCGGTGGGGCCGCTGCGCCGCGCTCTAATGCGCGAAGGCGTGACCCCTCATGGCCCGACGCCGAAACTGATGCGCGCCTCCCCTCCCGAGCGCGCCTCGGCGCGACGGAGCTGAGGCTTGCGCGTCTCGACCTGGAACGTCAATTCGGTGCGCCAGCGCGTCGAGGCGCTGGTTTCCTATCTGCGCGAGATCAAGCCGGACGTTCTCTGCCTTCAGGAGCTGAAATGCCTGGAGGAGCAATTCCCGCGCCTCGAAATCGAGGCCGAGGGCTATAATGTCGCGATCCATGGCCAGAAGAGCTACAATGGCGTCGCAATCCTGTCCAAGGCGCCGATGGAGATCGCCGTCGGCCTGCCGGGCGACGAAGGCGACGCGCAATCGCGCTATATCGAGGCAATGATCCCCTGGGGCAAGACCGTGCTGCGCGTCGGCTGCCTCTATCTGCCCAACGGCAATCCGCTCGGCACGGATAAATACGCCTACAAGCTCACCTGGATGGACCGGCTGATCGCCCATGCCAAAAAGCTGCTGACCTATGAGGAGCGGCTGGTTCTATGCGGCGATTTCAACGTCATCCCCGAAGCGCGCGACGTCTACGATCCTGAAGCCTGGCTCGGCGACGCGCTTTACGCGCCGCCGACCCGCCAGAAATTCCGCGAACTGCTGGCGCTCGGCTTCACCGACGCCTTGCGCGCCACCACCGACGCCGACGAGCAATATACATTCTGGGATTATCAGGCCGGCGCGTGGCCGAAAAACCACGGGTTGCGCATCGACCACCTCCTGCTCTCGCCCCAGGCCGCCGACCGGTTGCAAAGTGTGACGATCGACCGCGAGATGAGGGCAAAGGACAAGCCTTCGGACCATGTGCCGGTGCGGGTGGATTTGAAGGATTGACGCAACCGTGTCCCCCAAAAGCTCCGGCCCCCATTTGAGGGGGCCGGCCGGGTTGCTTCTCGATTTACATTGACGCCGTTACTGGACTTTCGGCGGTTCTTCGGCCTTCGGCGCGCCAGACATTACGGGAATGGTCTTGGCGGTCGTCACCTTGGCGGCGGGTTTCTGAACTTTCAGATGGAGAACGCCCTTGTCATAATGGGCGGTAATCGCATCCGCCGCAGGTTCGAACGGCAGCGCCACCGTCCGATAGAACGAGCCGAAACGACGTTCCGTCACGTGCCAATCTTTCTCCTCGCGTTTGCTCTCCCAGTTTTTCTCGCCGGAGACGATCAGACGGTCGCCCTCGACGCGAACCTTGATGTCCTTTTCCTCGACACCCGGAATTTCGAGGGTCGCTTCGATGGCGGTCTCGGTTTCGGCGATGTTCATCGCCGGCACCGGCGCCATGGCTTCCTTCATGGCGGGCGTCTGGAACATTTTCTGAAATTCGCGCCCAAACATATCCCTTTCGAAGGCGCGGAAGGGATCTGTCAGAAATTCGGGCGTCCAGAGATCCGGAAGCAGCGTTTTCATGACATCCTCCTCGACGTCCTCCGCTCGGCCACTTGGGCTTCGCTTTCTGCGGGACGTCTCGACGAGAAGATCCTGCCCTTCGCACTCCGCGGGGTCGGACCCCTCGATAAGCAATAAAATACGATATTGGTCAGAAAATGCATTGATCAGGATCATTGACGCGATCAGGCGTCATTTTGCTTGACCTTGTCCAGAGCCTCGGCGACCGCGTCGAACACCAGCAGGATCGAAGCGTGGCGCGCCTTGTAGTCGCGGGCGGGCTCCAGCACGCCGGCGTCGGCGAAGCGGCCCTGAGGCGGCGGGCCGTTTTCCTTGAGCATCCTGCGCATGGTTTCGCGTAAACTCCGCAGTTCTTCCGGCTTCGCGCCGATGATGTTGCGCCCCATGACAGAGGACGCCGCCTGGCCGAGCGCGCAGGCCTTCACCTCCTGGGCGTAATCGGACACCAGGCCGTCCCGCAGCGATAGATCGACGACGATCGAGGAGCCGCACAGTCGCGAATGGGCCTCTGCCGAGGCCTGCGGCGCCGCCAGCCGGCCGAGCCGCGGAATATTGCCGGCGAGCTCAAGGATCTTGCGGTTGTATATGTCGTCGAACATGGTTTTCTGGCGCGCCCCGTTTCGCAGAGATAGAGCGCGCTCCGCACCCTGACAAGAGCGGGGAGTTTTTCAAATCCATCCAGCGAGCTCTCCCGTAGGGGGCCGGTCGCCACCTTGAGCGTTTACCACGCAAATCCCGCCCTCTGGCGGAGACCGTTTTCCGCTCATCGGCTTCGTCCCGAATTGGGAGCGCCCCTACGTTTGCCCCGCCGCCCCGCCCGCCAGCGCCAGCCAGGCGTCCTCGTCGATCACGTCCACGCCAAGTTCCCGCGCCTTGGTCAGTTTCGAGCCGGCCTCGGCGCCGGCGATGACGAGATCGGTCTTTTTCGACACCGAGCTCGATACCTTGGCGCCGAGCCGCTCCGCCATCGCCTTGGCCTCGTCGCGGGTCATTTTCTGCAAGGCCCCGGTGAAAACCACGGTCTTGCCCGCCACCGCGCTGCCGCTCTTCACCGCCTCCATCGGCAGGATGCGCACTTCCTTAAGCAGCGCGTCGAGCGCCCGCTCGTTATGCGGCTCGACGAAGAAATCCGCCACCGCCTCCGCGACAACATCGCCAATGCCGTCGATGTCGTTGATCCTTCGCCGGGCCTCGCTGTCCGGCGTGGCGTGGCGGGCGGTCTCGCGCAAGGCGTCGAACGTCTCGAAGGACCGCGCCAGCCTGATGGCGTTGGTCTCGCCGACATGGCGTATGCCGAGCGCGAAAATGAAGCGGTTGAGCGCGATCTCGCGCCGCGCCTCGATCGCCGCGAACAGGTTGCGGGCCGACACTTTGCCGAAGCCCTCGAAATTCTCGATTTTCGTCAGGCTTTGCCGGTCGCGCTCGGCAAGCGTGAAAATATCGGCGGGCGTGTGGATCAGGCCTTTCTCGTAAAAAAAGGCGATCTGCTTGTCGCCGAGGCCCTCGATGTCGAAAGCGTTGCGCGAGCAGAAGTGGCGCAGTTTTTCGACCGCCTGAGCCGGGCAGACCAGAGCGCCAGTGCAGCGTCGCGCCGCTTCCGGCTCGCCGGTCCTGGGATCGATCTCGCGCAAAGCCGCCGAGCCGCAGGCCGGGCAGGTGTGAGGGAATTGATAGCGCCTGGCGCCTCCGGGCCGCTTTTCCGGCACGACGCCGAGAATTTGCGGAATCACGTCGCCCGCGCGCTGGACGATCACCGTGTCGCCGATGCGTATATCCTTACGGGCGATCTCGTCCTCGTTGTGAAGGGTGGCGTTGGAGACGACGACGCCGCCGACGGTCACGGGATCGAGCCGCGCCACCGGGGTCAGCACCCCCGTGCGTCCGACCTGGATCTCGATGTCGCGCAATATGCTTGTCGCCCGTTCTGCCGAGAATTTGTGCGCGATCGCCCAGCGCGGCGCGCGCGCGCGAAAACCGAGCCGATGCTGAAGCGCGAGGTCGTTGACCTTGTACACCACGCCGTCGATGTCATAGCCGAGCGCCGAGCGCCGGCTTTCGATGTCGTGGAAATGGGCGATCATGTCTTCCGCCGTAACGCAGACCTTCGTCAGCGAATTGACGCTGAAGCCGAAGGCGCGAAACAGCGCCATCATTCCCATCTGACTGTCGGCGCGCGTTTCGGGTTGGACGGCGCCCCACATCAGCTCCCCCCAGGCATAAGCGAAAAACTTGAGTGGCCTTTGCGCCGTGACATTTGGGTCGAGCTGACGCAGCGAACCGGCCGCCGCGTTGCGCGGATTGGCGAACAGCGGCTTGTCCGCCGCCGCCTGTTTCGCGTTGAGCGCGGAAAAATCCGCCTGGCTCATATAAACCTCGCCGCGCACGTCGACGACCTCGGGCGCCTTGCCGGAGAGTTTTTCCGGAATGTCGGCGATGGTGCGGACATTGGCGGTGACATCCTCGCCGATCAGTCCGTCGCCGCGTGTGGCGGCGCTGACCAAAAGCCCTTTTTCATAGCGCAGGGAACAGGACAGGCCGTCGATCTTCGGCTCGGCGGTGAAGGCGATTTCCGCCTCGCCGCTCAAGCCCAGAAAGCGTTTTACGCGCGCGACGAAATCCTCCACTTCGCCATCGGAAAAAATATTGCCCAGCGACAGCATGGGCACGGCATGGGCGACCTTGGCGAATTTCTCCGCCGGCGCCGCGCCGACCTTTCGGCTCAGCGACCCTTCGTCCGCCAGTTCGGGGAACTGCTTTTCCAGCGCCTCGTAACGGCGCCGCAGGGCGTCGTATTCCGCATCCGAGACGACCGGCGCGTCCTCCTGGTAATAGGCGCGGTCATGCGCGGCGATTTCCTCGCCGAGTCTTTTGTGCTCCGCGCTGGCGCGGGCGAGATCGTCGCTCTTTTTCATGTCAGCGCGCGTTCTCAATCAGGCGCGTCGCCGCTGCGCGGGCTTCCTCGGTGATGGTCGCTCCCGCGAGCATGCGCGCGATCTCCTCGCGCCGATGCTCGTCGGCGAGCGGGGCGACGCGGGTGGCGGCGCGGGCGCCCTTGTCGGCGAGGTCCTTCGAAATCCGCATATGGGTGATGGCGCGCGCGGCGACCTGCGGCGCGTGGGTGACGGACAGCACCTGCACCCTGGCGCCGAGCCGCGCCAGCCTCTGGCCGATCGCGTCGGCCGCCGCGCCGCCCGCGCCCGCGTCGATTTCGTCGAAGACCAGGGTCGGGGCCGAGCCGCGATCGGCCAGCACCACTTTCAGCGCCAGCATGAAGCGCGAGAGTTCGCCCCCCGATGCGACCTTCATCAAGGGCCCCGGCTTTGAACCGGGATTGGTCTGGACCCAGAACTCAACCCTTTCCGCCCCATCCGGCCCGCCCTGGTCGGGATCCGTCGCGATGTGGGTGGAAAAGACCGCGCGCTCCAGTTTTAATGGCGGCAGTTCGGCGTTCACCGCCGCGTCGAGCGCATGGGCTGCTTTCTTCCGCGCCTTGGTCAGTTCCGCCGCGCGACCGAAAAAATGTTTTTCCGCCGCGTCCCGCGCCTTGGCCAGCGCGAGGAGACGCGCCTCGCCGGCGTCGAGCGCGGCGAGATCGGCGGCGAAACTTTCGGCGAGCGCGGGAAGCTGATCGACCGGCGCGCCATATTTGCGCGCGGCGGCGCGCAGGGCGAACAACCTTTCCTCGACCTGCTCCAGCGCGCGCGGGTCGAATTCGGCGTCGCGCAGGGCCTGGTCCAGAGCCTCCTGGGCGGAGTCGAGCGCATTGAGCGCGGCATCCAGCGCCTTGATCGCCGGATCGAGCAGATTGGGCGCCTGCGGCTGGCGCCGCTCCAGGCGGCGCAGGGCGGCGGACAGCGTGGACAGGGGCGAGCCATCGCCGCCGACGCTCTCATGGGCGTCGCGCAAGTCCCCGACGACCTTTTCGGCCTGCTGCATCGCCGTGCGCTCAGCGGCGAGCGCCTCCTCCTCGCCTGGGCGGGGGCCGAGCTTCGTCAGATCCGCAAGGGCGTGGCCGAGGTAATCCGCCTCCTTGCGCGCGGCCTCGACCGCCGCCGTTTCCTCGCGCAGGTCTTTATCCGCCTGCCGTAAAGCCGCGTGGGCGGCGCGGGTTGCCGCGACGAGATCGCCATGGCCGCCGAAAGCGTCGAGAAGTGAGCGATGAACGTTCGGATCGACCAGGGCGCGGTCGTCGTGCTGGCCGTGGATTTCCACCAAAGCGTCGCCGATCGCGCGCAGGGCCTGAACGCTGACCGGCTGGTCGTTGACGAAAGCGCGGCTGCGCCCGTCGGCCATTTGCACGCGGCGCAGAATGAGATCGCCCTCGACGTCGAGACCCTGTTCGGCGGCGGCGAGACGGGCGGGATGGCCGGGCGGCGGATCGAAGACCGCGACAACCTGCCCCTGCGCCTGGCCGGACCGCACCAGGGCGCCGTCGCCGCGCCCGCCAAGCGCCAGCGAAAAGGCGTCGAGAAGAATGGATTTGCCGGCGCCGGTCTCGCCGGTCAGCACGGTCAGGCCGGGGCTGAACTCCAGCTCCAGCCGGTCGATCAGGACAATGTCGCGAATCGCGAGCTGAACCAGCATGGACCCCGCCTCGACAGGGGCTTTTCGCCCCCGGCTTCGCAGGAATAAACGGAAACGCGCCTCAGCTCAATCCGACCTTCTTGAAGGCTTTGGATATCCACGAATCCGTGTGTTCGTGCGGCGACAGGCCGTTCGACTTGAGACGCTCATAGGCGTCCTTGTACCATTGCGAATTGGGGTAGTTCGCACCCAGAATCGCGGCGGCGGTCTCGGCTTCCTGAGTGATTCCCATGGCGAGATAGGCCTCAGTCAAGCGCTCCAGCGCCTCCTCGACCTCGCGCGTGTTCTGATATTTGGCCAGCACTTCATGGAAGCGGTTGATCGCGGCGGGGTAGTTGTCGCGCTTCAGATAGTAGCGCCCGATCTCCAGTTCGTGGCCTGCGAGCTGGTCTCGGCATACATCGATCTTGAGACGGGAGTCCGCGGCGTATTTCGACTTGGGATATTTGTCGACAATGGTCTGGTAATATTTCAGCGCCTTGATGACGCGGTCCTGATCGCGCTCGACGTCGGGCATGTCGCCATACATCGCCTGCCCGGCGAGGTAGTTCACATAAGGCGCGTCGTCGGTATTGGGATAGATCGAGATATAGCGGTCGGCGGCCGTGGAGGCGTCGACATAGGAATGGTTCAGATAATTGGCGTAGACCTCCATCACCAGGCCTTTGCGCGCCCATTCGCTGAATGGATACTGCTTCTGCAGGCTTGCGAACTGCTTGGCGGCGACCTCGTAATCATGATGGTCGATCTTGATCAGGCCCTCGTTATAAATGCGGTCCGGCGGGACGTCCGGATCGAGCTTCATCTCGTATTTCTTCTTGCCGAAGGGATTGAGATCCTCCAGCGAAAAGCAGAAGGCCGAATGCGCGCTGACGGTCAATGCGGCCCCGGCGAGAATGAGGGCGCGGAAAGTCCTGAGGCCAAGGGAATGCGAATCGTTCATCCAACACGCTCGTGATCACGCGGGCGCGCCGGGCCCGGAAAGGTTCAGCCATTTGGCGGCGAAAGCGCCATGGCGGCGCATTTGGCGAGCGCCGCCGCCAACGCATAGCGCGGCGCGCGCCTAAAAGCAAAAGCGGCCTTTTGAGGCAATTTTAAGACCCGGCCGCCGATAGCCCATCTCTGGACGGACGTCGCAAGACGCCCCGCCAGGGTCAGTTGCGCTCCGCCATATAAACCGGAGCCGCGACCAGACCGAGGTCGGCGCGCGCGCCTTCGCGCGGGACCGGCGCATAATCGATGAAACGATAGGCCGAACGGTCGGCGAACAGGGCGGAGAGTACGGCGACATTCAGCTTGTGGCCGCCGCAATAGGAGCGGTAGGCGCCGATGATCGGGGCGCCCGCCAGCGCGAGGTCGCCCACCGCGTCGAGCATCTTGTGACGGACGAATTCGTCGGAATAGCGCAGGCCTTCGGGGTTGAGGATGCGGTCCTCGTCGATGCCGACGGAATTTTCGAGGGACGCGCCCAGCGCGAAACCGGCCGTGACCAGCCGCTTGACGTCCGAGAGAAAGCCGAAGGTGCGCGCGCGCGCCAGGTCGCGGCGGAACGAAGCCGGGTCGAGATCGAGACCTTTGCGCTGGCGGCCGATCGCCTCGCTCTTGAAATCGATCTCGACATCGAGGCGGAAGCCCTTTTCCGCTGGAAGAAGCTCGGCGAACGCGCGGCCCTGCTCGACGCGAACCGGCTTGAGAAGCTTGAGATAGCGGCGCGGGGCGTCGAGCTGGACAATCCCCGCGCGGTCGATCGCCTCGACGAAAGCGGCGGCCGAGCCGTCCATGATCGGAACTTCGGGGCCGTCGACCTCGACGAGGCAGTTATCCACGCCGAGGCCATGCAAAGCGGCGACCAGATGCTCGATGGTGGCGACCATATGCTGGGCGCCGTCGCCGATGACGGTGCAAAGCTCGGTCATGGTCACCTTGGACCAGTTGGCCTCGATGACGCGGCTGCCGCCATCGGGGAGGCCGCTGCGCAGGAACACAAGGCCGGCGTCGGCTTCGCTGGGATTGAGAACGAGACGAACAGGCTTGCCCGAATGAACGCCGATCCCTCCAGCCAGAACGATGCGTTGGCGGAGCGTGGTCTGAAAGCGCTGTTTCATCATGTTTCCGTTTGCTCGTCCCGTGTGGGTCACGGGAATATCGCGGTCGCGCCCCGGTTTGGCCACGACATTGTCCCGCCGCCCCGAAAACGCCATCCGAAAGTGGCGCGGCGAACCTCCAATACACGAAACCGACATGCCTCACGGCCACGGAAACCATGGATTCGCCATGAATTGAAGGTACTTGGCGCGGGCTGTCGCCACAAATCACTCTTTCTTACGCCCCTGTTACAAATTAACCTCATTTTCGACGCGATCGCCTCAATCAAACGTCAAACTCCGCTCCGATCGGGGACGTCTTGACGATAAAAACCCGCCTTTCGGCGGGTTTTTCGTGTCTTGCGCCACAATTGCGGCTTTTGTCAGCTCGATTGACGGCGCAGGAAAGCGGGAATTTCGAGATGATCCTCCTCCGCGCGCGGATAGCCGCGGCCGCTGGCGTCGATCGTGGCGGCCGGTCGCTGCGCCGGCGGGCGCTTCGCATATTCGGCGTGAGCCGGCGAAGGCTGGGCCGGGCGCGGCGCATAGCCCGCGGGAGCCTGGCCATGCGCTTGCACGGGAGCCTGGCCATGCGCCTGCATGGACGCCTGCATGGGCGCGTGGACGGGAGCCGGGAGCCCGGACGCGGCGCCGAACTGTTCCTCGGCGCGGCTCATGCCGAAAGTGGCGAGACGCTCAAGCAGGGTGCGGCGGCGCGTTTCCGGCGGGGCGGCGTTCTGCTGGACGCCGCGCATCAGGTTCTGGCCCGGCAGCGGCAGTTCGTCGATGCTGGGCATGCGCGGAGCGCGCAACGGCTGTTCTGCCGGCGGCGGAACGAAAGGTTCGGCGGGCGCCGGCGCCTCTATGCGGCGCGCGGGCGCGGCCGGGGGCTCCTGGTAGGCCGGCGGCGGCGGCGCCATGCGTTTGATCTGCACGTCGGGATGATGCGGCGCATAGGTCTGCTCGGGGGCCGGCGGCGGCGTATAGGCCTGGACCGGCTGCGGCGCCGGCTCGACGGGCTGAGGCGCATAATAGGCTTCCGGCGCCGGCGCCGGCGCCGCAGGACGCGTGGGCTGCAGAACCTCGGCATGGCGGGCCGCGGCCTGGAGGCGCAGGCGCTCCGCCGCTTCGGCGGCAACGCGCTGCTCGTTCAGCTCGGAGGCGCCGGCGGGCTTGTCGATGCCGGTGGCGACCACGGAGACGCGGATCACGCCTTCCAGGCCGTGGTCGAAGGTCGCGCCGAGGATGATGTTGGCGTCCTCGTCCACTTCCTGGCGGATGCGGCTCGCGGCCTCGTCCACCTCATAGAGGGTGAGGTCGTTGCCGCCGGTGATCGAGATCAGCAGGCCCTTGGCGCCCTTCATCGACACTTCGTCGAGCAGAGGGTTGGCGATGGCCGCCTCGGCGGCAAGGATGGCGCGGCGATCGCCGGTGGCCTCGCCGGTGCCCATCATCGCCTTGCCCATGTCGCGCATGATGGCGCGCACGTCGGCGAAATCGAGATTGATCAGCCCTTCGCGCACCATCAGGTCGGTGATGCAGGCGACGCCGGAATAGAGCACCTGGTCGGCCATGGAGAAGGCGTCGGCGAAGGTCGTCTTCTCATTGGCGACGCGGAACAGGTTTTGGTTCGGGATGACGATCAGGGTGTCGACCGACTTGTGCAATTCCTCGATACCCAGATCCGCGATGCGCATGCGGCGGATGCCCTCGAACTGGAATGGCTTGGTGACGACGCCGACGGTGAGGATGCCCATGTCGCGCGCGGTGCGGGCGATCACCGGGGCCGCGCCGGTGCCGGTGCCGCCGCCCATGCCGGCGGTGACGAAGACCATATGGGCGCCGGCGAGATGATCGCGGATCTCCTCGATCGCTTCCTCCGCCGAGGCGCGGCCGACTTCCGGCTGCGAGCCGGCGCCGAGGCCCTCGGTCACCTGCAGGCCCATCTGGATGATGCGCTCGGCCCTGGAACTGGTCAGCGCCTGGGCGTCGGTGTTGGCGACGATGAAATCGACCCCGGCGAGGCCGGAGGCGATCATGTTGTTGACCGCGTTGCCGCCCGCGCCTCCCACGCCGCACACCATGATGCGGGGCTTGAGTTCACGCAATTCCGGCGCTTTCAAGTTGATGGTCATTCTTTCTGTCCTCTTGTTCCCTGGAGCTTGAGCGCTCGCGCCCCTCGCTTTTGAACCCCGCCGCCGGATGGCGGCCTCGCCTTTCACCTTCAGAAACTGTCCTTGATCCAGCGCCCGACCCGGCCGAAATAGCCCGCCGACCGCCGTTCCCCGCCTCCGCTGGACCGGCTCGGCTCGAAATATTCGACATTCGAGAACTGGGGATAAACCAGCAGCCCGACCGAGGCCGAGAAGCCGGGGCTCTTCGCCGATTCCGGCATCCCCTGGACGCCGAGCGGACGCCCGACGCGGATCTGGCCGCCCAGGATTCGCCGCGCCGCTTCCGGCAGGCCGGTGAGCTGGCTCGCGCCGCCGGTCAGGACGATTCGGCAGCCGGAGGTCGGCGCGAAACCCGCGGCCTTGAGGCGGTCGCGCGCCAGTTCGAGAATTTCCTCGACGCGGGGGCGAATGATCCGCGTCAGCTGCGACTTGGAAATATGAATCGCGCCATCGCCGTCGTCGCCCACCTGCGGAACATTGAGGGTTTCGCGATCGTCGGACGGCGAGGAGATGGCGCTGCCATAGAGCGTCTTGAGCCGCTCGGCGTCGGCGAGCTTCGTGTTGAGGCCGCGCGCGATGTCCATGGTGATGTGCTTGCCGCCCACAGCAAAGGCGTCGCCGTGCAGCAGCTTGCCGTCGCGGAAGACGCCGACGCCGACCGATCCGCCGCCGAGGTCGAGTACGGTCGCGCCGAGCACCGCCTCGTCGTCCACGAGAACCGCGAGGCCGGAAGCGTAGGGGGTCGCGACGACCGCCTCGATGGAGAGATGGCAGCGCTCGACCGCGAGCAGAAGATTGCTGAGCGCCGCCGCGTCGGCGCTGACGACATGAAGGTCGGCGCCGAGCGCCTCGCCCATCATGCCCTTGGGATCGCGTATGCCGCCAGCGCCGTCGAGGGTGAACCCGGTCGGCAGGCTGTGCAGGATCGCGCGGCCCTGCTGGGCGGTGCGCAAGCTGGTCGCCTCCAGCACGCGATGGATGTCGTTTTCCGAGACGCTGCGCGCGACCGGCACATGGGCGTGGAAATAGGCCGAGCCGAGGCGGCCGCCGTGATTGGCGACGATCACGCTTTCGACCTGCGCCTTGGCCATGCGCTCAGCAGCGTCCACCGCGAGGCGGATCGCGGTCTCGGCCTCGTCCATGTCGATGACCACGCCGCCCTTGATGCCGCGCGAGCGCTGGTGGCCGATGCCGAGGATGCGGGTGCGGTGGGTGCGGCCGCGCAGAAGGTCGGAGGGCTCAGCCGGAACCAGCTTCGCGATCAGGCACACCACCTTGGAGGCGCCGACGTCGAGCACGCAGAGAATCGAGCTTTTCCGCGTGGAGATGGGTTTTATGCGCGGCAGGTGGACGGAAGCGATCATTTGCGCGCTCCCCTAGCGTGCGACTGGGCGGCGCGCGCGGCGGCCGCCTCTTCGGTCAGGCGCGCGTAAAGCTTGCCGGGAACGCGCAGGTCGAGCGAAACGACCGCCTTTTCGATCAGGCCGGATTCGGCTTCGAGTCGCGCCAGAAGGGCGACGGCCTTTTGCGGATCCGCCTCGGGCAGCAGCACATCCACGCCCGAGGTCATCTTGAGGTTCCAGCGCCGCCGCGACACCAGCACGCCGGCGCGGATCTTGCCGCGCAGATCGCCTGCCGCCTCGAGCAGCGCGACATATTCGCCGATCCGCTCGCCGGCGCCGTCGCCGACGACGAAAGGCAGGGATTCGAATTTCGGATTGTCGAGCTTGTCGATCGGCGCGCCGTCGGCGGCGATGATCGAGACCGCGCCGCCCCTCTGCCACAGACCATAAGGCTTGCGCTCGGTGATCTCGATCACGAGGCGGTCGGGGAAAAACTTGCGGATGCTGGCGTTCTTGATCAGCGGCACGGCGAGCAGGCGGTTGCGCAGCGCGCCGGCGTCCAGGAACAGCAGCGACTGTCGGGAATCGACCCCGACGATCGCGAGAATCTGCCCGTCGCTCACCTCATGCTGGCCGGCGATGGTGACCGAATCGATCCTGAAACCGAGCGCGCGCGCCATAATGTCGGCGGGCGCGCCATAATCGTGCACGAAAGCGGCATATTGACCGTTTGCGATCGCGCTGAGCAGGCCGACCCCGGAGAGGAAGGCGACGGCGAGGACGGAACCGAGGCCCGGCAGCCTGAGAAAGGTCGTGAGCGCGCCGCTTTCCTCGTGGCGCCGGGGCCTGCGGCGAGGCGCTGACTTGGCCACGGTCTTGGGCGCGGCCAAGGCGCGCGGATGGAAAAAGGAAAATCCGTGAAAAGGGCTGGCCACGGCGCCAGAGAGCCCGGCGCGCGACGACGCGAGGGCTGGATCAAGCCCATCTACCGGTCGCAGGAGGCGTCTTCCACCATCCATTTCACAAGCTCACCGAACGGAACGCCGGCATAAGCGGCCATTTCGGGCGCAAGGGAAGTCTCGGTCATTCCCGGCTGAGTATTCACTTCCAGAACAACGATTTCGCCCGTACCTCCGGGGCGGTCGTCGTAGCGGAAGTCGGTTCGGCTCATGCCGCGGCATCCGAGCGCCCTGTGCGCCTTCAACGCCAAATCTTGAACAAGTTGGTAAATATTTTCTTTAACTTTTGCCGGAAGTTCATGAATTGACCCGCCCGGCGCGTATTTCGCCTCGAAGTCGTACCAGCCGCCGCCGGCGGCCTTGATCTCGATGACGCCCAGCGCCCGGTCGCCCATGACCGCGCAGGTCAGCTCGCGGCCGGCGATGTATTTTTCCGCCAGCATCTGGTCGCCATAGGCCCAGTCCCGCCGCAGCAGTTCCTGCGGCGGATAAGACGTTCCCTCTTGGACGATGAACACGCCGTAGGATGAGCCTTCGGCCACCGGCTTCAACACATAGGGCGGCGGCATGACATGCGCCTTGGCCGCCTCGAAACGCGAGACCACCCTGCCCGGAGCGACCGGGACGCCGGCCGCCGCCATGACCAGCTTGGCCTTGTCCTTGTTGGCGGCGAGCGCCGACGCCAGCACGCCGGAATGGCTGTAGGGGATGCGCAACAGCTCCAGAACGCCCTGAATGATTCCGTCCTCGCCGCCCGGCCCGTGCAGGGCGTTGAGCGCGGCGTCAGGCTTGAGTCTCGCCAGAACCTCGGCGACGTCGCGTCCGACATCGACTCGCGTAACTTTGTAGCCCTGGCCTTCGAGCGCCTTGGCGCAGGCCTCGCCCGAGCGCAGGGAGACCCCCCGCTCGCTGGAAAAACCGCCCATCAGGACCGCGACATGCTTGGTCATGCGAATATTCCCGAATGTTGCGGGCGAGCGCCCTTCACCCCGATCCGCTTGATTTCCCATTGCAGTTCGACGCCGGTCGCGGCCAAAACCCTGGCGCGGACCTCCTCGCCAAGATTTTCGATGTCGGCGGCGGTGGCCGCGCCGCGGTTGATCAGGAAATTGCAGTGCATTTGCGAAACCTGCGCGTCGCCGAGGACGAGTCCGCGACAGCCGGCGCGGTCGATCAACTGCCAGGCTTTCTGGCCGGGCGGGTTCTTGAAGGTCGAGCCGCCGGTCTTTTCACGGATCGGCTGAGATTGCTCGCGCGCCTCGGTGATCCGCTCCATTTCGGCGAGGATTTTTTCGGGCTCGCCCGGCCGGCCCTGAAACAGGGCGCTGGTGAAGATCACGTCCTCCGGCGCCTCGCTATGGCGGTAAGTCATGTGGAGTTCTTCGACGGTGTATTCGACGATCTCGCCCCTGCCGTTGACGCCGCGCGCGGACACCAGAACATCCTTGGTTTCGCCGCCATGGGCGCCGGCGTTCATCCGCAGCGCGCCGCCGATGGCGCCGGGAATGCCGCGCAGGAAGGCGAGGCCGTCGATTCCGGCCTCGGCTGCGACTTTGGCGACTCGCATGTCCGGCGCCGCCGCGCCGGCGCGCAGCCGGAAACCTTGTTCCACCGCGATCTCGCCGAAAACCTTGCCGCCGAGACGGATCACCACGCCTTCGACGCCGCCGTCGCGCACGATCAGATTGGAGCCGAGTCCGATGGTGGTGACCGGAATTTCGGAAGGGAGGTTTTTCAGGAGGTAGGAAAGATCGGCCTCGTCGGCCGGATTGAACAGAACTTCAGCCGGCCCGCCGACGCGAAACCAGGTGAAGGGCGCAAGCTCGACCTCGGGCGTCAGCCGTCCGCGCAGTTCGGGAGCGGCGGCGGAAATGCGCGCCGCCAGACCGGAAAGGACGGCCGTCACGCGAAGGCGCCTTCGAGCCAGGCCGTCACGATTTCGGCGCCGAGCGCCGCTGTCGCCGGGCCCAATTGCGCCGCCTGCTTGCGCAGCGTCGCTGGCCGGATTTTCGCCGCGGACAATTCGACGGCATGGCCAATGAGCCAGCTTTCGATGCATTCCGGCGCGAGCTCGACATGGAATTGCAGGCCGAGCGCAAAAGAGCCGATGGCGAAAGCCTGGTTGGGACAGCGTGCGGTGAAAGCCAGACGCACCGAACCGCGCGGCAGGTCGAAATTGTCTCCATGCCAGTGCAGCACCGGCTGGTTATCGAGCGGCGCGAGCACGGAGTTCAGGCCCGTCGGCGTGAGATTGAGCGGCGCGTAGCCGATTTCCTTCGCCGGACCCGGCCCGACCCGCGCCCCGAGCGAGGCCGCCATCAATTGCGCGCCGAGGCAGATGCCGAGCGTCGGCTTTTTCGCGCGCAGGCGGTCGCCGATCGCCGCCGTTTCATCGACCAGCCACGGATAGGCCTCGACCTCGTAAACGCCGATCGGGCCGCCGAGCACGACCAGCAGATCGCAGTTCTGCATTTCTTCGACAGGAAAAGGCTCGACCCCGGCCTCGAAATAGCGAATCGCGAAGCCAAGCTCGGGCAGGAGCGCCCCCAGAACGCCCAGATCCTCGAAGGCGACGTGACGAATGACGAGACAGGAGCGGGTCATGCGGCGTCCCCCGCGGCGAGCTGGCCGGGCAAGGCATAGGCCCATTGGGTGATGTTGCCGGCGCCGAGCATCACGACATAATCCCCCGGCGCGGCGATTTTGCGGATCATGTCCGGCAGATCGTCGGGGCTTGGCAAGGCGATCGCCTGGCGATGGCCGTGGGCCTTGATCGCCGCGACCAGAGCGTCCTTGTCGACGCCTTCGATCGGCGCCTCGCCCGCGGGATAGACATCGGCCACGATCACCACGTCGGCGTCGTTGAAACAGGTCGCGAACTGGTCGAACAGCGACTGGAGGCGGGTGTAGCGATGCGGCTGGGCCACGGCGATCACCTTGTTCGGGGTCGAGGCGCGGGCGGCGCGCAGCACCGCCGCGATTTCTACCGGATGGTGGCCGTAATCGTCGAAGATCGCCACGCCGTTCCATTCGCCGGCGCGGGTGAAACGCCGCTTGACCCCGCCGAACGAGGCCAGGCCCTTCCGGATATTCTCGACGCTCACGCCGAGCCTGTGGGCGACGACGATCGCGGCGGTGGCGTTCAGCGCGTTGTGATGGCCTGGCATGGGCAGGGTCAGGTCCGACAGGACGGTCTCGCGGCCCTGCTGGCGGTCGCGAAGCGTGACGGTGAAGCGCGACACGCCGCCGGTCAGGTCGATATTGGAGAGCAGCGCGTCGGCCTGCGGGTTTTCGCCATAGGTGATGACATGACGGTCCTCAATCTTGCCGACCAGCTCCTGCACGGCCGGATGGTCGAGGCACATCACCGCGAAACCGTAAAAAGGCAGATTCTCGACGAAGGCGCGGAAGGCTTCCTTGACCGCGTCATAAGTCTTGAAATGGTCGAGGTGCTCGGCGTCGATATTGGTGACCACCGCGACATCGGCGGGCAGTTTCAGGAACGTGCCGTCGCTCTCATCCGCTTCGACCACCATCCAGTCGCCGCCGCCAAGCCGGCCGTTTGTGCCATAGGCGTTGATGATGCCGCCGTTGATCACGGTCGGGTCGAGCCCGCCGGCGTCGAGCAGGGTCGAAACCAGCGAGGTCGTGGTGGTCTTGCCATGGGTTCCTGCTATGGCGACGCATTGCTTGAGCCGCATCAACTCGGCCAGCATTTCGGCGCGCCGCACCACCGGCAGGCGTTTTTCGCGCGCAGCCGCCAGTTCCGGGTTGTCGCGCTTGATCGCGGTCGAGACCACGACGACCGCCGCCTCGCCGAGGTTGCGGGCGTTGTGGCCGACGAAGACCCGCGCGCCCTTTTCCCGCAGGCGCTTCACATTGGCGTTGTCGGAGGCGTCAGAGCCCTGGACGTCATAACCGAGATTGAGCAGGACTTCGGCGATGCCCGACATGCCGATGCCGCCGATTCCGACGAAATGGATGGGCCCAAGTTTGCTCGGCAATTTCATTGGCGAAACTCCAGGAATGCCACGCGGGTTCTAAAGCCCGGCGGTCTTGAGGGCCAGATCGGCCAGACGTTCGGCGGCGTCGGGAACGCCGGCGCTCTTGGCCGCTTGGGCGCGCCGCGTCAAGTCCCTTGGCTCGTCGAGCGCGCGGGCAAGCCTCTCCGCCAGCCATTCCGGGGTGAAGCCCGTCTGGCGCATCACTTCGGCCGCGCCGGCCTTTTCCAGATGCCTCGCGTTGGCCGCCTGATCGGCGTCCAGCGCATGAGGGAAAGGCACGAGAATCGACGGGCGGCCGACAACCGCCAGTTCCGAAACCGTCGAGGCGCCGGAGCGCGCCAGCACCAGATGCGCCTTTGCCATGCGCAGGGGCAGATCGGGGAAAAAGGCCGCGGCCTCGAAATTCACGCCTAGACGCAGATAAACCTCGCGGACCCGCGCGAGATCCTCGCCGCGCGCCTGCTGCACGATGACCAGCCGCGCCCGTTGCTCCAGCGCGAGACGTTCTATCGCCGCCGGCACCACGTCGGACATGATCCGCGCGCCCTGCGAGCCGCCGGTGACCAGGAGGCGCAGGCGCCCGTCGTCGAAGCCGGGATAGGACAGGCGGGCCGCCTCCAGCACCGCCGGGCGGACAGGATTGCCGACCTGGACGACGCGGTCGCATAGAGATTCCGGCAGGCCTTCGAGGGTTGGAAAGCCGCAGGCGATTCGATCCGCGCGTCTCGCCAGAAAGCGGTTGGCGCGGCCCATCACCGCGTTCTGCTCGTGCAGGATCAGCGGAACCGCGCGCAGGGAAGCGGCCAGAGCCGGCGGCACGGTGGGATAGCCGCCGAAGGACACAACCACGCGGGGTTTTATCGCGCCGAGGAGCCGATAGGCCTCGACGACGCCTTTGCCAAGGACCAGCGCCGCCGAGATTTTGGCGCCGAGCCCGCGCGACGTCGGCGTCGCCGAGGCGATTTCGTGAATTTCCTCGGCGGGAAAATCACCGCCATAGCGCAGGGCGCGCTCGTCTGTGGCAAGCTGGACGCGAATCCCTCGCGCACGAATTGCTTGCGCGAGCGCCTGGGCGGGAAAGAGATGGCCGCCGGTTCCCCCGGCGGCGACCAAAACGAGATCGCCCTTCGTTTCCTCGCGGCTCATTCCGCCGGGACTCCCATCGGCTGGCTGGCGGACTCAGGCTCGGCGCGGTCGAACAGGATGGCGGATTTCGGCCGCCTGCGGGTGACCGCGAGCAGAAAGCCGATGGTGATCCCGAGCGAGATCAGCGACGAACCGCCATAGGAAATGAACGGCAAGGTCATGCCCTTGGCCGGCATCAAATGGAGGTTTACCGCCATGTTGATCGAGGCCTGAATGCCGAAAAGAAGCGCGAGGCCGGCCGTGGCGAAACGACAGAACGGATCGTCGTCGCGCGACGCCTTGAGCAGGGCGCGCAGCACGATGAAGGCGTAGATCCCGACGATGAACATACAGAACAGCAGACCGAACTCCTCGCCGGTGACGGCGAAGATGAAATCGGTGTGGGCGTCGGGGAGGATCTGCTTGAAGACGCCCTCGCCCGGCCCTTTCCCGAACCAGCCTCCGGAGATGAAGCTGTCGCGCGCCGTGTCGACCTGGAACGTGTCGGAGACGCCGCCCATCTGGCCGGGGTCGAGGAAATGCATGATGCGCGCGCGCACATGAGGCACGAATCTATAGGCCAGAACCACCGAAACGGCGCCGCCGGCGCCGAGTCCGCCGAGCCAGAACCAGTGCAGGCCGGCCATGAAGAACAACGCGCCCCAGACCAGCGACAGAAGCATGGTCTGACCGAAATCCGGCTGGAGAATGAGCGGGACCACCGTCGCCGGAAAGAGCAGGATCGCGATCCAGTTGGCCGGAAGGTCACGGCGTTTGGCGCCTTCGGAAATCGCCCAGGCGGCGAGAACGACAAAAGCGGGCTTGAGGAATTCCGACGGCTGGATGCCGAAAATCCAGCGCTTCGCGCCCTTCACTTCGTGGCCGAACATCAGCGCCGCGAATATCAGCCCCATGGACGCGACATAGACCCCCAGCGCCGCGCGCCGAACCAGACGCGGCGGCAGGAAGGACAGCGACAGCATGATGACGACCGTCGGGACGAGGAATTCGGCCTGATGATTGACGAAATGGAACGGCGGCAGATGAAGCCGGTCAGCCACCGGCGGGCTGCCGCCCATCACCAGCACCAGGCCAAGCACGATCAGGGCGCCGACGCCCAGAAGCAGCCAGCGGTCGACCGTCCACCACCAGTCGGCGATCGCCGAGCGTTCCGCGCGAGAAATCATGGCGAGTTTCCTCATTCTTGCGATCGCTTGCGCGACGACGCCTCTCGGATCGGTTCGACGCTTCGCCGCCCCCGTTCACAACAACGCCCCCTGCACGGCGTCTTCCGCCAGCAGGCCGGCCACGTAACCTCGGAAGGCGTCGCCGCGCTTCTCGAAATTGGCGAACTGGTCGAACGACGCGCAGGCCGGCGACAGCAGCACGACCGGCTCGCCCGCCGCGCTCGTCTGCGCATCGCGCGCGGCCGCGGCGACCGCGACGTCCAGCGTCCCGCATTTTTCGTAAGCGACCGCGCCTTCGAGCGTGGCGGCGAATTCCCGCGCCGCCTCGCCGATCAGATAAGCCTTGCGGATTCTGCCGAACAACGGCCGCAGCGGCTCGATCCCCCCGGCCTTGGCCTTGCCGCCAAGGATCCAGAAAATGTCGTCGAAGCTCAGCAGGGCCTTTTCCGCCGCGTCGGCGTTGGTCGCCTTGCTGTCGTTGACGAACAGGACCTTGTCCCTGTGTCCCACCTGCTCCATGCGATGGGCGAGGCCGGGGAAGGAGCGCATGCCAAGACCGATCTCGTCATGGGGAAGGCCGAGCCGCTCGCAGGCGGCGAAAGCTGCGCCCGCGTTCTGCGCGTTATGGGCGCCGCGCAGGGCCGGCGCGCGCGACAGATCGAACAGATTTTCCTCGAGCGTCCTCAGCATTGGCAGAGCGAAGGTGCGGCGCAGATGGCCCGCGTCGAGGCTGACGCTGCCCAGAGCGTTGGGCCGAGTGTTTGACACGCCGACCACCGCATGGCCCGCGCCCTTGAGATATTGGAAGATCGCCTCGCACCAGCCGTCGTCGCGTCCGACGACGGCGAAATCGGACGATTCGACCAGCCGCCGCTTGATCGCCGCGTAATTCTCCATCGTCCCGTGGCGGTCGAGGTGGTCCGGAGTCAGGTTGAGCAAAATACCGACGCTGGGGTTGAGCGAGGGCGCGAGATCGATCTGGAAGCTCGAACATTCGACGACATGCACGCGCTCGGGCGACGGCGGCTCCAGATCGAGGATCGGCGTCCCGATATTGCCGCCGAGCTGCGCGTCGGCGCCGGCCTCGCGCAGAATGTGGGCGATCAGCGCCGTGGTGGTGCTCTTGCCGTTGGTGCCGGTGATCGCGACCAAAGGCGCGCCGGGCGCATGAAGCGCTCGCTCGCGGCAGAACAATTCGATGTCGCCGATCACCGGGACGCCCGCGGCGATCGCCTTGGCCGCGCTCCAATGCGGCGCTGGATGGGTGAGCGGCGCGCCCGGCGCGAGGATGAGCGCCTTGAATGAGGACCAGTCGGCCTGATGCAGATCGTCGAGGCGGATCCCCTCGGCGGAAGCCTTTTCGAGCGCGGCGGACGAATCGTCCCAGGCGCTCACCTGGGCGCCGCCGGCGGCAAGCGCTTTCGCCGTGGACAGTCCGGAGCCGCCGAGGCCGAAAAGAGCGACCGACTGGCCGGCGAAAGAGGTGATCGGGATCATCAGCGCACCTTCAGCGTGGTGAGGCCGATCAGGGCCAGGACGAAGGCGATGATCCAGAACCGCACCACGACCTGGGGCTCGGCCCAGCCCAATTGCTCGAAATGATGGTGGATTGGCGCCATCTTGAAAACGCGCTTGCCGGTCATCTTGAACGACGCCACCTGGACGATGACCGAGAGCGCCTCCATCACGAACAGGCCTCCGACAATGGCCAGCACGATCTCGTGCTTGATCGCCACCGCGATGGCGCCGAGCATGCCGCCCAGGGCCAGCGAGCCGGTGTCGCCCATGAAGATCTGGGCCGGCGGGGCGTTGAACCAAAGGAAGCCGAGGCCGGCGCCGATCATCGCGCCGGTCATTACCGTCAGTTCGCCGGCGCCGGGCACGTAATTGATGCCGAGATAATGGGCGAAAATGTCGTTGCCGGCGAGATAGGCGATAATGCCGAAGGCCGCCGAGGCGATCATCACCGGCACGATGGCGAGGCCGTCGAGCCCGTCGGTGAGATTGACCGCATTGCCGGCGCCGACCATGACGAAAGCGGCGAAGGGCAGGAAGATCCAGGAGAGATCGACGATCCAGCCGTGGATGAACGGCGCGGCCAGCTTGGTCGCCGGCGCCGCCGCCGTGAAGGGCGCGGCCAGGGCGGCGAAGAAATCGCCGAGGCTGGCCACTGGCCCGGTGGCCGAGGCGCACATCATGAAATAAGCGGCGAGCATGGCGACCCCCGCCTCGGCGCCGAGACGGGCGCGGCCGGAATAGCCCTTGTGGCTCTGCTTGGTGACCTTGAGATAATCGTCGTAGAAGCCGATCGCGCCGAAGCCCAGGGTCACGAACAGCACGATCCAGACGTAGGCGCTGCGCGGATTGGCCCACAGCACGGTCGAGGCCGTCACGCCGGAAATGATCATCAGCCCGCCCATGGTCGGCGTGCCCCTCTTGGCGAGGTGGGACTGCGGGCCGTCGGTCCGGATCGGCTGGCCCTTGCCCTGTTTGATCCGCAGCGAGGCGATGATCGACGGGCCGAAGAAGAACACGAACAACAGCGCGGTCGCGGTGGCGCCGGCGGCCCGGAAGGTGATGTAGCGGAAAACGTTCAGCGGGCTGAAATGATGGGACAGCGCCGCGAGCCAGATCAGCATCGGGATTCCTCGACTTGTTGCGGTTCGGGCGCCGCGAAGCGGCTCTTCAGCCCGGCGGCGAGCGCATGAAGTTTCGAACCGTTGGAGCCCTTCACCATGACCACGTCGCCCGCCCCAAGGGTTTCGGCGACCATCGGCTCCAGCGCGGCGGCCGATTCGGCCCAGGCGCCGCGCTTCTGCGGTGGCAGCGCGTCGAAAAGATGGCGCGTCAGCGGCCCGGCGGCGAAAATGAGATCGACATTGTTGCGCTCCAGGTCGTCCTTGAGCGCGACATGCAGTTCGGGCGCGGCCGTCCCCAGCTCCAGCATGTCGCCGAGCACCGCGATGCGCAGGCCCTTGCCCGAGGGCTTGGCCGCGCCCAGCAGGTCGATCGCCGCGCGCATCGAAGCGGGATTGGCGTTGTAGCTCTCGTCGATCAGCAGGAAGGCGCTCGCGGCGTCGTCGCGGTCGCGGCGCAGGACTTCGCGCGAGCCCCGTCCCTGCGCCGGCGCGACCTCGGCGAGCGAGGCGGCGATCGCCGGGAAATCGACGCCCGCCGCGCGGGCGGCGAGCAGGACGGCGAGCGCATTGACCGCCATGTGGCGTCCCGGCGCGCCGAGCCGGAAATGAAGGTCCTGCCCCAGCAGGCGCGCGGAAACCCGCGAGAACGTCGCCTCGGCATCGAACCGGGTCAAATGGGCGTCGGCGGCGACATCTTCGCCGAAACTCAGGACATAGCGGGCGGGCGAGGCCTCGGCCGCCGCCTTGAGGATCGGGAAAGTCTCAACATCGCGATTGATGATGGCGACTCCGCCTTTGACGACGCCTGAAAAAATCTCGGCCTTGGCGCGGGCGATATCCTCGACGCCGGCGAAATGTTCGAGATGGACCGGCGCGACATGGGTGACGACGGCGACATGCGGGCGGACCATATCGACCAGGGCCGCGATCTCGCCCGCGTGATTCATGCCAATCTCGAACACGGCGTAGCGCGCGCTCTCCGGCAGGCGGGCGAGGGTGAGCGGCACGCCCCAGTGATTGTTGTAGGACTTGTCCGAGGCGTGCGTCGGCCCCGCGTCGGACAGGACTTTTCGCAGCATTTCCTTGGTCGAGGTCTTGCCCACCGAGCCGGTCACCGCGATGATCCGCGCCTTGCTGCGCTTGCGCGCCGCGCGGCCGAGACCCTCCATGGCCTTGAGCACGTCACGAACGACGTAGAGCGTCCCGAAATGTTTCAGCGCATCGGCGTGGGCCTCGTCCACCACAGCAGCGAGCGCGCCGCGCTCGAAAGCCGCGCCGACAAAATCGTGGCCGTCGCTGCGCTCGCCCTGAATCGCGAAGAAAAGGTCGCCTGGCTGAAGGGTGCGGGTGTCGATCGAAACGCCGGTCACGCCCTGCGGCGGCAGGCCGAGCACCCTCGCCCGCAAGGGCGCGACGAGACCGAGGCCGCTCCAGAGAATTTCGCTCATGGGGACAGCTCCTTCAGAGCGGCGCGCGCCTCGTCCTGATCGGAAAAGGGCAGCACGTTTCCGCCGACGATCTGCCCGGTTTCGTGGCCTTTGCCGGCGATGAGCAGCAGGTCGCCCTCGCCAAGCAGCGCGATTCCGGCGCGAATGGCCCGGGCGCGGTCGCCGATCTCGCTGGCGCCTGGCGCTGAGGCGAGAATCTGCGCCCGGATCATTGCGGGGTCCTCGCTGCGCGGATTGTCGTCGGTGACGATGACCACATCGGCGCCGCGCGTGGCGATCTCGCCCATGATCGGGCGCTTGCCCGTGTCGCGGTCGCCGCCGCAGCCGAAGACGACGACAAGGCGCCGCTTGGCGAAGGGCCGCAAGGCGGCGAGAGCTTTTTCCAGCGCGTCGGGCTTGTGGGCGTAATCGACGAAAACCGGCGCGCCCCTTCTGTCGCCGACGCGCTCAAGACGCCCTGGCGCGCCTTGCAGAATCTCCAGCGCGGCAAAGACCTTTTCCGCCGGCGCCCCGGCGGCAAGCGCGAGGCCCGCCGCGACCAGCGCGTTCTCCGCCTGGAACAGTCCGGCGAGCGGCAATCTGACCGCGATGTCGCGACCCTCGAAAACCAGATCGAGCCGCAATGCGAAATTTTCCGCGCGAGCTTCCTTCAGGCGCAGGGACTCGCCTTTGGCGCCGACCGTGAACAGGTTCAGGCCCCGGGCGCGGCAGGCTTCGATCACCTGCCTGGCATGATCTCCGTCGGCGGCGACGACTGCCGTCTGGCCGGGTTTGAGCAAATCCGTGAACAGCCGCAGCTTGGCGGCGAGATAATCGCCGAGATCGGCGTGATAATCGAGATGATCGCGCGAGAGATTGGTGAATCCGGCCGCCGTCAGGCGCACGCCGTCGAGCCGGCGCTGGTCGAGGCCGTGCGAGGAGGCCTCCATCGCCAGATGCGTCACGCCCTCGCCCGCCAGAGCGTCGAGGGTCTTGTGCAGGGTCACCGGATCTGGGGTCGTCAGCGAACCGTAAGCCGCGCCACCGGGCTTGACCACGCCAATCGTGCCAAGCGAGGCCGCGGCAAAGCCGCAAAAGGCGAAAATCTGGCGGATGAAATCCGCCACCGAGGTTTTGCCCGACGTGCCGGTGACCGCGACGATCTTTTCCGGCTGGCGGGGAAAGAGCGCCGCCGCCGCCAGGGACAGGCTTTTTCGCGCATCGGCGACCTGGATGTAAGGCGCGCCGGCCAGATCCGGCGGCGGGGCCTTTTCGCCCACCGCCGCCACGGCCCCTGCGGCCATAGCCTGAGCGGCGAAAAGCATGCCGTCGGCCCTTGCGCCGGCCAGCGCGAAAAACAGCGCGCCGGGCGTGACGGCGCGGCTGTCCGCCGTCACGCCGGCCACGTCGAGGTCACGCCATTTTTCCGGGACGTCGGGCAGGAGGTCGGCAAGGCGCATCAATGGTCTCCCGGCCCCGTGATCGGCGGGGCGTTGGCGAAGCCATAGCCCATGCGCGCCAGCAGGGGGAAGGGTTCAGTCGGCAGGTCGAGGCGCGGCGCGAGGCCGAGCAGAGGCGTGACGCGCTCGATCAGCCTGCCGGTGACATAGCCGGAATTATAGGCGGCGGTGTCCCAGAAACCATCCTCTTTCAGGCCCTTCGGCTCATCCATCACGGTCATGATCAGATAACGCGGCTTGTCGGCCGGCAGGACCGCCATGAAAGTGGTGAACACCTTGTGCTTGGAATAATGGCCGGCGACCACCTTTTCCGCCGTGCCTGTCTTTCCGCCGACGAAATAGCCGGGGATATTGGCCTTTTTCGCGGTGCCGACGACGGCGTTGAGCCGCAGGATATAGCGCAACGCCTCGCTGGTGGCCGGCTTGACGACCTGCGGGGCGCTCGTCTTGTCGAACCCCTCGGGCCGCTTGAGGAAGGTCGGCGTGATCAGGTAGCCGCCATTGACCAAAGCGGCGACCGCCATCATCGCCTGGAGCGGCGCGACCGCCAGACCGTGGCCGAAGGCGATGGTCATGGTCGAGACCTCGCTCCAGCGGCGCGGCAGAATGGGCGCGGAGTTTTCCGGCAGTTCGGTGCGCATGCGGGTGAGCTCGCCCATCTTGCGCAAAAAGGCCTGGTGCCCTTCGACGCCAATGGCCAGGGCGAGTTTGGCCGAGCCGATATTGGAGGAATAAGTGAAGATCTCGGGCAGCGACAGCGGACGATGCTGCGGCTCGAAATCATGGATGTAATTATGGCCGGCGCGCAACGGATTGCTGACGTCGATTCGCGTGTTGAGCGTCGCCTTGCCCGATTCAAGCGCCATGGCGAGGGTCAGCGCCTTGAAGGTCGAGCCCATTTCGTGGACGCCGACCGTAAGCTGGTTGATCGCGTCGGGCTTGAGCGCGTCCACCGGATTGGCGGGGTCGTAATCGGGCAGCGATTCCGCCGCGACCACTTCGCCGGTGTTGACATCCATGATCGCGGCCGCGGCGGCTCTGGCCGAGAATCGCTGCATCGCCTGCACGAGTTCGTCGCGCACGGCATGGGTGGCGCGCATGTCGAGCGACAAGGCGACGGGCGCGAGATTTTCCCGCGTCAGCTTGAAACCGGCGTCGTGCAGGTCGGACAGGCCCTGGCCGTCGAGATATTTCTCGATGCCCGCGATGCCCTGGTTGTCTGGGTTGGTGAAGCCCAGGACATGCGCGCCGAGCGGGCCGTTGGGGTAGACGCGCTTGTTCTCCGGCAGGAAGCCGACGCCCGGCAGGCCGAGACGGAAGATCGCCTGCTGCTGGGCGGGGGAAATGTCGCGCTTGATCCAGACGAAGCCTTTCTTGGCGCCAAGCCGCGCGCGGAGGTCGTGGGCGTTGAGGTCCGGAAGAATGGCGGTGATCTCTTCGGTCGCCTCGTCCTTGTCGATGATCTCGCGCGGATCGGCGAAAACCGACATCACCTTGACGTCCATCGCCATAAGCTGGCCATTGCGGTCGACGATTTCCGGCCGCGCGGCGGAGACCGCCTGCGAGGCCTCGCGACGCAGGGAGTCCGGATTCGGCTTGGTCCCGAGATAGGCGAGGCGGCCGATGAACAGCAGGAAGAGCCCGCCGAAGAACGCCGCCGTCAGCCGGATGCGGAAGCCGCTCTTCGACAGATGGGTGACGAAAATCGCGAAAACCGCCCGTTTCAGGCTGAAGCGGCGACGCGGCGGCTTGCTGGGCTTCGCCGGACTGGCGGGCCACGGAGACTCCTGCGCGAAAGCCGGCGTCTCCACAGGCGCTTGTGCGCGCGCGAAATCCGACGGAGCCTCCGACGGCGCCGCTTGCGCCGGCGCGCCAACGCGCATTTCACCCTGAACCAGCTCCAATTCGCCTTCGATCCGCGCGGTCGCCCCCAGCATGGCCTATCTCCCCGTCCGCGGCGACGCCGGCGCGACCGGAGTCGCCGGGCCTCCGGCCGGGCCTTTCGCCACGTCCGGAGTCATCGGGCCTTTGGCCGCGGCGCCAAGGCCGAGGCCTTTCAGCGCATTGCCGATGGCGTCGGTCGCCGGCGCCTTGTCCGGCAGGCTGGCAAGAGAAGCGATCTGCGACAATTGCATCACCTGCCCGCCGAGATATTGATCGGCGAGGTCCTCGATCCGCACCGGCGCTGCGACATGGGCCCATTCCGCCCGCGCCATGGCGAGACCATCGGTTTCGGCCTGCAACTGGCGCTTCAGCCTGGTCAGTTTCTCGACCTGGTAGAGCGTCGAATATTTGATCGAATAGGCATAGACCGCCGACCCGATCAGGACGAAGACCGCGATGACATTCATCAGACGCAGCATGTCAGCCCTCCTCCGGTTGGCGCGCGGGCGCGTCGTTTCGCTCCGCCCAGCGCAATTTGGCCGAGCGGGCGCGCGGGTTCCGGGCGCATTCCGCGGCGCCCGGCGCAACCGGTTGGGGCGCGAGCAGTCGGAAAGTCGGCGGCGGCGGCGCGATTTCGCCCGGCAGCAGGCGCGAAGGCGCGCGTCCGCGTCCCGCGCGGGCGGCGAAAAATTGTTTGACGATTCGGTCTTCCAGCGAATGAAACGTCACGACCGCGAGCCGTCCGCCCGGGCGCAGCAGGCGTTCCGCCGCTTCCAGCGCCCGCGCGAGCTCGTCCAGCTCCTCATTGACCGCGATGCGCAAGGCCTGAAAGGTCCGTGTCGCCGGATGGATTTCATTGGGCCGGCCGGGATTGGCGCGGGCGACGATCTGCGCCAGCGCGGCCGTCGTCAGGATCGGCGCCTTCGCGCGCTCGGTCACGATGGCGCGGGCGATGCGGCGCGAGGCCCGCTCCTCGCCGAACTGGTAGATCAGGTCGGCGAGCGCCCCCTCCTCCAGCTCGTTGACGAAATCGGCGGCGCTGCGCCCGGACTTTTCCATGCGCATGTCGAGGGGGCCGTCATAACGGAAGGAAAAGCCGCGCTCCGGCTCGTCGAGCTGCATCGACGACACGCCGACGTCGAGGACGATCCCGTCGAAAGGTCCCAGCCCTTTTTCGCGCGCCGCGTTTTCCATCAGCGAGAAACGGCTTTGGGCCAGCGTCAGCCGGCCGCCGCTCGCTTCGACCAGGGCTGCGCCGTTGCGGACCGCGCTCGGATCGCGGTCGAGCGCGAGGACGCGGCCGCCCGCCGCGAGAATGAGGCGCGTATAGCCGCCGGCGCCGAAAGTTCCGTCGAGATAGAGGCCGCCGGGCGCGACCGCCAGGGCCGCGACGGCTTCCGCCGCCAGCACCGGAACATGGGGCGCTTGCGCGTCACTCATGCGCGGCCTCGCGTCGCCACGGGCGAATCGCCCGTGGGCCCGGCGCGCGGCGCGGGAGCGCGGCGGCGCCGTGCTGACGGCCTTTGGCGTTCGATGAGCATGCGGCATGGCGGCGGGCTTGGAGAAAATGCATTTGGCCCGATTAAAACACCGTTAGCGTTAAGAACCCATTTACGCCGCATTGAAGCGCCAGTCGGCCTGTAAGCCGGGTTCTGTATAGCGCCTCTCGGCGCGCGATGGCCATTCCTCTGGGGCGGCCGTTACCGGCCGCCTCGTGCAACCAACCCGGACGACGCCCCGGAGAAGGGTGGTTTCCCTGTCGTCCCTATTCGGTTTTGCTCCCGGCGGGGCTTGCCGTGCCGCCGACGTCGCCGTCGGCGCGGTGCGCTCTTGCCGCACCCTTTCACCCTTGCCTTTGGCGAACCAAAGGCGGTTTGCTTTCTGTGGCGCTTTCCCTGGGGTCGCCCCCGCCGGACGTTATCCGGCGCCGTTTCTCCGTGGAGCCCGGACTTTCCTCCGCCCGGAAAGGGCGGCGGCCATCCGGCCGACTGGCGCCTTTCGCATAGCAGCCGGACAGGGGGCGTCAAGTTTTTTGATCCGGTCCACGAGGCGAGCGACATTCCGAGGGCGCGCTTGACTCGGCGCGAATTCAGCCGTTCCCTTCAGACACAGGCTGCGCCATTTGATAGAGCGCCTCCGCCTCACGGGGTTCCGCAACGGTTGGGATTTCCCGCCGCAGGCTGCGAATGAAATTGGTTTGCCGGAGGCCTCAATGTCATCGTCCCCGTCCGACCGCAACAACCAGGATGACGTTCAGGCCGTCGATTTTTCGGGTTTCCCGCTCAGCCTCGCGGCGCCGCCCCAAATGGTTCACTGTGCGAATCCGGGCGCCCGCTTCGCACCGCTCGTTCCCTTCGTATCGGCTTTGGCAGACCAGGCTTCTATGGGCGCGCCGGCGCCGCAACGCGCCACGGGCGCGCCGGCGGCAGCCGTCGCGTCCAGCGCCGGCGCGCCGCTCACGGTCAGCATCGTCGATGTCATCCCCGCGAGCGACAGCGCCGAAACCAACCAGAACTCGGAAACCAGTATAGCGGTCAATCCCGGCAATCCCAACCAGATCGTCCTCGGCGCCTTCACCGGCAATTTCGTGCGCAGCGGCGTCACGACGGACTTTTTCGACACGACCAACGGCGGCGCGACCTGGGCGGATTACGGCAATCTGGTCACGGACGACAAGACGATGGCCTGGCTCGCCGACGGCTCCAAGTTCCTGACGTCGATACTTACCCCTACAGGCGATATCCAGACCTATTCGGGCACGACGACGAGCGCCTTCCAGCTGACGAACAATTTTGCGCCCGCCAATCCGGACAATCTCGATCAGCCGTGGATTCGCACAGGGCCGTCGAACCACATCTATGTCGCCTACAACAACCTGAATCTGTATGGCGTCGGCAACGGCGGAACCGCCTCGGTCAATGTCTCGACCAACGGCGGGAGCACCTTCACCCCGGTAGTGATCGACAAGGTGGGCGCCGGCGCCGGCCAGGATGCGCCCTCGGTGCGCACCGCCGTGAACGGCAATGTCGTCTATGCCGCCTTCACCCGCTGGAACTCGGTTCTCGACACCAACAACACCGGGGAGACCCGATATAGCGCTCAGATCGTCGTCGTGCGCTCCGACAACGGCGGAGCCGACTCGTTCGGCGCCCTCGGCGCGAGCGGCCACGGAACGGTGGTGGCCGCGACGATCTCGGCTTTCGCCAGCGACGAGAACGGTTCGCTCACGCTCGGGCAGGAGAGGACCGGCGGCGGATTGGCGATCGCCGTGGACCCCAACAATTCCAACCATGTCGTCGTCGCCTATGAAAACGCGCCCGGGGCGATCAACTCGGGCCAGTTGCAACTCGTGGTCGCCGAATCCACGGATGGCGGCGCGAGCTGGACGACGAAATTCACCACATCGACCTCGGTCCGCTCGGATTTGCCGGCGGTGTCCATTCTCAGCAACGGGACAATCGGTTTTCTTTACGACAGCTACAATCCTTCCACGAACCAGTTGTCTCAGCATCTGCTGACGACATCCAACGACTTCGCCAGTACGACCGACACCCTGCTGGGCACGGAAAGCAACGCCACGCCAATTGCCACCTTCGATCCCTATGTCGGCGATTTCAACGATCTGACGTCGATCGGAAACACGTTTTACGGCACTTTCGCGGCGTCGAATCAGGACAATGGCTCCACCGCCACGATCCTGAACGCCACTTTTCTGCGCGACCATAGCGGAACCCCCGGCACATCGAGTTTTCAGCTCACCGATGGCGGCGGCGGAACTGTCGGCGCGTCGATCGATCCCTATTTTTTCACGGCGACCGCCTGTTATTGCGCCGGGACGCGGATCGCCACGGCGGATGGCGAGGTCGCCGTGGAGCACCTGAAGATCGGCGACCGGGTTCTAACCATGTTCGGCGCGTTGCGACCGCTGAAATGGATCGGAACCCGATCCTATTCGGCCCGCTTCGCCGGCAACAATCCCGATCTCCTGCCCATCCGCTTCAAGGCGGGTTCTCTCGCGACTAGCGTTCCGGCGCGAGACCTGCTGGTCTCGCCGAAACACGCCATGTTCCTCGACGGCGTCCTGATCCCGGCCGAGAATCTCGTCAACGGCGCCAGCATTGTTCAGGAACCGCCAGGCGAGGACATTCACTATTTCCACCTCGAACTCGAAACCCACGACGTTCTGATCGCCGAAGGCGCCTTTTCGGAAAGCTTCGTCGATGACGACAGCCGCGGCATCTTCCAGAACGCCCACGAGTTCGGAAAACTTTATCCCGAGGAGCCGGCGAAACAGGCGGTCTATTGCGCCCCGCGCGTCGAGGACGGTTTTGTCCTCGACCGCGCTCGCCGACGCCTCGCCGGGCGGGCCGGGCTTGCCTATCCCACCGCGACGGATTTCGGCGCGCTGCTGGGCGAAATCGAACATTGCGACCGCGAGAGGGTATCCGGCTGGGCGCTCAACACGGCTCTTCGCAAAGCCCCGGTCTGCCTCGACGTGATCGTCGATGGCGCCTTCGTGGCCTATGCCTGTGCCGAAACCGTGCGGGAAAAAAAAGGCGGCTGGCGTTTTGACCTGCGCTACCCCGCGGTCCTCGATCCGTCGCGCCCGCATGAAATCGACCTGCGGCGCTCCGCCGACGGCGTGAGGCTAGATAAAATCTTGGTCCCCAACGACCGCACGAACGCCATCCCCGCGGCTTGAAACAGGGGACCTGGGGACGTGGGCGGATTTCGTTCGATCGCGATGGGACCGCGCGCGGGCCGCGTATGGCGCGGCCCCATGAAATGTTGCGCGGATCGTGGCAATTTTGCACTTGTGCGGCGCGCCCGGGCCGTCCATCCTCTGCTTTGGTTTTCGCTTGCGGCCGGCCTCCAGGAGGGGACGCCGAGGAGTATCTGATCGATGAATAAGAGCCTGATGTTGACTCTCGCGCTGACGACGTGCCTCGGCCTCTCCGGCTGCTACACGCCCCAGGATCGGGCGGTCGGGGGCGCCGCGCTCGGCGGCGCGACCGGCGCGGTGATCGGCGGCCTGGCGACGGGCCGCGCCGGCGGCG
>JAKAJL010000070.1 GCA_021813805.1 Pseudomonadota bacterium | reverse complement strand
CAACCAACATTCCCCGTCTGCCCCGATTGCCATGCAATGCGGGCGGCTCTTCAGCCAAATGGTCGGGGGGTCAAATTTGTAAGCCGATCCCCCGCTCTACGGGGTGAAAATTGCACGCCGGTTCACAGCATTTTTCGAGTTCGGTTTTGTGGCGCTTCTTCGATCGGCATCGCGTCACGTTCAAAAAAAGAGCGCGCATGCCGCCGAACAGCAACGGCCGGACGTGCTGAAGCGCCGCCTCGAATGGTTCGAGGGACAGCCCGATCTCGACCCTTCGAAGCTCGTCTTCATCGATGAAACCGGCGCCTCGACCAATCTGGCGCGCAAAGGCGGACGACGCCGGCGCGGACGACGGCTGCGCGCCGCCGTGCCGCACGGCCATTACAAGACGGTCACGCTGGTCGGCGGCGTCCGCCTTCGCGGCCTCGTCGCGCCAAAGGTCTTCGATCGCCCGATCAACGCAGCCCTCTTCGAAGAATGGGTGGAAAGGCGCCTCATTCCCACGCTCTCGCAAGGCGACATTGTCGTCATGGACAATCTCCCCGCCCACAAGGGACAGCGGGTCGAGGAGTTGATCAAGGCCGCGCCCGGCGCTGTGCGTCAGCCGCTGCTTTCGCCTCCGCCTCCAGTTCGGCCTTGGCCGCGCTTCAGCCGTCCCGCCCGCTGGCCAAGGCGCGGAACCTCCGTGAACAAGCCGGCAAGAGCCTTCAGGCGGCGCTTGAGAAAGTCGGTGATGGTGCGAAAATCCGCCGCGTCGAGACCGACGACGCTCATGAAGTCCACGCGCTCGCCCGCGGCTTTCGCAATCCGCCGCGACGAATAGACGCCGGCGCCATAGGCATAAAGCAAAAGCGACGTCATCATGGCCGGATCGAACGGCGGCCGGCCAGAGCCGCTGCCGTAACCAACCTCGATCGCTTCCGGATCGAGCTCCTCAACAACCAAATTCAACCCGAACCGGGCCAAGTGATCTTCGGCGACAACAGGCTAACCGTCGCCGACAGCAGCATCGGTTCGTCAATCTTCCAGGGGCGATCGCGCTCGCTCCTGCGCCAACCGAGTCGGATTCGACGCTGAAACGCAAAAAGAATCCGTGAATTCTCGGACACGCTCCTAGCCGAACCGCAGTATCCGCCTCGCCGGACGTTTCCTCCTGGGGATAAAGTCGCCACGATTTGTCGGTCACATCCCTGCGCAGCGCCCGGCTTTCACGGGCCATCGCCTTGGGGAGACCATCGGTCATTTCCGGTCGCCAAGGACGTCTTTTTCCAGTCGGTGGCAGGCTTCACGCGGCGCCCTGTCCAGGAGGAAAGCCTTGTCGTCCTCGCCCGGCGCGATGAAGACGCCTCGTGTCGTGTCGCAATCGTTGCCGAAAGCGATTCCCTCGCCTTCGAGTTTCACGACGAGGCCGTCGCCTGACGCCGGCTTTTCGAGGAAGGCCGCGCCGCCGTCGCAATCCACCGCGCACATGGCGCGTTCCGCGCCCGAGCAGTCGCCGGCGGTCGTCATCGGCTTCCTGTCGCCGCGCCGGCGCACCGAGAGCGCGAAATTGAAAGCGATATGGTCCGGTTTGTCGCGCACATCGTTTCCTTGCGCGTCATAGCCGACAACGCGCAGCAGAAGGGTCATATCCCTGACTTTCTGTTGGGGATGTCCGCGCAGATGCGCTGCGTCGTAAACGCGCCGGAAACAGAGCTTCGTTCCCGGCGTGGGCGCCATGATTGCGGCGATGGCGGCCGTCTCGGGACCGCTGGCCGACGCGGCCAGCGCGGGCGCCGCATTCAGGCCAGCCGCCAAGATCAAGATGAAAATTCTGGCGAACGCCGCCGCCATGACCTGGCCTCCCCTTGCCTCCGGGCGGCAGAATCTTAACGTCGCGCGGTCCCGACGCAATCCGGGAAATGGCTAGTCAGCTGTCCATCTTGAGCGCGGCGATAAAAGCTTCCTGCGGGATTTCGACCTTGCCGAACTGCCGCATGCGCTTCTTGCCTTCCTTCTGCTTTTCGAGCAGCTTTCTCTTGCGGGTCACGTCGCCGCCATAGCATTTGGCGGTCACGTCCTTGCGGAGCGCCCGGATGGTTTCGCGGGCGATGATCTTGGCGCCGATAGCGGCCTGAATCGGAATCTGGAACATGTGCTGCGGGATCAGTTCGCGCAGCTTTTCGCACATGGCGCGGCCGCGCGATTCCGCCCTGGTGCGATGCACCAGCATCGATAGCGCATCGACAGGCTCGGCATTGACCAGGATCGACATTTTGACCAGATCGCCGGCGCGATAGTCGATGATCGTATAGTCAAACGACGCATAGCCCTTGGAAATCGATTTCAGGCGGTCGTAGAAATCGAACACCACCTCGTTGAGCGGCAGTTCATAGACCACCATGGCGCGCTTGCCGACATAGTTCAGGTCCACCTGCACGCCGCGCCGGTCCTGGCACAGTTTCAGCACCGCGCCCAAAAATTCGTCAGGCGTCAGGATGGTCGCCTTGATCCATGGCTCCTGGATTTCGGCGATCTTGACCACATCCGGCATGTCGGCGGGATTGTGCAGTTCGATGGTCTCGCCCGAGGTCAGCACGATCTTGTAAATGACCGAAGGCGCGGTGGCGATGAGGTCGAGATTGAACTCGCGCTCTAGCCGCTCCTGGATGATTTCCAGATGCAGCAAGCCCAGAAAGCCGCAGCGGAAGCCGAAGCCGAGCGCGGCGGAGCTTTCCATTTCGAATGAAAAGCTGGCGTCGTTGAGCCTGAGTTTTCCCATCGCCGCGCGAAGATCCTCGAAATCGGCGGCGTCCACCGGGAACAGGCCGCAGAACACCACCGGCTGGGCCGGCTGGAAGCCGGACAGGGCCTCGGCGCAAGGTTTCTTGTCGTCGGTGATGGTGTCGCCGACGCGGGTGTCGGCGACCTGCTTGATCTGGGCGGTAATGAAGCCGACCTCGCCGGGGCCGAGTTTCTGGACGTCCGACATCTTGGGGCGGAACACGCCGATGCGGTCCACCTCGTAATGGGCGCCCGTGCCCATCATCTGGATTTTCTGGCCCTTTTTCAGAGCGCCGTCGAAGATTCGCACCAGCACGACCACGCCGAGATAGGCGTCGTACCAGCTGTCGACCAGCAGCGCCTTGAGCGGCGCATTCTCGTCGCCGGTCGGGGCGGGAAGCTTTTTGACGATGGCCTCCAGAACCTGATCGATGTTGAGGCCGGTCTTGGCGGAGATCGGCACAGCCTCGGAGGCGTCGAGGCCGATCACTTCCTCGATCTGGGCCTTGATCCGGTCGGGCTCGGCGGCGGGTAGGTCGATCTTGTTGAGCACCGGCACGATTTCGTGCCCCGCGTCGAGCGCGTGATAGACATTGGCCAGCGTCTGCGCCTCGACGCCCTGCGAGGCGTCGACGACCAGCAGCGAGCCTTCGCAGGCGGCGAGCGACCGCGACACCTCATAGGCGAAATCGACGTGCCCGGGCGTGTCCATGAGGTTGAGGATATAGGTCTTGCCGTCTTTCGCCTGATATTCGAGGCGCACGGTCTGGGCCTTGATGGTGATGCCGCGCTCGCGCTCGATATCCATCGAGTCCAGCACCTGCTCGACCATTTCGCGCTCGGCCAGGGCGCCGGTCTGCTGGATCAGCCGGTCGGCGAGGGTCGATTTGCCATGGTCGATATGGGCGACGATGGAGAAATTGCGGATGTTTTCGATTCTATGCGCGGTCATGACCGGCAGATAGCAGGCGGCAACGGTGAAAGGAAGAGAGCGCGGGCGCGCGCCGGCCATTTTTCGCGCGCCTTGCTTCCGACGCCTCGGCCGAATCTGCTAGACAGGACGGCGAGTGAAGGATCGTTCCGCCATGAGTGAAAACGCACATTTGACCAATGCGCCGGAACTGACGGTCTCGGAGCTTTCCGGGGCGCTTAAGCGCGCGATCGAGGACCAGTTCGACCATGTGCGGCTGCGCGGCGAGATTTCCAATTATCGCGGGCCGCATTCCTCCGGCCATTGCTATTTCTCGCTCAAGGACGCCAACGCCCGCATCGACGCGGTGATTTGGAAGGGGACTTTTCTCCGCCTGCGCACGAAGCCGCAGGAAGGTCTGGAGGTGATCGCCACCGGACGGATCACCACTTTTCCCGGCAAATCGTCCTATCAGATCGTCATCGAGCAATTGGAGCCGGCCGGCGCCGGCGCGCTGATGGCGCTGCTGGAAGAGCGGCGGAAAAAGCTTGCGGCGGAGGGCCTGTTCGACGAGGCGCGCAAGAAGAAACTGCCCTTCCTGCCCGGCGTCATCGGCATTGTCACCTCGCCGACCGGGGCGGTGATCCGCGACATTCTGCATCGTCTCGGCGATCGCTTCCCGCGCCGCGTCCTGGTCTGGCCGGTGCGGGTTCAGGGCGAGACCTCGGCGGGCGAGGTGGCGGCGGCCATTCGCGGTTTCAATGCGCTTCAATCGGGCGGCGCCATTCCGCGCCCCGACCTGCTGATTGTGGCGCGCGGCGGCGGCTCGCTGGAGGATTTGTGGAGTTTCAACGAGGAAGAGGTTTTGCGCGCCGCGGCGGAGTCCCGGATTCCGCTGATTTCGGCGATCGGCCATGAGACCGACTGGACGCTGCTCGATCTCGTCGCCGATCTGCGCGCGCCGACGCCGACCGGCGCCGCCGAAAAAGCCGTGCCGGTGCGCGCCGAACTGCTGACCGATCTCGCCGACCGCGCCCGCCGCCTCGACGCCGCCGCCCTGCGGCTGTTGGACCGCCGTCGCGCCGACCTGCGCGCCTTGGCCCGCGCCCTGCCGGGGCCCGAAAACCTTCTCGCCATTCCGCGGCAAAAGCTCGACCGTTCCGGCGACCGATTGCGCGCCGTCCTCGCCGCCGGGCTTTCGCGCCGCCAGCTCGCGCTGGCCAACGCCTCCCGGCTGCTGGCGCGCCATGCGCCCCACGCCGAAGTCCAGCGTGCGACGGGGCGGTTGAACAATCTCGCCTTTCGGCTCGGCGCGGCGCGCGTCGCTTTGGTCCAGAAAAGGCGCGAACGGCTGACGGCTCTTGCCGCGCGTTTTTCCGCCGCCCGCCTCGCCAGTCTGACGCTGCTGCGCAACGATTTCCGCGCGAGGGACGAGAAACGGCGGGCTCTGGCGGCGCGGCTCGACGCGGCGGCGCGCGCTATTCTGTCGCGCCGGCGCGAGGCGCTTGGCCATGCCGAAAAAATGCTGGCGGCGGTCGGCTACGAGGCGGTGCTCCGGCGCGGTTTCGCTTTGGCGCGCGACGCTGCTGGCGCGCCGGTCCGCTCCGTCGTCCAGGCGCCCGACGGCGCGCGTCTCACCCTGCAATTCGCCGATGGCCGGATCGCCGCGACCGCCGGCCCGCCGCTCGACGCGGCGCCGCCGAGGAAACGCCCCGTCAGATCGCCGAAGGCGAAACCGGGAGGGCAGGGCGACCTGTTTTGACCTAGGAGTGTGTCCAGATAGGCTGCGCCTTGGTGGCGCAGGCTTTGTCCAGCAGATTCCGTGAGGACTTTTTCTGGTCACGCGGCGGCGTGAGCGGCTTGCGGCAGGCTCCGCCCCCGGGCGAGTTTCCTGACATTGTGGGCGAGGCAGATGAGGCCCCGCTCGCCGGCGACCTTATCGAGCCCGCGCATGAGGAATTGACCAAAGCCGCGCTTGTTTGATTTGACCGAACGCCGGCTCAGGCAGTTTGAAGCGCTCCGGCTTATGTGGAACGGCCGCATCCGCATCGGGTTTCGCGCCCCGCGACTTCGTCATCCTTTTAAACGCCTCGCCTTTCCGTCCGGCGAGCGCCGGATAGCCGTCTGATCTCGCTATGCGTGAGCCAAGCCTTCAACTGGATGAGCTTTTGTATACGCCGCCTTTGGTCAGCAGCGCCCACAGAGTTCGCGCCATTTTGTTTGCTAAAGCGACGGCGACGATCTTGAATGGGCGACGCGCCAGCATGGCGGACAGCCCTTGTGGCCCATCAGCTTTGGTTTTCGCGCGCCGCAGGATGGCTGCGGCCGCCGAGTGCAAGCAACGAGCGCAACATTCCATTGCCCATCTTCGACAGGCCTACCTGTCGCTCCTTGCCGCCAGTTGAACGCGGTTTGGGCGTCAGACCCAGCCAAGCGGCGAAGCGCCGGCCGGAGACGAAACCGGCGGGATCGGGGACAAAGGCTTTCACGGATGCTGCCGTAATCGCTCCCGCGCCGGGTATGGTCGTCAATCGACGCATATCTTCATCTCGCTTCGCCTCCGCAACGATTTCCCGTTCGATCGTGCCGATCTGCCGAGTCAAAGCTTCGATTTGGGCTGCGAGTTCGCTCAACGCGAAACGGGCCGCTTTCGGCAGACGATTGTCGCTTACGTCGCGCACGATCTCGATCAGGGCGGCGACTTTCGCCATGCCGCCCGCTGCGACCAGGCCGAGTTCGGACAAATGCGCACGGAGCGCGTTTATCGCCTGCGTCTGCTGACGAACAAGCAGCGCGCGCACCTTCAGGATCATGGCGCTCCCCTGCTGCTCCGCCGACTTGACCGGCGCGAAGCGCATCGTTTTCTGGGACGCCGCTTCGCTGATCGCCTCTGCATCTGCCGCGTCAGTCTTCCTGCGCTTGACGAACGGCTTCACATAAAACGGCGGGATCAACCGCATGTCGTGGCCAAAAGCCATGATCTCCCGCGCCCAATAATGCGATCCTCCGCAAGCCTTCTTGGCAACCAGGCACGGCGGCGTCTTTTCGAAAAAGCGCAAGACCTCGGCTCCCCGCAGCTTTCGGTTGAACGCGACAGTCCCGTCGGCGGCGGCGCCGTGGATTTGAAAGCTATGCTTGGCCAAATCCAAGCCGATGACGCTAACCTGCTTCGTGGTGCGGGTCCCCCCGTTCGCGGCGCTTGCAACGGCCTCGATTCTAGCGCTCGAAACTGCCAGGGAGGGGCCGTTCCACACCATCAAACCCGGAGCGGTTCATTCCGCCCATGCCATTCCTCAATCCATTCTCAACGATTATCGCCTTTGCCGCGCAAGGCCAGGCGCGGATGATGCGAATCGCAGTCTACAAATCATTTTGTCATAGGGCTATGGCGTAGATATGGTGCTCATCTTCGTTGGGCGCGGCCCGCCATTTATATCGATCAAGTCATTGATATATAAAGTGATTCTATGATTTTTTACTTACGCATCCCCTCTTTTGCCCGCAGTCACCCCCGGCGCCGCCTTACTTCAACACGACGACCTTGGTTCCAACCTTGACGCGGCTATAAAGATCGACCACGTCGCGATTTGTCATGCGGATGCATCCCGACGACACGGCCGCGCCAATGGTGTCCGGTTCGTTCGAGCCATGGATGCGATATTCGCTCGATCCGAGGTAGATTGCGCGTGCGCCGAGCGGATTGTCCATGCCGCCGGCCATGTGGTGTGGAATGTCGGGCCGGCGTCTCAGCATGGCTGCCGGCGGCGTCCAATCCGGCCATTCCCGTTTGCGCGTGACCGTCTTGACGCCCGACCAGGTGAAGCCCATCCGCCCGACGCCGACGCCATATTCGATCGCCCGTCCGCCGCCGAGAACATAGTAGAGCCGGCGCTGGGTCGTTGAAATGACGACGTCGCCTCGTTTGTACTCGGGATGGCGCCAGATCACGATCTGTGGAGGGATCGCTTCGACACTGAAAATATTCAGAAAGTCAGAAAGTCCATTCCCGAACTGAGATGCGAGCGCATGAACTGGCGCCCCGATCACCATTCCGGTCAGCGTCATTCCCAAAATTTGGTAGCGCAGCCGCATCCGATCCCTCCGCCCTTGCTGAACGACGAGACACTTCCGGTACGAATACGGCCAAATTCGGGATTGCCTCGGCGCCACGTCCGCGGTCCGGCGCCGAGAATGCGGGACGGTCGCCTTGGTGGATCAATGCCTTTTGAACACCTTGGCGCGCTGACGATTGCGCGAGCGTGACAGGTCTCTCTCCGGCGGACGGCTCGTTTCGCGGGATTTCCGGATCAATACGGCGGTTCATGCCGATTTTGCGATCCGAGGCCCGGTCCCGGCCTCCTGAAAAATTTGCGCCTGGACATGGAACGCGCCGAGCGCTGATGTAAAATCCCCTTCCATTCAGGGGTCGCGGCGGGTCGCGAATCTCAGACACGCAAATGAGGGAGGAATATGCACGATCCCGCCAAGATTTTCCGCGCGGCAAAATCATGAGCGCGGCGTCAGATCCTTTGCTTTTGCGCGCGCGGCTGCGCGCGGGCTTGGTCGAGAAAGTCGAGATCGTTTCGCCACGCGTCGATCCCTCGCCTGTTTTTCTTGGCCTCAAGCCGGAAGACGCGGCGATTCTGGCCGGGCGGCTGTTTTCGCTCTGCCCGGTGTCGCAATCGCTCGCGGCGCGGACGGCGGGCGATGCGGCGCTTGGCGTCATGGTCGAGGCGGCGACGCGGAGGGCCTGGACGCTGGGGCTGGTTTGCGAGCGGCTCGGCGAAATGCTGCGGGCGAGCCTGCTCGACTGGCCGGGCGCGGCGCCCGTTTCGGAAGACATGGGACGCCTGCGCGACGCGCTCAAGGCGCTGCGCGCTCTGCCGGAGGCGGGAGCAGCGGTCCTGCCCGAACTCCGCGCCGCAACGAAAGGCCTGGGTCTCGGCGGCGTGGACAAAAAGAGTTTTTTCGACCGCCAGGCCTCCGAGGCGCGCGACGACGAAAGCCAGGTCGTCATGGCGCCGCGAGAGCCTGATTTTCTCGCCGCCGGCGACAACGCCGAGATTTTCGCCGCCATGATCCGCGACCGCGGCTTTTCGCGCGCCCCCACCTTGCCGGGACGCTGCCCCGAGACGGGCGCCTCCGCGCGCAGGGGCTGCTCCGGAAATCTCGCGGACCGCCTTGAGGCGCGGCGCGACGACATGACGGCGGCGCTCGACACGATCGAGCAATTGCTCAGGGGCGGCGAGCCGCCGCAGGACGCGCTGATCGCCATGGGCGGAAACGGGCGGGGTTTTGCCGCGGTCGATTCCGCCCGCGGCCGGCTTTATCATTCCGTCCAACTGGACGAGGCGGGGCGGATCGCGGATTATCGGATCGTTGCGCCGACCGAATGGAATTTCCACCCCGAGGGGCCTTTCGCGCGAGCCTTGCGCGCCGCGAGGGTCGGCGCGGGCGCCGAGGCGAAAAGGAGGATCGAGCGGCTGGCCTTTGTATTCGACCCCTGCATTCGCGCCGTTGCCGAAATCGTGGGCGAGACCCTCGCCTGATATGGCGCTGCCCGAGAGCGTGGCCGAATTTGCGGCCGGAAAGAGCAGGCGCCAGGGATTTTCGTGGAGAAAAACTTGCCGGGCGTTGATCCGGAGGCGATGATCTCCACGGCGGGCGACGAGAGGCGTGATCAGGAAGCTGGAGGTCTAAAAATGTGCACGGTTTGCGGTTGCGGGACGGCTTCCCAGGAAGGCGGCGAGGCCACGAGCGGTAAAGGCGAAGCGCACATGCGTCAGCATGATCATGTCCACGCCCATGGCGACCATGTTCACGCGCATCCCCACGACCACCCGCATGACCATGACCATGATCATGCGCACGATCCTCATCACCCCCATCATCATCATCATCATCAGGGCCACGGCCACGGCCATGACGCGGGCGGCGAGAGGCTTGATTACGGCTCGGGCCTGGCCGGCGTCCATGTCCCCGGCCTGAGCCAGGATCGCATCGTCCAGATCGAGCGCGACATTCTGTCGAAGAACCGCTCCTTCGCCGAGGAAAACCGCTTGACTTTCGACCGCGCGGGGGTGCTGGCGCTGAATTTC
>JAKAJL010000031.1 GCA_021813805.1 Pseudomonadota bacterium | reverse complement strand
GTCGAGCGCCTGGCCGGAGCTGTAGCCGCGCGCCGGGCCGCCGACGATGGTCGAGGAGGGATAGAGATTGTAGAGCGTATTCAGCGCCGGGCCGACGGCGGAGCCCAGATGCGCCACCGCGCCGAGCGGGACCATATTGCCGTCCTGACTGCGGACATAGAGGTTCAGCAGAGCGTCGGGGCGCAGGCGAAACTGCGAATCCGCCTGGGCGTAGACCTGGAGCGACAGGCCGAATTTGTTGAACTGGTTGACATAGGTCGAGCCGACGTAATCGGTCAGGGTCGAGAATACGTCGCCTACCGGGACCCGCAACTGCTGCGCGCGGTCGCGATCCACCGTCAGCGTCACGCGCGGCGCCTGATTGCGGT
The DNA here is from genome assembly GCA_021813805.1 of Pseudomonadota bacterium. Taxonomy (GTDB): domain Bacteria; phylum Pseudomonadota; class Alphaproteobacteria; order Rhizobiales; family Beijerinckiaceae; genus Rhodoblastus. The sequence continues at coordinate 43,696 of JAKAJL010000031.1, read as the reverse complement.
ATGTCGTCAGCACATTCCGCAGCGCGGGCTCTTTCGCCGCGGCCGCGACGATCTGGTCGGTGAGTTCGCCGAGCTTCTGATAGTCGGTGCTGCCGCCCAGAAGTTCGAGCTGCATCTGAAAGCCGCCCGCGTTGCCAATGCCCTGGATCGCGGGCGGCGGCAGGACGCGCGCCTGCCCGTCCGGCAGATTGCCGAGCGCCGCCGACAGACGCTTGTAGATCGAGAGCAGATCCTGATCCTTGGCCTTGAGCCGTTCGCCGAAGGGCTTGAGCATGACCCAGGCGGCGCCGGCGTTGAACAGGTCGGCGCTGTTGTCGAGCAGCGACATGCCGGTGACGCTGATCACCCGCTCGACGCCGGGAATCTCGCGGGCGATGTCCGCGGTCTTGACCAGCGCGTCGCTCGTGCGCCCCATGGCGGCGCCTTCAGGCAGTTGGAGCGCCACCAGCAGATAGCCCTGGTCGTCGATCGGGATGAAGGCGGTGGGAATGCGGGTCAGGCCCCAGACTCCGAGGCCGGAGACGATGAGCGCGACGATGACCATCAACCCGCTACGATGGACCATCTTGCCGATGAAATTGGCGTAGCCGAGCTCCATCGGGTCGTAGACGTGGTTGAAGGCGCGGAAGAGGAAATTGCGCTTTTCCGGCGGAACCGGGGTGCGCAGCCACAGCGCGCACTGGGTCGGCTTGAGCGTGGCCGCGTTGATCGCGGAAATCAGCGCGGTCGCGGCGATCACCAGCGCGAATTGCGCGAACATGTTGCCGGTCAGGCCGGGCACGAAGGCGGCCGGCAGGAACACCGACATCAGGACCAGCGTGATGCCGACGACGGGGCCGAACAATTCGTCCATGGCCTTGATCGCGGCGGCGACGCCGGGCAGGCCCTGTTCGATATATTTGGTCACGCCTTCGACGATGACGATGGCGTCGTCCACCACGATGCCGATGGCGAGCACAATGCCGAACAGGGTCGAGAGGTTGATCGTATAGCCGAGCGCCGCCATGGCGGCGAAGGCGCCGATAATCGTGACCGGAACCGTGGTGGCCGGAACGAGTGTGGCGCGGAAATTCTGCAGGAAGGCGAGAATCACGATCAGGACGAGGACGCCGGCCTCGCCGAGCGTGCGATAGACTTCGTTGATCGAATCCCTGACGAAGATCGTCGTGTCGTAGGGAATGGAATATTCCATCCCCTCGGGAAAACGCTTCGCCATCTTGTCCATCAAGGCTTTGACTTCCTTGCCGACCTGAAGCGAGTTGGAATCCGGCGTCTGGTAGATGGCGATGCCCGCCGCCGGCTTGCCGTTGAGACGGAATTCCTGCGAATAGGTCTGCGAGCCGAGCTCGATCCGCGCCACGTCGCTGAGATGAATCAGCCGGCCGCCCTGGGCGGTCTGGTCCTTGATGACGATGCTGCCGAATTCCTCCGGCTGGTCGAGGCGCGACTTGACGTCGATCGTATATTGGAACTGGACGTCCTTGGGCGCCGGCGGCGCGCCGACCTGACCCGCCGCGATATTCTGGTTCTGCTCGCGGATCGCCTTGATCACGTCCGACGGATCGAGGCCGAAGCTTTGCAGCTTGCCGGGGTCCATCCAGACGCGCATGGCGTATTCGCCGGCGCCGATCACCTTCACATTGCCGACGCCCGGCAGGCGGGCGAGCGCGTCGACGAGATTGATCGTGGCGTAATTGCTCAGAAAGAGGGCGTCATATTTGTCGCCCGGCGAATCCAGTGTCACGAATTGCAGGATCGCGGTGTTCTTCTTCTGGACATTGACGCCCTGCGCCTGGACGGGATAGGGCAGCGAGGCCAATGCGAGCTGGACGCGGTTCTGCACCAGAACCTGGTCGATGTTGGGATCGGTCCCGATCTCGAAAGTGACGGTCAGCGTATAGGTGCCGTCCGGCGCGCTGGTCGACTCCATATAAAGCATCTTGTCGACGCCATTGACCTGGTTCTCGATCGGCAGCGCAACGGTGTTCAGCACGGTTTGGGCGCTGGCGCCGGGATAGCTCGCTGTAACCTGGACCGTGGGCGGAACCACATTGGGATATTCCGAGACGGGCAGGCGATAGAGCGCCACCGCGCCGATGACGACCAGCACGATCGCCAGCACATTGGCCAGCACCGGACGCTCGATGAAAAATTTGGACATCATCGGCTTGTTTCCTGCTGTGGCTCAGGCGATCCGGCCCAAATCAATTCGCGTCTGTCGTGAGTTTCGGCGTGACCGTCATGCCGGGCGACACGCGCCAGAGCTCGCCGACCACCACGCGGTCTTCGCGGCTGAGGCCGCTGTTGATCGTCTGCAGCGAGCCAACGGTCTGGCCGAGTTGGACATAACGCTTCTCGACGACATTGCGGTCATTGACGACGAGGAGATAGCGTCCGCCCTGGTCTTCCTGCAAAGCCATCTGGGGGACAAGCAGGGCGCTTTTCTGGATCTTGCCCATGGGCAGGCGGATTTTCACGAACAGGCCCGGCAGGAAGGTTCGCGTCGGATTGGGAAGAATGCCGCGCAGAAACAGCGTGCCGGTCGCGGCGTCAATCGCCGGCGCGACATATTCCAGTTTCCCCCGGTGCGGAAAACCGGTCTCGTCGGACAGGGCGGCCTCGACCGGGATTTGATGAAGTTCGGCCAGGGTCAGCCGGCGCTGGTCGAGATTGGCGCGGATCTGCAAAGCCTGCTGCGAGCTGATATTGGCGACGACATAGATCGGATCGAGCTGGGTGATCTCGGCGAGGACGGCGGTCTGCGGGCTGGCGCCGACCATGTTGCCGACATCGATCAGATGCCTGCCCATCTGGCCGTCGAAAGGCGCGCGCACCTCGGTGTAACTCAAGTTGAGCCGGGCGATCGCGACCTGCGCCTGCGCCGCCTTGATATTGGCCTCGGCGGTCTGCTGTTCGAAGACCCAGTGATCCACCTCGACCTGGGAGGTCGCATGTTGCTTGAGCAATGCGGTATAACGGCCGACTTCGAGCCTGGCGTGGTCGCGGGCGACCGTCGCGGCTTCGAGTTGGGCCTGGGCCTGCTGAAGCTGGGCCTTGTACTGGTCCTGCTGGATGACGAAGAGCAGGTCGCCTTTCTTGACGATCGCGCCGTCTTCGAACTCGATCTTTTCCAGATAGCCGGGAACGCGCGCGACCAGCTTGACCTGGTTGACCGCCGCGGCGTTGCCGATGACCTCCAATGTGTCGCTGACGGCCTGCATCTGTGGCGTCATGACCGGAATGGCGGGCGGCGTCTGGGCTTGGGCAGGCGTCTGGGCTTGGGCAGGCGTCTGGGCTTTGGCCGTCGTCGCGAGGGCGGCGGCAAGCGGGGCCAAGGCGGCGGCGACGCCGAGCGCATGTCGCGTCGAGAGGCGGAAGATGTCTTTCATCGCGATCACCATTGCGGCGGCCTCACAGTCGGTCCGAGGTTAGGCGGGCCGGGGAGCCCGGGCGTCGCCGGCGCCTTTTGGCCGGCAGGCGGGAGCAATTCGCCCCAATTGGTGCGGGCGCGCATTTCCTCGCGGACGGGCCCGGGGACGAAATCCCGTCCCCAGCGGATCTGCCAGCCGCCGCCGAGCGCGCGATAGGCCATGGTCAGGCTGACCGAGACATTGCCTTCGGCCGCGACCAGATTGTTCTGCGCCAGATAGAGATTCTGCTCGGCGGTCAGCACGGTGGTGAAGTCGCGCGTGCCGAGCTGGTACTGGCTGATCGCGACATTGAGGGCGCTGTTGGCCGCAGAGACGCTCTGCTTGAGATAAGCGACCTGCCGGCGGCCCTGGATGAAGCCGCTCAGCCCGTCCTCGACCTCACGCTGGGCCTTGAGGACCGTATTTTTGTATTTGATCAGCAACGCCTGCAATTCGGCGTCCTGGGCGCGGACATTGTTGGTGATCTGCCCGTAATTCAGAATCGGCCAGCTGAAGGACGGGCCGAAGGCGAAGGCGATGCTCGGCTGGGTGAACAGCTGCTTCAGGCTATTGCCCGGAGTCGTGCTGGCCACGGTGCCGAGGGCGCCGGCCAGGGTGAAGGCGGGGTAGAGGTCCGCCTCGGCCATGCCGACCTGCGCGCCCTGCGCGACCGCGGCCAGTTCCGCCGCGCGCACGTCGGGCCGGCGGCGCAGCAGGTCGGCGGGAATTCCGACCGCGACGTTCGCCGGCGGCGCCGGAACGCCGCGCGAAACATTGAGCAGGTTGTCGATCGTTTCCGGCGGCTCGCCGAGCAGAACGCGCAAGGCGTTCTCCTGCTGCTGCAACTGGGCGGTATATTGCGGGATCGCGGCCTCGGTCTGGGCGAGGACGTTTTTCGCCTGGAAAACGTCGAGTTCAGAGGTCGCGCCGCCCTTGAAGCGGGCCTCGGCGATCTGCAGCGCCTCCTTCTGCTTGACGACATTGGCCCGCGCGATGGCGACCTGCGCCTGCAACGTCCGGATCGCGATGTAATTGTTGGCCACGTCGCCGATCAGGGTGACCAGAACGTCGTCATAAGTTGCGATTGACGCGAGATAGGAGGCGTCGGCCGATTCGACGCCGTGGCGGAACTTGCCCCACAGGTCGAGCTCCCAGGCGACCTGGCCGCCCAGATTGACCCGCCAGAAATTGCCGGCGATCGCATTGTTGGGGTTGGTCGAGGCGTCCGTGCGCGGAAGCTTGATGTAATCGGCCGATCCGTTGAGCTGCTGAATCTGCGGATAGACTTCGCCGATGGCCTCGCCCAGGATCGCTCGCGCCTTGAGCACGCGGGCGCCGGCTTCCATCAGGGTGAGGTTCTGGTCATAGGCGATGGCGACCAGGCGGTTGAGCGTCGGATCGCGGAACGCCGTCCACCAATTGCGATAGTCCTCACGGCTGGTCTTGACCGCCGGGTTGCGCGATTCGCGCCATTTGAGGCCGAGCGGGGCGTCGGGAGCGACGAATTTCGGGCCGACCGAACAAGCCGCGAGCGGCGCAAGCAGAACCAGAGCGGACATGCGGACAGGCCGCCGGGGCGGCCCCGCTCCGAATGTTCGGCGCGTGGGTCGGGACATGCCGCGATCGTGGGTCATCAAAAGTCCTGCTTCAGGCGTGCGGCCGCGCCGGCGCCCGCCGTGAAAACGCCATAAATCCTAACCGATGCTATTTTCCGCCGTTCGTACGATCAAGCGCGGGAGCGGACTTCGCTCGGTTTCCGGCGCGCCGTTGCGGCGATGCAACAGGCCAAAGCGTTTCCTGAATTGAAGCTATGCATTGTCGCGATTTCACGGGCCATCGCTCAATTAAGCGCGCCGATGACGGCGCCCCCCATCAGCGACGCTAGTGTTCCCGCCGCAAGCGCCTTGAGTCCCAACGAGATGACATCGTGTTTGCGCTCGGGCGCCATGGCGCTCAGGCCGCCGACCAGAATGCCGACCGAGCCGAAATTGGCGAAGCCGCACAAGGCATAGAGCAGGATGAGGCGCGAGCGCGGGCTTAAAGAACCCGCCGGGGTCGCGGCGAGGTCGACATAGGCGATGAATTCGTTGAGGGTGGTTCTTATCCCCAGCAGCCGCGCCGCCGTGTCGAGGTCCGGCGAATCGACGCCGATGAGAAAGGCGAGCGGTCGGAAGATCCACGAAAAAATCCGCTGCAGGCTGAGTGGCGCGCCCCAGAGGTTCGGCAAGGCGGCGAGGATGGAATTGACCAACGCCGCCAGCGCCAGCAGCACGATCAGATGCGCCAGCACATTGATCAGGATGGTCACGCCGTCATTGGTTCCGCGCGCCACGGCCTCCAGGGCGTTGCGCGGCGGGTCCGCGACCACGATCGGCGCGTCGCCTTCCGCGCGCGGCGCGAAGGGCACGAGAATGGCGGCGATGGCGATCGCCGCAGGCGCCGAGATCAGGGCGGCGGTCAGCACATGCCGAAAAGCCTCGGGAATGACCGGGCCGAGGATATGGCCATAGATCGCCATGACCGAGCCGGCGATGCCCGCCATGCCGGCGCTCATCAGGGCAAAAAGTTCGCCGCGTTGCATCCGCGCGAGATAGGGGCGGATCAGGATCGGCGATTCGACCATGCCGACGAAGAAATTCACCGCCGCTCCCGTGCCAAGCGCGCCGCCGATCCCGACCGCGCGGCGCAGCACGAAAGCCATGGCGGCGACGATTTTCTGCATGACGCCCCAATGAAACATCAAGGAGGACAGGGCGGCGATGACCAGGATGAGCGGAAAGACCTGGAAGGCCAGCACCAGGCTGGAGCCCTGGCCATTGGCCGCAAAGGGCAAGGGCGCGCCGCCGAGATAGCCGAAGACGAAGCTGGTTCCCGCCTCGGTCGCGCGATCGAGCGCGCCGACCGCGCCGGCGAGCGCCGCCATGAAGGCGCCGGCAGGCGGGAATTTCAGCAACAGAACGGCGAGCGCGATTTGCAGGCCGACTCCGGCGACGACCACCCGCCAGGGAATGGCGCGGCGATCCTCGCTGAAGAGAAAGGCGAGGCCGAGCAGGCAGGCGAGGCCGAAAATTCCATGGAGAAGGTTCATATCGGACCCGAAAATTTCAGGCGAAAGAGGCACGGGCGCCCGAAACCCGCCTCACAGGGTCGGACTTGCCAGGCGGCAAGCAACGAAAAGGCCGGAACATCAGGAGCGAACACGGCGACGGCGACGATCATGGCCCGGACGCGAAATGAGCGCAAATCGTCGCGGAGTCTGTTGTTCCGCCTTGCGGCCGGGCTCTCGCGCGGCCAGATTTAGTCCATGCGCAGCCTCGATCTCGGCAAGGTCTATCAGAAGCTCGAACCCGGGCCCGTCGTGCTGGTGACCACGGCCGACGGCGGCCGCTTCAACGTCATGACCATGTCCTGGCACATGATGGTCGAGTTCAATCCGCCGCTGATCGCCTGCGTCGTCAGCGAGGCCAATTTTTCCCACCGGGCGCTGGCGAAAACCGGCGAATGCGTGATCGCGATCCCGCCGGCCGATCTTGCCGAAACCGTCGTCGCCATCGGCAATTGCTCGGGCCGCGAGGTCGATAAATTCGCGCGTTTTGGCCTGAAAGCGCTGCCGGGCCGCCAGGTCTCCGCGCCGCGAATCGCGCAATGCGTCGTCAATATCGAATGCAAGGTCGTCGATCGCCGGATGGTCGCGCGTTACAACCTGTTCGTTCTCGAAGCGGTCAAGGCCTGGGTCGATTCGGCGCGGGCGAGGGCGAAGACCCTGCATCATTGCGGCTATGGCCGTTTCCTGATCGACGGCGAGGAATTGCGGCTGCCATCCGATAAGGCTTGAGCAAGAAAGATTTTCAACCGGGAAACGGGAGGGGGATATGAAGGTTTTTCGCCTGTCGCCGATCGACGGAAACGATCCGTCCTGGAAATATTCGGTCGAGAAGGCCCATGTCTGGGCCTGCGCTTTGACCCCGGCCGACGCCCGCGATCTCGTCGCCGCGCGGACCGGCTTTTTCAAGCTGGCCGAACCCGGCGCCGTCTCCCCCTGGAAGAACGAGCGCGCCACCTCCTGCGTCGAGGAGCCGACCATGACCTATCCCGACCCCGGCGAGGTCATCCGCGAGGACGGCAGCCGGGTCGCGGATTGAGCTTCCCGAAACCGACCGGCGCCGAGGCTTGGTTTCTTCCTCGCGCCCTGGGTTCGATGCTCCAGATGCGTGTCTGATCGTACAAAACAATCATAGGTTGAATCATTGTTTACCTCGCGCGGCTAATGTCGGCGCGCCTGCGGCCATGTCGGCGCAAGGCCGGAGTTCGGTGCGAGGTTCGAGCGTTGACCATGGTTCCAGCCGCGTCGCGTTCCCGCCAGGGCGCGGATCCCTTCGCGGCCACCCGGGGCGGCGAGGACGCGCGAGGATGGAGCGACGGCGCCCTGATCATGGACGCCGCGCCCGCCTTGACCCTCGGCGCCGCGCTGCTCGGCGGCGACTTCGGCGCGCTCGTCAGCGTCGCGGCCTGGACCCTGTTGATGGCGGCGGCGGCCAAGATCGCCGTCGAGACGCGCTGGCTTCGGCGCGACGCGCCGCCGGCGGCGCGCGGCTTTGCGATGGTCGCCGTCGCTGCCGCCCTCGGCTTCGTGACGCTCGCCGCCGCGATCTCGGGCGCACCCGATTCGTTCCGCATCGCGGCGGCGATCTCCACATTCAGTTATGTCGTCCTGACCGCCGAACGCGACAGCGCGCCGGCGAGAGTCGTCGATCTTCAGGCGCTGGCCGCCTTCGGCCTGTTCGCGGCCGGACTGGCGGTCCATTGGGATCGGCATGCGCCGGTCGCCCTGGCGGCGACGCTGAGCGTCGGCTTCGCTCTTTTTCTCGCCACGCGTCGGCGCGCCCGGTTGAACGCCAGGGCTCTGGAGGCGGAGCGACAGTTCACGGCGGCGCTGAACGGCATGAGTCAATGCGTCGGCATGTTCGACGCCTCCGGCAGGCTGATCTCGTGCAACAGCCAGTTCCTGCGCATGTTCCGCCTCTCCGGCCCCAATGCGCGCGGGCTGGAAGCGGAAGACCTGCTCGCCGGGAGGCTTGGCGTGCGGCCCAGAAACGCGCAGAGCGTCGAAAATCTTTGCGAGGCGGCGCGCGTCATCAGGCGGCGCCGCGTCCGCTCCACGGAAGCCGTCGATCTGATCGACGACCGCTGCATGGAATTCACGTTCCAGCCGGTCCCGGAGGGCTTTTCCCTGCTGATCGAGGATTGCACCGCGCGCCGCCAGTCCGAGCGCCGCGCCGAGCGTCTGGCCCGGATCGACGACCTGACCGGCCTCGCCAACCGCGCCAGTTTCCGCGAGGAGCTGGAGCAGGCGACCGCGACGATCGGCGAGGAGGCGCAGTCTTTCGCGGTGATGCTGGTCGATCTCGACCGCTTCAAACACGTTAATGATTCCCTCGGCCATCCGACCGGCGACAAGCTGCTGCAACGGGTCGGGAAACGCATGCGGGAAATGGCGGAGGAGGGCGACATCGTGGCGCGGCTAGGCGGCGATGAATTCGTCTTCCTGCGCCGCTGCGATCGCGATGACGCCGGGCTGTTCGCGGCGCGGGCCGTCGAAACGCTCAGCGAGCCCTATCACGTCGACAGCACGAAGCTTCTCATCGGCGCCTCGATCGGCATCGCCATGGCGCCGCGCGACGGCGTCAACGCCTCAGAACTGATGAAGGCGGCCGACATGGCGCTCTATGCCGTCAAGGACGCCGGGCGCGGCTCCCATCGCTTCTTCGACAAGAGCATGGCGGATAACGCGCTGCGCAAGCAGGAACTCGAACACGATCTGCGAATCGGCATCGGCCGTAACGAACTCGAAGTCCATTACCAGCCGATCGTCAGCCTCGCCAGGAGGCGCATCTCCGCCTGCGAGGCCCTGGTGCGCTGGCGCCATCCCACGCTGGGCTTGGTGTCGCCGAGCGAATTCATGAACATCGCCGAGGAGTCCGGCGTCATCGTCCAGCTCGGCGAATGGGTGCTGCGGCAGGCCTGTCTCGACGCCAAGTCCTGGCCGCGCGACGTGAGGCTGGCTGTCAATTTCTCGGCCATCCAGTTCACGCGCGGCAATGTCGCCGAAATGGTGCGCCGGGTGCTCAACGAGACCAAATTCCCTTCGCTGCGGCTGGAGATGGAAATCACGGAATCGGTGCTGATGCATGACGCGGATTCCGTGCTCGCGATCATCGACGAAATGCGCGACATGGGGGTGCGCGTCGCGCTCGACGACTTCGGCGCTGGCTATTCCTCGCTGGCCTATCTCAGCCGCTTCCGCCCCAACAAGGTCAAGATCGACCAGAGCTTCGTTCGCGACATGGACAGGAACGGCGCCTCGCTGGCGATCATCAAGGCGGTCAAGGCGATCGTGTCGGAGCTGGGCATCGACATGCTGGTCGAAGGCGTCGAAACCATGGAGCAGTTCGACATCCTGCGCGCCAACGGGGCGGACGAGGCCCAAGGCTATCTCTTCAGCAAGCCGCGTCCCGCGGCGGAAATCGCGCGCCTCGTCGCCGACCCCGCGCAACTAGTGCGTGGCCGCAAATTGATCACCGAAGCCGCCGCGCCCTGGACCAAGTCTTTCGAGCGCGTCAATCCATCGGTGGCGCACAGTGTGAACTGACCTCCGCCGCGGTCGTACCGATCAGGACGCCCGGCGGCGGGAGGGCGCCGGAGGATCAGATTCATGTTTAACAAAATATATTATGTTAAACATACAGTTACTTTAAGTTTATAATAAATTGATAATAATTTTTCGATCGGCGTTTCACCGGTCGGAGGAGCGACGGCGTCCAGGCGCGCCGGGGTTCTCTCCTACGGGCGGTTCCCGCGCGCGGCGGCGACGCGCGGATGAAGATCGCGGCTCGTGGGCTCGACGACGCCGGCCGGATTTTCAGGCCAGAGCCAAGCGATTCGGCCGTCTGGCGGGGCGACGAAGCGGGAGCCGCCGCGCTTCACGCAATTGTGATTCCTGAGAAGATTGTTGCTTCAACGAAGCCTTTGCGTCATGCGCGCCCGCGAATGGCGCTATTTTTATCAGCCGGGGCGCGATTTTCCGAACGAATAAAACTAGCCAGACGGCGCCCTTTGCTGCTAAAAGACAATTGCGCGGGCTTTGGACAACAACTCAAACACCATCGGCTGGCGAATCCCGGCGGCCAATTGCGGTCGTTGCGGGAATTTGGCGTCGTACTGCTTCTCGTGGGCGGGCGGCGGAGTTGACATTGGCGGAGAACTAAAGGCGGACATGAGCAAAGGTAGAGATTTTCGAGGACCCCGTAAGCGCGGTTTTGATGACGACGGGCCCTCTCCTTACGACAATCCGCGCCAGTTTCGCCAGCCCCGCTCTTTCGATCGCCAGCCCATGGGCGGCGGCGGTTTCGGTGGAGATTTCATGCCCCCTCCGGCTTCCGGCGCCAGCGCCGCCAATTCCGTTGATGCGGTCGTCAAATGGTTCAAGGCCGACAAGGGCTTTGGCTTCGTCGAACTCGCGAATTCCGGCGGCGACGCCTTCCTTCATATCGGCGCGCTGCAATCGGCCGGTTATGACAGCGTTCCTCCGGGCGCCAAGCTCAAGGTGCTGGTCGCCAACGGCGTCAAGGGCCAGCAGGTGACCCGGGTGCTGGAAGTGGACACCGCCGGCGCCGCCGAGCGCGCGCCGCAGCGCACGTTCGATCCGTCGCGGCCGCCGCCGCGCCGCCAGCCCGACGTCAGCAACGCCGTGGAGCTGCAGGGCGCGGTGAAATGGTTCGACGGCGCCAAGGGCTTCGGCTTCGTCCAGGCCAATGACGGCGGCAAGGACGTGTTCGTCCATATTTCGATTCTCGGCAAGGCGGGAATATCGGCGCTGCCAGAGGGCCAGCCCGTGACGATGAAAGTCGTGGACACCCAGAAGGGCCGCGAGGCGGTCTCCATCGCTCTCGCCTGAGGGGACGCACCCTCCACTACGTCAATTTGAGCAGGGCCAAAGCCCTGCTCTTTTCATTTGGGAACCTTTCATGCAGCCTTCGCGCGACATCGAGCGTCTTCTTGAAATCATGCGAGCCTTGCGCACGCCGAAAACCGGCTGCGCCTGGGATCTGGCGCAGGACTTCAAGAGCATCGCGCCATATGCGATCGAGGAGGCCTGCGAGGTGGTGGACGCCATCGAGCGCGAGGATTTCATCGACCTGCGCGACGAACTCGGCGACCTGCTGCTGCAGGTGGTGTTTCATGCGCAAATGGGGCGCGAAAGCGGCCTGTTTGATTTCGGCGCGGTGGTCGAAGCCGTCACCGCGAAGATGATCCGCCGCCATCCTCACGTTTTCGGAGAGCCGTCGCAGCGCACGCCCGAAGCGGTCGAGGGCGCCTGGGCCGAGATCAAGGCGCAGGAAAAGGCGGAAAAAGCGGCGGCGCGGCGCGCGGCGGGCCTCCCCGAGCAGGCGCGCCAGGGTCATCTCGCCGATATTCCCGTGGCGCTGCCCGCTCTGACCCGCGCCGTCAAATTGCAGGAAAAGGCGTCGAAGGTCGGCTTTGACTGGAACGACGCGCGGTTGGTGCTGGCGAAGATCCGCGAGGAATGCGACGAGGTCGAGGAGGCGCTCGACCGTGGCGACATGGCCCATGTCGCCCATGAGGTCGGCGACGTCCTGTTCGCGGTCGCCAATCTCGCGCGCCACGCCAAGACCGATCCCGACGCGGCGCTGCGGGGCTGCAACGCCAAATTCGAACGCCGCTTTCTCTATATTGAACAGGAGCTGGATCGCCAGGGCCGAATATTGGGTGAAGTCCCGCTCGCCGAAATGGACGCCCTGTGGGACGAGGCGAAAGAGAGGGAACGGCAGGCGTCGCCTTCGCTCCAGACCGCCAAAATTTCGCTTTCCAATCGTGCGACGGCCTTGCGCGACGCCGAGAAAACGCCGAAAACCGGCGCTCGATAACGGAACCAGAGATGAGCGAATCCATGACCGACACCGCGCCGCCCGCCGCCCGGAAAACAGAAGGCGGCCTCGGCGAAACGATCATCGTCATCCTGCAGGCGCTGGCGATCGCTCTCGTCGTGCGCACCTTCCTGTTCCAGCCGTTCAACATTCCGTCGGGCTCGATGATCCCGACGCTGGATATTGGCGATTATCTCTTCGTCTCGAAATACAGCTACGGCTATTCCCGTTATTCCTTCCCCTTCGGCTTTCCCCCTTTCCAGGGCCGCATCCTCGCCTCGGCGCCGCGGCGCGGCGACATCGTGGTGTTCAAGCTGCCCCGAGATAATTCGACCGATTACATCAAGAGGATCATCGGCCTGCCAGGCGACAAGATCGAGATGAAGAAGGGCCGGCTCTATATCAACGACCAGGAAGTTCCGCGCGAGCCGATCAAGCAAGTCGAGACCGAGAACCTGTACGGCCATTACGGCCCGGTCCCGACCTACAGGGAAACCCTGCCCAACGGCGTCGCGCACAGGATCATCGAAATCCAGGGCGACGACGGCTTCAACGACAACGCCGGTCCGTTCCTGGTGCCGCCGAACCATTATTTCATGATGGGCGATAACCGCGACAATTCGACCGATTCGCGCGTGCCGCAGGACCAGGGCGGCGTCGGCTACGTTCCCTTCGAAAATATCGAGGGGCGGGCGCAGGTCGTCTTCTTTTCGGTCGGCGACGGGGCGCCCGCCTGGGCGTTCTGGCGCTGGCCCTGGACCCTGCGGGTCAATCGCCTGTTCAAAGTGGTCCGATGAAGGCGCCGGCGCGGGAGCCGGATCACGACGCGCTCGCCGGCTTGCAGGAGCGCATCGGTCATTTTTTTGCCGACCCGGCGCTGCTGGCGCGCGCGCTCACCCATGTCAGCGCCTTGCCGGCGGCCCAGGCGCAGCGGCGCGTCGATTCCTATCAACGGCTTGAGTTCCTGGGTGACCGCGTCCTCGGCCTCGCCGTGTCCGAAATGCTTTTTCGGCAGTTCCCGCAAGCCGAGGAAGGCGAATTGTCGCGCCGGCTCGCCGATCTGGTGCGCAAGGAGACCTGCGCCGATGTCGCGCGCGACTGGGGCGTCGGCGAATTCTTGCGGCTGGGCGAGGGCGAGGCGCAGACCGGCGGCGCGGCCAAGGCCGCGCTCCTCGGCGACGTCTGCGAATCGATTCTCGGCGCCATTTTTCTCGACGCCGGTTTTTCCGCCGCGCGGGAAACCGTGCGGCGCTTTTTCCACGACAAGATGCTCAATCCCGCGCGGCCCCTGCGCGATCCCAAGACGGCCCTGCAGGAATGGGCGCAGGCGCGCGGCCTGCCGCCCCCGTCCTATCGCCAGTCCAGGCGGATCGGCCCGGACCATGCGCCCGTCTTCATCATCGAGGTTTCGGTCGTGGGTTTCGAGCCGGCCGCGGGCGAGGGCAGCTCGAAGCGCTTCGCCGAACAGGCCGGCGCCCAGAAATTCCTGTCCCGGGAGGGCGTGTGGAAGGAAAACGCGTGAACGAAACGTCCCAATCCTCGCGTTGCGGCTTCGCCGCCTTGATCGGCGCGCCCAACGCCGGCAAGTCCACTCTGCTGAACCAACTGGTCGGCGCGAAGGTCTCGATCGTCTCGCGTAAGGTCCAGACCACCCGCGCTTTGGTGCGCGGCATCGCGCTCGAAGGCGCGGCGCAGATCATCTTCGTCGATACGCCCGGCATTTTCGCCCCCAAACGCCGGCTTGACCGCGCCATGGTCACTTCCGCCTGGGGCGGGGCAGGCGACGCCGACGTGGTTTGCCTTATGGTCGACGCCCGCAAGGGCGTGGACGAGGAGGTCGAGGCGATCCTTGAAAAGCTGCCTCAGCTCAAGGCGCCGAAGATTCTTGTTCTGAACAAGATCGACGCCATCGATCATGAAAAGCTGCTCGGCCTCGCCGCCGATCTCAACGCGCGCCTGCCCTTCGCCGACACTTTCATGATCTCAGCGCTCAAGGGCCACGGCGTCGGGAAATTCCGCGAAAAGCTCGCGGGCTACATGCCCGACGGCCCCTGGCTCTACCCCGAGGACCAGGTTTCCGACGCCCCTCTGCGGGCCCTGGCCGCCGAAATCACCCGCGAAAAACTGTTCGAGCGCCTGCACGACGAACTGCCCTACCAATCCACGGTCGAAACCACGATGTGGACCGACCAGAAGGACGGTTCCGCGAGAGTGGAGCAGACGATCTATGTCACCCGCGACGGTCAGAAGAAGATCGTGATCGGGGAAGGCGGGCGCACCATCAAGGCCATCGGCCAGGCGGCGCGCAAGGAGATTATCGAGGCGGCGGAACAGAACATCCATCTGTTCCTGTTCGTCAAAGTGCGCGAGAATTGGGGCGACGACCCCGAGCGTTATCGCGAAATGGGGCTGGAATTTCCCAAGAAATGAGGAGCCGGCGGCCATGGAATGGTCGGAGCGCGGCCTGATCCTCGGGTGCAGGAAACATGGCGAGACCAGCGTTATCCTGGAGCTGATGACGCGGGCCCACGGCCGCCATCTCGGCGTCGTGCGCGGCGGGCGCTCGAAAGCCATGCAGCCGGTGCTCCAGCCCGGCAATGAGGTTGCGGCGGTGTGGCGGGCGCGGCTCGAGGAACATCTCGGGCTTTTCGCCGTCGAGGCGGCGGTGCTGCGCACCGACCTGCTGCTTTCAAATCCGCAAGGGCTGCGTGGCGTCAACTGGCTCGGCGCGCTGCTGCGGCTGCTGGCTGAGCGCGATCCCCATCCCGGCCTTTACGACCGCGCCCAGGTTCTGCTCGAACATCTCGCCACGCCGCTGGCGCCGGCGCTTTTCGTCCATTTCGAACTGGCGCTGCTCGCCGAACTCGGCTTCGGGCTCGATCTGGAGCAATGCGCCGCGACCGGCGCGCGCGATGAGCTTGTCTTCGTCTCGCCGAAATCGGGCCGCGCCGTCAGCCGCGAGGCGGGCGCGCCCTGGGCGGCGCGGCTCCTGCCGCTCCCGGCCTTTCTGCGCGAGGCGCCGGGCCTCCCGGTCGAGCGTGAAAAATTGCGCGAGGCTTTCCGGCTGACAGAGTTTTTCCTCACCCGCGACATTTTCGCCCCGCGCGGCCTGACTGCGCCCGACTCCCGCGCCGCCTTCATCGCGCGATGCTGAAACGAGCCGACAGAGTCAGCCGACGACCGGAACGTGTTTCAGCTTGGCCAGAACGCCGCGCCGCTGCGCCATCAGCTCCCGCTCACGGCTGATGATCCGCGGCCACATGTCCTGTGCGTTCGGACAGGACCAGCCGAGGTCGCGGCGCGCCTTGGCCGAGGAAAAATCGAGATGCGCGCGCGTCGATTCCACCGAATCGCGGGAGAAAAAGGCCGGCAGCCCCAGCGCGCGCAGCACGGGCTCGGCGAGCGCCATTTGCGGCCACATGACGGCGCGCGGCAGGTTGAGGCGCGCCGCCGAGCTTCCTGTCGCCTTTCGCCAGATCGCAAATAGGGAGCCTAGCGAAACAGGCTCGCCGCAGAACAGATAATCCTCGCCCATCGGCGCGCGCTCGGCGGTCAGGCAAATCCCCTCGGCCAGCGCGCCGACCTCGACGAGGGCGTAAACCGCGTCGGCGCCGTAGCCGAAGGGCGGCATCAGGCCGAGCAGGGTGAGGCGAAGCAGATAGCCGAAGACGGAGTGGTCATTGGCGCCGACCACGCCATTCGGCATGACGATCGCCAGCGGCAGGCCGTTGCGGCGCAATTCAAGCGCGACGTGATGGGCGTCCAGTTTGCTTCGCTCATAAGGCGTCAGGCAATGACCGTCATGGACCTGGGTCTCGTCCCGCGTGACGCTCGGCGCCGGGGGATGGCCGCTCGGTCCAAGCGCCCAGACGGTCGAGACATAGACCGTGCGCGGCGCGCCTGCCGCCGTCGCCGCCGACAGGAAATTGCGGGTGCCCTCGACATTGACGCTTTGCATCCTTTTGATCGTCGCGGCGTCGGCGCCGATCTCGTAAACGCCGGCGTTATGAATCGCGACGTCCATGCCGGCCATGGCTTCCGCAAGGCCGGAGGCGCGTGTCACGTCGCCCTGGACCAGCGTCCCGCCCTGGCGCGCGATCCATTGGGCGCTCGGACTATCGGGCTTGCGGACCAGGACGCTCAAATCCCACCCGCGCCCCAGGATCGCCGACACGATCGCCTGACCGATGAATCCCGTTCCGCCGCTGAGAAAGACCTTCATCCGACCGCCTCCAAACCAGAGCAAGGATCGAGACTAGCGTCGGGGGAATCTGTTTCGCAACAATCATTCGTCTGGAAATCGGCGATCGGGGCAACCCCGCGGCAATGCCCTGCCCAACCATCCTGAAATGAAAAAAGCGGTCCCGGGAGACCGCTTTTTTTAACCTTTGGTTGCGCCTGTCAGCGGCACACGCGGCGGGTTTCCTTGTGCGACACGCCATAGCCTTCGTCGGCCTCAACCTCGCGGTCCTCGCATTGCTGGCTCTGCGTCGGTTCGGCGCCATAGGCGGCGTGGAAGTCCCGCGAGCCGCCTTCCGCCATGACTTGACTCATGGACGAAAGAGTGGCGAACCCGAATAATCCAAGAAGCCCCAGCAAAAACAATGCGGGCATCAGATGAATTGACGATTTCATGACTTCCTCAGTCATCGATTCCGGTGCGAAAACCCTGCGAAACGACGATTCGTCTTTCGCAGCCAAGAAATCAGCGGCCGGGATCAGAACAGTTCAGAAGGGTTAGAGTTCCGCTGGAGCGAAAATTTGTTGGGTGTTTAAACCGGCCCGCGCGGTCATGCTAGTGCCAAAAGGCCACATTTTTCGTTAAAAAAGTTCGGTACAAACAGGGAACTTGAACCAGCGGCCCTGCTGCTCTATGGCTTGGGCCATGGCCAAACCGCATGTGCCGCCGCCCGGCGAGAACAATCAGCCGATCAATTTGCGCGACGCGCTGGAAGAGCGCTATCTCGCCTATGCGCTCTCGACCATCATGGGCCGGGCGCTGCCGGACGCGCGCGACGGGCTCAAGCCGGTCCATCGCCGGATTCTCTATGGCATGCACATCCTGCGGCTCGATCCCGGCGCGCCGTTCAAGAAATGCGCGAAAATCGTCGGCGACGTCATGGGCTCGTTCCATCCCCATGGCGACCAGGCGATCTATGACGCTCTGGTCCGGCTCGCGCAGGATTTCTCCTCGCGCTATCCGCTGGTCGACGGGCAGGGCAATTTCGGCAATATCGATGGCGACGGCGCCGCCGCCTACCGCTACACCGAAGCGCGCATGACCGACGTCGCGCGGGCGCTGCTCGAAGGCATAGACGAAGACGCCATCGACTTCCGCGAGAATTATTCCGGCGACCTCCAGGAGCCGGTGGTCCTGCCCGCCGCTTTCCCCAATCTGCTCGCCAATGGCGCGCAGGGCATCGCGGTCGGCATGGCGACCTCGATTCCGCCGCATAATGTCGCCGAACTTTGCGACGCCGCGCTCTATCTGATCGCCAATCCGAAAGCCGATTCGGACCAACTCATGACCTTCGTGCCGGGACCGGATTTTCCCACCGGCGGCGTGATCGTCGATTCGCGCGAAACCATTGCAGAAACCTACCGCACGGGGCGCGGCTCCTTCCGCATCCGCGCCCGCTGGTTCAAGGAGGAGGGCGCTCGCGGCGTGTGGAACGCCATCGTCACGGAGATTCCGTATGGCGTCCAGAAATCGCGGCTGATCGAGAAGCTGGCCGAGCTGGTCAACGAGAAGAAATTGCCGCTGCTCGCCGACGTGCGCGACGAATCGGCGGAAGACGTCCGCATCGTTCTCGAACCGCGTGCGAGAAATGTCGACGCGGGCGTGATGATGGAAAGCCTGTTCCGCATGAGCGAACTGGAAAGCCGCTTCGCCATGAACATGAATGTTCTGGTCGATGGGGTGGTCCCGCGCGTGCTTTCCTTGCCGGAGGCGCTGCGGCAATGGCTCGACCATCGCCGCAACGTTCTGATCCGCCGCTCGCGCTATCGCCTCTCCGAGATCGAGCGCCGCCTCGAACTCCTTGCCGGCATGATCATCGCCTTCCTCAATCTCGACGAGGTGATCCGCATCATCCGCGAGGAGGACGAGCCCAAGGAAAAGCTCAAGACCACATTCGCCCTCACCGACAACCAGGCCAATTACGTGCTCGACACCCGCCTGCGCTCGCTGCGCCGGCTGGAGGAAATGGAGCTGCGCAACGAGCACGCCGAACTGTTGAAGGAGAAGGCCGAGATCGAGGACCTGCTCGGCAGCGAAGGGCGACAGTGGAAGACGATCGCGTGGGAAATCCGCGAGATCAAGAAAAAATGGGGGCCGATGACGGCGCTCGGCAAGCGCCGCACCACGTTCGAGGCGCCGCCCGAGGCGTCCGAAAAATTCGACCTCGCCGATGTTCTGGTCGAGCGCGAGCCGATCACCGTGGTCGTCAGCCAGAAGGGCTGGATTCGCGCGCTCAAGGGCCAGGTCGCCGATCTTTCCAACCTGCAGTTCAAGGGCGACGACGCCCTGCGCCTGTCCTTCTTCGCCGAGACCACCTCGAAAATCATGGTCCTGTCCACCGATGGCAAGATCTTCACCCTGGAGGCGTCGAAGCTGCCGGGCGGACGCGGCGCCGGCGAGCCGATCCGCCTGCTCGCCGACATCGACGACAGCGAGGATGTGGCCGCCGTCTTCGTCTATCGCGCGGGCGGAAAAATGATCGTCGCGGCGAGCGACGGGCGCGGTTTTCTGGCCAATCAGGACGACATGATCGGCAACACCCGCAAGGGCAAGATGTTCCTGGGCGTCGAGGCGCCGGCCAAGGCGCGCTTCATCCTGTCCGTGGAGGGCGACCACGTCGCGGCGATCGGCGAGAACCGTAAACTTCTGTGCTTCCCGCTGTCCGAACTCCCCGAGATGACTCGTGGCAAGGGCGTGCGCATTCAGCGTTACAAGGATGGCGGCCTGTCCGACATCAAGACTTTTTCGCTTTCCGAAGGCCTGAGCTGGATCGACCCGGCCGGCCGCGTCTTCCATGTCGCGGCGGCGTCCTTGACCGAATGGCTCGGCCACCGCGCCGACGCCGGCCGCCTGCCGCCCAAGGGTTTCCCGAAGAGCAATAAATTCGCGTGAGCCTTACGCCGAGGCCTGGACCCGGCGCTCGCGCGCGATCTTTTCCCTCAGGACCTCTATGGTCTTCATCAGCCTCGGCGCCGGGGGCGCGCCGCTGGTGAAGACGAAGGCGAAGGCCGCGTCACGCACGGCGCGGGTCGGGAATCGGTCCGAGAGGACATGATCGGCGCGCCGCGCGATCGCCGGAGCGGGGTCGATCCAGTGGACGGGCCAGGGCGCGAGCCGGGCGAAAAAATCCTGCAGCAGCGGATAATGGGTGCAGGCCAGCACGATCGCGTCGGTGCGTCTTCCGTCCTTTTCGACGAAGCATGGAGCGATCTCGCGCGCAATCGCCGCATCCGCGACGCTTTCGCCCTGCATGAAGGCTTCGGCGAGGCCGGCGAGCGTTTTCGAGCCGACCAGCGTCACCGCGCAGTCGCGTGCGAATTTCTCGATCAACTCGCGGGTATAGTCGCGCGCCACCGTGCCCGGCGTGGCGAGGACCGAAATGAGTCGCGAGCGCGAGCCTTCCGCCGCCGGTTTGATCGCCGGCACCGTGCCGACGAAGGGAATATCCGGCCAGCGCGCCCGCAGCAGCGGCAGAACCAGGGTCGAGGCGGTGTTGCAGGCGATGACCACGCCGTCGGGCGCGTGGTCGGCGATCAGCCGTTCGAGAGCGGCAAGAACCAGGGTCTTGACCTCGTCCTCGGGCTTCGAGCCATAGGGAAAGCCGATGTCGTCGGCGGCGTAAACATAATCGGCGTCCGGACGCTGCGCCGCGAGCGCGCGGAAGACGGTGAGGCCGCCGAGGCCGGAATCGAAAACGAGAATTCTTGGAGCGCGGGTCATGGCTCTTGCGAATGCGGGCGGAAGCGCCAAAAAGATTTCAGCGCCCTAAGCTGAACAAAGCGTTGAGGCGTTAAGCTGCAAGACGCTTCGAACCAGGCTTCGAACCAAGCTATGGAGGAAAACATGCCGATGAACAAGGCGATCGTGCTGGCGTCGCGTCCACCGGCGGGCGGGCGGGCGAGCCTCGACAATTTTGCACTCCGCGAAAGCGAGATCGGCGCGCCCGGCCTCGGGCAGGTGCTGGTGCGGCACGAATTCCTGTCGCTCGACCCCTATATGCGCGCCCGCATGGACGATATGCGGTCCTACGCCGCCAGCCAGGAGATCGGCAAGCCCATGATCGGGGGCACGGTGGGCGAGGTGATCGCGTCGAACAATCCGCGCTTCGCCGTCGGCGACAAGGTGGTCGGCATGGGCGGCTGGCAGACTTTTTCGCTAGACGATGGCGCCTTGCTGCGCAAGCTCGACGTTCCCGGCGTTCCGATCCAGGCCTGGCTCGGGGCGCTGGGCATGCCGGGCGTGACCGCCTGGTTCGGCGTGAACAGGATCATCGCGCCCAAGGCCGGCGAGACGCTGGTTGTTTCCGCCGCGACCGGCGCCGTCGGCTCGGTCGTGGGACAGCTCGCCAAGGCGGCAGGCGCGCGGGCGGTGGGCATCGCCGGCGGCGCGGCCAAATGCGCTTATGCCGTCGAGGCGCTGGGCTTCGACGCCTGCGTCGACCATCGTTCCGAGACATTCGAGGTCGACCTCAAGGCGGCGGTTCCCAAGGGGATCGACGGCCTGTTTGAGAATGTCGGCGGAAAATGCTTCGCCGCCTGCCTGCGCCATCTCAACGATTTTTCGCGCATTGCGCTCTGCGGGACCATCGCGTCCTATCAGGGAGAGGAGCTAAGCGCGCTGCCGGACCTGCGCCTCGTTCTGGTGCGGCGGATCAAGTTGCAGGGCTTCATCGTGACCGATCATCTCGATCTCTGGCCCCAGGCCTTGAATGAGCTGGCTGGGCTTTATCTTGCCGGCAAGCTGCACTGGCGCGAAACCATCGCCGAGGGACTGGAGGCGGCGCCCAGGGCCTTCCTCGACATGCTCGTGGGCGGGAATTTCGGCAAGCAGCTGGTCCGTCTCGCCTGAAATCCCGGACGCCGATTGACTTTACTGCGTCGCGATTCTAGAAGGCCCAATCTTCGCGCGGGCTCAGGCGTCGCGCGATGCTTTTTCGCACCCGTGACCGCTCCTTTTCAAGTGAGCCGTCTGTCGACTTGCACGAGCAAGTAGAGGAGGGCGCGTTCCACCCGCGTGGCGGGGGGACGTTTTTGCGCGCGGCGTTTTCGCGGCGGCGCCGGGTCGTCCTCATGCCATCAGTTTTTGAGGACCGAGATGACGAAGCGTTCCGAAGCCAAGTATAAAATCGACCGCCGTATGGGCCAGAACATCTGGGGCCGCCCCAAGAGCCCGGTCAACCGCCGCGAATATGGCCCCGGCCAGCACGGCCAGCGCCGCAAGGGCAAGCTGTCCGACTTCGGCACCCAGCTCAAGGCCAAGCAGAAGCTCAAGGGCTATTACGGCAATATTTCCGAAAAGCAGTTCCGCAAATATTACGCCGAAGCGATCCGGATGCGCGGCGACTCGTCGGATAATCTGATCGGCCTGCTGGAGCGCCGCCTCGACGCGGTCGTCTATCGCGCCAAATTCGTCCCGACGGTTTTCGCCGCGCGCCAGTTCGTCAACCATGGCCATGTCAAGGTCAACGGCCGTCGCGTCAACATTCCGTCCTATCTGGTCAAGGCGGGCGACGTGGTCGAGGTCAAGGAATCGTCGCGCCAGCTGGTGACGGTGCTAGAATCGATCGGCCTCACCGAACGCGACGTGCCCGAATATTTCGAGGTCGATCATTCCAAGATGACCGCCAAGCTGACCCGCATCCCTCTGCCGACCGAGGTGCCCTATCCGGTCCAGATGGAGCCGAATCTGGTCATCGAATTCTATTCGCGGTGATTTTTCCGCTTCGCGCGAGCGGTTGGCGGCTGCCAGAGCGAGCGCGAAGAAAGCTGCGAGCGGTTGGCGGCTGCCAGAGCGAGCGCGAAGAAAGCTGCGAGCGGTTGGCGGCGCCAAAGCGAGCGTCGGAAAACCAGATCTCGAAGGCCGCCTCCGGGCGGCCTTTTCATTCGCCGAGTCGGCTCCTGTCGCGCAGCCGCTCCGTATCGCGCCTCTCGCGCTGGAACATGCCCCAGACGAGGACCACGACGAGAAGCACGCCGTCGGTGATCATCAGCTTGATGAAGGTTTCGGGGTCCCAGAATCGGAGCCAGAGTTGCGCCAGCGCCGCCGCCGCGGCGGCGAGAAACAGTGCGAAAGCCGCGCCTAGGGTCCATTTCATGGCCGCTCCGCCTCGGCGACGACGGCGGTTCCATAACAGATGACTTCGGTGACGCCGTTCATGACCTCATTGGCGTCGTAGCGCATCATGACAATGGCGTTGGCGCCGTTGGCGTCGGCGTGCTCGCACATCATTCGGTATGACTCGGTGCGCGCGCGCTCGCACAGATTGGTATAAACCGTGATATTGCCGCCAAAGAGCGTCTGCAGAACGCCGGCGAAATTGCCGACGATGGAACGGGATCGCACGACGATGCCACGCACGACGCCGATGTTTCGGACCACGCGATAGCCGGGCAGGTCCAGTCCCGTCGTCACCATTTCCGGCTGCATGGACGCACTCGAGTCCGACAATGATTTTTTATCATATGGCGGGGGCAAGATGAGCGCCAGAGGCGGGCGCATAGCGCGCGGCTCCCGTCATTATGCGTCCAAACGCCGCAATCCCGCCACGATTGATTTGGGTCAAGGATCGATTTCCGCCTCGGGGCGAAGCTGTGGGCCTCCGGTGAAGCGGGGACGGCGGCATTGACGTCCTGGCGTCAGTCGGGGAAAGCGAGAGAAGAGGCCTACGGCAATAGGACCGCATTGCCGTAGGCTTTTCAGGAGGCGATGATGACCAGAGTTGCGGCACTTCTTTGGGTCATGGGGGGCACTGTCCTTGCCGGTGTTTTCGTCATGATTGTCCTGATGATTCCGTCGCTGCAAGCCGAGGCGCCGAAATATATTCTGATCGCGGCGATCGTCGGCTATGTTGTCGGCGTTCTGCCGGCTTTCATGGCGGCCAAGGCGATCACCCAGCGTAGCGCCAGCTGAAGATCCTGGCTGACGCCGCGGCGAATGGGTCAGGGCGACAGGCGTGAAAAAAGGCCCGCGAGGCGCATCAGGCCCTCGGGCCAGGGGCCATGGCCGCTTTCGGCGTTGATATGGCCGGACTCGCCCGCATCTGCGAAATCGAGCCCCCACAGGCGGGCGAGGTTTTGTGAAAAGCCGTAATCGGCATAAGCGTCGTTGCGGCTTGCGACGATCACGCCCGGCGCCCCAAGCGCGGCTTGCGGCGCTTTTTCCTTGAAAGCCGGGTCGATCAGTCCTTGCGGCAGGCCCTTGGAATCGGGGTCCGGCGGCGCCACGAGAAAGGCGGCCGCGATTTTTTCGCGCGCCGGGCTTTCGGCGATGGCGCTCGCGGCGGCGATCGAGCCGAGACTATGGCCGACCAGCGCTACGGGACGGGCGCAGACGTCGATTTCGCGCAGGATCGAGGCGACCCAGGCGTCGCGCGCCGGCCTCAGCCAGTCCGCCTGCTCGACGACGCGGGCGGTGGAGAGCTTTTGGGCCCAGCGGCTCTGCCAATGGTCGGGACCGGAGCCGCCGAGTCCGGGAATGATTAGAATGTCGAGATCGGAAACGCGCATGGCCCCTAGATAGGGGCGCCGGCGCCTTTTTCAAAGCGCCTCTCTTGCGCGCGTTCTCCGCTCGCGCGCCCGCCCCAGGCGGTTCGCGGCTTACCGGCTTTCCCTCAGTCCAAGCTTCTTGAAGACGAAGACCGGCGGACAGAAGCCGGTGAAGGCCGACTGCACCAGATTCACCCCGATGAAGGCGGTGAACAGCAGGAACCAGGGGGACACGAAATAGGTGAGCGCCACGGAGAGCAGCACCATAACTCCCGCCAGCGTGCGCACAGCTTCATTGATCGTCATTGTCAAAACCTCGCTCATGAGATCCGCGCCGATATTGGCGCAAGTCATTGCCCGCTTACCGTTTGACCGGGAAATCGTGGCGGCGCCATTCGGATATGCCGCCGCCGAGATGGCCTTCCACCTGAAGGCCAATCTTCTTAGCGTAGCTGATGGCGGTGCGCGAGCGCATGCCGGTCGCGCAATAGAACACCAGTTTCTTGTCCTTTGGCATTTCGGCCATCAAGGCGGCGAAACGCGACAGAGGCGCGTGAACGGCTCCGGGAATATGGCCGCTCACCCATTCATTATCCTCGCGCACATCGACCAGAACGACGGATTTCTTGTGCTCGCGCATCAGGTCGCGCAATTCGCCGGGACTGTAGTTCTTGTAATCTCCGCCCCATCCGAACCAACCGAGCATCGACAATTCTCCTTGAGTGGCCCTGCGCCAGCCCTCAGCGCCGGCGCGTAGCTATCTTCTGCATATATCGTAATATTCATAAGTACGAAAGTCAACGGCGCATAAAGGGGAAAGCCGCATTCTTCCCCTCATCCGAGTGTCCTGACGTCGACTTCCAAACCCGGCGCCGGCGGGATTTCGCTGACAAGGAAATCTACGCCCGCGACGGCTTGCGCCGGCAGGGACGGGACGCGGCTCGAGCGAAATCAGTTCAGGCTGAATCGAGGAGTCCGCTCTAATCGTTTGGCTTTTCGCCTAATCTTATCCAAATGGTCTGCGACTTATTGGACATTTTGCTCTAGCCGCCGACGGCCCGGCGCGCGGCCGGGCCGGTCGGCGCAAAACGCCCGATCAGGAGCGCGGGATCTGGCCGCCGGGGGTCAGCTTGTCGATCAGATGGGGGAGGGCCTGGGCGAGAAGCTGCGACATCTGCGCCGGATCGACGCCGGCCTGTTGGGCGATCTCCGCGATCTTGCCCTGACCGATGACCGAATTGATCTCTTCGGCGGTGATCGGCTGGTTTGGGCCATTGGCGACCCAGGATTCGACCTGCTGGCCGAGACCGGCGTTCCGGAACTGGTCGACGAGCGAGCCGAGGCCGCCGGAAACGGCCGTCCCCGCCGCCGCGCCCGCCAAGGCGCCGCCGAGCTCGCTGTTGACGACGCTGCCGAGCATGCCGCCGAGCTGGCCAAGCAGACCGCCGCCCGAGGCCTGCGGCTGCGGGGGCGCTTGTGGCGCGGGCGCCGGCGCCGCCGGCGCGCTGTGACCGCCGAACAGATGGCCGAGCAGCAAGGCGCCGGCCGCGATCATCAGGGGCTTGGTGAAATCGCCGCCAGGAACCGCTTTGTTAGCTTCGCTGACAGCGTCGTCGAGTAAACTCATGTCTTTTCTCCTCGAACGAGGCGCTCCGTCGCCTCCGACGGCGGCGGCAGTCTGGCTTTCCAGGAAGTTCCGCGCAAGTGACGAATTTCTCTTTTGTCGCGGCTCGGTTTGCGCTCAACTGGACTGCGACGACCCGGGTTCCGGGCGGCAACGGAAATCACGGCCTCGCGGAAGGGAGAACGGTCATGGGCGTTCTGAGTTGGATCGTTTTGGGCCTGATCGCCGGATTCATCGGCAGCAAGCTGGTCAACAAATCGGGCCAGGGAATGTTGATGGACATCGTTCTCGGCATCGTCGGCGCGGTGGTCGGCGGCTACATCGCCACGTTTTTGGGCATGGGTGGCGTCAGCGGCGTCAATCTCCACAGCATTTTGGTCGCCATCGGCGGCTCGGTGGTGGTTCTCGTGGTCTATCGCGCCATGACGGGCGGCAGCCGGCTCTAACCCTGCCGTTCTTTCGGGTGGCGTGAGGAAATCGCCGCGCGTCTCGCAGGGCGTGTTTGGTGTTGCGCCGGAGCGGCGCTCGTACTACTCAACTGGCCTTTCCGGCGGAACGATAGAGCACAGGAAGCCAGATGGCCGAGCCAAGTCGAGCGCCCGAAGCGCGGATTTCCGCGCCGGGGACGCATTTTCTCATCGTCGAGGCGCGGTTCTATGACGCCATTGGCGCCTTGCTGCTCGAAGGCGCGACCAGGACATTTCGCGAATCGCAAGCGCGCTGGACGGTGGCGCGCGCGCCGGGCGCGCTGGAGATCCCGGCCGCCGTCGCCATCCTGCTCGACGCCGCCGAAGAAGCCGGCGCGCCCTATGACGGCGTGGTGACGCTCGGCTGCGTGGTGCGCGGCGCGACCTATCATTTCGAGATCGTGGCCGGCGAAAGCGCCCGCGCCCTGATGGACCTCTCGGTCGCGCGAAAAATCCCGCTCGGCAACGGCATTCTGACCACCGAGGACGAAGAACAGGCTTTTGCGCGCGCCGATCCCAAAAAGCTGGACAAGGGCGGCGACGCCGCCCGCGCCGCCCTCGCCATGTGGCGCCTGAAGCGGGACGCGCGCTGATGGCGGCCGAGCATCGCTCCGCCGCGCGGCTCGCGGCGGTCCAGGCGCTCTATCAGATGGAGCTGGCCCACAAGGGTCTGAACGACATTTTCGCCGAATTCGAAACCTGGTGGATCGGCCGCGAGGTCGAGGGCGATCAGTACAAGCCGGCGGAAATCGCGTTTTTCCGCTCGATCGTCGGCGGCGTGGTGGAAAATCAGGTCGAGATCGACCGCGCCGTGGACCGCACCCTTGCCGAAGGCTGGCCCCTGCGCCGGGTCGAGGCGCTCATGCGCGCCATCCTGCGCGCCGGCGCCTTCGAGCTGCTGCGCCGCGCCGACATCCCGGCTCGGGTGGCGATCAAGGAATATGTCGATGTCGCCGGCGCCTTTTTCGACCGCGACGAAGCGGGAATGGTCAACGCCGTCCTCGACGCCCTGGCGCGCAAAGTCCGCGCCGCGGAATTTTCGGCCTGACGGGCGCGATCCCTTCTCGCCGTGAGCGCGCCATCCGTTTTGGAGCGCTTGAGAATCGGGTCGCGGACGTCGTAGATTTTTTTTCCCGGCGCAACAACCCGGCCCAGAGGGTGGCGATGGAAAAGGGATACAGGAAGGCGCTGGCTATCGGTTGGACGGCCTTATGTAGCGGCGCTCTTTTATATGTCTACTTGCAGTCGAAAGACTATCTGGCGCCGGCGAATTTGAGCCAGCGGGCGCAGGCGAATCTGGTTATGGCGATCATATTCCTTGTCGTCTGGCAAACGCCTTTCATTCTGGTTTGGGTATATCGACGGCTCGGCGAGTGGCTCGAAACGAAGGAATGAACGTCTGATCGCGCCGGGAGCGCGGCGTCTCAGGCAAAATTCGAAACCCGTGAGCGAGGGCGCCCGCGGCAACGCAAAGATCCGTTTTTGGCAGGACCTCTCATCCGGCCCCTACGGGCCGCCTTCGCCCGCAAGGGGAGAAGGAGACGACATGATCGCGCCGCGCAAGTCCCATGAATGAAGTCGATCTCATCGCCCGTTATTTCGCGCCGCTCGCCGGGCCGGAAGGCTTGGGGCTCGGCGACGACGCGGCGCTGCTCGCTCCGCCGGCAGGCTGCGACCTGGTGCTGACCGCCGACGCCTTGGTCGCGGGCCGGCATTTTTTCAGCGACGACCCGCCGGACTCCGTCGCCGCCAAGGCTTTGGGCGTCAATCTCTCCGATCTTGCCGCCAAGGGCGCCGAGCCGCTCGGCTTCCTGCTGACCCTGGCCTTGCCGCCCGACTGGACGGAAGATTGGCTCGACGATTTCGCCACGGGCCTCGGCGCGGCGGCCAAGGCGTCCAGCATAGCCCTGTTCGGCGGCGACACGGTTTCGACGCCGGGGGCCCTGACCCTGTCGGTCACCGCCCTTGGCGCCGTTCCGCATGGACGCATGATTCGCCGCGCGGGGGCGTGTGTTGGCGACCTGCTCTATGTCAGCGGAACCATCGGCGACGCCGCCCTGGGCGTCATCCAGCGCCGCGCGCAGGTCGAGGGGCAGAGGGCGCCCTTATGGGCCGACGAATTTTTGCTCGGGCGCTATTTGCGTCCGCAGCCCCGCCTGGCGCTGATTCCGGCGCTGCGAAGATGCGCCAGCGCCGCCATGGACGTGTCCGACGGGCTGATCGGCGACGCCCGCGCCTTGGCGCGCGCCAGCGGGGCGGCGGTCGAATTGCGCCTGGGCCAGGTTCCGCTTTCGCCGGCCGCCGGGGCCGCGCTTTCCGCCGATCCGACCTTGTTCGACGCCGTCCTGACCGGCGGCGACGATTACGAAATTCTCTGCGCCGTGGCGCCGGACCATGCGGTGGGATTCGAGGAAAGCGCGGAGGCTTTGGGTGTCGTGGTCGCTTGCATCGGCCGAATCGTGGAACGGGAATCGATCCTCGGCTCCGATGGCGCGCCGGTTTTTTTCGGGCGCGACCGCTTCAGCCATTTTTGATTCGCCGACCTTTTTTTCCGATGGGGCGCGCTCATTTTTCGGCAGGTGAGACATTGCGCGCCATTGCGGCGGGCGCGGCTTTGTGAAAGATTGCCGCTCACAAAAATTTGATCCTGGACGATGACCGCGCCCGGAAAGGGGGCGTCGGATATCCAAGGTTCGTGAAGAAGGGGCGGAAAGTATGGCGATTTGGCTTATCATATTGTGCGGACTCCTGTCCGTCGTCTATGGCGTGGTCACCGTCAAGAAGGTGATGGCGGCGGACGCGGGCTCGGCCCGGATGCAGGAAATTTCCGGGGCGGTCGCGGAAGGCGCGCAGGCCTATCTGCGCCGTCAATACACCACCATCGGCATCGTCGGCGTGGTCATTTTCGTCATTCTTGCCGTGCTGCTCGGGGTGAAGATGGCCGTGGGCTTCCTGATCGGCGCGATTCTCTCGGGCGCCGCCGGCTTCATCGGCATGAATGTTTCCGTCCGCGCCAATGTGCGCACCGCCCAGGCCGCGACCAAGTCGCTCGCGGGCGGCCTCGACATCGCCTTCAAGTCGGGGGCGGTCACCGGCCTGCTGGTCGCCGGCCTCGCCCTTCTCGGCGTGTCAGTCTATTTCTGGGTCCTCACCGGACCGATGGGGCTCTCTTACAATAATCGCGAAGTCGTCGATTCTCTCGTGGCGCTGGGCTTCGGCGCCTCGCTGATCTCGATCTTCGCCCGTCTCGGCGGCGGGATTTTCACCAAGGGCGCGGACGTCGGCGCCGACCTCGTCGGCAAGGTCGAAGCAGGAATCCCCGAGGACGATCCCCGCAATCCGGCGACCATTGCGGACAATGTCGGCGACAATGTCGGCGACTGCGCGGGCATGGCGGCCGACCTGTTCGAAACCTATGCGGTGACCGTGGTTGCGACCATGGTTCTGGCGGCGATCTTCTTCAAGGGATCGCATTCGCTCGAGAACGCGATGCTTTATCCGCTGGCGGTCTGCGCGGCCTGCATCGTCACCTCGATCGCGGGCACGATGTTCGTCAAGCTCGGCGCCAATAATTCGATCATGGGCGCGCTTTACAAGGGCCTGATCGCCACCGGCGCGCTGTCGGTCGTCGGCCTTGCGATCGCGACCTCCACGCTCATCGGCTGGGGTTCGATCGGCGAAGTCGCCGGACAGGTCGTCACCGGCTCCAATCTTTTCATCTGCGGACTGATCGGCCTCGCGGTGACCGGCGCCATTGTCGTCATCACCGAATATTACACCGGCACGGGCAAGCGCCCGGTGGTGTCGATCGCCCAGGCCTCGGTGACCGGCCACGGCACCAATGTTATCCAGGGTCTCGCGGTGTCGCTCGAATCGACGGCGCTTCCGGCTCTGGTGATCGTCGCCGGCATTATCGCGACCTATCAGCTCGCCGGCCTGTTCGGCACGGCGATCGCGGTCACCACCATGCTCGGCCTCGCCGGCATGATCGTGGCGCTCGACGCCTTCGGCCCGGTCACCGACAACGCCGGCGGCATTGCCGAAATGGCCGGTTTGCCCAAGGAAGTTCGCCAGTCCACCGACGCGCTCGATGCGGTCGGCAACACCACCAAGGCGGTCACCAAGGGCTACGCCATCGGTTCGGCGGGCCTCGGCGCGCTGGTGCTGTTCGCGGCCTACACCAACGACCTGCGCGACTTCATCCACCAGGGCCTGCCCTATTTCAAGGACGTCGGCGCGGTCAATTTCGACCTCTCCAACCCCTATGTCGTGGCGGGCCTGATCTTCGGCGGGCTAATCCCCTATCTGTTCGGCGGCATCGCGATGACCGCGGTCGGCCGCGCGGCGGGTTCGGTGGTGCAGGAAGTCCGCCGCCAGTTCCGCGAAATGCCCGGCATCATGCAAGGCACGGCGCGCCCTGACTATGGCCGCGCGGTGGACATGCTGACCAAGGCGGCGATCCGCGAAATGATCGTGCCGTCGTTGCTGCCGGTCCTGGCGCCGCTGGTGGTCTATTTCGGCGTGCTGGCGGTGTCCGGCAGCAAGTCTAACGCCTTCGCGGCGCTGGGCGCCTCGCTGCTCGGCGTCATCGTCAATGGCCTGTTCGTGGCGATCTCGATGACCTCGGGCGGCGGCGCCTGGGACAACGCCAAGAAGAGCTTCGAAGACGGCTTCATCGACAAGGACGGCGTCAAGCACTTCAAGGGCAGCGACGCGCACAAGGCGTCGGTGACCGGCGACACCGTCGGCGACCCCTACAAAGACACCGCCGGCCCCGCCGTGAACCCGGCGATCAAGATCACCAATATCGTCGCGCTGCTCCTCCTCGCCATTCTCGCCCATCGCGCGATGTGAGGCCGGGGACGAAAGACGCCAGCAACAAAAGACCCCGCGGAGCCGATCCGCGGGGTTTTTGTTCCCTGCCGCCTCGGCCCGAATGCGCGGGTCGCCGTGGTTTACTTCGAACCGCGCTCCTGCTGCAGCGTCTTGACCGTGCCCAGTAGGTCGCGCGCGACGCGCCGCAGGCCGTGAATCTGGTCGACGAGGTCGAGGATGATGGGGACGCCCTCGCGATTGACGCCGAGATTGAGCAGGTCGCGGATGAAATGCGCCCGTGCGAGATCGATGTCGGAAAATTCTCGGCCCGACTCGGTTTCGCACGGCAGGAGCCAGCCCTCCGCGCACCATGTTTCCAATTCTTCCGCCTCGATTCGCGCTTGCAGGATGAAGGTGCCGCTCAGCATCGTCAGCTCTCCGTGGCTTGGCGGGGGCTATATTCTCCGCGCCAGTCGGCGACGAATTTCTCAAGCTCCGGATCGGGCTTTTCCGGCAGCATGATCTTCAGGGTGACCAATTCGTCGCCGTTGGTCCCGTCGAGACGCCGCGCGCCTTTGCCCTTCAGGCGCAGCACGGCGTTGGTGTTGGTCCATTTCGGGACTTTCATCATCACCTTGCCGGTCAGGGTCGGCACAACAACCTCGCCGCCGAGGACGGCTTCGCGCAGCGAGAGCGGCAGGTCGAGATGGATGTCGTCGCCCTTGCGGGTGAAAATGCGGTGGGGTCGAACCTCGATCTCTATCAGGGCGTCGCCGGCGGGTCCGTCGCCGAACCCGGGCCGCCCTTTGCCGCGCAGCCGCAGGATCTGGCCTTCGCGGGTTCCGGCCGGGATCCTGACGTCGAGCGCCGAGCCGTCCGGGAGGACGACCTGCCGTTCGCCGCCGTTGACGGCCTCCAGAAAATCCAGCGTCAGCCGGTAGTGAATGTCGGCGCCGCGCATATGCGCGCGCGCCCGGCCGCCGCGGCTGAACATCTGCGCGAGAATCTCGTCGGCGTCGCCGAAATCCTCGTAGCCCGCCTCGCTCGAATAGGGCGAGGCGCCCTCGGAGAAATCGCGATAATAGCGATGGGCAGGGCGTTCCGCGCCCGAGGCGTCGATTTCGCCGCGGTCGAATCGCGCGCGTTTCTCCGCGTCGCCAAGGAGATCGTAGGCGGCGGTGACGTCCTTGAACTGCTCCTCGGCCTTCTTGTTCCCGGGATTGAGGTCGGGATGCAGCTTCTTTGCCAGCCGTCGGTAGGCCTTCTGGATTTCATCCTGGGAGGCGGACTTCCCGACTCCCAGCGTGACATAAGGGTCCACGGGCAAAGCGGGCCTCCCGCGCAGGGACATGAGAACGGAAGAATTTTACGGCGAAGACCGGCCTCCAGGCAACCGAAGAGACGCGCGCTTTCCGCGACGGCGGCGAGGAATTGCGAATCGAAAATCATGCTACCATCCTCTCGGCTCGAATCGGTGGCGCGCAGCTCAGCCGGCGCGATGTCCTGGGGAGGTCCGATATGAAACATTTGAATCGTCGTGGCGATTTCAGGTTCTTGGGCGTCGTCGTGCTTGCCGTCAGCGCTGTCGGAACGACGGCGGCCGAGGCGCAATGGGATCGTCCCCCTGCGGCGCAAGCGCCGCCGCCTGGCTGGAGCGCGCCGCCGGGCTGGCGCCATGTTCCGCCCGCGCCGCCCGTGGGTTGGGGGGCGCCGCCGTCGTCGTCAGATTGGCGGGCGACTCCGCTTCCGGGCGAAGCGGAAGGATTGGGACCGCCCTTGGACCAAGCGGAGGAAGGGCCGCCTCCGCCGCCAGCGGATTGGGGACCGCCCTCTGACGAAGCGGACGAAGGGCCGCCTCCGCCTCAGGCGGATTGGGGACCGCCTCCGGACGAAGCAGATGAGGGGCCGCCTCCGCCACAATCGGATTGGAAAGCGGATATGGGTCCGCCACCGGATGAAATGGACATCGGGCCGCCTCCGCCACAGGCGAATTGGGGGCCGCCTCAGGACGAATCGGATTGGGACGCCGCGCCTGACGCCGACGGTTAGACGATTCCCTTCGCCCTCGCGGGTGGGGAACGCTTCCCCGCCAGCGAGGGCGCTGGTTTTGCCGGGCGCCGTGGCTTTGAGTTACGCGGAGGCCATGCGAATTCGCCGCCGAAGGCGTTAGGGCCGCTTGGCTTCAATGCAATTCCGACCACGGGCCAAATGGTCGGCGGGGCTTGACCCTCCGTTAGAACTGGTACTTGTACTTGCCCATCTGGCTGAGCAGGAGCTGGAGCAGACGGTTCTCGCCGCCGCCGGTGACGGTCTTGTGGGTGGTGAAATCGACGACGCGGCCGTCCTCGAGCCCGTAATTCGCCGTGCGGGCGACCTTCTTGTTGCTGTCGAAATAGACTGCGAAGACCCGCTGCTTGGTGATCTTCGCCGGCATCGCCGGAATCATCCGTTCGATCTGCTGGCTGACATAGTACCACGCCTCCATGCCGACCGTTGAGGTGGTAGACGGCGTCCCCAGCAGAAGCAGGACCTGTTCGGCGGGCATGCCGGGATGGACCTGGGCGACGGTCTTGTCGTCGAAGACATAGCCGCGATGGATGGTGTTTTCGTCGAGCGTGGAGCAGCCCGAAAGCGGCGCGAAGGGTAGAGCGACAGCGAGAGCGAGGAAACCGCCGGCGAGCGCCCGGCGCGGTTGAACCCGTCCCTTGCGCCCATCAATCTTCGCCCGCATTCGCAATCTCCATCCGTCGATCAAGTATCGAGCGGCCGCTCTGGCCTGCGCCAACCGCTCCTGAAGTCCTTTAACGGCCGCTCTGGCATACGCCAACCGCTCCCGCTATTTTTTTGCCTTGCATCCGGTCGCGCACACGCCTACCCCCCGCTGAGCGCAAAAGCAAGGCCAACTCGGCGATCCAATTCCGCGATCGAAGCATGTGACCGAAATGGGCCGCCAAAAAACTCTCGCACGAAGGAGCAGCATGATTTTCGGTTTTTTTCGCAAGAATCAGCTGGAAGATCAGATCGTGGGCCTGCACCGGGCGGTCGTCGCCCAGTCGCGCCTTCCCGCCTTTTTCCTGCCGCCCTATGGCGTCGCGGACACGTTCGAGGGACGTTTCGAACTCCTCACCCTCAACGCGGGGCTGGTTCTGCGGCGTTTGAGCCTCCTGCCCGAGCCGGGGCCGAAGCTGGCGCAGTCCGTGTCCGACGCCATTTTCAGCGGCTTCGACGACGCCTTGCGGGAGGTCGGCATATCGGATGTCGGCGTGCCCAAGAAAATGAAAAAGCTCGCCCGCGCCTTCATGGGACGGGGCGCGGCCTATGGGAAAGCTTGCGCGGAGGGCGAGGCGGCTCTGTCGGCGGCGCTCGCGCGCAATATCCTCGCCGGCCAGGGCGACGGCGCGCCGCTCGCCGCCTATTTCCTGCGCGCCAAGGCCTTGCTCGACGAAACGCCGATCGACATCTTCATGCGCGGCGAGGCGCCTTTTCCGGCGCCCTGACGCTTCGCGACGAGAGATCCGGCGATCACGGAAAAAAAGGGGAAACCATGACAGAAGCCTGTGTTCCGGCGGGACCGCCGCCCTTTTCCCGGCCAATCGCCGTCGAAACCGTGGGCGACAAGGGTTTGCGCCTCGAACTGGAGGCAGGTCCGGCGGAATGCGCGGCGCTGGCCCAACAGGACGGGTTGGTGGCGCTCCGTGATCTGCGCGTCGAAGCCGAGGTCGCGCGGCGCGGGGGCGACCGTTTCCGGGTCAAGGGCCGCGTGCGGGCGGTGGTGACGCAGATCTGCGTGGTGACCCTGGAGCCGTTCGAGGCCCAGGTCGAGGAACCCTTCGAAGTCGAATTCGCGCCGGAAGCAGAGGCCGACGCGGCCTACGCCCGCGCCATGGCGGAGATCGAGGCGGCGCAGGACAAGGCGGCGGCGCTGGCCGCGCAGCCCGATCCGCCCGATCCGATCGTCGGCGGCCGGATCGACCTTGGCGCCCTGGCGTCGGAATTCCTCGCGCTCGGGCTCGATCCCTATCCGCGCAAGCCCGGCGCCCGCTTCGAGCCGGTGATCGAGGACGCCAGCGAGCCGCCGTCGCCCTTCGCCGCCCTGGCGAAGCTGAAAAAGGAATGAACGCCTTGCCGTTCCAGGCCCAAGGGCTTGCCAAGCGCCGCGCAACGTCTATTGTCCGGCGCGCCATAGCGTGAGCCCTGCGACAGGACGCTGTTTTACGGGGAAAATCATGCCTGTAATGCATTGTCGCCCTGCCGGAACCGGAGTCTGACAAGGAAATGGAAAAGCCTGTGCGGATCGCGCTGGACGCCATGGGTGGGGATTTCGGCCCCTCTGTCGTTGTTCCGGGCGCCGCCATGTTCCTTGAGCGCAGTTCCGGCGTTCGCTTCCTGATATTCGGCGACGAGGCGAAAATCGCGCCCATTCTCGACGCCCATCCCCGGCTGAAGGCGGTGACCGAGTTGCGCCACACCAATGTCGCCGTGGGCATGGCCGACAAGCCGAGCCAGGCCTTGCGCGCGACCCGCCGCCATTCCTCGATGTGGATGGCGATCGAGGCGGCGCGCGACGGCGCCGCCGATTGCGCGGTCTCGGCCGGGAACACCGGCGCGCTGATGGCGATGTCGAAAATCTGCCTGCGCACCATGGCCCAGATCGATCGCCCCGCGCTCGCGGCGCTGTGGCCGACCCTGCGCGGACGCTCCATCGTTCTCGACGTCGGCGCGACCATCGGCGCCGACGCCCAGCATTATGTCGATCTCGCGATCATGGGCGCGGCCATGGCGCGCAGCCTGTTCGAGGTCGCGCGGCCGACCGTCGGTCTGCTCAATGTCGGGGTCGAGGAGGTCAAGGGCATCGAGGAGGTCAAAGCCGCCTCTCGCCTCTTGCAGGCGATCGACTCCCCGCTGCTCGACTATCGCGGCTTCGTCGAGGGCGACGACATCGGGCGCGGCACGGTCGATGTCGTGGTGACCGAAGGCTTTTCGGGCAATATCGCCCTCAAGACCGCCGAGGGAACCGCCAGGCAGATCCGCGCCTATCTCAAGCAATCCTTGACCGCGAATCTGAAGAACAAGCTCGGCGCCTTTCTGGCGCGAGAGGCCTTCGAGGATCTGAAGGCGAAACTGTCGCCGCGCGAGGCCAGCGGCGCGGTGTTTCTCGGCCTGGACGGCGTGGTGATCAAGGCGCATGGCGGCGTGGACGCCGATGGCTTTTCCGGCGCGATCGAGGTCGGGTCCAACATGGTGCGCCACGGACTGCTGGAAAAAATTCGGGACATGATGACGCTCGCCAACGAACACGCCGCCGCGCTGGAAGGCGTCGCCCGGGCGAACGGCGCCGGCGCGCCTCCGCCCGACGTGGCTTGAGACAAGGATCGGACCTGCAATTGACACAACAGGCAAAAAAACTGCGCTCGGTGGTGCAAGGCGTGGGCGCGGCGCTGCCGCGCCGCTGCGTGACGAACAAGGATCTGGAAAGCCGGGTCGACACCTCCGACGCATGGATTGTCCAGCGCACCGGCATCACCCAGCGCTATATCGCAGGCGAGGGCGAAACCACGGCGAGCCTCGGCGCCGAGGCGGCGCGCGCGGCCATGGCCCGCGCCGGCTGCGGGCCGGAGGACATCGACCTCATCATCTGCGCCACCTCCACGCCCGACCTGACTTTTCCCTCGGCCGCGACCATGATCCAGGCGGAGCTGGGCGTTCACGGCGGCGCCGCCTTCGATCTTCAGG
The DNA here is from genome assembly GCA_021813805.1 of Pseudomonadota bacterium. Classification (GTDB taxonomy): domain Bacteria; phylum Pseudomonadota; class Alphaproteobacteria; order Rhizobiales; family Beijerinckiaceae; genus Rhodoblastus. The sequence goes on along the minus strand of JAKAJL010000031.1, from coordinate 6,978 downwards.
CGGTCTGCGCCGGTTTTGTCTTCGCGGTCGCGACCGCCGACAAGTTCCTGACCTCCGGTTCGCACAAGCGCGCCCTGGTGATCGGCGCCGAAACCTTTTCGCGCATCCTGGACTGGCAGGACCGCACCACCTGCGTGCTGTTCGGCGACGGCGCCGGCGCTCTGGTGCTTGAGGCCCAGGAAGGCGAGGGGACAAATGCGGATCGCGGCGTTCTCGCCACGAGGCTGCGCTCGGATGGGCGGCACAAGTCCAAGCTCTATGTCGATGGCGGGCCTTCGACCACCGGAACCGCCGGATGCGTGCGCATGGAGGGCAAGGAGGTCTTTCGTTTCGCTGTCGGCCATGTCGCCGATGTGATGGTTGACGCTTTCGCCGACGCCGGGCTGTCGGCGGACGATCTCGACTGGTTCGTGCCGCACCAGGCCAACCAGAGGATCATCGACGCCTCGGCGCAGAAGCTGGGAATCGCGCCGCGGAAAGTGATCAAGACGGTCCAGCTGCACGGCAACACGTCGGCCGCCTCGATCCCGCTCGCGCTCAGCGCGGCCTGCGAGGATGGACGAATCAAGCCCGGCGACCTGGTCATGATCGAGGCCATCGGCGGCGGCTTCACCTGGGGCGCGGCGCTGATCAGGTGGTGAGAGTCCTCCCGCCGACGCCGCCAGGCCGGGCGCCGCATATCCGTAACATCCGCAATTCAGGAATTTCCGTTAGAAACGCCTTACTTATCAGATTATAGTTCCCGGAACTTGTTGTTGACCCGAGTGATCGGGATCAAAACGAATTTGACCGGGGGCTTGTTCAATGGCGACCGAAGTTTTGCAGGCGAAAACCTACGAAATTCCTCCGCACGCAGGGGAGAGCGGCGTGACGGATCTGCGCAAGCACACTGTAACCCGCTCCGAACTGGCGGACGCCTTGTTCCGTCGCATTGGCTTGTCGCGTCTGGAATCCGCGCAACTCGTGGAAATGGTGATCGACGAGATCAGCGACGCGGTGTTGCGTGGCGAAAATGTGAAGCTCTCGGGTTTCGGCACCTTCATCCAGCGATCGAAACGCGAACGCATCGGCCGCAATCCCAAGACGGGCGTGGAGGCGAAGATATCGCCGCGCAAGGTGCTGGTGTTCAAGGCTTCCCATATTATGCGCGATCGCATAAACCAGGGGTGAGACCCGACTCGAACGGGCGGTCGATTTGCCGGAGCCGGCGATGGACAAGACGCAGGACGCCTTTCGCACCATCGGCGAAGTCGCGGAGGAGCTGGATCTTCCCCAGCACGTCCTGCGCTTCTGGGAAACCAAGTTCAATCAGATTCGCCCGGTCAAGCGGGCCGGTGGCCGGCGCTATTATCGGCCCGACGACGTGCGGCTCGTCGCCGCGATCCGGATCCTGCTCTACAGCGAAGGCTATACGATCCGCGGCGTCCAACGCCTGCTGAAAGAGCAGGGCGCCAAGGCCCTGATCGCTGCGTCGCGCGCCGGGGGGCACGGCCTACCGTCTCCTGCGGACGGCGCGGATTCGGCGTCCGAATTCGAACCCTCGCCCGCGGACCCCGCGCCCGGCGACTCGAGCGCGGAATTCGCCGGCGACGCGGACAGCGCGGTCCCGACCCGTCTTTCGCTCCAGGACCGCCATCGCATGGAAGCGATTCTGGCCGAACTGGCCGAGGGCGCGCGCCTTCTCGAGGAAGCGCTGCGGAACTGACGGCGCAGCGCCGTTTTTTGCCGCCCAGCCTGACGCCTTCTCTAGTTGCCAGCCCCAAAAGCCTTCTCTATAAGGCGGGCAGTCGGAGTGTAGCGCAGTCCGGTTAGCGCACTAGTCTGGGGGACTAGGGGTCGTGGGTTCGAATCCCGCCACTCCGACCATTCAACCGCTTGAAGTGGTTGCAAAAAAGCCGCGTCCGCAAGGGTGTGGCCTTTTGCTGTTTTGGGAACGAAAAGGGCTCGATTTCCCGGATTGGATGCGCAAAGTCCCGGAAAAGTCCCGGAAAGCGTTCGCCGTGCGTTCGCATGAAAAAAGCGGCCTCGCGGGCCGCTCTGTGCCTTGGGTCGAATCGCATGGGTTTACCCCGTCCTCGCTCTTGCCTTCGCCCGTTTCTTCAGCCGCGCGCGCGCGGCCGCCTCCATGCCGGCGGCGACTTCGTCGTCCAGCACATGGGCGTAGCGCGTGGTGGTTTCGATCTTGGCGTGGCCGAGGGCCTTTTGCACCAGCTTGAGGTTGCCGGTCTCGCGCAACAGCGTCGTGGCGAAATCGTGGCGCAGGTCATGGAAGCGGAGATCGGCGGGCAGGCCGGCGCGCTTCGCCCGGCGCCACAGCGTCTTGAGGCCGCTGGCCGTGATCGGCAGGTGGTCGCCGCGGGCAAAGCCGCCGTTGCCTTTTTTGGCGCGCGCGGCGCGGTAGGTGAAGACGACATCCGTCGGCTGCTGCATGGCGTCTACCAGGATGGCGCGCATCTCCGAGGTGATCGGCTTGCGGATGGTTCGGCCGCCCTTGCCTTTCGTCTCGATCACGCCGTCGAGGATGTGGACCTGGTCCTTGCGTAGCAGGCATTCGGCGAGGCGAAGGCCGCTCGCGCGGGCGAAGGCGACGAGCGGGCGGTAGTCGGGCCGGATCGCCTCGTCGAGCGCGGTTTCTTCCGTCGCGCGGATCTCGCGCACGCGCTCCTGCGGCTCTTTCAGCAACAAGCTTTTCCAGGCCGGCTCGCGCGGCAGTTTCGCGCCCCAGACGTTTTTGGCGCGGTTGAACAGCTTTTGCAGCGGCTCGATGGTCGAACGGTTGACGGTCGCCGGCGACACCAGCGGCGCCGGCAGGCGCTTCTTCGGGTTTTGCGGATCGCGGATGGTCTTCCGGCCGCGCACTGTCTCGCCGCGCCGGCGCGCGACCAGCTCGGCGACGTCGGCGGTGGCGATCTCGTCGAGGCGTTTGGCGCGGCCGAAATGCGCGACAAGGCGCGCGAGATTGGAAAAAGTGGTTTTCGGCGCGGCGTGGTGCTGGCCGACCTCGTCCCAATAGCGGCCGGCGGCGAGGTCGATGGTCAGCGGCCCGGCGCTGGCGGCCTCGGCTTTTTCGATCTCGCGGCGGGCGGCGTCCTTCTTTTCGCGCTCTATCCGTTCGGCTTCGCGCCGGTTTGACGTGCCTGTAGTTCCGAAAAAGCGATGACCTTTGACCCGGAAGTCGTAGTCGAAATTGGGGCTTTTCTTCGGCTTGTAGATCGACATGGCGCCGCGCCTCCGGTCTCCTTGCGCCTGACAATGAACGCCGCCAGGTCGTTCGGGTCAATCGCCCAGTGTTTTTTGATCCTGCCGGCGCCGAGGATGATGCGCGGCAGCTCGCCCTGCTCGACGTGGACGCGCAGGGTCTTGACCGAGATGCGCAGCGCCTCGGCGGCCTCGGCGGGCGTGAGCAGGCGCGGGGCGGTCACGGGGCGTCCTTTGCGGCTCGGATGGCGGCGGCGATATTTCTCGCTTCGTGGTCTTGGGTCTGAGCAAACGCTTGACCCAAACCGCCACGCGCGCCGTCGCTGCGGCGTGATCGGTTTTCCGCAATTTCCGCCGCCCGCTCCATGCCTTTGCGCTTGGCTTCGGCGAGAAGGCGGGGAAGGTCAACGGAGGTGGCGGCTTTGGCAAAGGCCAGCATCGGCTCCCACGACGGCCCACTAGGAGCGATTTCTGACGCCTTTGCGTTGTAGGCGCGCTTCCCTGCCTCAATCGCCTCCTCGCTCGGCTCAATCGCGCTCCCGGTCGCAGGCGCTTGGTCCGCGCCGGGGTATTCTGCGACAGGCCATCCTTCCAGCATGTGGCGCACCATCTCTTCGGCCTGCGCGGCGTCGAGCAGGTTCGTCCCGACCGGCTCCCGCGTGTAGGCGTGAGGCGTCCCGGAGTTGCCGATCTTATCGAAGGAAATCCCGCCGTCCGGGCTGAAGTTTCCCGGCAGTTTCCAACAAAGGAAACGGTTGGCCATGTGGCGGATCAAAGCTTCGTTCATCGTCGTATCCTTGGTTGCATCAGGTCCGGGGCCGCCATGCGACGCCGCCCCGGTCGGCGTAAGGACGCTAGGTGTGACAGTAGCGATCGCGTGGTCGGATTTCGTGTTGAGGACGGCGGCGAGTTCGTTGGTGCAAGCCAAAACATGTTTTGAGGCAATCATCTGATTTAGTCCCAATAGATCATTTGAAATCTGCCGCCACTTTTCCACCAGCCCCCGCAGCGCCGTCTCCCGCGCGTCCCCGGCGGCAAGTGCGGCGCGGAGGGAGGTGGCAAGGTCGCGGGCTTCGAGCCCGTCAAACGGCACGTCAAATTTTAACGTGGCGTCGATCCATTCCATCGCCTCGCGGGCGGCTTGCTTGAGGTCAGTCATGTCTCATCCTTTCCGAGAGAGATAAAGCGAAAGCCGGTCTTCGACGCCTTGCAAAAGTCCTTCGTTGAGCATGGAGGCTGCCTTGCGCGGGTCGCCCATCAGCATGAGCAGGAGCGCCGCAATCGTATGTTCAGCCGTGACGGGGATCGCGGCGTAGTCGGATTTCGGGTCGCGCCCGTCGAGGATTTCATTCACGGCCGCAATGGCGCGCATGGTGTCAAGTTGCGCTTCGGTCATGTCTTGCTCCCTTCCAGCGCGGCGCGGGACAACTCATAAACAACCCCAACGGCGCGTTCTGCGGCGCTGCCATGAAGCATTGCGCAGGTTTCACCAAAGATCGCCCGCATGATTTTGGTTAGCCGCTTGTTCTCGGCCTCGGCCTTCTCGGCGCGGGCGATGGCGTCGAGGCCGTTCAAGGCGCCGCTCGCTTCCTGAAGGTTGAATCCCTTGGCTCGCGAAAGGCGCATGCGTGTCGGGTGCGGGGCGGTCATGCCGACATCCCTTTCCGGTTGGCGGCCGCGACGCCGCCCCATTGGTCGGCCATCGCCTCGGCGACGCCAGTGAAGAATCGCGAGCGCTCGCGCCGGCGGTCGGGGCCGGGCGGCATGCGGTGGACGCGGGCGGCGCGGCCATCAACGACATTGGTCGGCGTGAGCGGCGCGAGGTTCTTCAGCCACAGGCAGGTGCGCTTGGTTTCCGGGTGGCCGAACTGCCACGGCTGGATCGACTGCGCGAAGGGCTGGAAATTGCGGATGCGCGCCTTGGCGTGGCGGTGCATAACCGGGTTTTCGATGCAGATCCGTTCGATCGGCGCGTTCCAGAACGCCGAAAAGAGATCGGCGGCGGCGTCGAGGTCGTCCCACATTTCTTCCCTGGTGCGGCCAGGCGGCGGGGCCGCGAGCCAGCGCACGCCTGAATTGCACAGCCGCGTGCAGGGCGGATGGGCGACCATGAGCAGGTCCCAGCCGTCGTTAAGCAGGTCGCGGGCGTCGCCGACGATATGCTTGTTCGAGCGGTCCTCGGGCGGCAGCAGGTCGCACGACCATGCGTCATGGCCGCGCGCCGCAAAGGCGCGGCGCACCGTGCCGGAGAATTCGCAGGCGACGAGAACGCGAAGCGGCGTTTCGGCGATCATGGCGCGTCGTCCAGGATGGCGTCGATCATATCGTCGTCGAGGGCGGTCTCGACGATGCGGCGCACGAGCGCGTTGACGTGGAGGCCGCGCCTCTTGGCGAAGGTCTCAAGTTGGTCAAGCGTGTCGCGCGAGAAGACGACGGTTCGGCCTTCCGCCTCCGACCGGCGCAGGGCGCGCTGGCGCGAGGAAATCAGGCCGGTGACGGCGTTTTCGCTGACGCCCATGCGCGCGGCGATATCGCAGGGCGCAGGCCTTGGGCCCGGAGGGCGAGCCTCTGCCGTTTTCTTGGCGCTGCCGCTCATCCCGCAGTCCTTTCTTGTTTGGCCGAATCCGAAGCCGCGAGCGCTTCGGCGAAGGTTTCGAACGGCGCGCCGTTGAAGAAGAAGGTGCGCTTGCCGGGGTCGCGGCCGTCTTTGCGCGACCAGACGTAGGTGATTCCCGTCGGGCGGCCCTTTTCGCCCTTGTCGATATCGCCTTCGAGGATTTCGTGTTCCTGCGAGGCTGCGCCTTTCGCGCCGTCCGCGAACATGATGGCGCGGAGAATGAATTTGCGGTCACCGTCGCTCATGCGGCGTCGTCCTCGTCGAAATCATGGGCGCCCTCGCGCTCGCGCTTCGCCAGTTCGGCGCGGGCGGTGAAATGGACGTCCTCGTTGAAATCCTTGCGCAGGACCCAGCGCAGCAGACCTTCGTCGGCTGCGCTCCACGGCTGGCCGCGCAGGTCGCCGAAGGGGATTTTCGCCAGCAGCGCCGGCTCGCTGCTCCATTCGACGAGCTGCTCGACGGTCGTCAGCTCGAGCATGTCGCGCAGCAGAAACGCGGTCACATAGGCGTCTGGGTAGGCGCGGTGCGCGACATTGGCGACGGCCCGGTCGAGGCCCTGCGGCTTGCGCCAGTAGCGCAGCGCCTGGTTGGAATGGCTGGGCGCCTCGGGCCACAGGCGCAGGGCGCATTTATAAGTGCAGATCCACGGCGCGGAACCGGTCGACTCGTCGGTGATCCATTGCCGCTCGAAGCGCGCGTTATGGGCGGCGTAAACCGTTGCGTCAGTGGGCGCGCCGACGATATCGCCGAGCACTTCCGCCCAGGGGCGCGCCTTGGCGACGTCCTCGTCGACGATATGGTGGATCGCCGATGTCTCGGGAGGAATCGGCCGTCCCGGCTGGCAGAGATAGCCATAGCCGAAATCCACGCGCCAGTCGGCCGGAGCACCGGTGAGATCTGTCGCGTTGGCGAAGAGATCACAAAAGGCGATTTCGCATGGCGCATGGTCTGGCGGCGCGAAGCCGGTGGTTTCGAGATCGACGACGCGGATGTGATCGGCGGTCATTCGTATTTCTCAAGTAAGGGGGAGTGGGGAGGGCCAGCGAGGCCGCAATAGGGTTCGTTATTTTCGGCTTTCCGCCACATGGCGCAGTCGCATCCGAGGCAGAAAGAACCCTGCGTCGGCAAGCGTTCCCAATCCTCGTCTTCGTTTCGTCGGTGAT
>JAKAJL010000030.1 GCA_021813805.1 Pseudomonadota bacterium | reverse complement strand
AATGATGGCCCACTCGGCATCGGTCAGTTCAAAACGGCGTCGCGTCATCAAAGCCCCCAAATCATCGGAGGCCTTGAATCATTCTTTCGCCCGTTCGGGAATCCCGTTTATGAGTTTAGGGCCTAATACGGTTTCCGCAAGATTGCTTTGCACTCCGCGGAAATGTCACGGCGCAAAAATCCTCGAAGTCGCGGGCGGATTTTCGCGCCGGCGGAACATGAATTCCGCATGCGTTCGGAATTCATATGACCGCCTCAGGCCAAAGCAAAACGCTCGGCATGACTGCCGAGCCAAGCCACGTCGCGGGGCGCCTGCGCGAAGGCCGCGCGGAACCGCGCCTCATCCCAATCTCCCGGCGCCGAAGTCAGAAGCGAAACGCCTTCCGCCGCCGTGTCGCGGCCGAGACATTCGCACCCCAGGGTTTTCAAAACCGCGTCGTCGGGCCCTTCGCCGCTCCATTGCGCGGAAAACAGCGCGACATCGCGCGCCGCCGCCTCGGCCAGGGGGTTGGAAATGATGAAGACCGGCATTCCGGCCGGGTGATCGGGCCGTTCGACGAAAGGAAGGCGGGCGATGATCTTGGGCGCGCGCGCGCCGGCGAGACTCTCCCACCATCGCGTCTCGCCCTTTCGCCAACTGGCGCGCAGCATGCCGAGATCGCCGCCGTTCGGTCGCGCAGAGGCCGCGACCGCCGCGATCGTTTCCCGCGGACTCGCGTGGCTGACCAGCGGCACGGTGAAGCCGAAATGGAACCGCGCCGAATCGCGCATCGCCGCGTCGCCGCCCGACATGTCGGCGTGAACGGCATAGGGCGACTGGACGAAAGTGAAGGTCGAAATGATCACCCGCCAGATGCTCTCGACCGTGTCGAGCGGCAATCGGCCGCGATGGCGCGCCGCGATGATCCGCATCATGTCCGCCTCGCGGCCGGGCCGGAACGCGGAGCCGCCGCCCTGTCGCGCCTTGACCGCGATCAGCCGGTCGATGATTCCGCCCCGCTCGATCAGAAGCTCATGCATCTCGCCGTCGATCCGATCGATCTCCGCGCGCAGTTCGGCCAAGGATTCCAGAGCGGCGTTTTCGGTCATGGGCTCGATCGTCATTTCAAGAGCTGGAGCATACTCCCAAAAAGTCGCAGACTTTTTGGATAGGATTATGCATTAAAACACACCGTTAGAGCGAAACCCCCGATTCAGCGTGAACGGATTTCGCTCGAGGCGACGCCATTGGGCTGGCCTCCTCTATAAACGGCGCGCGCGCGCAAGCAAACGCCGCACAGCCGTTCGTTGATTTTGCGATTCCTCGATTTGCCCATTCCTTGACTTGGCCGGAAAGCCGCTTCTATATAACAAACGATCCGTTCGGAAAATCGAACAACCGCCCGTGAACGACAGATCTTCCGCACCCCATCCCAGTCTGGCCGAAGCGGCGCAGCCTCACAGCCAGATCGCCGTGTTCGACGGAGCCCAGGCGCTCGCCATGAGCGCGGGCGCATCGCTTTCGCCGTTCTCGATCGCCTACCAGACCTATGGCGAGCTGAACGCCGACAAATCCAACGCCATCCTGCTTTGCCACGCGCTGACCGGCGATCAGCATGTCGCCAACCGCCATCCCCTGACCGGAAAGCCCGGCTGGTGGTCGGCGCTGGTCGGGCCCGGAAAACCCTTCGACACCGACAGATATTTCATCATCTGCTCCAATGTGCTCGGCGGCTGCATGGGCACCACCGGGCCGGCCTCGGTCAATCCGGCGACCGGCCGCGCCTATGGCCTCGACCTCCCCGTGGTCACCATCGCCGACATGGTCCGGGCGCAAGCCATGCTGATCGACAGGTTGGGCATCGACACGCTTTTCTGCGTGGCCGGCGGCTCGATGGGCGGCATGCAGGTTCTGCAATGGGCGGCCCTTTATCCGGAGCGGGTGTTCTCGGCCATGCCGATCGCCACCGCGGCGCGTCATTCCTCGCAGAACATCGCCTTTCACGAGGTCGGGCGCCAGGCGATCATGGCCGATCCGGAATGGCGCGGCGGGCGATATATCGACGAGGACGTGCGCCCGGTGAAAGGCCTCGCCGTCGCGCGCATGGCCGCCCATATCACCTATCTTTCCGACGAAGCCCTGCAACGCAAATTCGGCCGCAAATTGCAGGACCGCGCCGAGCCGACCTTTTCCTTCGACGCCGATTTCCAGGTCGAGAATTATCTGCGCCATCAGGGCTCGACCTTCGTCGACCGTTTCGACGCCAATTCCTATCTCTATGTCACTCGCGCCTGCGATTATTTCGACCTGGCGCAGGATTACGGCGGCTCGCTCGCCCGCGCTTTCCGGGGTTCGCGGACGCGCTTCTGCGTCGTGTCCTTCACCTCGGACTGGCTTTACACCACCGCCGAATCGCGGGCCATCGTCCATGCCCTCAACGCCGGCGGCGCGCCGGTCTCCTTCGTCGAGATCGAGACCGACAAGGGCCATGACGCCTTCCTGCTGGAAGAGCCGGATTTTCTCGCCACCACACGTGGTTTTCTGCGCGGCGCGGCGAAGGCGCGGGGCCTTGCCGAAACGGAGGGCGGAAAGCCGTGAGCCGGACCGAGACGACCCGCATCGATCTCCTGCTCGTCGCCGGCATGGTCGGGAATGGCGCCCGGGTGCTCGACGTCGGCTGCGGCGACGGCGAATTGCTGCGGCTTCTCTCCGAGACCAGGAACGTAGACGCGCGCGGCGTCGAGATTTCCCAAAAAGGCGTCAATGATTGCGTCGCCAAGGGCCTTTCCGTCGTCCAGGGCGACGCCGATGTCGATCTCGCCGATTATCCGGACGACGGCTTCGATTACGTCATCCTGTCACAGACGCTCCAGGCCACGCGCAAGCCGCGGCGGGTGCTGGAGCAGATGATGCGCATCGGCAAGCGCGCCATCGTCTCCTTCCCCAATTTCGGCCATTGGCGCGTGCGCTGGCAACTCGCGGTGCGCGGGCGCATGCCGATCACCGAAAACCTGTCCTACCCCTGGTACGAGACGCCCAACATCCATTTCTGCACCATTCGCGATTTCGTCCAGCTGGTGGAGTTGGTGGACGCGAAAATCGTCCGCGCCGTAGCGATGAACAGCGCCGGCGCGCAGATCCGGGTCAACGCCCCGTGGTGGGCGTGGAATCTTTTTGGCGAGCAGGCGGTTTTTCTGCTGGAGCGCAAGGACGGTCGGAAGGTTTGAGCCCGGCGAGCTCGCGTCACTCCTCGTCGTTGAGCGGATGAAGGTCGCGCACCATCGCCTTCAGGCGCTCGTCCAGCACATGCGTATAAATCTGCGTGGTGGCGATATCGGCGTGGCCCAAGAGTTCCTGGACGATGCGCAGGTCGGCGCCGTTTTGTAAAAGATGGCTGGCGAAGGCGTGGCGCAGGACATGCGGGCTCACTTTTCGCGGCGAAATTCCGGCGGCGGCGGCCAGAAATTTCAGCTCCCGCGCGAAAACCTGGCGCGTCAGATGGCCGCTCTCGCCGATCGAGGGAAACAGCCATTTCTGTTTCGCCGTCTCGGGATGAAGCTCGAGCAACTGACGGCGGTAGGCGGCGATCGCCTCGCGGGCGGGCCCGGTGAGGGGCGCCAGCCGTTCGCGCCCGCCCTTGCCCTTGATCGTCAGAAAGCCGCCGCCCTGTTCGGGCGGTCTTTCGGCCTGTTTCGCGGCGGCCAGAGGCAAAGCCACCAGTTCGGAGACGCGCAGGCCGGAGGCGTAGAGCACCTCGACCAGACAGGCGGCGCGGCGCGCCTTCAGCCTTTCCTCGGGCGGGCGCGCGGGGTCGTCCAGCCCCTCGCGGCAGACCCGCAGAATCGCATCCACCTCGTCGATCGACAGAATTTTGGGCAGGCGGCGGCCCTGGCGCGGGCCTTCGAGCAGAACCGCCGGATCATCCGGCCGGCGCTCCTCGGTCGAAAGGAAACGATGAAACTGGCGGATCGCCGACGTTTTGCGTGCGGTGGAGGACGGCTTGAGCCCGGCTCTGGCGAGATTGGCAAGGTAATCCCGAATGTCGTCCGTCGTGGCGCGGAAAGGATCGCATTTGCGCCGGGCCAGCGCCAGCAGATAATCGCCGAGGTCGCGTGCATAGGCGTCGAGCGTATTTTTCGCGGCGCCGCGCTCGGCGGCGAGCATGGCGAGAAAATCCTTCACCGCGGCGTGCGAGGCCGAGCCGGCGGAGCCCGTCATCTGCCGGCGCCCTCGGTCATTTGTTGAGGACGTCCGCGGGGAGGGGCTGGCTCATTTCGCGCGGCTGCGGCTCGACGAAGGCGACCAGCGCCGCCATGCCGACGAAAGCCGCGCCCGCCAGCAGGCCGATGACAAAGAGAAAGCGCAACAGGCTGGGCATAGGTTTCTCCGCGCCGCCGGACTGATTCTTTCGCGCGCCGAAAGCCAGATACAATTTGCGCGCGCGACGTGATAGTACATGCCGATCATGTGGGATCAAGCCATCGCTCACCAGCCGGAGGAGGCGCCCGCGACGCGCGACCCGCGTGCGCGGGCGATCGTCGATCGTCTGGCCGGCCGGCCGCTGGTCCTCGTCGGCATGATGGGCTCGGGCAAGACCGCCATCGGCAAGCGGCTGGCGCAACGGCTCGGCCTGCCCTTCGTCGATTCGGATCACGAAATCGAGGCCGCGCATCGCCTGACCATCACGGAAATCTTCGCTCATCATGGCGAAGCCTATTTCCGCGACGGCGAGCGCCGCGTGCTCGCCCGGCTGATCGGCGAGGGCGAGCGGGTCATCGCCACCGGCGGCGGGGCCTTCATTCAGCCCCAGACCCGCGCGCTGATCCGCGACCGCGCCGTCTCGATCTGGCTCAAGGCCGAATTCGACGTGCTGATGCGCCGGGTGCGCAAGAGGCCGACCCGTCCGCTGCTCCAGGGCCCCGATCCGGAAGGCGTGATGCGCCGCCTGATCGACGAGCGCTATCCCGTCTATGCGCAAGCCGATCTTTCCATTCTTTCCCGCGACGCGCCGCACGAGGTCATCATCGAGGAGGTCCTCGCCGCGCTCGAAGGTTTTTTGGCCAAACAAGGAGATTTTTCGCCCGAAATGACCGCTCCCGTCCTGCCTCCCGCCTCCACCGGAGTCCATGTCGCGCTCGGCGCCCGCTCCTATGACATTCTGATCGGCCCCGCGCTCATCGCCCATGCCGGCGAAAGAATCGCCCGGCTCGCGCCCGGCGCGAGCGCCCTCATCGTCACCGATTCCCATGTCGCGCCTCTGTGGCTCGGCGCCCTTCAGGCCAGTCTCGACGCGGCGAACATCCGCCACGGCCATATCGTGCTGCCGGCCGGCGAAACCACCAAGGACTACGCCCATTACGAGCAGCTCTGCGAGGCGGCTCTGGCGGCCAAGATGGAGCGTGGCGATTTCCTCATCGCGCTTGGGGGCGGCGTCATCGGCGACCTCGCCGGCTTCGTCGCCGCCAGCCTGCGCCGCGGCATGGGCTTCGTCCAGATTCCGACGACCCTGCTGTCGCAGGTCGATTCGAGCGTCGGCGGCAAGACCGGGATCAATTCCCGCCAGGGCAAGAATCTGATCGGCGCCTTCCATCAGCCGGCGCTGGTGCTGGCCGACACCGACAGCCTCGGCACATTGCCGAAGCGCGAATTCGCCGCCGGCTACGCGGAGGTCGTCAAATATGGCCTGATCGACCGGCCGGATTTCTTCGCCTGGCTGGAAAAGCACTGGCCGGCGGTTTTCGCACGCGGGCCGGAACTAAGCCACGCCATCGCGGTGAGCTGCGAATCCAAGGCCGCCGTGGTGGCCCGCGACGAGACGGAACAGGGCGACCGCGCCCTGCTCAATCTCGGCCACACTTTCGGGCACGCCCTGGAAAAGCTGGTCGGCTATGACAGCGGGCGCCTCGTCCATGGAGAGGGCGTCGCCATCGGCATGGCCTGCGCCTTCCGCTATTCGGTCCGCGCGGGCCTCTGCCCGATCTCGGCCGCCGAACGCGTAGAGGCCCATCTGCGCGCTGTCGGCCTGCCGACCCGCATCCGCGACATCTCGGGCTGGAGCGCGACCGCCGAAGACGTTGTCGAAGCCATGAGCCAGGACAAGAAGGTGAAGCGCGGCGCCTTGACCTTCATTCTGGCCCGGGACATCGGCGCGAGCTTCATCGCCAGGAATGTCGAGCCGGAGGCCGTGCGCGCCTTCCTCGAAGACGAGTTGCGCGCCGGAGCCTGAAATCCATGCATGGCGAGGTCGAGGCCGCGTCTATCAATCCCTGGGCCGCCGGCGCGGTCCTGGTGGTCTTCATCCTGCTTTCGGCGCTGTTTTCCGGCTCCGAAACCGCGATGACCGCGGCCTCTCGCGCGCGCATGCACGCGCTGGAAAAGCAGGGCGACCCGCGCGCGGCCACCGTCAATCGGCTGCTCGCGGGGCGCGACCGGCTGATCGGCGCCATGCTGCTCGGCAACACCCTGTTCAATATCGGCGCCTCGGCTTTTCTCACCGCGGTTCTGATGGCGATGGTCGGCGAAAAGGGCGCGATCTACGCCACCGCCGCCATGACCGTGCTCCTTCTGATCTTCGCGGAAGTCCTGCCCAAGACGGTAGCGCTCAACTATCCCGACCGGATGTCTCTGATCGTCGCGCGGATCGTCGCCTTTTTCGTCGCGATCTTCGGCCCCTTCCTGTTCGCGGTCGAGCATCTGGTGCGGGGGACGCTTTATCTGTTTGGCCTGCGGCTCGACGAGAAACACGCTTTGCTCTCCCCCGAAGAAGAGCTGAAAAGCGCGGTCGATCTGATGCACAGGGAGGGCGGCGTCGCCCGCGCCGACCGCGACATGTTCGGCGGGTTGCTCGACCTCAAAGAACTGACCGTCTCCGACATCATGGTCCATCGCACCAAGATGACCGCGCTCGACGCCGACGCGTCGGTCGCCGAGATCGTGCGCGAGGTCGTCGCCCTGCCTTTCACCCGCGTGCCCCTGTGGCGCGGCTCCGCCGACAATATCGTCGGCGTGCTGCACGCCAAGGACCTGCTGCGCGCCTTGAGCGACGCCAATGGCGATGCGTCGAAAATCCAGCTTCAGCCGATCATCCACGAGCCATGGTTCGTGCCGGAAACCACGACGCTCGAAGCCCAGCTTCAGGCCTTTCGCAAGCGCAAGACCCATTCCGCTCTGGTGGTGGACGAATATGGCGACGTGCAGGGCCTGGTGACGCTGGAGGATATTCTGGAAGAGATCGTCGGCGACATCCGCGACGAACACGACGTCGCCTTTGTCGGCGTTCGCCGGCAAGCCGACGGCTCGGTGATCGTGGACGGCTCGGCCCCAATCCGCGACCTCAACCGGGTCATGGCCTGGGACCTGCCGGACGAGGAGGCCACGACCATCGCCGGCCTCGTCATCCACGAAGCCCGCGCCATTCCCGAACAGGGCCAGAAATTCACTTTTCATGGTTTCCGCTTCGAGGTGCTGCGCAAGCAGCGCAACCGGATCACGCTGTTGCGGTTGACGCCGGAGCCGAAGGCCGAGGGGTGAAAAGGCTCAAGCCTGCGCCTTCTGTTCCCCCGCCATGAACTGCGCCCGCGCCAGAGCGGCGAAGCGTCCGTTCCGCGCGACCAGTTCGTCGAAAGACCCCTGTTCGACGATCCTGCCCTGATCGAAGACGAAAATCCGGTCGGCGCCGCGAACGGTCGCCAGCCGATGGGCGATGATGAAAGTGGTGCGGTCCTTGGCCGCGGCGCTCAGCGCCGCCTGCAACTGCTTTTCCGTCGCGGCGTCAAGCGCCGCCGTCGCCTCGTCGAAAATCATGATCGGCGGGTCCTTGAGCAGCGCCCGCGCGATCGACAGGCGCTGGCGTTCGCCGCCCGAAAGCGTGCGCCCGCGTTCGCCGACCATGGTCCTGACGCCTTTGCTCTGGCGCGACACGAAATCACTCGCTTGAGCGCGTTCAAGGGCAAGGTCGATTTCGGTTCTGCTCGCATCGACCTTGCCGACGCGCAGATTCTCCTCGATCGAGCGCGCGAACAGCATCGGCTCCTGAAAAACGACCCCTATATTGCGGCGCAGCGCGCCGAGTTGAAAATCGCGAATGTCGGTCCCGTCGATGAGAATCCGGCCGTCCTGCGGATCGAAAGCCCGGTGCAGCAGGCTGAGCGTGGTCGATTTGCCCGAGCCCGTCGCGCCGACGAGAGCGACGGTTTCACCCGGCCTGATGACAAAGCTCACATCGTCCACCGCCTTGCGCCGCTCGTCATAGGCGAACGAGACATGGTCGAAGACGACCTGCCCGGCGAAGCGGCCGGGATCGACGGCGCCCGGCCGATCGGCGACATTGGGCGCGATGTCCATGACCTCGAAGAAATTCCCGATTTTGGGCGCCTGCATCAGCAGGTAATTGGAGAAATTCACCACCTGCTCCAGCCGGGCCACCAGAATGGTGGCGAAATTCATGAAGGCGACGATCACGCCGATGGTCGCCAGATGATGGAGATGCAGCCATACGCCGATGATGAAAATGGCGAGGAGGCTCAGCGTCGCCGAGGCCCGGGTCGCCACCGCGGCCAGCGCCCACCATGACAAAACAGGCAGCTGCGCCGCGAGGACCCGGTCGATGATCCGGCGGACGCTGCGCGATTCGCGCTCGATCCGGGTGAAAGACTGGATCACCGGCACATTGCCCAAGGCGTCGGAGGCGCGCTCGGCCAGTTCGGCGTTGAACACCTCGACCCGCGCCTGAAGCCCCTGGGTGCGGCGCAGGACCGAAATGGTCAGCAAGCCGAAAAAGGCGACTAGGACCACCAGCACCAGCCCCAGGCGCCAGTTCACGAACAGCGTCGCCGGCAGCAGGACGAAAAGCGCGGCGACCGAAGCGCAATTCTCGCGGAAGAAAGACAGCCAGATCCCGAACATGCCGCCGGCGCCGTCGAGCATGATTTTCAAGAGCCGTCCCGAATGGGTCTGTCCGTGGAAAGTCAACGGCAGTTCGAGCAGATGGTCGAAAAAGCCCGCCATGACCGCAAGCCGGCGGCGGTGCGCCATCCGGTCGGCATGAAGGGCGACATAAACAGCCGCGACGATGGAAAACAGGCCGAATCCGACCCAGGCGCCCATCAGGGGGGCGAGTTCGGCCCAGGTCAACTCGCGCGCCGGTTGGTGGGCATGGACTTGGACATATACCTGGGCCTGGGTCATGCGGTCGATGATGCGGCCGAACAGCACCGGTTCGACGAACTGTGCGCCGGCGAGCGTCAGATTGGCGAACACCAGAAGGATCGCAAGGCGACGCTCCGGCGCGAGCAAAGTAAGGACGCGGCCGTAAATTTTGAAAATCGTCATGAGCCGCCCTCGCCCGATCAGATCGTCTGATTATAGGCGCCGACTTCCGGATTTTCGCGCAGGATTGCGTCCACCGCCTCGAACATGGCGTGGAGATTTTCTTTCGAGGCCGGGCTTTCGACCACCACCACCAGTTCCGGCTTGTTGGACGAGGCGCGCACCAGCCCCCAGGTGCCATCCTCCAAAGTCACCCGCACGCCATTGACGGTGACGAGGCTGCAGATGTGCTGGCCGATGATTTTTTCGCCCCTTTCCTGCATGGCCTGGAAACGCGCGACGACCCTTTCGACCACGCCATATTTCACCTCGTCGGCGCAATGGGGCGACATCGTCGGCGAACCCCACGTCTTTGGCAGGTCGGCGTAAAGCTCGGCCAGCGACATGGCCGGATTGCGGTCGAGCATTTCCAGCACATGGACCGCCGTCAGCAGGCCGTCGTCATAGCCGCGCCCCACCGGCGCGTTGAAGAAGAAATGGCCGGATTTCTCGAAGCCCGCCAGCGCGTTCAGGTCGCTGACCCGGCGCTTGATATAGGAATGGCCGGTCTTCCAGTACTCGGCGGTGACGCCCTGGGCCCTCAGCACCGGGTCGCTGGCGAAAAGCCCGGTCGATTTGACATCGACCACGAAGGTCGCGCCGGGATGAAGCTTCGAGAGATCGCGGGCGAGCATGACCCCGATCTTGTCGGCGAAAATTTCCTCGCCGCGATTGTCCACCACGCCGCAGCGGTCGCCGTCGCCGTCGAAGCCGAGGCCGACGTCGGCCTTCGCCTCGCGCACCCTGTCGGCCATGGCATGCAGCATTTCGAGATCTTCAGGATTGGGATTATAGCGCGGGAAATCATAGTCCGGCGCCACGTCGAGCGGGATCACCTCGCAGCCCAGCCGCTCCAGCAGCGCCGGCGCGAAGGCCCCCGCCGTCCCGTTGCCGCACGCCGCGACGACCTTGATCTTGCGCGTCAGCTTCGTGCGGCTCGCGAGATCGTCGAGATAGGTTTTCCCAAAATCCTCGACGAACCGGTACCCGCCGCCGGCGCGGGGCGCGAAACGGCCTTCGAGCACGATGTCGCGCAGGCGCGCCATCTCGTCCGGCCCGAAAGTCACCGGGCGTTGAGCGCCCATTTTCACCCCGGTCCAGCCATTGTCGTTGTGGGAGGCGGTGACCATGGCGACCGCCGGACAATCCAGAGCGAACTGCGCGAAATAGGCCATCGGCGACAATGCGAGGCCGATGTCCACCACCTCGACGCCGCCCGCCATCAGGCCGCAGATCAAAGCCTGTTTGATCGAGGCCGAGTAGGATCGGTAATCGTGGCCGGTGGCGAGACGCGGCCTGACGCCCATCTCGTGGATCAGGGTTGCGAGCCCGAGGCCGAGCGCCTGCACGCCCATCAGATTGAGCTCGGAGCCGAACAGCCAGCGCGCGTCATATTCGCGAAAGCCCGTCGGCTTCACCAGCGGCAGCCGCTCATATTCGAATGTGTTGGGGGTGAGGCAGGCGACGGGTTTCGGGAACATCGGGCGGCTCGCTTGAAGGGGCTGAGTCAGGAGCGGTGATAGACGTCCTCAAGCCGCACGATGTCGTCCTCGCCGAGATAGGAGCCGGTCTGGACCTCGATCAGTTCGAGGTCGATCTTGCCCGGGTTGACGAGGCGATGGACCGACCCGATCGGCAGATAAACCGACTCGTTTTCATGGATCATCCTGACTTCATTGTCGCGGGTGACTTCGGCCGAGCCGCGCACCACGATCCAATGTTCGGCGCGGTGATAATGTTTCTGCAACGACAATTTATGGCCGGGTTTGACCACAATCCTCTTCACTTGATAGCGCTCGCCGCCGTCAATCGACTGGTAATAGCCCCAGGGGCGATAGAGGCGACGATGTTCCCGGGCCTGCTTGAGCTTTCGACGCTTCAGCTCGTCCACCAAATCCTTGACCTTGTCGCCGTGCCGCGCGCCCAGCACCAGGACGGCGTCATCGGTCGTGACCACGATCACGTCATCGACCCCCAGCACCGCGGTCAGGCCATGATCCGAGCGGATATGAACATTCTTCGCGTCCATCGCCACGCCCTGGCCGCGCACCGAAACGCCGCGCGCGTCGCGCTCGGAGAGTTCCCACACCGCCTGCCAGTTGCCCACGTCGGACCAGCCGATATCGGCCGGAATGACGGCGGCGTGTTTCGTCCGCTCCATCACCGCATAGTCGATCGACGTTTTCGGCGCCCGACTGAACGCTTCTTGATCCAGCGCCAAAAAACCGAGATCGCGCTCGGCCTTGGCGAAGGCCGCTTCGGCGGCGGCCGCGATTTCCGGCGCAAAAGCCTGCAATTCGCCGCGCATGACATCGGCGCGAAAGAAGAAATTGCCGGAGTTCCACAGATAGCCCTCGTCGATATAGCGTTCGGCGGTCTTCGCGTCGGGCTTTTCGACGAAGGCCTCGACCTTGGCCACGCCCGTTTCGGGGACGACCAGCGGGCCGGGGCGGATATAGCCATAGCCCGTCGCCGGATGGGTGGGCTTGATCCCGAGCGTGACGATGAAGCCTCTGGCCGCCGCTTCGCCGGCCTGGCGGCAAAGGGCGCGGAACGCCTCGACATCGCGCACCGCGTGATCGGCGGCGAAGACCGCGACCACGGCGTCGGGCGAACGTTTGCTGGCCAGTTCGCAAGCGACCGCCACGGCCGCCGCGGAATCGCGGCGCTCCGGCTCCAGCACGATCTCGCCGGAAACCCCGATCTCCTTCATCTGTTCCTGCACGAGGAAGCGGTAATCGTGATTGGTGACGATCGCGGGCTCGGCGAAAATCTCCGGGTCGAGACGAAGCAAAGTCTCCTGAAAGGTCGATGATGTCCCGAGCAGGGGGATGAATTGCTTCGGCATGGTCTCGCGCGAGGCCGGCCAGACCCGCGTGCCCGCCCCCCCGCACATGATCACCGGTATAATCCTGTTCATCTGTCCCCCGACCTTCGGCGCGGTCCGCAAGAAAGACCGCCGCCGCCCGCTGTCATCCGACCATAAAGGGCTGAAAAAACGATTTCATTATTCATGTCCTAGCGAACCGCCACCAGCACGGCGCCCGACGCGATCAGCGCGACGCCGAGCCAATTCGCGACGGAGAGGCTTTCGCCGAGGAAAGCCGCGCCGAACAAAGCGACCAGCACCACGCTGAGCTTGTCGATCGGCGCGACCTGGCTCGCTTCGCCAAGTTTCAGGGCGCGGAAATAGCACAGCCATGACGCCCCCGTCGCCAGCCCGGACAAAACGAGGAAGGCCCATGTCTTCGGCGGCAGCGCCGCCGGATGGAGGCGGCCGGTCGCCGCCAGCAGCAGCGCCAGCGCCACAACCACGACCAGAGTGCGCGCAAGCGTTGCGAGATCGGAATCGACGCCCTCGACCCCGACCTTGGCGAAGATCGCGGTCAAGGCGGCGAAAGTCGCCGAAAGCAGGGCCCAGACCGTCCAAGAGTCCAGGAATGCGCCATTTTCGCCCCTCATGCCGCGTCCTCCTCGCTTTCCGCCAGCAACCTGGCCTGATGATCGGCGATCAGAGGATCGAGAATCTCGTCGAGCGCCTCGCCTTCCATCACCTTGTCGATCTTGTAGAGCGTCAGGTTGATCCGGTGGTCGCTCACGCGTCCCTGCGGGAAGTTATAGGTGCGGATACGCTCGGAGCGGTCGCCGGAGCCGACCTGACTCTTGCGGTCCGCCGCGCGCGCGTCGGCCAGCTTCCGCCGCTCCATCTCGTAAAGCCGCGACCGCAGCAGCTCCATGGCTTTGGCCTTGTTGCGGTGCTGCGAACGTTCCTCCTGCATCATCACCACGATCCCCGACGGCATATGGGTGATGCGGATGGCCGATTCGGTCTTGTTGACATGCTGACCGCCGGCGCCGCCGGCGCGCATGGTGTCGATGCGCAGATCGGCGTCGTTGATGGCGAGATCGACCTCCTCGGCCTCGGGCAGCACCGCCACGGTCGCCGCCGACGTGTGGATGCGGCCTTGCGTCTCGGTGGCCGGCACGCGCTGGACGCGATGGGTTCCGCTTTCGAACTTCAGCCGCGCGAACACGCCCTTGCCGCGCACATGGGCGATGATTTCCTTGAAACCGCCCGCCGTTCCCTCGCTCGCCGAAATCAGCTCCATGGTCCAACCGCGCCGCTCGGCGTAGCGCTGGTACATGCGGAACAGATCGCCGGCGAACAGGGCAGCTTCGTCGCCGCCGGTCCCGGCGCGGATTTCGAGGATCGCGCTTTTCTCGTCCGCCGCGTCGCGGGGCAGCAAAGCGAGCCGCAGATCATGCTCGGCCCGTGCGCGGCTTTCTTTCAGACCGGACAGCTCTTCCTCGGCGAGCACCCGCATTTCGGCGTCGTTTTTCGGGTCGTTCGCCATTTTTTCGAGATCGGCGATTTCCGTCTCCAGCGCGCGAAAGGCGCGGATCGCCTCCGCCACCGGATCGAGTTCGGCCAGTTCCCGGGACAGGGCGGAAAAAGCCGAAGATTCGACGCCTTCGGCCAGGCGATGGCCGATTTCCTCATGGCGGCGCAGGATGAGATCGAGTTTTTCGGCGGGAACCATAATGATGAACGCCCAGGGAGAAGGCAGCGGCGGAAGGCGGCGAGGACGCCAGGCTAAAGCGGAACGCCGTTGGTTTCCGCAAAGTTTTGTAGCTCCTGACGGATCGAGCGGCATTCGTCGGGCCTATCGATCATCGGCATGAGGAAGCCGCGCGTCGCCTCGAGATCGACCGTCAGCAGGGCCGCCCGCACCGGGCCTATGGCCGAGGCGTTCATCGAAAGGTGACGGTAGCCGATCGCCGCCAGCGCCAGCGCCTCCAGCGGCCTGCCGCCCATTTCCCCGCACAGGCTAACCGGCTTGCCATTGCGGTCGCCCGCGTCGACGATCGCCTTCAGCGCCCGCAGGTTTGCCGGCGACAAGGTATCGAACCGCGCGGAAACGCGCTTGTTGTCGCGATCCGCGGCAAAAAGATACTGGGTGAGGTCGTTCGAGCCGACCGAGAGAAAATCCGCCGCCGCGCAGATTTCGTCGAGCTGCCAGAGCAGCGACGGAACCTCAACCATTGCTCCGAGCCGCACGACGCATGGCAGTTCATAGCCATGACGGCCCAGAAATTCGACTTCGCGCGCGACGACCGCCTTGGCCTGGTTGAATTCGCAGGTGCTGGCGATCATCGGAAACATGATGCGCATCTCCCGCCCGGCGCCGGCGCGGAGCATGGCGCGCAGCTGCATTCGCAGCAGTCCCGGGCGGTCGAGCCCGATCCTGATGGCGCGCCAGCCGAGCGCGGGATTTTCTTCCTCGACCTTGGCCATATAGGGCAGGACCTTGTCCGAACCGATGTCGAGCGTGCGGAAGGTCACCGGGCGCCCGCCCGCGGCCTCCATGACCTTGCGATAAAGGTTGTATTGCTCGGACAGGCGCGGAAAGCTTTGCGCCACCATGAACTGCAATTCGGTGCGGAACAGGCCGATCGATTTGGCGCCGACTTCCGCGGCGTGCTCGCAGTCGATCAGCAGGCCGGCGTTCATGTGCAGGCCGATCTCGACTCCGTCGCGGGTCACCGTCGGCGTGTCGCGCAGCTTATGGTATTGCTCCTGCCGGCGCGCGCGCAGCCGCGCCTTTTCGCCATAGGCCGCCTCGACGTCGGGCGGCGGGCGCAACTGCACTTCGCCGGACCCGCCGTCGACAATGATGGCGTCGCCCGTCTCGACCAGATCGGTTGCGTTCGGGACCTCGCCGATCGCCGGCAGGCCGAGGGCGCGGGCGATGATCGCGACATGGCTGGTCGGCCCGCCGTCCTCGAGCACCAGGCCGCGCAGATTGTTGCGCTCATATTCGAGCAGGGCCGCCGGCCCCATGTTGCGCGCGACCAGAATCGAATTGGGCGGCAGGGCGCCGCCATGGGCAGGCCCCTGGCCAGTCAACTGGCGGAGCAGGCGATTGGCGATGTCGTCGAGGTCGTGCAGGCGCTCGCGCAGGTAAGGATCGGTCTGGCGCTGCAATTTCGCGCGGGCGTCGTTCTGGACCCGCTCGACCGCGGCTTCGGCGGTCAGGCCCGATTCCAGCGCCTCGCGCAGCCGGCGCATCCAGCCGCGGTCGTTTGCGAACATCCGCACGGTTTCCAGCACTTCGCGATGTTCGCCCACGCCATAGCGGTCGCCGCGCGCGATCAGTTGGTCGATGTGCTCGCGCATCGCCTGGATGGCCTGTTCCAGACGGCGCATTTCGGCCTGCGGATCCTCGGCGACGAGCTGTTTGACGACCACGCGCGGCTCATGCAGCACCACATGGCCGAGGCCGACGCCCTCGCAAAGCGGGACGCCCGAAAGCGCCATCGCCTTCTGTAGCGTGAAACTCTGGCCAGGCTGGGCGAGCGACTGCAATTCGCCGGAGGCGATCATCTCGGCCAGCAGCATGGCCGTGGTCTGGAGCGCCTCGACCTCTTCCTCGGAATAGGTGCGCCGGGCCCGGTTCTGCACGACCAGGACGCCGAGAGTGTTGCCGCCGCGCAGGATCGGCACGCCGAGGAAGGATTGATAGATTTCCTCGCCGGTTTCCGGCCGGTAGGAGAAGGCCGGATGGGCCTGGGCGTCGGCAAGCGCCAAGGGCTCGGCCTTTTCGGCGATGAGGCCGACGAGGCCCTCGCCGGTGGTCATGGTGGTGAGGTGGACCGCCTCGCGGTTGAGGCCCTCGGTCGCGTAAAGCTCAAGCTTGCCGTCGGAGCGCGCCACATAGACCGAACAGACTTCGGCGACCATGTTGGCGGCGATATGGATGACGATCCGGTCGAGACGCGCCTGCGCGTTCACCGGCTCCGCCATGACCTCGCGAAGCCGGCGAAGAAGCAGACGAGGTCCGCCCAGAGCGCCGCGCATGACGTTTCCCCGACCTGGACGGCGCGCCTCGCGCTCCGCCGATGAATTGAACAAGTCGCCCGCCGCCCGTCCCTCGAATCCCCAAGACCGGGCAACACGCGAGCCGCGGACAGGATTGATTCGTGCCGCGAACGGAGTCTAGCCGCTATTTTCCCCGCTGACGACGACTTCCCGTCAAGCGCGGCGGCCAGTCCGCGGTTTCATCCGGTTTCCGAACGATCCGTCCGGAAATCGCGTCAGGCCTTGTCCAGACCATAGAGCGAATGCAGCGTGCGCACCGCAAGCTCGGTATAGGCCGCGTCGATCAGAACCGAGAACTTGATCTCGGACGTGGTGATCGCGCGGATGTTGATGCCCTTCTGCGCCAAGGCGCGGAAGGCGTCGGCGGCGACGCCGGTATGGCTGCGCATGCCCACGCCGATCGCCGAAATCTTCACCACGTCGGTCGAGGCCTGGAGGGTCGAATAGCCGATCTCGCCCCTGGCCTTTTCGAGGATGGCGCGGGCGCGGTCGAATTCAGCGGTCGGGACGGTGAAAGTGATATCGGTCGTCGAATCGTCCGAGGCCACCTGAATGATCATGTCGACATTGATATTGGCCTGGGCGAGGGGCTGGAAGATCGCCGCCGCGACGCCCGGCTTGTCCGCCACCTTGCGCAAGGTGATCTGCGCCTCGTCCTTGGAGAAGGCGATTCCGGTGACGACCTGCTCTTCCACAATATCCTCCTCGTTGCAAATCAGCGTGCCGGGCCGGGGGTTGGCCGGATCGTCGAAGGACGACCTCACGAAGGTCTTGACCCCATGGACCATCGCCATTTCAACGGAGCGCACCTGAAGCACCTTGGCCCCGAGCGACGCCATTTCCAACATTTCCTCGAAGGCGATCCGGTCAAGCCGCCGCGCCTTGGGCACGATGCGCGGATCGGTGGTGTAGACCCCGTCGACATCGGTGTAAATGTCGCAGCGATCGGCATGGATCGCCGCCGCGACCGCGACCGCGCTGGTGTCGGAGCCGCCGCGCCCCAGCGTGGACACCCGGCCCGTCGCCGGATCGAGGCCCTGGAAACCGGCGACCACCGCGACCTCCCCGCGCCCGAAGCCCTCGATCAACCGGGCGCCGTCGATACGGGCGATGCGCGCCGAGCCATGAGCGTCATTGGTCTCGATCGGAATCTGCCAGCCCTGCCAGGAGCGCGCCGGGACGCCCATTTCCTGAAGAACGATGGCGAGCAGACCTGACGTGACCTGTTCGCCGGAGGCGACCACGGCGTCATATTCGCGCGGATCGTAATGCTTGTTTGCCTCGTTGACCCAGCCGACCAGTTCGTTGGTCTTGCCCGACATGGCCGAGACGACGACCGCGACTTCATGGCCCTCGTCGATCTCGCGCTTCACATGGCGCGCCACGTTACGGATTCGTTCGATATTGGCGACCGAAGTGCCGCCGAATTTCATCACCAGACGCGCCATATCAACCTGAAACCGTTTGCTCAATCACTTTTCGACCCGCCGCCGCGGCCTGGAGGACTGTCTCGGCCTCCGAGCCTCGCAAGCGCTTTTTCTCGGGCAATAGGCCAGGAAATTCGCGCCGCCGGCGCGGGGCGGCTATACATGACGGGGCGCATGGATTGTGTCAACGTGCGAAGGACAAGTTTGGAGTGCGACATGGCGGAATTTCACGGCGAAGCGGGGGCAAGCGTCGATCGCGACGAATTGGCGCGATTCGCCCGGCTCGGCGACGATTGGTGGGACCCGAACGGCCCGCAGCGCGCCCTGCACAAGCTCAACCCCACCCGTGTGCGCTATTTGCGCAACCTTTTCTGCGCCCATTTCCCCGACGGAAGCAAACCGCGCGAGCGCAAGGCCGAAAAGCCGCTCAGCCATCTGCGGGTCGTGGACCTCGGCTGCGGCGGCGGCCTGCTGTCCGAATCGCTCGCCGCTTTAGGCGCGCAGGTGACGGGGGCCGATCCGGCGGACGAAAATATAGCCGCCGCCCGCCGCCATGCCGCGCAATCCGGGCTTGCCATCGACTACCGGGCGGTCACGGTCGAGGCGCTGGCCGACTCGGGCGAAACTTTCGACGCCGTGCTGGCCATGGAGGTTCTGGAGCATGTCGCCGACGTGAAGGGATTTCTCGCCGCCGCCGCCGCGCTCGTGCGGCCGGGCGGGCTGTTCGTCGGCGCCACCCTTAACCGCACCCTGAAGAGCTACGCCCTCGCGATTGTCGGCGCCGAATATGTGCTGCGCTGGGTCGAACCCGGCACGCATGATTGGCGCAAGTTTCTGCGGCCATATGAAATGGTGAAGCCGCTGGAAAAGGCCGGCCTCAAGGAAATCGACCGCGCCGGGATCGTCTATCACCCGCTGTCCGACGAATGGCGGCTCTCGGGCGACATCGACGTCAATTACATGATCGCGCTGGAGCGTCCGCCGGGGTGATCGCGCGGAACAACGGGAGCAGGCGCTGGAATGACGAAAATTCTGCCGGCGCTCTTGCTGCTCGCAAGCTTGAGCGGATGCAACCAGGCGACGCCGCCTTTGGCCGCGGGGTGGGAAATCCCTCCCTATGGCGCGAGAGTCCCCGAAAGATCCTTGCGGATGGCGATCTACCAGTGCGCGAAATTCGATCCGTTCAGCAACGGCTATGTGGACAGGATTTCCACGATGCCGGAGGGCGACCTTTACGCCTACGCCACGAGCGCGGCGCCGGCGCATATCGCCTGCATGCGCTCGCTCGGCTGGGAAACCGCGCCCGGAAGCATGTTCGGCCTCAACCCCGTTTTCCGCCTTTGAAACAAAAAGGCGCCTGTCCGAAGACAGGCGCCTCAAACATGCAACCAAGCCGATCGTCAAGCGCCGACAACGGCTTTCAGTTCCTGCAACTGGCCGAGCTTTTCCGACGCGCTCTTCAGCGCCTCGTCGGTCTTGGCGTCGGCGAGATCGTCCTCGGCGTCCCTGATGTCCTGGGCGAGTTGCGCCATATCGAACTGCTCCAGCGGCGTCGCCTGATCCGCCAGAAGCGTCAGGCCGCTCGGCGCGACATCGGCGAAACCGCCGCGCACGACCAGCCTTTCCGGCGCCCTGGTGACGGTTGCGAAGATTTCAACGATCCCCGCCTTCAGGATGGACATGACCGGCGCATGATCCTTCAGGACCGTGAACTGGCCTTCGACGCCCGGCACGACCACGGACTCGACTTCGCCGGAAAACAAAAGCTTTTCCGGCGAAACCAGTTCGAAGTGAAAAGTCGTCATCGCTCTCTCCAACCTGGGCCTGCGCCCGAACCGACCCTCTGGCGAACCTTTCGAGGTCCGCGATCAGGCCGCCTGAGCCGCGAGTTTCTGCGCCTTGTCGACGGCTTCCTCGATCGAGCCGACCATATAGAAGGCCGCTTCCGGCAGATGGTCGTACTCACCCTCTACCAGACCCTTGAAGCCCTTGATCGTGTCGGCGAGCGCGACGAGCTTGCCCGGCGAGCCGGTGAAGACTTCCGCGACATGGAAGGGCTGCGACAGGAACCGCTCGATTTTGCGCGCGCGCGCCACGACCAGTTTGTCTTCTTCGGACAGTTCGTCCATGCCGAGGATGGCGATGATGTCCTGCAGCGACTTGTAACGCTGGAGGGTCGACTGCACCTTGCGGGCGACGTCGTAATGCTCTTCGCCGACGATGGCCGGCGACAGCATGCGCGACGTCGAATCGAGCGGATCGACCGCCGGATAGATGCCCTTTTCCGCGATCGAGCGCGACAGAACCGTGGTGGCGTCCAGATGAGCGAAGGAGGTCGCCGGAGCCGGGTCGGTCAGGTCGTCCGCCGGGACGTAAATCGCCTGCACCGAAGTGATCGACCCTTTGGTGGTGGTGGTGATGCGCTCCTGCAGCGCGCCCATGTCGGTGGCGAGCGTCGGCTGATAGCCCACCGCCGAGGGAATGCGGCCGAGAAGCGCTGACACTTCCGATCCCGCCTGGGTGAAGCGGAAGATGTTGTCCACGAAGAACAGCACGTCCTGGCCCTTGTCGCGGAAATGTTCGGCGACGGTGAGGCCGGTGAGCGCGACGCGGGCGCGGGCGCCCGGAGGCTCGTTCATTTGTCCATAGACCAGCGCGCATTTCGAACCCGCAGTCGAGCCGTTGTTTTCCTTCGGGTCCTTGTTGACGCCGCCTTCGATCATCTCATGATAGAGGTCGTTGCCTTCGCGGGTGCGCTCGCCGACGCCGGCGAAGACCGAGAAGCCGCCGTGGGCCTTGGCGATATTGTTGATCAGTTCCATGATAAGGACGGTCTTGCCGACGCCCGCGCCGCCGAACAGGCCGATCTTGCCGCCCTTGGCGTAAGGCGCGAGCAGATCCACGACCTTGATGCCGGTTTCGAGAATCTGGGCCTCCGTCGCCTGCTCGGCATAGGCCGGGGCCGGCTGGTGAATGGCGCGCAGGGCCTCTCCCGCGACCGGGCCGGCCTGATCCACCGGTTCGCCGATGACATTGATGATGCGGCCGAGGGTGGCGTCGCCGACGGGAACCGAGATCGGGGAGCCGGTGTCCTTCACCTCCTGGCCGCGCACCAGACCGTCGGACACGTCCATGGCGATGCAGCGCACCGAATTCTCGCCGAGATGCTGGGCGACTTCGAGAACCAGGCGCTGGCCGTTGTTGGTGGTCTCCAGCGCGTTCAGAATTTCCGGCAGGTGGCCTTCGAACTTGACGTCGACGACGGCGCCGATGACCTGGGTGACGTGGCCTGGGGTGCGGGCTTCAGCCATTTTTCGTCCTCACATTCTGTAAAACGGTCAGAGCGCCTCGGCGCCCGAGATGATTTCGATCAGTTCCTTGGTGATCATCGCCTGACGCGTCCGGTTGTAGATCGTCGTCTGCTTCCTGATCATTTCGCCCGCATTGCGCGTGGCGTTGTCCATGGCGCTCATGCGGGCGCCCTGTTCCGACGCGGCGTTTTCCAGGATCGCGCGGAAAATCTGCACGGAAATGTTGCGCGGCAGCAGGGCCGACAGAATCTCGTCCTGGTCGGGCTCGAATTCATAGGACGCCGCGCCGCCGGCGCCGCCGTGAATTTCGGCCGGGATCAGCCGCTGCGCGGTCGGGACCTGCTGGATGACCGAACGGAATTTGGAATAGAACAGGGTCGCGACGTCGAATTCGCCCTGTTCGAACATCTTGATGACCTTCTGCCCGATCGGATCGGCGTGTTCGAAGGCGATCTGGCGCACCGCGCGCAGGTCGATGAGATCGACGATCTGCTTTTCGAACTGGCGGCGGAGCTGGTCGTAGCCCTTCTTGCCGATGCAAAGGATCTTGACGGTCTTGCCCTCGGCCTGAAGCGCCAGCGCCTTCTCGCGCGCCAGGCGGACGATCGAGGTGTTGAAGCCGCCGCAGAGGCCGCGCTCGGCGGTGGCGACCACGAGTAGATGGGTCTCGCTCCGGCCGTTCCCCGCGAGCAAAGCGGGACCGGCTCCGGGCTCGAAACCCGCGGCGAGATTGGCCAGCACCCTCTCCATGCGCTCGGCGTAGGGACGCGCCGCCTCGACCGCGGTCTGGGCGCGGCGCAGTTTCGCGGCGGCGACCATCTGCATCGCCTTGGTGATCTTTTGCGTCGCCTTGACCGAGGCGATGCGCGTGCGAAGGTCCTTCAACGAAGCCATGGTTCGTCCCAGCGACTGCCGCTCCCGCCGTCACATCCGGCTTCGGGAGCGTTCCAGGAGGCGGGTCCGCCATCTCCTCGACGGCGGGCCCAGTTGATCATCAGGCGAAAGACTTGGTGTAGCCTTCGACGACCGCCTTCAGCTTGCCGGCCGTATCGTCCGCCAGATCCTTGGAGGCGCGGATCGCTTCGAGAATGTCGCCGTGGCTGGTGCGCAGCAGCGCCAGCAGCCCGTCCTCGTAAGCCTTGATCCGGGCGACCGGCAAGGCGTCGAGATAGCCGTTGACGCCGGAATAGATCACGCAGACCTGCTCTTCCATTTTCAACGGCGCGAACTGCGCCTGTTTGAGCAGCTCGGTCAGGCGGGCGCCGCGGTTCAGCAATCGCTGCGTGGTGGCGTCGAGGTCGGAGCCAAACTGGGCGAAGGCGGCCATTTCGCGATATTGGGCGAGCTCGCCCTTGATCTTGCCCGCGACCTTCTTCATCGCCTTGGTCTGGGCCGAGGAGCCGACGCGCGACACCGAGAGGCCGACGTTCACCGCCGGGCGGACGCCTTGATAGAACAGGTCGGTTTCTAGGAAAATCTGACCGTCGGTGATCGAAATGACGTTGGTCGGAATATAGGCTGACACGTCGTTGGCCTGGGTTTCGATCACCGGCAGAGCGGTCATCGAGCCCGCGCCATTGTCCTCATTGAGCTTGGCGGCGCGCTCCAGCAGGCGGGAATGGAGATAGAACACGTCGCCGGGATAGGCTTCGCGGCCCGGCGGGCGGCGCAGCAGCAGCGACATCTGGCGATAGGCGACCGCCTGCTTGGTCAGATCGTCATAGACGATGAGCGCATGCATGCCGTTGTCGCGGAAATATTCGCCCATCGCCGCGCCGGCGAAGGGCGCCAGGAACTGCATCGGAGCCGGATCGGACGCGGTGGCGGCGACGACGATCGAATATTCGAGCGCGCCCTGCTCTTCCAGCACCTTGACGAACTGGGCGACGGTGGAGCGCTTCTGGCCAACCGCGACATAGACGCAATAGAGCTTCTGGCTTTCGGGCGCGCCTTCGGCGTTGAGCGGCTTCTGGTTGAGGATGGTGTCGAGCGCCACCGCGGTCTTGCCGGTCTGGCGGTCGCCGATGATCAGCTCGCGCTGGCCGCGGCCGATCGGGATCAGGGCGTCGATGGCCTTGAGGCCGGTCGCCATCGGCTCATGAACCGATTTGCGCGGGATGATGCCGGGCGCCTTGACGTCCACGCGCGAGCGTTTGGCGGCGTGGATCGGGCCCTTGCCATCGATCGGATTGCCGAGGGCGTCGACGACGCGGCCGAGCATTTCCTTGCCGACCGGCACGTCCACGATGGCGCCGGTGCGCTGGACGGTCTGGCCTTCCTTGATGTCGCGGTCGGAGCCGAAAATCACGACGCCGACATTGTCGGCTTCGAGATTGAGCGCCATGCCGCGGATGCCGTTCGCGAACTCGACCATTTCGCCGGCCTGGACATTATCGAGGCCATAGACGCGGGCGATGCCGTCGCCGACGGACAGGACCTGGCCGACTTCCGTGATCTGGGCTTCTTGACCGAAATTCGCGATCTCGTTCTTCAGGATCGCGGAAATTTCTGCGGCGCGGATATCCATCAGCCGACCTCTTTCATACGTGTGCGGAGCGAATTGAGTTTGGTTTTCAGCGAGGCGTCGACCATGCGCGAGCCAAGCTTGACGACGATGCCGCCAATGATCGAGGGATCGACGGCGACATTGACCTTGACGGTCTTGCCGCCGGAAACCTCGCGCAGCGCCTCTTCGAGCGCGGCGTTATGATCGGGCGACAGAGGCGCGGCGGCCGTGACCTCGGCGCGGATCACGCCCTTGGCCTTGTCGTTCAGCGCCTGGAAGGCGCGGATCATTTCGGGAAGCACGAACAGCCGGCGCTTCGAGGCGACCAACTTGATGAAATTGGCGGTGACGCCGCCAAATCCATATTTGTCGAGAATTGCGGAAATGGCCTTGAGCTGATCCTCGGCGGAAAAGACCGGGCTGACGACGAGGCGCTCGAGATCGGCGCTTTGCTCGATCATCTCCGCGAAATTGCCCAGGGCGTCGGCGACGGCGTCAGCGGCGTTCTGTTCCCGGGCGAGGGAGAAAAGAGCCTGGGCATAGCGTTCCGCAACGCCGGAGATCGGATTGTTCGAGTCGTCGATTTCAGCCACGCGGAAAAGTCCCTTCGAGATTGATCGACCATCCCCCTCGAACGGTCCGGCGGCAGTCGCCACATCTTGTCGAAGGGCAGAATTGTCAAGCGCGGAGAGCGGCAAAGCGCGGCTCCCCGAAAGGCGGGGCCTCCGTAACATAGGGCGCCGGGGCACGCAACCCTGACGATCCCGGCAAGACATGGACGAAAGTATGGACTTGCGATGAATTGTCCGTGAAACGTGGATAATTGTTGCCGGCCTCGTACTAAAAGACAATCGGCTGAAAATTTTTCGCCGGTTTTTCAAAGGAAATTCTGCGGGTCGATGTCCACCGCGACGCGCACGCCGCCTTTCGGCCTGGGAACCCGCGCCAGAACGTCGCGCAGGAAAGTCTGCAGATCGGCGGCTCGCGGGGCTTTGACCAGCAGGCGGAAGCGGCTCCTTCCGCGCAGCACCGCAATCGGAGCCTCGGCCGGGCCGAGAATGACGATCCGCGAAGCCGGTCCTTCCGCCTCCGCTTGCGCGCGATGGGCGGCGCGCGCCAGGTCGCGGGCGAAAAACTCGGCCGCCGCGCGATCGGGGGCCGAGACCACCAGCGACGCGAGCCGGCCGAAGGGCGGCAGACCGCCCTGGCGGCGCGCCTCGGTCTCCTCTCGATAAAAGAGCTCGAAATCGCCGGACAGCAGCGCCCGCAAGACAGGGTGATCCGGTTGAAATGTTTGCAGGAAAGCCCGACCCGGCCTTTCGCCGCGCCCGGCCCGGCCCGCGACCTGATTGAGCAGTTGAAAAGTCCGTTCGGCGGCGCGCGGATCGCCATTGGCCAGCCCGATGTCGGCGTCCACCACGCCGACCAGGGTCAGATACGGAAAATGATGGCCCTTGGCGACGAGCTGGGTGCCGATCACGAGATCGAATTCGCGATTCTCCACCGCCTGCAATTCCGCCCGCATCCTCTGCGTTCCGCCCGGCATGTCCGAGGACAGCACGAGCAGGCGGGCGTCTGGGAAAAGCTCGGCGGCCTCTTCAGCGAGCCTCTCGACCCCCGGACCGCAGGCAATCAAAGAATCCTCGGCGCCACAGGCCGGGCATTTGTCGGGGCGGCGCTCGACATGGCCGCAATGATGGCAAATCAGCGCCCGGCGGGCGCGATGTTCGACCAGCCAGGCCGAGCAGTTCGGGCACTGGAAGCGGTGGCCGCAGGCGCGGCACAAAGTGAGCGGCGCATAGCCGCGCCGGTTGAGGAAAAGCAGCGCCTGTTCGTCGCGGGCCAAATTTTGGCGCATGGCCTCAACAAGCCGGGGCGCAATCCATCTGCCGCGTGCAAAGCCCTCGCGCCGCAGGTCGATCGCTTCGAGTTGGGGCAGGCTTCGACCGGCGAAGCGGCTTTCCAGCCTCAGCCAGCCATAGCGCCCCTGGCGGGCGTTTTCGCGCGTCTCGATCGAGGGGGTGGCGGAGGCCAGGGCAATGGCGCAGGAATCGCTCCTCGCGCGCACCACCGCCATGTCGCGGGCGTGATAGATCACGCCGTCCTCCTGCTTGTAGGCCGCCTCGTGCTCCTCGTCGACCACGATGAGGCGCAAGTCTTTGAACGGCAAGAACAAAGCCGAACGCGCGCCGGCCACCGCCCTGACATCGCCTTCGGCCGCGCCGCGCCAGATGCGCGCCCGCCGGCGTTCCGACAGACCCGAATGCCATTCCGCCGGCGGCTGACCGAATCTCCGGGCGAACCGTTCGAGAAATTGCGCGGTGAGCGCGATTTCCGGCATCAGGATCAACGCCTGGCCACCGTCCTTCAAGGCCTGAGCCACCGCCTCGAAATAGACTTCCGTCTTGCCCGAGCCCGTGACCCCTTCCAGCAGGATCGGCTTGAACGCCCGCGCCGCCACCGCTTCGCGCAAGGCGCGGGCGGATTTGTCCTGCGCCGGCGATAACGCCGGCGCGCAAAAATCCGGGTCGGGCAGTCCGCCCGGCGTTTCCGGCGGCAAAGCGATGGCCTCCAGCGCGCCATCGTCGACGAGCGCGTCCACCACCCCCGTCGAGACCCCGGCGAGGCGGGCGAGTTCGCTTTTCGACGCAGAAAGACCGCCGATCAGCGCCGCCAGCACCCGCGCGCGGGCGGGAGTCGGGCGTTTCGGCGCGGCGCCGGTGGCGCGCACCGCAATGCGCATCGGCTCGTCTTCCACGTCTTCGGCCGCCCGCGTCGCCATGCGCAAAACCATGCCGCGCGGGGCCATGGTCCAGGCGGCGACCCAGTCGAGCAAAGCGCGGAAATTTTTGGAGAGCGGCGGCAGGTCCAGCCGTTCGAGCACAGCCTTGAGCTTGTCGGGCGAACCGCGCCGCAAGGCCCAGACGACGCCGATCTGGGCGCGCGAGCCGAGCGAGACTTTGACGAAATCACCCGCGCAGAGGGCCACGCCATCCGGAATAGAATAGGAATAGGGCTGGTCCACTGCGACCGGGACCAGCACTTCGGCGATTTCGGCGTCGTCGCCGGCGCGGCGCTCGCTCATCCTGTCGCTCCCGGCGTCCGCGAAGCGCGAGGGACGGCCTCAGGCCAGAGCGCCGTGGCAGTGCTTGTATTTCTTGCCCGAACCGCAGGGACAGGGCTCGTTTCGGCCGACCCGGCCCCAACTCGCCGGATCGTTGGCGTCGCGCGGCGCGGCGGGCTCCGGAACGCCCAGAGCGTTCGGCGAGAATTCGCCAGCCGCGATCCGGGCGTTGATGTCGGCGAAAGCCAGTTCGTCCTGGCCGGTCGACGGATCGAAATGCATGGCGTGCATCGGCGGCAATTGCGGCTCGGCGGGGCGTTCGGGAACAACCTCGATGCGCATCAGCTGCGCTGTGACCGCCTCGCGTAGCTGGGTGATCAGAGCGTTGAACAGCTCGAAGGCCTCGGACTGATATTCATTGAGGGGATCGCGCTGGGCCAGGCCGCGCCAGCCGATGACCTGGCGCAGATGGTCGAGCACCACCAGATGCTCGCGCCAGAGATGGTCAAGCGTCTGCAGCAGCACCTGCTTTTCGATATAGCGGGTGAGATCCGGCGAATTCATCTTTTCGCGCGCGGCATAGGCCTCGTCCGAAGCGGCGATCAGCTTTTCGCGCAGTTCCTCGTCGCCAATGCCCTCCTCCTTCGCCCAGTCGGCGAGCGGCGGCGCGATGTTGAGCTGGTTCTGGACCTCCTCGGCCAGACCCGCGATGTCCCATGCCTCGGGATAGGCGTCATGCGGCACGTGGCGCCCGATCAGGTCGTCGACGACGCCATGCCGCATTTCGGTGATGATGTCCTCGAGCGAGTCCTGCGCCATCATCTCGCGGCGCTGCTCGAACACCACCTTGCGCTGGTCGTTCATGACATTGTCAAATTTCAACACGTTCTTGCGCATGTCGAAATTGCGCGCCTCGACCTTCTGCTGGGCCTTTTCCAACGCCTTGTTGATCCAGGGATGGATGATGGCCTCGCCCTCTTTCAGGCCGAGCTTGACCAGCATGGCGTCCATGCGGTCGGAGCCGAATATGCGCATCAGATCGTCTTGAAGCGACAGAAAGAATTTCGACTGGCCGGGGTCGCCCTGGCGCCCCGACCGGCCGCGCAGCTGGTTGTCGATGCGCCGGCTTTCGTGGCGCTCGGTGCCGATGATATAGAGCCCGCCCGCGTCGAGCGCCTTCTGCTTGAAGGCGGCGATTTCCTCGCGGATCGCCTTCTCGCGGGCCTCGCGCGCCTCGCCTTCGAGACCGGCGCATTCCTGCTTGAGGCGCATGTCCACATTGCCGCCGAGCTGGATATCGGTGCCGCGGCCAGCCATGTTTGTGGCGATGGTGATGGCGCCCGGCACGCCGGCCTCGGCGACGATATAGGCTTCCTGCTCGTGGAAGCGGGCGTTGAGCACGGCGAAATTCTTGGACGGCTTGCCGGAACGGGCCGAGGCGTAGAGCTTGTCCAGCGCGCCGGGCGCGCCGAAGTCGATCATCTTGTAGCCTTTGCTCTTGAGAAAATCGGCAAGCTGCTCTGACTTCTCGATCGAGGTCGTGCCGACCAGCAAGGGCTGGGCCTTGGCGTTGGCGCGCTCGATTTCGGCGACGATGGCGGCGAGTTTTTCCCCCGCGCTGCGATAGACCTCGTCGTCGGCGTCGATGCGCGCCACCGGCAGGTTGGTGGGGATCTCGACCACGTCGAGCTTGTAGATTTCGGCGAATTCGTTGGCCTCGGTCGCCGCCGTGCCGGTCATGCCCGCGAGCTTCTTGTAGAGCCGGAAATAATTCTGGAAGGTGATCGAGGCGAGCGTCACGTTTTCCGGCTGGACCGGCACGCCTTCCTTGGCTTCCAGCGCCTGATGCTGGCCTTCCGAATAGCGGCGGCCCGGCATCATGCGGCCGGTGAATTCGTCGATGATCACCACTTCGTCGTTACGGACGATGTAGTCCTTGTCGCGATGGAACAGTTTATGGGCGCGCAGGGCCTGGTTGACGTGGTGAACCAAGGTCACATTGGCGGATTCATAGAGCGAACCCTCGGTCAGCAGGCCGGCGTCGCGCAGCCATTG
The DNA here is from genome assembly GCA_021813805.1 of Pseudomonadota bacterium. Lineage (GTDB taxonomy): Bacteria > Pseudomonadota > Alphaproteobacteria > Rhizobiales > Beijerinckiaceae > Rhodoblastus. The sequence goes on along the minus strand of JAKAJL010000030.1, from coordinate 16,169 downwards.
CTCGATGTGCTCGTTGCCCTCCTCGGTGAGGTTGACGCTGCGTTGCTTCTCGTCCAGCTCGAAATCTTCAGGAGCAAGGCGTGGGATCAGCTTGTCGATGGCGCTGTAAAGGTCCGACTTGTCGTCCGAGGGGCCGGAAATGATCAGCGGCGTGCGCGCCTCGTCGATCAGGATCGAATCGACCTCGTCGACGATGGCGAAGTTGTGGCCACGCTGAACCATCTGGTTCAGCTCATATTTCATATTGTCGCGAAGATAGTCGAAGCCGAATTCGTTGTTGGTGCCATAGGTGATGTCGGCGGCATAGGCCTCGGCGCGCTCGGCGTCCTCGATCCCGTGGACGATGACGCCGACGCTCATGCCGAGGAAATTATAGATGCGGCCCATGTTCTCGGCGTCGCGGCGGGCGAGATAGTCGTTGACGGTGACGACATGGACGCCCTTGCCGGCGAGCGCATTGAGATAGCAGGCGAGCGTGGCGACCAGCGTCTTGCCTTCGCCGGTCTTCATTTCGGCGATCGAGCCCTCGTGCAGCACCATGCCGCCGATCAGCTGGACGTCGAAATGGCGCTGGCCGATGGCGCGCCTGGCGGCCTCGCGCACCGTTGCGAAGGCGGGAACCAGCAGATCGTCGAGGCTCTTGCCGGCGGCGACCTCCGCGCGGAACGCCTCAGTGCGGGCGCGCAAGGCGTCATCGGACAGAGCCGCGATCTCAGGCTCCAGCGCGTTGATGGCGTCGACCCGGGGCCGATAGGTCTTCAACCTGCGATCGTTGGCGGTGCCAAAAATCTTCTTCGCGAGGTTCCCCAGCATCAAAATCGACCTTTCAGCGCGGCGCCCCTGCCCGCGATCCCTGGACGCCAGCCGTTCCAAGTCGCGGCCGGCGAGATGCGCCGCCCCTATTTCGGAAGCCGTCGCGCGAGAAACAAGACGCCGCGCCTTGTTCTCTGCGACCGCGACGATTTTTTGACGGAAGCGGCGCAAAAGCGCGAAAAGCCGGGACTCCCGGCGCGCGACAGATAGAAGCGCCGCGCCGGCTTGTCAACGCGGCCGATTCAGGCAGGAAAACGCCCCGTCAGCGCGCCCGTTTCCAGGTTTCGCCGCCGCAAAGCCCGCCGCCGGGGAGGCAGCCCTGGACGTGGAGATGATCGACGTCCGCGCCCTGCGAGATTTCGCCGTCATAAATCTTGCCGTTGTCGAGATTGAAAATCCGTCCCTTCCAGACATTGCCGGAACGGCGAAGGTTCAGCAGGATTTTCTGCCCCACCGCCGATTTCTCTCCTGGTCCGGGCTTGGGCGCGGCGGCGACGGCGCCGCAGACGCCGCCTCCGCACGGGCTGACGCGGATGATGGCCGTGCCGTCAGCGACCCTCCACAGGCCGTAGGGGAATTGCGCGGCGAAAGCGGCCGGCGCCCCCAAGGTCCCAGCGGCAAGACCCGCGCCAACAAGAAAGGAGGAAAAAGCGAGGGCTTTTCTCATGCGGTTCGATCTCCATGGCGCGACTCGGCTGAGCCGAGCAGACTGATTAACGCCTCTTCATCGGGTTGAGAAGCGATGAATATCGTGGCCTCCGGCGCGATTGCCCGGCACCTGTCGGCTACATCGGACGAAAGGCAGAAATGCGACAGACGCGCGGCGGCGGCGCCCATCAGCGCCAGGGCCGCGCCGGCGCTGCGCGGCGAATAATGCAGAACGGCGTCGATCCGCCCGTGGCGCAAGGCCGCGACGATCTCCTCCGGCCAGGAAGCCACGGGCCGGGCGTCATAGGTCTCGACAAGCTCAAGCCGCCAGCCGGCGCCGGCGAGGCGCTGTTCCAGCACAGGCTTGCGCTCCCGGCCCGCCAGATAAAGCGCGGCGCCGGACTTTTTTTCGGCGATCAGCCATTCGACCAGGGCTTCGGCGCGCGGCGCGACGAATTCGACCTCAAAACCCGCGTCTCGCGCCGCCCGCGCGGTCTTTTCCCCGACGCAGGCGACGGCGACGCCGCGAATCGCCGGCGGCGCCGTTCCTCCGGCGAAAGCCTGAGCGCTGGTGGCGAGGACCAGATCGAATGGCCCGTCCGGGACCGGCGCGCCGGTTGGAAAAATTTCCAGAACCGGCGCAATCAAAGCCTCGTGGCCCAGGGCGGCGAGCCTTTTCGCCGTGCCCGCCGCTTGATCGGAGGGCCGGGTGACCAGCACGCGCATCGCGGTCAGAAGCGAAGCAGGTCGGCCGGCGCGTCCGCGAGAATTTTTCGCGCGGCGGCTTCGCCAAGGACGGTGGCCTCGGCGATCGGGCCTTCGGCGCGGGCGTCAAAAGCCTCGGAGCCGTCCGTGCGCAGGACGATTCCATAAAAGCTGACCCTGTCGCCGGCGACCACGGCATGGCCGCCGATCGGCGTGCGGCAGGAGCCGTCGAGGACATTGAGGAACGCCCGCTCCGCCGCGAGCGCAAAGCCGGTTTCGGCGTCGCAAATCGGGGCGAGATCGGCGAGGATGCGCGCGTCTTCGGCGCGCGCGGTGATCGCGATGGCGCCCTGGCCGCAGGCCGGCGGAAACAGGTCGAGCGGCAGGATCGAGGTCGCCTGCTCGGCGAGGCCGAGCCGCTTCAGGCCCGCCAGCGCCAGCAGAGTGGCGGCGAATTCGCCGCTTTCCACCTTGCGCAGCCGCGTCTGCACATTGCCGCGCAACAGTTCGACTTCGAGGTCGGGGCGCAGCCGGCGAATCATCGCCTGCCGGCGCAAGGAGGCCGAGCCGACCCGGGCGCCTTGGGGCAGATCCATCAAGGTTTTCGCCGCGCCGCCGATGAAGGCGTCGCGCACGTCCTCGCGCGGCAGATAGCCGGCGGCGATGAGGCCCTCGGGGAGAACCGTCGGCAGATCCTTGGCCGAATGGACGGCGATGTCGATCGCGCCGTCGAGCTGGGCCTGGTCGAGTTCTCGGGTGAACAGGCCCTTGCCGCCGACTTCGCTCAGCGGCCGGTCCTGGATCATGTCGCCGCTGGTCTTGATGACCACGATTTCGAAATGCTCCTCCGGCGCGCCATGAACCAGAGCGAGGCGGCGGCGGGTTTCATGGGCCTGGGCCAGCGCCAGGGGACTGCCGCGCGTGCCGATTTTCATCCAGGGCGTCAAAATTTCGCTCCGTGTCGTTTTCAAAGTCGTTTTCAAACCTTCGGGCGGCGGACTATAGGGAAAAGAGCGCCGTGAAGAAAGCGGCGCCGGGAGCGATCCCAAGGAGCGACCTTATGTGGGCCAGTCTTCGCGTTCTGGGCATTGAGAGCACCTGCGACGAAACCGCGGCGGCGGTGGTCGAGGCCGATTCGCGCGGGCGCGGAAAAATTCTCTCCAATTGCGTGCTCAGCCAGATCGCCGAACACGCCGCCTTTGGCGGGGTCGTCCCTGAAATCGCGGCGCGCGCGCATGTCGAGGCCCTCGACCCGCTGATTCGCCGCGCCCTGGCCGAGGCGGATTGCCGTATCGAGGACCTCGACGCCATTGCCGCCGCCGCCGGCCCGGGCCTGATCGGCGGGGTGATGGTCGGCCTCACTGCCGGCAAGGCGATCGCGCTGGCCGCGAACAAGCCGTTCATCGCGATCAACCATCTCGAAGCCCATGCGCTGACGCCGCGCCTGACCGAGGCGATCGAATTCCCCTATCTGCTTCTGCTGGTCTCCGGCGGCCATAGCCAGCTCGTCGCGGTCAACGGCGTCGGAGATTATCAAAGGCTCGGCTCGACGGTGGACGACGCGATCGGCGAGGCTTTCGACAAGGCGGCCAAATTGCTCGGCCTGCCTTATCCCGGCGGCCCGCGCGTCGAACAGACGGCGCTCGGCGGCGACCCCGCGCGATTCGATTTCCCCCGGCCGATGGCCGGGCGGCGCAATCCCGACTTTTCCTTCTCCGGCCTCAAGACGGCGGTGCGTCAGGAGGCCGAACGAATCGCGCCCCTGACCCGGACCGACGTCGCCGATCTCTGCGCCTCCTTCCAGGCGGCGGCCGTGGACGTCATCGTGGACCGCTGCCGCGCCGCGTTGCGCCGGCTCGGCGATTCGCCCACTCCGCCCACCGCCTTGGTGGCGGCGGGGGGCGTCGCCGCCAATGGCGCGATCCGCCGGGCGCTCGGAAGGCTTTGCGCGGAAGCCGGGCTGCGGCTTGCCCTGCCGCCGCCGAGTCTGTGCTCGGACAATGGCGCGATGATCGGCTGGGCTGGGCTGGAGCGTTTCCGCCTCGGCATGATCGACGGCATGGATTTCGCCGCGCGGCCGCGCTGGCCGCTCGACGCCAGGCAGGACCCGCGCTGGCACGGCAAGGCGTGAGGTTTTCGTGCGCGCGCTCAAATATCTTCTTCTGGCCGGCGCCCTGGTCCTCGCCATCGAGGCCCCCAAACCGTTTCTGGAGCAGCGGTCCCCGATTGCGGCGCCCGTGCGCGTCGCCTATGGGCCTGAACCGGGGTTCGAGGCGCTCGACCAGAATCTGATCGGGCGCGCACGGCAAAAAATCGACATGACGGCTTACGTGCTGAGCGACGAGAGGGTGATCGAAGCCTTGTCGGCGGCCGCGAGCCGGGGCGTCAAAATCCGCATCTATTTCGACCCCGAACAGTTCCGGCGCATCGGCGGCAGGAACGACAATGTGGTCGCGCTGGTCAACCAGCCCAATGTCGAGGCGCGGATCAAGGCCGAGCAGGACGACCTGATGCATCTGAAGGCCTATGCGATCGACGGGCGCTGGCTGCGCACGGGATCGGCCAATTTCTCGTGGTCCGGCGAAAGGCGCCAGGACAATGACATCGTGATCATCGACAGCCCTGAAGTCGCGGGCGCCTTTACGCGGCGCTTCGAAACCCTGTGGGCGCGGCGCGACAATACGGACCCGACACGATGACCGGAAAACCGACTCTCGCTGTGCTCGGCGCCGGCGCCTGGGGCACGGCGCTGGCCAATATGGCGGCGGGCGCCCACGCCACGGTCTGGCTGTGGGCGCACGATCCGACCCATGTCGAGGCCATGCGCCGGGACCGGCGCAACGACCGGCGCCTCCCCGGCTTCAACCTGGCGCCGCGGGTCGAGCCCGTCGCCGACATCGCTTGCGTCGCCGAGGCGGACCATGTTCTCTCGGTGGTCCCGGCGCAAAATTTCCGCGCGACGGCGCAAATTCTGCGCGGACATTTGCGGCGCGACGCGGCGGTGGTGAATTGCGCCAAGGGCATCGAGCGCGATACCGGCCTTTACATGCATGAAATCCTGGCCGAGACGATTCCCGGCCAGGCCGCCGCCGCCTTGTCCGGCCCGAGCTTCGCCATCGATCTCGCGCGCGGCCTGCCCACCGCCGTGACGCTCGCCGCCGAGCGCGGCGACCTCGCCGAAAAGCTGTGCGCGCGCCTCGCCGCCCGCCATTTCCGGCTTTACCGGTCGAACGACCTGATCGGCGTCGAGATCGGCGGGGCGGCAAAAAATGTTCTTGCGATCGCCTGCGGCGTGGTCATGGGCAAAAAACTCGGCGCCAGCGCCCATGCCGCCCTGCTCGCGCGCGGCTTCGCGGAGCTGATGCGTTTCGCGACCGCGCAGGGCGCGCGGCCCGAGACGATCATGGGCCTCTCGGGCCTGGGCGACCTCGCCCTGACCTGCTCCTCGCCGCAATCGCGCAACTACGCCTTGGGTTTCGCGCTGGGCCGGGGCGAGGCGCCGCGGACGGCAAGCCACGGCAAATTGAGCGAAGGCGCGCTGACCGCGCGAATCCTGGTCGACAAGGCGCGGGGGCTCGGAGTGGAAATGCCGATCGCCGAAGCCGTGACGGCCATTCTGGAAAACAGGATCGATGTCGGCGCGGCGATCGAAGCCCTGATGAGCCGACCGTTCAAGGCCGAAAGCTGACGCCTTCGGCGGTTGAATTCGCCGCGCCGCTCGTGCAACCATTCGCCGCGAAACAAATTCCGGATGAAGCCATGCATTTCGTCGCCCTCTGCCTCGACAAGCCGAATTCCCTTGCGATCCGCCTCGAAAGCCGCCCCGCTCACCTCGCCTTCCTCGGCGAAAGGCCCGAAGTGGTGAAGCTCGCCGGCCCCTTTCTCGATTCGCAGGGCCAGCCGTGCGGCTCCATGCTGGTGCTCGATTGTCCCGACGAGGACTCCGCGAGGGCGTTCCTCGCGGGCGACCCTTATGCCAAGGCCGGCCTGTTCGCCTCGGTCGAACTGCGCCCGTACAGGCCGTCTGTGGGGACATATCTGGCATGAGCGGCAAGACGTCCTACTGGCTGGTCAAGAGCGAGCCCGATTCATGGTCGTGGGAGCAGATGGTCGCCTCCGGGGCCGAAGGCACGGGCTGGACCGGCGTGCGCAATCATCTCGCCAAGCAGCAGATGATGGCGATGAAACTCGGCGATCTCGCTTTCTTCTATCATTCCAATGTCGGCAAGGAGATCGTCGGCGTCGTCGAGGTGATCAAGACGTTCCATCCCGACCCGACCGACGAGAGCGGCAAGTTCGGCATGGTGGACGTGCGGGCGGTCGAGCCTCTGAAACGGCCGGTCAGCCTGAATGAGATCAAGGCCGACCCGCGCTTCGCCGACATGGCCCTGCTCCGAATGAGCCGGCTGTCGGTCCAGCCGGTCTCTCCCGAACATTGGCGCGCGATCTGCAAGCTCGGCGGCCTATAGTTCGTCCGCTTCGAGCGCCGCGCCCGGGTGCGGCAGGCCGGCCGCAATGGCCGCGAGCCAACGCCGCAACGCCTTTTCCCGCTTTGGGCGAAGACCCTCGACGAGTTTTACGCTCGCGGCTTGCATCCTTTCCCGGCCCTGGCGCAGGACTTTCTCGCCCTGCGGCGTGACGACGAGCGGGCGCGCCCGCGAAGCCGCGCCCGCCGCGCCGTCCTCCTCGCGCACAAAGCGGGCTCGGCGAAGGTTGGCGACGATCAGAGAAACCGTCTGCGGCGTCAGCCTGGCCTTGCGGGCGAGATCGGCGGCGAGCAGGCCTGGATGGGCGCCGATCAAGGTCAGGGCCGCCAGTTGTGGCGGCGTCACGCCGAGATCGGCGATCAGCCGCTCCTCGGCGAGGCGCTGCGCGCCCGCGGCCTGGCGCAGAAGTGAGGCGATGTCTCCGCTCTCGCCGGGAAGGTCGAGCGGCTTCGGGCGGCGTTTGGGCGGTTCGGTCTGCGTCGGACCATCGGGCGCGCGGGTCTTCGCCATGAGCTTTCCTCCCCTTTTTGACTATTTTTGTCGCAGCCCTCTGATCGTAGGCTGATCCAGGGGCGGCCACAAGCCTCGCAGGGGATCTTGAGCGAAAGGATATCTTGTCAGGCGCGGGGACGCGCCCTTACCTCCGGGTGCAGTTCCGGGACAGGCAATGGACCCTTCGCGCCGCTCGCTCATCGACGATTACAGCCAACTTGTCGCGCAAGGACGGATCGAGCGCGACGGCGCGCAGGCGGCGGTGATCCGGAAACTCGACGCCTTGAGTCTTTCCCTGAACGAAAGCCGGCGGGCGAAAAAATCGAGCGCTCTCGGCTGGCTGTTCGGCGCGCGCGGCGCCGGCGCGCCGGCGCCGAGGGGCCTCTATATCTGGGGTCCCGTCGGCCGCGGCAAGACCATGCTGATGGACCTGTTTTACGATTCCGTCGAGATCGAGAAAAAGCACAGGATCCACTTCCATGCCTTCATGGCCGAAGTTCACCGGCGCATTTTCGAGTGGCGGCAGAAGAGAAAAGCGGGGCTGGTCAAGGGCGACGATCCGATCGCGCCGGTCGCCGAAGGGCTATGCGGTGAGACGAGGCTTCTGTGCTTCGACGAATTCGCCGTCACCGACATTGCCGACGCCATGATCCTCGGGCGGCTGTTCCAGGCTTTGTGGGCCTGCGGCCTTACAGTCGTCGCGACCTCCAATGTCGAGCCGGAGGAGCTTTACAAGGACGGCCTCAATCGCACCCTGTTCCTGCCCTTCATCGACATGATCGAAGGTCGCATGGAGGTGGTCAGGCTCGACGCGCGCACCGATTTCCGGCTCGAAAAGCTGAGCGGCGCCGCAGTCTATCTCACGCCCGCCGACGCCAAGGCGCGCGCCGCTTTGGACCGCGCCTTTCTGACTCTGACCGGGGAGGAAAGAGGCGCGCCGTTCCGCCTTTCGGTCATGGGCCATGATGTGGCGGCGCCGCAGGCGGCGGGCCGCGTCGCGCGTTTCGCCTATGACGATTTATGCAAGAAGCCGCTGGGGGGCGCCGATTTCGTCGCCATCGCCGAATATTTCCATGTGGTGCTCATTGACGACATCCAGGCGATCGAGCCCGACCGGCGCAACGAGGCGAAAAGATTCATCAATCTCGTCGACGCCCTTTACGACCAGCGCGTCAAGCTGATCGCTTCGGCCGAGGTCGAGCCGGAAGAAATATATCGCGCCGACACGGGCTATGAAGCTTTCGAATTTGCGCGCACAATCTCGCGCCTGAAGGAAATGGGGTCCCTGGACTATATGGCCCTGCCGCATGGCCGCGGCGACGAGGTCAGCGGCGAGATCACCGGCATTGTTGAGACATGAGCCTTCGCAGGGACGCGAACGAGCCGACCCCCGACCAGAAAATTCTGGAGTTTGCCTGCGCCCATCTGCGCGCGTTCGGACCGCGGCGCACGACCATTGTCGGCATAGCGGAGGCCGCCGGCATGTCCCACGCCAATGTCTATCGCTATTTCCCCTCCAAGGCGGCCTTGTTCGAGGCCGTCACCCTGTTGTGGCTCAAGCCGCTCGAGCAACAGCTCCATGTTATCGTCCAGGGTCCGGACCCGGCCTATGACAAGCTCGAGCGCGCGCTGACCGCGCTGCAGCACGCCTATCGCCAGAAGCGCGACAACGACCCCGTCCTGTTCCGGCTTCTCTGCGAAGCCCTCGAGAAAGGTGAAGGACTCGCCCGGCGTCATCGCAACCGCGTTCAGGGCGAGATCCAGACGATTGTCGAAGAAGGGATCGCCTCCGGCGCCTTCCGAATTCAGGACCGTCGCCGGGCGATGGCTCTGATTTTCGACCTCGCTCATCGCTTTGTCCATCCGGTTTCAATCGCGCTGGACAGGGACATATCTCCCGCCGACATGGATTTCCGCGCCGGCCGGGCGATCGGGATCATCCAGCGCGCTCTGGCCTATGGCGAGGGAGATTTTGATATGTGACATTTTTTGTCATTTGTCACCCGTGCGAAATGCCGCGCCCCTCCCGCGGCGCAAAATTCCGCCTTATCTTTAACTTATTGATATGTTTCGTTTTTTTTCGACAATCCGGCTTGGCTGCGTTTTCGCGCGATCACAATAACGTCAGACACTTAGCCTTTCTCACGACTTGAAAGGCTGGGAAGATCGGGGCACAACGCGGACGCAACTCCGGGCTGCCGGAAATCCCGCCGCCGCGCCGGAAGCCGCGACGGACAGACCCTTGGTGCAAATGAGGACGACACTCCATGGCGCGTAACAAGATTGCTCTGATCGGAGCCGGACAGATCGGCGGAACGTTGGCTCTTTTGGCCGGACTCAAGGAACTCGGCGACATCGTTCTCTTCGACATCGCCGAAGGCACGCCCCAGGGCAAGAGCCTCGACATCGTTCAATCCTCGCCGGTCGAAGGCTTCGACGCGAAGATCGCTGGCGCCAATGATTATTCGGCCATCGCCGGCGCCGACGTCGTCATCGTCACGGCCGGCGTCCCGCGCAAGCCGGGCATGAGCCGCGACGACCTGCTCGGCATCAACCTCAAGGTGATGGAGTCCGTCGGCAAGGGCATCAAGGACAACGCCCCCGACGCCTTCGTCGTCTGCATCACCAATCCGCTCGACGCCATGGTCTGGGCGCTGCAGAAGTCTTCCGGCCTGCCCGCCCACATGGTCGTCGGCATGGCGGGCGTGCTCGATTCCGCCCGCTTCCGCTATTTCCTCTCCGAAGCCACCGGCGTCTCGGTCCAGGACATTCACGCCATGACGCTCGGCGGCCACGGCGACGACATGGTTCCGCTGGTGCGCTACGCCACCGTCGGCGGCGTGCCGCTCCCCGAACTGGTCAAGTCGGGCTGGCTGACCCAGGAAAAGCTCGACGCGCTGGTCGAGCGCACCCGCAAGGGCGGCGGCGAAATTGTCGGTCTGCTCAAGACCGGTTCCGCCTTTTACGCCCCCGCGGCTTCAGGAATCGCCATGGCCGAGTCCTATCTCAAGGACCAGAAGCGCGTCATGCCGGTCGCCGCTTATCTCAACGGCCCCTATGGCGTGAAGGACACCTATGTCGGCGTGCCGGCGCTGATCGGCGCCAACGGCGTCGAGAAGATCGTCGAGGTCGATTTCGACGCCAGCGAGCGGGCGATGTTCGACAAATCCGTGACCTCGGTCCAGAACCTGATCGAGGCCTGCAAGAAGATCAATCCCGCGCTCGCTTGACCGGCCGCGGCGATCAGCCCGCGCGGCCAGTCCCGGCGAAAGACGCACTCTCACGAGGATTGCCCATGAATATTCATGAGTACCAGGCCAAAGCCGTTCTCAAGGAATTTGGAGTTCCGGTGTCGCGCGGCGTGGCCGTGTTCAAGGCCGAAGATGCCGAGGCCGCGGCGCGAGACCTTGGCGGCCCGCTTTGGGTGGTCAAGTCCCAGATTCACGCCGGCGGCCGCGGCAAGGGCAAGTTCAAGGAGCCGGCCGCGGGCGACAAGGGCGGCGTCCGCCTCGCCGAGTCCCTTGAAGAGGTCGCGCTCAACGCCCGGCAGATGCTGGGCCACACGCTGGTGACCTTGCAGACCGGCGCCGCCGGCAAGCAGGTCAATCGCCTCTATATCGAGGAAGGCTCGGACATCGCGGCGGAGTTCTATCTTTCGGCGCTCGTCGATCGAGTCACCTCGCGCGTCGCTTTCGTCGTCTCGACCGAAGGCGGCATGAACATCGAGGACGTCGCCCACAAGACGCCGGAAAAGATCAAGACCTTCTCGGTCGATCCCGCGACCGGGATCATGCCGCATCACGGCCGCACCGTCGCCAAGGCGCTCGGCCTGTCCGGCGATCTCGCCAAACAGGCCGAGAAGCTGGTTGTCAGCCTTTACACGGCCTTCGTCGCCAAGGACATGGCGATGCTGGAGATCAACCCGCTGATCGTCACAAAACAGGGCGATCTGAGATGCCTCGACGCCAAGGTCTCCTTCGATCCCAACGCGCTGTTTCGCCATCCCGACATCGCGGGATTGCGCGACGAGACGGAAGAGGACGCCAAGGAGATCGAGGCGTCGAAACATGATCTGTCCTATATCGCGCTCGACGGCGCGATCGGCTGCATGGTCAATGGCGCCGGTCTCGCCATGGCGACCATGGACATCATCAAACTCTATGGCATGGAGCCCGCCAATTTCCTCGACGTCGGCGGCGGCGCCAGCAAGGAGAAGGTGACGGCGGCCTTCAAGATCATCACCGCGGACCCGAATGTGAAGGGTATTCTGGTCAATATTTTCGGCGGCATCATGCGCTGCGACGTGATCGCGGAAGGCGTGATCGCGGCGGTGAAGGAAGTCGGCCTCAAGGTTCCGCTGGTGGTGCGCCTCGAAGGCACCAATGTCGATCTCGGCAAGACGATCATCCGCGAGTCGGGCCTCAATGTCATTCCGGCGGACGATCTCGACGACGCCGCCCAGAAAATTGTCAAGGCCGTGAAGGAGGCCGTGTAATGTCCATCCTGATCGACAACAACACCAGGATCATCGTTCAGGGCTTTACCGGCAAGAACGGCACCTTCCACTCCGAACAGGCGCTCGCCTATTGCGGGACCAAGGTGGTCGGCGGCGTCTCGCCGGGCAAGGGCGGCTCGACCCATATCGGCCTGCCCGTTTTCGACACGGTTTCCGAGGCCCGCGAGGCCACGCAGGCCGACGCATCCGTCATCTATGTCCCGCCGGCCGGCGCGGCGGACGCCATCTGCGAGGCGATCGCCGCGGAACTCCCGCTGATCGTCTGCATCACCGAAGGCATTCCGGTCCAGGACATGATCAAGGTGAAGCGCGCGCTTTCGGGTTCGAAATCGCGCCTGATCGGCCCGAACTGCCCCGGCGTGATGACCTCAGGCGAATGCAAGATCGGCATCATGCCCGGCAATATCTTCAAGCCCGGCAATGTCGGAATCGTCTCGCGCTCCGGAACCTTGACCTATGAAGCCGTGTTTCAGACCACGCGGGCGGGCCTCGGCCAGACCACGGCGGTCGGCATCGGCGGCGACCCGGTCAAGGGCACGGAATTCATCGACATGCTGGAATTGTTTCTGGCCGACGACAAGACCGAATCGATCATCATGATCGGCGAGATCGGCGGCTCGGCGGAAGAAGACGCCGCCCAGTTCATCGCGGACGAGGCGAAGCGCGGACGCAAGAAGCCGACGGTCGGCTTCATCGCCGGCCGCACCGCGCCGCCCGGGCGCCGCATGGGCCATGCCGGCGCCATCATCTCCGGCGGCAAGGGCGGGGCCGAGGACAAGATCGCGGCGATGGAGGCGGCGGGCATAAGCGTTTCGCCCTCGCCGGCGCGGCTCGGGTCGACTCTGGTCGACGTGCTGAAAGGCCGCTGAGCCTGATATCCGACGCGGGCGGAGACGCCCGCGCCGCACGCGTTTCAATGCGCGGAATGGACGCCTTTGGGGCGTCAACAACGGGCGGGCGAGCAACAGGCGCGCGAGCGCCGAAGGACAGGGCGTCGCGGGACGCGAGAGGAATATCGAGATGGCGCGTCGAGATAGCAATGGAGCTAATGGCGGCGGCGGAACGGGACGCTCGCCGGAAAACGCCGCTTTTGCGGATTCGTCCTTCCTGTTCGGCGGCAACGCCGCCTATATCGAGCAGCTTTACGCCTCCTACAAATCGAATCCCTCCGGGGTCGATCCCGAATGGCGCGAGTTCTTCGGCGCCCTCAACGACGACGACCAGGCGGTCGCGGCCAACGCCCGGGGCGCGTCATGGAAGAAGCCCAACTGGCCGGCTCCGCCCCAGGGCGATCTGGTCGCCGCCCTCGACGGTCAATGGCCGGTCAACGAAAAGACCATCGCCGAAAAGATCAAGAACAAGGCGACGCAGGAGGGAAAAGGCGAGATTTCCCCGGCCGACGTCCGCCGCGCCACCCATGATTCGGTGCGCGCGATCATGATGATCCGCGCCTATCGCATGCGCGGCCATCTCCACGCCAATCTCGATCCGCTCGGGCTCGGCTCGCAGAAGGATCACGAGGAGCTGCATCCGGCGAGCTATGGCTTCACCGAGGCGGACTACGACCGCAAGATCTTCATCGACCACGTTCTCGGCCTGGAATACGCCACGATTCGGGAAATGCTGGCGATCCTGCGCCGCACCTATTGCTCGACCATCGGCTGGGAATTCATGCATATTTCCGATCCGGCGGAAAAAGCCTGGATCCAGGAGCGCATCGAAGGACCCGACAAGGAAGTCTCCTTCACCAGGGAGGGCAAGCGCGCGATCCTGCAGAAGCTGGTCGAGGCCGAAGGCTTCGAGAAATTCCTCGACGTCCGCTACACCGGAACCAAGCGATTCGGCCTGGACGGCGGCGAATCCATGATCCCGGCGCTCGAGCAGATCATCAAACGCGGCGGCGCGCTCGGCGCCAAGGAGATCGTGCTCGGCATGGCCCATCGCGGCCGCCTGAACGTCCTGTGCCAGGTGATGGGCAAGCCGCATCGCGCACTGTTCAACGAATTCAAGGGCGGCTCCTTCGTTCCGGAGGAGGTTGAAGGCTCCGGCGACGTGAAATACCACCTCGGCGCCTCGTCCGACCGCGAATTCGACAACAACACGGTGCATCTGTCGCTGACCGCCAATCCGTCGCATCTCGAAATCGTCGATCCGGTCGTTCTGGGCAAGGTGCGCGCCAAGCTCGATCAGAACCTCGACCGCGCCCTCGAGGATAGCCGCCCGGTCATGCCGCTCCTCATCCACGGCGACGCCGCTTTCGCCGGCCAGGGCGTGGTTGCGGAATGTTTCGGCCTGTCCGGCCTCAAGGGCCACAAAACCGGCGGCTCGATCCATTTCATCATCAACAACCAGATCGGCTTCACCACTTATCCGCGCTATTCGCGGTCCTCGCCCTATCCTTCCGACGTGGCCAAAACGGTCGAGGCGCCGATCCTGCATTGCAATGGCGACGACCCGGAAGCGGTGGTGTTCTGCGCCAAGGTGGCGACTGAATTTCGGCAGAAATTCCAGAAGCCTGTCGTCATCGACATGTGGTGCTACCGCCGCTTCGGCCATAACGAGGGCGACGAGCCGTCCTTCACCCAGCCGAAGATGTACAAGAAGATTCGGTCGCACCGCTCGACGCTCGAACTCTATGCGGAAAAGCTGATCGCCCAGGGCCTGGTCACCCAGGGCGAGGTCGAGAAGATGAAGGCCGACTGGCGCACCCGCCTCGACGCGGAATATGAGGCGGGCCAGGCGTACAAGCCGAACAAGGCCGATTGGCTCGACGGCCGCTGGTCCGGCCTGAAATCCGTCCCTTCTGCGGATCAGGACAGTCCACGGCGCGGCAAGACCGCCGTGGAGGAAAGAAAACTCCGTGACTACGGCGATCAGCTGTGCAAGGTCCCGGACAGTTTCCATCTCCACAAGACGATCCAGCGCTTTCTCGACAATCGCCGCAAGGCGATCGAAACCGGCCAGGGAATCGACTGGGCGACCGCCGAGGCGCTGGCCTTCGCCTCGCTTCTCGACGAAGGCTACCGCGTACGGCTTTCCGGCCAGGATTGCGAGCGTGGCACTTTCTCCCAACGCCACTCGGTGCTGATCGACCAGGAGAATGAATCACGCTTCATCCCCCTGAACCATATTTCCGAGGGGCAGGCGCATTACGAGGTCATCAATTCGATGCTCTCGGAAGAAGCCGTGCTCGGTTTCGAATATGGCTATTCGCTGGCCGAGCCCGACGCTTTGGTGCTGTGGGAGGCGCAGTTCGGCGATTTCGCCAATGGCGCCCAGGTCCTGTTCGACCAGTTCATCTCCTCGGGCGAGCGCAAGTGGCTGCGCATGTCCGGCCTCGTCTGCCTGCTGCCGCATGGCTATGAAGGCCAGGGCCCCGAACATTCCTCGGCGCGTCTGGAGCGCTATCTCCAGCTCTGCGCCGAAGATAATATGCAGGTGGCGAACTGCACCAGCCCGTCGAATTACTTCCACATCCTGCGCCGCCAGCTGAAACGCGAAATTCGCAAGCCTCTGGTGCTGATGACGCCGAAATCTCTGCTGCGTCACAAGCGCGCGGTCTCAAATCTCGACGAATTTTACGGTGAAGGCCATTTCCGCCGTTTGCTCTCGGACCACGCCGAAACCGAGCCCAACGAGGCGATCAAGCTCGTCAAGGACGACAAGATTCGCCGCGTGATCCTGTGCTCCGGCAAAGTCTATTACGATCTTTACGAGGAGCGCGAGAAGCGAGGCATAGACGATGTCTATCTGCTGCGGGTCGAGCAGCTTTATCCGATGCCGCTGAAAGCCCTGGTCGCCCGCTTCCAGCGCTGGAAAAAAGCGGATGTGGTGTGGTGCCAGGAAGAGCCCAAGAACATGGGCGCCTGGTTCTTCGTCGAACCCTATCTCGAATGGGTGCTGAACCAGGCCGGCTGCAAAGCCAAGAGGGCGCGCTACGTCGGCCGACCCGCCTCGGCGGCGACAGCCGCCGGCACCATGGCGCTTCACCTCGCCCAGCTCAAATCCTTCCTCGACGACGCCTTCGCAAGCTGAACGTCTCTCCGTCCCGGGCTTCGGCGGCGCCTGCCGGAGCCTTTTCTTCCACTCGATGAGCCGCTTAAGGCGGATGTGATCCCGATGTCGACAGAAATCCGCGTTCCCACTCTCGGCGAATCCGTTACCGAAGCCACCGTCGGCCGCTGGTTCAAGAAACCCGGCGACGCCGTGAAGGCCGACGAGCCTTTGCTGGAGCTTGAAACCGACAAGGTGACGCTGGAAGTCAACGCGCCCGCCGCCGGGGCGCTCGCCGAAATCGTCGCCAAGGACGGCGAGACCGTCACGCCCGGCGCGCTGCTCGGCCATATCGCCGAAGGAGCCGTGACCGCTGTCGCCGTGACCGCCGCCGCTGCGGCCCCGCCCCCAGCCTCCACGCCCGCCGCTCCGGCCGGCGCCGCGCCGCCGCCATCGCCCGCCGCCGCCAAGAACGCCGCCGACCTGGGCGTCTCTGTCGGCGATGTTCCGGGATC
>JAKAJL010000090.1 GCA_021813805.1 Pseudomonadota bacterium | reverse complement strand
CTTCACGTCATCCACCAAAGCCAGCGAAATCTCCTTCCTCACACCGTCAAGCGTCACACGAGCCATCTCGCCCTCAAGCAATTCCGTCACCCGTACCGGGATCGCTAGGCACATTGCATCTCACTCCCGTTTCAACATCGCCCGCGCCAGAACCGCTCTTGCCAATACCGCTTGGCCGAGCGACAGGCCGCCATCATTGGGCGGAATCTTCCGCGCCAGCAGCGGGACAAAACCCTTTGCGCGCAAAAGCCCGGCAAGCCCTTCAGCGAGAACCTTGTTCATCATGCAGCCGCCGCCGAGCGCGATCGTCTCGCCGGGCCGCGGCAGCGCCGAAAGCCAAGCGCCCAGACCCGCGATCAAGGTTCCATGCAGGAGTTCGGCGCCCTCGCGCGGATCGGGTTTTTGGTCGATGAAATGCGCGAGCAGCGGCGAAAAATCCACCACGCCGCCGCGCAGCCAAAAACCGTTTTCGAGCGGCCGCGGCATCCGCACCAGAGCTTCGAGGCGCATCGCCGCCTGGCCCTCGAAATCCTGACTTCGGGCGAAGCCGAGCAAGGCGGAGGCGGCGTCGAACAGACGACCGAGGCTGGTCGTCGCCGGCGCCGGCCGCGCGGCAAGGATTTTGGCCAGGCCCGCCGCTTCGGGATGAGACGCGAAAAAGCCCGGCGCCTCGTCGAGACGGCCCAGCGCCGCGAAAGCCGCGACCCCCATGCGCAAGGGCTCGCGCGCGGCGCGGTCGCCGCCCGGCAAAGCCAGCGGCGAGAGGCAAGCCTTGCGCGAAAAACCGCCGCGCCCGTCTAGTCTCAGAACCTCGCCGCCCCAATTGCCGCCGGGCGCGCCGAATTCATCCTGGCCCAGGCCATGGCCGTCGAGCGCAGCGCCGAACAGAGGTCCGGACACGCCATGTTCCGCCCCCACCGCCGCGACATGGGCGGCATGGTGTTGGAAGCGCAGAACCGGGGCGCCGCTTTCCTCGGCGAACCGGGTCGAGAGATAATCGGGATGAAGGTCGCAGGCGTAAGCTTGCGGCGTCACGTCGAGCAGGCGCAGCAAATGCTCGGCGCTCTCGCGGTAAAAGCGGAAGGTCTCCGCGTCGGAGAGATCGCCGACATGCTGGCAGACAAACGCCTCCCGGCCGCGTGTAAGAGTCAGGGTCGCCTTGAGATGGCCGCCGCAGGCGAGAACGCAAGGGCCGTCCGCGCCGAGGTCGATCGGCTCGGGAACGAAGCCGCGCGCGCGCCGCAAAAAAGCCGGGGCGCCGTCCACGATCTGTGTCACGCTGTCGTCGGCGCGCACGACAATGTCGCGGTCGTGGGTCACGATCAGATCGGCGATCGTCGCGAGTTTTTGCCGCGCTTCCTCGTTGCTCGTGATCAGCGGGGCGCCGCCGGGATTGGCCGAGGTGGCGACCAGAACGAACTCATTTGCCGCGTCCCGTGCGCCGCCCGCCGC
Source organism: Pseudomonadota bacterium (assembly GCA_021813805.1). Lineage (GTDB taxonomy): Bacteria > Pseudomonadota > Alphaproteobacteria > Rhizobiales > Beijerinckiaceae > Rhodoblastus. The sequence goes on along the minus strand of JAKAJL010000090.1, from coordinate 1,057 downwards.
ATGGAACAGCAGATGATGGACCGGCGCATAGGCCAGCATCACGCCGAGCCGCGCCATGTCCGGCGCAACCGCGTCAGGCAGGCTCTGGCGGCTTTCCATCAGCACGATCGAATGGGCGGGCCCGCGCAGAAGCGCCCGTTCTTCGGGGCTAGGCTGTGCAAAGAGCGAAACCGACGCCTCGTTCGCGACCATCACAGCGAAAGGTTTTGCCTCGCGGCTTTTGCGGACGCGCAGGCGCGCGACCGTCTCAGCGTTCCTCGCGTCGCACAGCAGATGGAAGCCGCCGATCCCCTTCAGCGCGACGATCTTTCCGTCGCGCAGGGCGGCGACGATGTCGTCCGGTCGATGCGACAGGCGCGGGCCGCAGGCCGGACAAGCGATCGGCTCGGCATGGAAGCGGCGGTTCAATGGGTCGGCATAGTCGCGCGCGCAATCAGCGCACATCGCGAAACGCGCCATCGACGTCTGGGCGCGGTCATAGGGCAGACGCCGCGTGAGGGTATAGCGCGGGCCGCAATGGGTGCAATTGACGAAAGGGTAGAGAAAAAAACGGTTTTGCGGATCGAACAGATCGTCGAGGCATTGTTCGCAGGTCGCGGCGTCGGCGGGAATGCGGGTGCGCGCGACCCCCTGCCGGGATTTCTCGATTACGAAGGCGCGCTCTCCGCGCGACGCGATTTCACTGATCTCGACGCCATCGAGCCTCGCCAGGGGCGGAAGTTCGCTTTGCAGCGCCGCGACGAAGTCTTGCGCCCGATCGCCTTCCACTTCCACGATCACGCCCTGTGCGTCGTTGCGCACGAAACCGCCGAGCGCGAAGCGCGCCGCGAGACCGAAGGCGAAAGGCCGGAAGCCGACGCCCTGCACAGCGCCGCTCAGGCGCAGGCGCAGCCGCGTCACATCCTCCTTCACCTCGGGCGCGGCGGCTTTCATCACCCTGCCTTTCTTGCCAGCGCCTTGGTTTTGGCCAGAGCGGCGCGCGCCTCGATCCAGGCGTAGAAGGCGGCGAGGCCCTCGCCGGTTTTGGCCGAAACCACCAGCGTCTGCAGGTCGGGAT
>JAKAJL010000029.1 GCA_021813805.1 Pseudomonadota bacterium | reverse complement strand
CAATGATGGCCCACTCGGCATCGGTCAGTTCAAAACGGCGTCGCGTCATCAAAGCCCCCAAATCATCGGAGGCCTTGAATCATTCTTTCGCCCGTTCGGGAATCCCGTTTATGAGTTTAGGGCCTAGGGCAATCGTGCGCCAAGCTGTTGCTCGCGCGGTCGCGCCCTTTCGCCGCGGCGGAGCTGAGATCGCCAACGCCGCGGCCGTCGCCGGGGCGATGAGCCCCAAAGTCCGAAAGCCAACCCAGCTCCAGTATTTCCGTCGGCGTCGTGGCGGCGGCAGCCAACCCATCGAGGCGCCGGGGCGCACCGGCGCGACCTTCGAGATGAGCATGGACCGGCATTGCCTGCGGGCGCGCGCGGGTTCGACGCCCATCGGCGCGCCATCTCTTTGATTTCGCGTAAATAAGAGGGGAAAATCTCCCAGCGCGCTCGCAGAATGACCCCTTTTCGGCAGGGCTTACTGGGTCACTTGGCCGCGCCCAGCATGCTGTCCTGCAACTCGGCGGAAATACGGCGGTCATAGTCGTCCGCCAGTGCGCGCAGCGCCGCGGCGCCGTCGCCGATATAGGAAGGCCCGTGCATGAGCGCCAGCGTGTGCGGCGCCAGCGTGGCGAGGCCACGGAGGGTCGCCCCCATGCGAGGGTTAAGGGCGGAATATTTGAATATGTCCTCCGCGGCGGTCGCCGGCCCGACGATGTCGCCTTCAGTCAGCGCGCGATCGTCGCCGAGCTGAGTGAAAAGATCGCCGCACAGCAGCGTGCCCGTCGACTCCTCGTACATGACGCCCGCGTCCCAGCCGTGCGGCGTATGCGGCGTCTCGATGAACCGGACGCGCTTGCCGCCGCCGAGGTCGATCACTTCGCCGTCCTGCAGCACCCGAGCGGCGCGGTCCGCGAAGTCGTTGAGCGACACGTTGACGCCGATCTGTCCGTGCGCCGCCGTCGCTTGCGGCGCGACCTCGAGCCATTCGTTCATCGCGCCGCATTCGTCGGCCTCGAAATGGCCGAATGCGATCCAGCGCAGCCGTTCGGGCGGAATAATTCGGCTCATCGCGTCGCGGGTAAGCGGGAACATTTTCCGCAGGCCAGTGTGGAAAATCAGCGGCTCGTCGGCAAGCACGAGGAACTGGTTGAAAGTGAAGCCCGCAGGCGGCGCGATTTCCGGCACATAGGTCGAGAGGCGGTAAATGCCGCTCGCGATTTCGCTGATCCTGGTTTCCATGACGCTCTCCACAGGGTGCGGCCTGAATGTTCCATTGCCGCCGGCCGCCATCGAGGGGTGGACTTCGCCGCATTTAGGAGTACATATGTGTGTAGTTAAAATCGACGCCTTTGTCAACAATAGATGCACATATATGTGCAGTTAAATTAGATGGCACGGAAATATACGCTCAAGCGACGCGCCGAGCGGCATGCGGCGACGCGGCGACGCATCGTCGAGGCCGCAATCGACCTGCACAGCAACGTCGGGCCGGCGCGCACAACCTTCAGCATGGTGGCGGAGCGCGCGGGCGTTCAGCGCCACACGCTCTACGCCCATTTTCCCGATGAGCGCAGTCTCCTCCTCGCGTGCTCCAGACTAGCCGTGGAGCGCGATCCGTTGCCTGACGCCGGGCCATGGCGCGCGATTGAGGACGGACAAGAGCGCCTGCGCACGGGGTTGCGGGCAATCTATGCATGGTTTGAGCGCAATGCCGAACTGGCTGCCCGCGTCCTGCGCGACGCCGAATATCACGCGCTCACCAAGGAGGTTTCCGAGTTGAGGCTCGGACCATACTTCGGGTCCTATCGGGAAGTTCTCGGCGATGCGCTGAGCGCCAGACAGCATTCGATGTTGCAGCTGGCGCTGAGCTTCTATGCGTGGCGCACGCTTTTGCGTGATGGCGGCCTGAAAATCGACGATGCCGTGGAGGCGATGGTCCGAGCCGTCGATTGCGCGAAATGACCTTAATTTTCCCGATGCGCCTTTGGCCTCCCGCGCACTGCTTCCGAGCCTCATGGCAGGCAGTTACCTCAACTGCCCGAATGAGGCCATGATGAGCTTGGACAAATCGTTGGCGGAACGGCGGCTTCGACCGGCGCCGGAGTCGCGCCGACCGGCGGCGACGGGTCGAAACACCAAATTCAGACCAAGGTCAGATCCCCGACAGCGAGCCTTGCCAGCGCGAGCGTAGGCGGCTAGAGCAACCGGATCGAGGAAGGATTTCGCATGACTCAGCCCGGCGACAAGACCGAGGGCCTGACCTATTCGCAAGCCGGCGTGGACATTGACGCCGGCGCCCGCATGGTTGATCTGATCAAGCCTCTGGTGCGGGCCACGCGGCGGCGCGGCGCCGACGCCGAGATCGGCGGCTTCGGCGGATTGTTCGACCTCAAGGCCGCTGGCTTCGCCGATCCGATCCTGGTCGCGGCCAATGACGGCGTCGGCACCAAGGTCAAGATCGCGGTCGAGAGCGGCCTTCACGGCACAGTCGGGATCGATCTCGTCGCCATGTGCGTCAACGATCTCGTGGTTCAGGGCGCCGAGCCACTGTTTTTTCTCGACTATTTCGCCACAGGGAAGCTGGAGCCGGAAATCGGCGCGGAAATCGTCAAGGGCATTGCCGCGGGTTGCCTCGAGGCCGGCGCCGCGCTGATCGGCGGCGAGACCGCGGAAATGCCCGGCGTCTATTCCAGCGGCGATTACGATCTCGCCGGTTTCGCCGTCGGCGCCGCCGAGCGCGGCGATCTTCTTCCGCGGGGAAACATTTCCTCCGGCGACGTTTTGTTCGGACTGCGCGCCACCGGAGTCCATTCCAACGGCTTTTCGCTGGTCCGCAAGATCGTCGAGCGCGCCGGCCTGAAATGGTCCGACCCCGCGCCCTTCGCGCCCGCCAAACCCCTCGCCGAGGCGCTGCTGGAGCCGACCCGCATCTATGTGAAGCCGCTACTGGCGACGCTGCGCAAGACCCAGGCGGTCAAGGCGTTCGCCCATATCACCGGCGGCGGCTATCCGGAAAATATTCCGCGCGTCCTGCCAGAGGGCCTGGGCGCCCATGTCCATCTCGACGCCATTCCGGTCCTTCCGGTGTTCAAATGGCTGGCGGCGACGGGCGGGGTCGCGGAACGCGAAATGCTGCGGACCTTCAATTGCGGGATCGGCATGGTCGCCGTCGCCGATTTTTCGCGCGCGGCGGAGGTCGAGGACGCCTTGCGCGAGTCCGGCGAAGATCCGGTCCGCCTAGGCCATGTCGTAACGGCTTCGGGCGAGCGGGTCACATTCGACGGGAAGCTCGCGCTGTGACTTTTTCCCGCAAGCGCGTCGGCGTGCTGATCTCCGGGCGCGGCTCCAACATGCGCTCGCTGGTCGAGGCGGCGCGGGCGCCGGATTTTCCCGCCGAGATCACCCTTGTCCTGTCCAATATCGCCAACGCCGCAGGGCTCGAATTCGCCCGGAAGCAGGGAGTCGCGACGACGGTCGTCGATCACAAGGCCTTTAGCGACCGCGAGAGTTTTGAGCGCGCGATGCATGAGACGCTGGTCGGGCGCGGTGTCGAGCTCGTCTGCCTCGCCGGTTTCATGCGCCTGCTGACACCCTGGTTCGTCGAGCAATGGCGCGGCCGCATGCTCAACATCCATCCGGCCCTCCTGCCGTCCTTCCGTGGTCTCCATACCCACGCGCGGGCGCTTGAGGAAGGCGTGAAGATTCACGGCGCGACCGTGCATTTCGTGGTCCCGGAAATGGACGCGGGGCCGATCGTCGTTCAGGCCGCCGTCGCGGTTCTCGAGGACGACACGCCGGAGGCGCTTGGCGCGCGGGTGCTGGCGCAGGAGCACCGTATCTATCCGCTGGCGCTGAACCTCGTCGCTCGCGGGGCGGCGCGCGTCGAAGGCGCGCGGGTCAAGATCGAAGGCGAGCGCCCAGCGCCCGACGCCCTGGTCTGGCCGCGCGCTTGAACTCGGCGCGGGTAACGATCATCCTCGCCCCGCTGGGGGGATGGAAATGATCACGCTACATGTCTTCGGGCCTTCCATGGGCCTGCCCGACGGCAGCCCCTTCGTCATGAAGGCGATGGCTCTGCTGCGGATCGCCGGACTCGATTACCGGACGATGCGGGACTCTCCCTTCAAGGCGCCCAAGGGTAAATTGCCCTTCATCGACGACGACGGCGAAAGGATCGCGGATACCACCTTCATCCGCTTTCACATCGAGAACAAATACGGATTCGACTTTGATTTCGGCCTGACGCGCGAACAGAAGGCGAGCGGTTGGGCGCTGGAGAAATTGTGCGAGGACCATCTTTATTGGCTGGTGATGATCGACCGCTGGCTGGATAATGAAAATTTTGCGAACGGTCCGGCGCATTTCTTCGATTCCGCGCCGGCGCCGCTGCGGCCTTTGATCCGCAAAATGGTGCGCGGCAAAATCCGCAAGGCGGCCTACGCCCAGGGCCTCTATCGGCATGGCGCGCTGGAGCGGCGCGAACTGGCGCGGCACGGCGTCGCGGCCTGCGCCGCCCTGCTCGGCGACAAGCCATTCCTGTTTGGCGACGATCCGCGCGGCGCCGACGCCGCCCTGGGCGCTTTCGCGGTCAGCGGGCTGTCGCCGCTGTTCAGCAGCGCGGCGCGCGACGCGATGGAAGACGCCCCCAATCTCGTCGCCTATGCCAAGCGGATCGAAGCGCGCTTTTTCCCTGCCTAAGAATGAGAAAAGGGCCGCCCTCGTCGGGCGGCCCTCTCATTCCTTGACTTGTCCGTTCCGGAAAAGGTCAGAGCGTCGAAACGCGGACGCGGGCGACGCCGGCGTGACGCATGCCCAGCACACCGGCCGCGCCCTTGGAAACGTCGATGATCCGGCCGCGCACGAAGGGGCCGCGATCATTGATCGTCACGACGGCCGAGCGGCCGTTCGAAAGGTTGGTGACGCGCACTTTCGTGCCGAAGGGCAGCGACCGATGCGCCGCCGTCAGGGAGCCGACACGACCGCCGCTCGCGGTGTGCCCCCTGCCCGAATAGTAGGACGCCTTGCCCGACCAGCTCTGCGCCTGCGCCGGCAAGGAGAGGAATGACATACCGATACACGCACCTACAATAGCCAACTTACTCAATGCATACACCTCCGTATTGTTGACGATGGCGTAGGCTTCACTCTAAAATTAGGCATAAAAATGACGAAACAGTTTTTGTAATATTATACGATTATCTCGATATACGTTAGAATTTTGATTACTATACGATCATATACGATAACTTATTTTCTTTCACAATGACACAATAAACAAATTTTAGCCTGAAAATACGGCGAATTCATTTACATGATATTCGATAATGCGAATTGTTCGTTGCAACAAAGATCGTCTCCTTCATTCCGGAGATCACAGAAACGTGATCGCCGCGCAAACAAAACGCCGGGCTTGCGGCCCGGCGTCATAGAATTGAAATCTTGGCGGTCGGTTCAGCCGACGATTTCGTTGCCCGAAAACCATTGCGCGATTTCCTTCGCAGCGGTTTCCGGCGCGTCGGAGCCGTGAACGGAATTCTCGCCCATGTTCAGCGCGAATTCCTTGCGGATCGTGCCCGGATCGGCCTTTTCCGGATTGGTCGGGCCCATCACCTCGCGGTAGCGCCTGATGGCGTCCTCGCCTTCAAGCACCTGCACAACGACCGGCGCCGCCGACATCTGCTCGACCAGTTCGCCGAAGAACGGGCGCTCCTTGTGGACGGCGTAAAAGGTCTCGGCCTGGCCGCGGGTCATGTGGACGCGCTTCTGCGCGACGATGCGCAGGCCGGCGCCCTCGATCTTGGCGTTGATCGCGCCGGTCAGATTGCGGCGGGTCGCGTCGGGCTTGATAATGGAAAAAGTGCGTTCGATCGCCATGGAGCGGGATTCCGTTTTATGAAAGAGAAAGCGCCGCGCTTATAGACGCGGCGCCCTGCGGGAGCAAGAGCGTGGCGGCTTTTCGCTTCATCGGCGAGGGGGACGGCTCGCTGAAAGACGCCGCTCCACGCCGCGCGCATAGGCCGACATGGAAAGGCAGAAGGCGAGATAGAACAGGCCGGCGAAGACATAGGCCGTGGCGGCGATTTTCGGGCCGGCCCAGCGCGGGTCGAGCCGCGCCGCGTCCACCGTGTGCAGGAAATCAAAAATTCCGACGATCGCCACCAAGGTCGTGTCCTTGAACAAAGCGACGAAATTATTGACGATGGCCGGAATCACCGCGGCAAAAGCCTGCGGCAGGACGACGAGGCGCAGGGTCGCGATCCGGCTCAAGCCCAAGGCCTGCGCCGCCTCGCTCTGCCCCGACGGCACGGCGTTGAGCCCGGCGCGCACCACTTCCGCCATATAGGCCGAGGCAAAAAGCGCGACGCCGAACAAGGGCCGCAGCAGCCGCTCCGGCGCCCAGTTGGGCGGCAGGAACAGGGGCAACATGGCGTTCGCCATGAAGAGAACCGCGATCAGCGGCGCGCCGCGCGCAAATTCGATCAGCATCGCGCAAAAAAGCCGCAGCGCCGGCAGGTCCGAGCGCCGCCCCAGCGCCAGCAGCGCGCCGCCCGGAAGCGCGACGACAATGCCGGTCAGCGCCACCAACAGAGTGACCATCGCACCGCCCCAAAGAGTCGTTTCCACCCTCGGGAGACCCAGCGCCGGCGCGCCACTGAGCAGCGCGACGCCAACCGGAGGCAGCACGACGAAAAAGCCGATCGCGGCGAGACTTCTGCCCCGCGCGCTCGGCCACAGCGCCCAGAAAATTAGGGCGGCGGCGAGGCCGAAGGCGATGTCGACGCGCCAGCGCTGGCCGGGCGGATAGGAGCCGTAGAGGAAAAACGGCGTCTTGGCGGCGATGAAGGCCCAGCAGGCCCCTGCCCCCGGCGCCCGGCAGGCGACGCCGTCGGGCGCCCGCCACACCGCATCCGCGATCAGGAAGCGCCACAGCGGCGGCAGCGCGACGGCGAGAAAGACGAAGACCGCGAAAGTAATCGCGGCGGAACTCCAGTCGGCGAAAAATCTTTCGCGCAGAACCGCATGGAAGGGGCGTGAAAAATTCGGCGGCGGGCGTTGCGGTACGGGTGCGGCGCGGCAAAAATCCGTCATGTCCGCCCTCCCCAGCGCAGCCGGCGCTCATAGAGCCGCGTGAGGGCGAGCGTGACCAGAGAAAGGGCGAGATAGAGCGCCATGACCAGGGCCATGACCTGCAAGGCGGCGCCGGTCTGGTTGAGGATCGTGCCGGAGACCTGCATCAGATCGGCGAAGCCGACAAAGGCGGCGAGCGAAGAATTCTTGGTCATCGCCAGATATTGGCTGATCAGCGGCGGCAGGATCACCCGCATCGCCTGCGGCCGGATTACCAGGCGCCGCGCCTGCGCCGGGCTCAAACCCAGTGCCGCCGCGGCCTCGCTCTGGCCGCGCGCCACGCTTTCCACGCCGGCGCGCACGATCTCGGCGATATAGGCCCCGGTATAGACCGACAGGGCGAGGACGAGCGCGCAGGCCTCGGGCGACAAGCGCCAGCCGCCGACGACATTGAAACGGTTGAGCGCCGGATCGAACGAAGACCAGTCGATCGCCGGCCAGCCATGAACGAAGGAAAGCGCGGGCGCGTAAAGCCCGCGATCGTTCAGGACAAAGCCGGCGAAATGATGGGAGTCCGCCGGCCCCGGCAGGGGCGCCAGCACGGCGACATAACAGAACAGGAGTTGAAGCAGCAGCGGCAGATTGCGCACGACGCCGACATAGGCCGCCACCAGCCGCGACAGCGCGAAATTGCGCGACAGATGCGCGAAACCCGCCACAAAGCCGATCAGTGTCGCGAAAATCCCCGCCAGAACCGAAACCAGCAGGGTGTTGAGCAGGCCGACCAGCAGCGCCCGGCCATAGGTCGACAGCGGTGAAAAGGAAATCAGGCTCTGGTTGATGCTGAAGCCGGCGACATCGCGCAGGAAGGCGAAAGAGGTCGGAATGCCGAGCGCATGGAGATTCTTCCGCGCATTGAGATAAGCCACGCCAAGCAGGAGGCCGAGCGCGAGCGCCAGCCCGGCCTGGATCGCGAGGCGCCGCACGGCCGCGCTCACCGCACCGGCGGGGCGTAGAGCAGCCCGCCGTCGCGCCACGAGGCGTTGAGGCCGCGCGGGATTTTCAGGCTCGAGTCTTTTCCGAGATTGCGCTCGAAAATTTCGCCGTAGTTGCCGACCGCTTTTATGATCCTCGCCGCCCAGTCGGGCGTCAGGCCAAGCCCCGCGCCATAATCGCCCTCGACGCCCAACAGGCGGCGGATTTCCGGGTTGGGCGACCGCTCCATTTCATCGACATTCCGCGAGGTCACGCCCAGCTCCTCGGCGTCCACAAGTGCGAATTGCGTCCATTTCACCAGATTGAACCAACGGTCGTCGCCCTGTCGCACCGCCGGGGAAAAGGGCTCTTTCGAAATCGTCTCCTTGAGCACGACATTCTCGTCCGGATGGGCGAGCTTCAGGCGCTCGGCGTAAAGCCCGGAGGCGTCGGTGGAAAAGGCGTCGCAGCGCCCCGAATCATAGGCTCTGATCGCTTCGTCGGCGGTCGCGAAAACCACCGGCTCCATTTTCATCCCATGCGAGCGGAAGAAATCGGCGAGATTGAGTTCATTGGTCGTGCCCTGCTGGACGCAGACCGAGGCGCCATCGAGTTTGAGGGCGGACGAAATCCCCAGACTTTTGCGGACCAGAAAACCCTGGCCGTCGTAAAAATTGATCGCGGTGAACAGAAGCCCCTGCCCGACTTCGCGCGACTCGGTCCAGGTGGTGTTGTGCGAGAGGAGGTCCACTTCCCCCGACTGCAGGGCGGTGAAGCGGTCTTTCGACGACAAGGGGATATATCTCACCTTGCCGGGATCGTCGAAAATCGCCGCCGCCACGGCGCGGCACGTGTCGATGTCGAAGCCGCGCCAGACGCCGCGATCGTCCGGCAGACCAAAGCCCGCCAGCCCGATATTGACCCCGCAGGTCACAAAACCGCGCGCCCGCGTCGCATCCAAAGTATCGGCGCGCGCCGCCAGCCCGGCGAAAGCGCCGAGAAGGACGGCGAAAAAACCGATCGCCGAAAAAATCCGGCGCGGATGGCTCGATTTGCGCATATCCGGCGATTCCATTCCTGCCCAACCTAGGCGCCGAGCCGAAATTTGCAAAGCTTGAAGCACATTCAAGCACATCGCGGCGTTGAAACCGGCCAGACGAAGAAGTGACGTCCGCCTTTCCCGCCGACGCCGATCGCGCCTTTTTCAAGATAGAGGGCCCAGGCCCAGTCGGGCTCGAAAACGCTGGTGGTGGACGACCAGTAAAATGCTCTCACATTCTCGAAAAGATGGCCATCGGGCAAAGCCGGGCCGTATCTTTCACAATCCACGAGGGATTCAAGCTCGTTGATATTCGGCAGTCGCCAGAAGCCTGCGCTTCCGGCGCCATTCAGCTGCGCCACGGCCGCGAGGGCTTCGCGCCAACTCACCGCGGCGGCGGTCAGACTCGCGTCACGCCGCCAGCCGAGACCAGTCAAATGATCGATGACGACTTCGCCCGCGACGGAAAAGCGGCTTTGGGGCCAGGCGCGGCCGGTTGTCGTCTCTGCGTCCTGACCAGAACCCGCGCAGGCGATTTTGCGACCCAGACTGTCGAAACAAGAAATTTGCCCCGTCGCGGGCAGCAGGCCGTCGCCCGCGCCGCGCACCGGCCAGACCAGATAGGACTGGTCCTTCGCGCCATAAAACATCCGCGCCCCGGCCATATGGACATACCAAGCGTGAGCAGGGCGGATCGCGGCGCTGGTCGAGGTCCAGTACCAGCTTTCGACGACATTGACGAAGGGATGTCCGAGCGGCAGGGCCGGCTTCTTCGTCTGATGGCTGACGAGGCTGCGAAGCTCGCGACGATTGGGCAGGCGCCAGTCCGTAAAGCCGAGGGCGCGATCGCGGTTCATCGCCGCCACAAAGTCCAGCGCCTCATCCCAGAACATCGGCCAACCCGGCAGATTGGCGTTCCGCGTCCAGACGAGGCCGGTAAGACGATCGAGGACGATCTCCTCGCGGGGTTCAAAACGCGGCGCGGGCCATGGGGCGCCTGCCTGAAACTCCGCATCCTGGCCGCTTCCAGCGCAGGTTAATTCCCGCCCGACTTCATCGTGACATGTCGTCTGTCCGGTGCGAAGGCAGTTTTGAGGATTGGTCGCGCTCATCCGTCACATCTCCGAGAGCCCTGCCGCCCGGCTGCCGACGTTAGGCGCGGCGAAGAGCGCAGACAAGGATCGTGTCCCCGGAAAGTTTTCGACATGGGATTCTCGCGCGACATCACGGCTACAGGATCAAGTAATGACGAGCTTTGTCGCGAAAATCGCCGTAACTTGTAGAAAAAAGCCCATTTGTTCTTAATCTTGCACGTCATTTTACGACGTTCGATTGAAATTTCACCGCGATCTCGGCGCGGGCAGGCGTCTCGCCCGCCACGCCGGCCGTAGCGGCCCGAAGCCTGCTCCCTCCCCACAAGGGGCGGGGAACGGTCCCCTCGCCGGCGATGGCGCGATGTGGCCAAAGTTTGGAGACCTGTTTCGCAAGGCGCGGTTTGGCTGTTTTCACTCGATGGTCTCGCGCACGTCCGCCCATTGGACGGCCTTGAAATTGAAACCACTTTCGAGAGTCGGCTTGACGATCTGAAAAAAGGGCGAAACGTCGAAGTCGCGCGGCGTGAACAGCGAATAATGGCGGATATGCGCGATTTCCTCGACGCATTCCTCGCAGCCGTCGTGGTTTGTCCTGACCCGTTCGATATCGGGCAGGATCGGATATTGTATCGACTGGAAGGCTTGGGCGATCAGGGTCGAGCAGATGGCGCGGGTCGGATCGCCGCTGCCGAGCGCCAGCATGCGCCGGCGCCAGCGTGAGGGAATGGGCGGATTGGGCATAAGATAGCGCGCGAGGTCGAAAACGTTGCGCAGATCGTAGCGGTCGCCCAGCCGGGCCTCGGCGAAATCGATCAAAGCCTCGCGATCGTCCTCGCTCAGCCCGACGGGCCGGCAGATCCTAGTGTGAAAGCCGGCGTAGCGCTCGACGCCGACCCGGCGCACGCCGCCGACCAGATCGGCCTCGATGACGCAATGCGCGCCGCAGCCGCCGGACGGGCCGACATAGAGCGCGGCATGGGACCAGGTCGATTGGCTCAGATATTTGATCGCCGAGGAAATGCGGGCCTTGCCATCGACCAGCAGCACGTCGCCGGGACGCAGGGCGGCGATCAGGGCGTCGGGCGGCGTCGGCGGACTCGCCGCGCCGATGTCGCGCTCCTTGGTGAGAAAATCGGCCAAGGCGTGTCCGACGATGTCGAAAATGAACATGAGGCCCGCATCTCCGTTGCCGCCCTTCGCGCCGCCCTTGACGCGGTCCCTTCCCTCCCGCCAAGGTCGCGGCGAAAGGTTTTTTCCCATGTCCAAATCCAAACCGCAATCGGGGCAGAGGCGGCGCGCGCGCACAAGGCTCGTTCACGCGGGGCGCGATCCGTTCGAACAGTTCGGCTTCGTCAATACGCCGATCTATCGCGGCTCGACCGTGTTGCAGCCGACGCTCGCCGATCTCGAAGCCCGGCACGGCAAGCGCTTCATCTATGGCACGCTCGGCACGCCGACCACCGAGGCGCTGGAAAAGGCCTGGTCGGAAATCGCCGGCGCCGCCGGAACGGTGCTCGCCTCCTCGGGCCTCGCCGCGATCACCGTCGCCTTGCTCACGGCGGTGAAGGCCGGCGACCATGTGCTCGTCACCGATTCCGCCTATCTGCCGACCCGGACCTTCTGCGACGTGTTTCTGGCCCGGATGGGGGTGGAGACGAGCTATTACGATCCTCTCATCGGCGGCGGAATCGCCGCGCTGATGCGGCCCAACACCAAAGCGGTGCTGGTCGAGGCGCCGGGCTCGCAGAGTTTTGAAATGCAGGACGTTCCGGCCATAGCCGAAGCCGCGCATGCCCGCGGCGCCTGCGTGATCATGGATAATACCTGGGCGACGCCCTTGTTCTTCCCGCCGCATGAGCGCGGGGTCGATCTCGCCATCGAGGCCGGCACCAAATATCTGTCCGGCCATTCCGACCTGCTGCTTGGCCTGGTTTCAGCCAATGAGCAATGGCTCAAGCCCCTGCGCCAGACGTTCAATCTCTTCGCCATGTGCGCCGGGCCCGACGACGTGTTTCTGGCCCTGCGCGGCTTGCGAACGATGGATCTGCGCCTGCGCGAGGCGGAGCGTCAGGGATTCGCGCTGGCGGAATGGCTGAAACGACGCCCTGAAGTGTCGCGGGTGCTCCATCCCGGCCTGGAGGACGACCCCGGACACGCGATCTGGAAACGCGACTTCCTTGGCGCCTCGGGCCTGTTCTCGGTCATCCTCAAGCCGGTTCCCAGAGCGGCGCTTGCCGCCCTGCTCGACGGGCTGGAGCTGTTCGGCATGGGCTATAGCTGGGGCGGTTACGAGAGCCTGGTCATCCCCTTCGATTGCCGGTCCTATCGCACCGCGACCACATGGGCGCCGGAAGGGCCGGCCCTGCGCTTCTCGGTTGGACTCGAAGACATCGAGGATCTCACGGCCGACCTCGAGCAGGGTTTTAGGCGGATGCGGACCGGCGCGTGACCTCGGCCAGATCGATCGAGGCGAACAGGCGGCCGTCGCGCGCTTCGATCCGCTCGAAGAAGCGCCGCGCAAGCGCCAGCATCGATTCGTTGTCGGGCAGGATTTCCAGCTCCAGCCGTTCGAATCCGGCCTGAACGCCGGCGTCAATCACTTCCTTCATCAGCGCGGAGCCCATGCCTTTGCGCTGGCAGTCCCCTTCGACGGTGAAGGCCAACTCGCCGACCTCGGGCCGCGTCGGATCGGCCAGCAATTCGGCGGCGGCGCGAATCACGCCGTCCTCCTCGCAGATCACGACGATTCTCTGATCGGAAGCCGCCGCGCCCGCGTGAAGCTCGATCAGAAAGTCCTCGGCGTCGCCGAAGAAGCGCAGGCGCCGGTCCTTCTCGCTGAGACGCAGCAGATGATCGGCATAACGGTCGGCGTCGCGCGGCCCGAGCCGGGTGAAATTGCGGCAGCCGCACATTTCCAGAACTTCAGGCAAGTCCAAACCTCTCCTGCTCGCTTATATTCGAATAATTGCATATTACCGGCGATCTGTCAAATTTTGACTCTTCCCGATCGATTTCAAGCTGCGCGGCCTGGGAACGATGGCGCCGGGCGCAAGGGTGAAGGCGATGCGGCGCCGGGCGAAAATCCGCGCGACGGCTAGCGCCGAGGCGAGGCCAAGGCACGCGCCTCCGGCGACGTCGCTCACGTAATGCGCGCCGAGGACGATCCGCGACGCGGCGACCGGCAGAGCCACGATCAGAAAGGCCGGCCCCAGGCGCGGCCACAGCAAGGTGAGCGCGGCCAAGGCGGCGAAGACCGTCGTGGTGTGGCCCGAGGGAAAGCTCGCCTCCACCGCCTTCAGGGAGAAGAAATCAAAGTGAAACGGGCCGTCGAGATCGATGAGATAGGGCCTGGCCCGGCCGACGACATGTTTCACGACCTGGGCGGCGATCCCGGAAAACGCCATGACGGCGAAGAAATAGAGCCCGCGCGAGGCGACGAGCCCCCAGGCCGCGCGCCGCCTCGGGCCCAAAACAATTTCGCGCCGGAACAGACCGACGGCGACCGCCAGCAGCGACAGCGCGAACAGCCAGTGCGACTTGCCAATCTGACTGATTGCGCCGAAAACATGGATGAAATCGGGGTCGAGGCGAAGAGCGGCGCGGGCGGTTTTCTCGTCGAGGGCCAGGCCGATCGGGATCAGGACCGACGCCGTCAGGACGGCAAGCGCGATCCACAGCGGCCAGAGAGGCGCGGCCGGCGCCAGGGGCCGACGCCAATGGGCGGCGAGATCACGCCATGCGCGGCGCGCCGCGCTAGCGCCTTCCGCCCAGGTAAAAACGGCTCGACCGCTCAAATTCCTTCCCCGGTTCTCACGAAACGGCCGCTGCGGGATCGCCGCGCGATCGGCCAAAGCGGATGCGCGGATACTGGCGCGCATGAACTGGCGACCCCGGCAGGATTCGAACCTGCGACCTACTGCTTAGAAGGCAGTTGCTCTATCCGGCTGAGCTACGGGGCCGGGATCGCCGGGGGCCGGCGGTCAATGGGTCCAGGGCGCCGCGCGATTGCTGCGGAAATTGTCGGCATAGGACATGGCGCGGCGCGCCACTTCCTTGGGCTCCTCGACGCGATAGGGAATGCCGTTGCGCGTCGCATAGGCCACCGCTTCCTCGCGGGTCTCGAAATTCAGCTTGATCTGGCTCTTCATGTCGTCCGAAGAGGTCCAGCCCATCAGCGGATCGATGCTGCGCGCGCTTTCCGGCGTGTATTCGAACCGCCAGAGCCTGGTCTTGCCCATCCCAGACTGGGTGGCGTTTTTCGCGGGTCGATAGATGCGCGCCGTCATGACCGTTCCAATCCCTCTTGCTTCCGGCTCCTGCTTCCGTTGGGCCGGAAAACAGGAGTTTGCGCCCCTGACGGGCCGCTGGTCGGGGCAGCAGGATTCGAACCTGCGACCTGAAGTACCCAAAACTTCCGCGCTACCAGGCTGCGCTATACCCCGAAGGAGCCCTGTCGTGGCTAGCACGGGCGACGCCCGGCGACAAGCGTTCGCCTATTTCGCGAACATCGGGTGGCGCACCAGATCGCCCTCCTTCAGCCCGATTTTCCGGGCGTAGCCGGCATTGACCTCGAGCACGCCGAGCGCCGGCCCATCCGACGAAATGATTTCCTCCGACAAGGGCTCGGCGTCGGCGTGGATGTGAACGACCTCGCCCTTGGGCGAGATGAAGATCATGTCGAGCGGAATATAAGTGTTCTTCATCCACATCAGGATGTTCTGTTCGCGGTCGAATTGGAACAGCATGCCGCGGTCGGGAGGCAGATAGCGCCGATCCATCAGTCCGTGCTCACGCTCGGCGTCCGTACGCATGACCTCGACCGAGAGATGATGCTCTTGCCGGTGGGCGCCCTTGGGATCGGTGATGATCGTCAGGGATTCGAGCTCGGCCGGGGTCTCCTGCGCCACCCCGCCCTGCGCGAAGGCCTCCCGCGCGAAAACACTCGGCGTAAAGAACGGATTCGGCGGGGCGAGAATGGGCGCGGCCAGCGCCAAGGCGCCCACGAAGGAGATAAGGCGGGCGGCAGACCCGAAACAACGCGCCATGACCGAACCTCACGAATCCCCTGCGCCGCGCGCTCAATGGGCGCTGGGCAGCCTCGTCTCCAGAACGCGGACCTCGGCCGCCATCAAGCCCTTCGGCCCCTGGCCGAAACGCGCCAGCAGCGAATCGCCGGGCTTGAGATCGGCGACGCCATAGCGGCGCAAGGTCTCCATGTGGACGAAGATATCCTCGGTGCCCTCGCCACGGGTAAGGAATCCGAACCCCTTGATGCGGTTGAACCATTTGACGACGACGATTTCGAAGCCGCCGACCGACTGCGCCATGCAATGGGTGCGCGCCATCGGCAGTTGCGCCGGATGCACCGCGGTCGATTCGTCCAGGGAAATGACCCGAAAAACCTGCAGGCCGCGCGTGCGGTTCTGCGCCTGGCAGACCACCTGCGCGCCTTCGGGGGCTGTCTGAAAGCCGTCCCGCCGCAGCACCGTGACATGAAGCAGCACGTCGGCGAGGCCGTTGTCCGGCACGACGAAGCCAAAGCCCTTGGCCATGTCGAACCATTTGATCCGTCCCCGGACCTCGATGATCTCGGGCGCCGTCTCGCCCGACATCGCAGCTTCGGGGCTTTGCGAAATTCCCGGCTGTTCCCTGGCGCCCAATGAAGCGGCTCCCGACTAAATTCACTCTCCGCGAGCGCCGGGCCCCCCCGGCCTGCCCCGCAGCAAGCGCAGAATCAACAGCTGAAGGATAGCATCGGCTTTCGGCCTTCCTAGCCATTTTTTGCGGCTGGAAGGGTCACACACACAATTTTTTCGCCGGCCGCGAAAACTGGCCGTGAATCGACGCCCTTGGCGCATGACGCGGATCATGCCGCCCGTCATGCCCGGCTCATGGCGCGGCGAGGGCGCCTCCGGCGAGCCGGGCCGCCTGTTCACGCCAATGCTCGCGTCCGGCCCGGCTGGGCTGGGCGAGATAGAACTCGACCCAGCGCGTCTGATCCGCCGTCCAGCCGGCGATCTGAGCGAAGGTCCAGATTCCCAAATCGTGCAGGCGGATCGCGATGGCGGCGTCGACGCCCGCGATGCGGGTCAGGTCGTCGGCGCCGCTTGCCGGCGCGAGCGGCGAACCGGGCGGCCTTTCGCCGGGATAGAGCTCATCCAGGATCCGGCCCGTGTCGACCTGCGGCGATTGGGCGCGCACGGCGGGCGCCGGCGCGGTGTCGAGGGCGGTTTCGTCACGCGCGCCGGCGGGCGGACGCGCCACGCCGTGCGCATAGAGTCTCGCCTGGGTCGACCAGAAATCGATCGTGGCTTCGTCGAGACCGAGCCGCTCGGCGGCGGTCCTGCGGCCTTCGGCGGTGAGGCTGGCCAGGGATTCGAGATCATTCACGCCCTGGGCGCGCAGCACCCGCGCCGACCGACTGTCGAGGCCGACGATCGCCTCGAGGGCCTCCGCCGGTTCGGCGGCGAGCGACGGCGGAGACCCGTCCGGCGCGGCTTCGCCCGGCGCCGCTTCCGGCCGCGCGACGTGCGGCGGCGCGACTTGGGGGGGCGCGACCTGGGGGGGCGCGACCTGGGGGGGCGGAGCCGCCATCGCCGCGAGCCCCGCCGCCGCCTCATTGGCGGCGAGGGCCGCGGGCGCGGCGGCGATAAGGGCCTCGGCCTGAGCGAGCGTCTCGCGCGCCGGGCCGAGCCAGTCCGGCGCCGTCCGGGCGGGGGGCGGCAGCAGGAACAGGATCAGACGCGCCAAGCCATGCCCGAAGGCGTAGGCGCCGAAAATCGTCAGGCCGATTTCGAGCCAAAGGTCGTAACGTCCAGCCGTCAGGCCGAGCGCGTCGGCGGCGGCGCCTGCGGCAACGACCAGAACAAGTGTGAAAAAAGCTCCGCCCGAACGGCGCGTTCCGCCGCCGGCGAGCAGGCCGAAGACGAGGCCCAGCGCGGCGGCGGCGAGCATCCATGGCGCGAGATGTTGCAGCAGAAAAATCATGGCGGCGCCTCATTTCACCCGAAGAACGACGACGACGCCCGCCGGCGCGACCTCGCCCTGGCCGGTGACGTCGAGATCGCGGGGGCTCAGTCCCTGGGCGAGCAGAAAGGCCGCCACCGCTTCCGCGCGTCGCCAGGAAAGCTCAGGCTCGTCGCCCGTTCCGGCGATCTCGACAACGGCGCCGGGACAGGCTTTCGCGGCCGCCGCCAGCGCCTTCAACGGCGCCTCGGAAACGGCGGTCAGACGGACGGCCCCCTCGAAGCCGATCGCCGCCGCGCCGGCCGTCCGCGCCAGCGCCACTCTGCAATCCTCGACTTTGGCGGGTTCGGGCGCCGCAGCGAGCGCCACCCTTCGCGCGGGGGCCGGACCTGGCGCGCCAGCGGCCGCAGTGGCCGTCGCGGCCGAGGAACTGTTCGGCTTGACGGAGGATTGAGCGGCGCGCTCGTCCGCCCTGCCCGCGGCTTTGACCTCGAGCGACGCGACCTTGTCGCGCAGATGCGCCTCGCCGCCGCGCGATCTCGACAGCGTCGTCAGCAGGCCCGCCGCCTGCTCCACGAAACCGGTGGGCGCGCCCGAGGCGTAGCTCATGTCGTCGACGATTCGCGCGCCGGGCGCGACCTTGCGCGCCGCCGCTTCCAGAGCCGCGCGCGCGGCGGGCGAAGGCGCCGCCCCGGAAAGTCTGAGCGCGGCGCCGTCCCAGGCGGCGCGCCATTCATAGGGCGAAAGCGCCGGCGGCGGCGCGAGTGCGTCGGCGACGTTTTTGACGCCCGGCAGCGCGCGAATCGCGGCGAGCGTTTCCGCGCGCGCCGATTCGTCGAAAACCAGCCCTTCGACACGCAGGTCTCGGCCGCTCGCCAGGGCTTTCGCCGCCGGTCCCAATTTTTCCCGCAGGGTTTTGTCCGCGCCCGCGGAAAGAGTTTCTTCGAGCCTGGGCGTCTCGACGTGTATCGCGGCGAGCCACAACCCGGCCGCCGCCGCGAGACCCAACCATGCCACGCCGGGCCGACGCATCGACTCCCCCGCTTTCGTCTTCGCCGGGTTCTGTTTAGCGCAAAATCCGGGAAAGCGGGCGCCGTTTTCGAAAAAAGAAACGGCGCCGCCGTCCGCCGCGCGCCTTTCGCCAAAGACGTGGCTTTTGCGGCTTGCCATTCTTTCATCGGTCGGGCATATCTCCCAGCCACGCGCTCAAACCAAGGCGCGTCGGCGGGAGACGTGGCCGAGAGGCTGAAGGCGGCGGTTTGCTAAACCGTTATAGGGTTGTAAAGCCCTATCGAGGGTTCGAATCCCTCCGTCTCCGCCACCTTGTCGCCCGCAAGTCAAGGCTTTGGGCCGCGGCTTTTCGGCCCAATCACGCCAGTGCAAGCCCAACCGATGTTCGCCCTCGCCACGTTCAACAGATTTCGCCGAGGCGCCCCGCGCGCAGGTGTTGCTCGCACGCCCGTCGCCTCGCTTGCTCTCGTGCTGCTGTTCGCTGACGCGGCCTGGCTCGGCCAAGCGCGGGCCGCCCTGCCCCTGCCCCCGAGGCGCCCGCCCGAATTCTCGGCGCCCGCTGTGCCGGCGCCGACCAGCCCGGCGCCTCAGTCCACGCCACAATCTCCGGATGCGACCTCGCCGCCCGGACAGCGCCTGCCGGTCGATCTCCCGCCGGACGATATGAAGCCCTTCAATCTTCCCCCGGCTTCGCGCCAACGCATGCGCCTGTGCGGCGAACGTTGGCGCGATCTCAAACTGGCCGGCGCAAGCAGGGGGCTGACGTGGCGGTCCTTTGCCGAGAAATGCCTCCCCGGCAAAGATTGACGCTGGCTCAGGACTGGCCTTCGCCGGATCCGGCCGGGGCAGTTCCCTCGCCGGCGGGCTTGTCGGCCGGCGCGGCCTTGCTCTTGCGCGGCGCGGCGCGTTTGGCTTTCGGAGTCTCGGCCGCCGGCGCGCCTTCCGCCGCGACTTTCTTCGTCACGCGGCGGGACGCGGCCGCGCTGCGCGCGGCCGGTTTGGCCGCCGGCTTGGCGGCGGCTTTCGCGCCAGCTTTTTTAGCCGCGGCGGGCTTCGCAGCGACCGGCTTACCCGCCTTTTTCGCGGCAGCCTTTTTCGCGCCGGCTTTCGACCGCGCATTTTCGGTCGCTGCGGATTTGGCGGCGGCCTTCTTCGCGCCCAAGGCCTTGGCGGCCGGTTTGGCGGCGGAAGTTTTCGCCGCCTTTTTCTCGGCGGCGGGCTTCGCGCCGGAAGTCTTTTTCTCGGAGTTCTTCTTGGCCGCAGCCTTGGTCGCGCCCTTCTTCTCTGCAGCCTTGGCCGCAGGTTTCGCCGCCGCCTTCTTGGCGGGAGCCTTGGCCGCGCTCTTGGCTGGGCTCTTGGCCGCGCTCTTGGCCGCGCTCTTGGCAGGCGCCTTGGCTGGGCTCTTGGCGGCGGCCTTGGCGGACGGCTTGGCCTCTGATTTCTTGGTTTCGGATTTCTTGGCTTCGGCCTTCTTGGCGGCCCCTGCTTTGGCCGTGGTCGCGCCCGACTTTTTCTCCGCCGTCGCGCCGCCTTCCGCAGGCGCCGCAGGTTTTTTCGCCGCTGATTTCTTCTTCGGTGATTGCGCCATCATATCCCCCTTTCGCGCCGCCGGCGCATGGTCTGCCCCTTCGAGCGCAATCAGCCTAAACCTGTTCAAAACTCTTGCAAGAGAGCGTGATCGGCTTGACCGCGCCACGCGACGCAATTTTCGCCGCATCGGCGGCGCGCCAAGCAGAAAAATCCATTCCGCAAGCGCCGCTTCAACCGTGCGGCAAGGCGTTTGACGCAGCGCGTAGAACCGTCCTTGTTGCGTTCAGCGCCACGTCACATGGGCCGGCGCGCAACGCGTCGGCCGGAAAAACACGAATGCGAATCGCATCGAACGATTGATGATAAATACATATAAACCAGCATGTTACTATGAAACCGCGAAGCCGCCGTAACAATCTTTGCGCCGGGGCGCCGGGGCGGAGTCCTGGCTTGCGGCGCTACGCGCGCGCAGTGATTCTTCGCGATGGATTTCGCGCATCATGAGGAAAAGCGCGAGCGCGCCAAGGTCTCGCGAAGAAAATCGCGCAAGAAGAAAAAAATTTTGTTGAAAGAGAAAACGCGCCGCAAAAAATGCGGCGCGCCGGCGAAATTTCCATTTCGGAACGCGAAAAAACGCGCGACTCAGATGCCGAGTTTCGCTTTCAGAATCTCGTTCGCCGCTTGCGGATTGGCCTTGCCGCCCGTGGCTTTCATCACCTGTCCGACGAACCAGCCGAGCATGGTCGGCTTGGCTTTCGCCTGTTCGACCTTGTCGGGATTCTTCGCGATGATCTCGTCCACCGCCTTCTCGATCGCGCTGGTGTCCGTGACTTGTTTCATGCTGCGCGCCTCGACGATTTTTTCCGGGTCGCCGCCCTCGGTCCACACGATTTCGAACAGGTCCTTGGCGAGTTTTCCCGAGATCACATTGGCGGAAATCAGATCGACTATGGCGCCAATCTGCGCCGCCGAAACCGGCGAGTTCTCGATCGATTTTCCTTCCTTGTTGAGGCGCCCGAAAAGTTCGTTGATCACCCAATTGGCGACGAGTTTCGCGTCGCGGCCCCTCGCCGCCTCCTCGAAATAATCTGCGGAAGCGCGCTCGAGGATCAGCACGCCGGCGTCATAAGGCGAGAGTCCGAACTGCGCGATGAAACGCGCTTTCTTCTCGTCCGGCAGTTCTGGCAGAGTGGTCGCCAAGGCGTCGACATAGGCCTGATCGAATTCGAGCGGCAGTAGATCTGGATCTGGGAAATAGCGATAGTCGTGCGCTTCTTCCTTCGAGCGCATCGAGCGCGTCTCGCCCTTGTTGGGATCGTAGAGCCGCGTCTCCTGATCGATGGTTCCGCCGTCCTCGAGAATCCCGATCTGGCGGCGCGCCTCGACATCGATCGCCTGACCGATGAAGCGGATCGAATTGACGTTCTTGATCTCGCAGCGCGTGCCGAATTTTTCGCCCGGCTTGCGCACCGAAACATTGACGTCGGCGCGTAGCGACCCCTGCTCCATATTGCCGTCGCAGGTTCCGATATAGCGCAGGATGGTGCGCAGCTTGGTGACGTAAGCCTTGGCCTCTTCCGCCGAGCGCATGTCGGGTTTGGACACGATCTCCATCAGCGCCACGCCGGAGCGGTTGAGATCGACGTGCGAGTCGTTGGCGCCGAGATCGTGCATCAATTTTCCCGCGTCCTGTTCGATATGCAGCCGCTCGATGCCGACCTTGATCTGCTCGGTCGGCGACAGATCAACCAGCACCTCGCCCTCGCCGACGATCGGGTTCTTGTACTGGCTGATCTGATAGCCCTGCGGCAGGTCGGGATAGAAGTAGTTTTTCCGGTCGAAGACCGAGCGATGGTTGATTTGCGCCTTCAGCCCGAGACCGGTGCGGATCGCCTGCTTGACGCATTCCTCGTTGATCACGGGAAGCATGCCCGGCATGGCGGCGTCCACCAGCGACACATGGCTGTTGGGCGCGCCGCCGAACTCCGTCGAGGCGCCGGAAAAAAGCTTTGAACGACTCGTCACCTGGGCGTGGATTTCAAGGCCGATGACGACTTCCCAATCGCCCGTCGCGCCCGCGATCAGTTTCGATGAATGAGCCTGGCTGTTCATGCGGGGTCCACTTTCCTGTCCGACGTTGCCTTCATCAGACGCTCTTCATAAGCGATCGACCATTCGATGATCGCGCGCCACAGGGATCGCGCGAGATCGGGATCGAGGTGTCTTTCCGTCGCGCGCATGGCGACGCGGGCCAGTACTTCGTCGACGCGCGGCGGAATGCGCGCCGGCCAGCCGATGCGGCGCTTGATGTCGGCCGCCGCCTCGATGCAGCGCTGACGCTCGGCGAGCGCATCGACGAGAGCGGCGTCGATCGAGTCGATTTTCTGGCGCAATGCGGCCATTTCCGCATTGGTCGCCGAAGCCTTCCCGCCCGCGCCGCTCATCTTTTCAAACCCACCACGGCTCGGGCAAGGCGATCTTCGGCGCCGCCTGCTCGATGGCCTCGCCCAGAGCGAAAAGCGTCTCTTCCTCAAAGGGCCGACCGATCAGCTGCAGGCCGAGCGGCAGGCCGTCCGACGACAGGCCGGCGGGCACGACGAGGCCAGGCAGGCCCGCCATGTTGACCGTCACGGTGAAGACGTCGTTGAGATACATTTCCACCGGATCGGCCGCGCCCTTTTCGCCCAGCGCGAAGGCCGGCGACGGCGTCGCGGGCGTCAGGATCGCGTCCACGCCGGCGGCGTAAGCCAGGTCGAAATCGCGCTTGATGAGCGTGCGGATTTTCTGGGCGCGCAGATAATAGGCGTCGTAATAGCCGGCCGACAGCACATAAGTGCCGATCATGATGCGACGGCGCACTTCCTTGCCGAAACCTTCGGCGCGGGTCAGCTCGTAGAGATCGACAATGTCCTTGCCGGTCCTGCGCAGACCATAGCGTACGCCGTCATAGCGCGCGAGATTGGACGAAGCCTCAGCCGGCGCGACGATGTAATAGGCCGGAAGCGCGTGTTTGGTGTGGGGCAGCGAAATCTCGCGGATTTCGGCGCCCCCCGCGCGCAGCCAATTGACGCCGCGCTCCCACAGAGCGGTAATCTCGGCCGACATGCCGTCGAGCCGATATTCCTTCGGAATGCCGATCACCTTGCCCTTCACCGAAGCGCCGACCGCCTTCTCGTAATCCGGCACGGGCGCGTCCACGCTGGTGGTGTCTTTCGGATCGTGGCCGGCCATCGAGCGCAGCAGGATCGCAGCGTCGCGCACGTTCCGGGCGATGGGGCCGGCCTGGTCGAGCGAGGAGGCGAAGGCGACAATGCCCCAACGCGAGCAGCGGCCGTAGGTCGGCTTGATTCCGACCGTGCCGGTGAAGGCCGCGGGCTGACGGATCGAGCCGCCGGTGTCGGTTGCGGTCGCGCCCAGGCACAGCCGCGCCGCGACCGCCGCCGCCGAGCCGCCCGACGAGCCGCCAGGGACGATTTTCGCGTCCGAATTTTTTCGCCGCCATGGCGAGATCACCGGGCCGAAATAAGAGGTCTCGTTCGACGAGCCCATGGCGAATTCATCGAGGTTGAGTTTTCCCAGCATGGTCGCGCCGTCGCGCCACAGATTGGCGGTGACCGTCGATTCATAGGGCGGAACGAAGCCTTCGAGGATATGGCTGGCGGCGGTGGTCTGCACGCCCTCGGTCGCGTAGAGGTCCTTGACGCCGAGCGGAACCCCTTCGAGCGGCCGCGCCTCGCCCTTGGCTATTCTCTCGTCGCTCGCCCTGGCCCGTTCAAGCGCCTTTTCCGGCGTCTCGACAATATAGGCGTTGAGGGTCTTCGCCCGCGCCACGGCGTCGATGAAAGCCTCGTTCAATTCGACCGCCGAAAACTTTTTTGATGCGAGGCCGTCGCGCGCCTCAGCGAGCGTCAGGCGGGTCAGTTCGGACATATCCAGTCTCTTTGCTATTCGATCTAAGCAACGTGTTCAGGCTTAAGCGACCACCGAGCCCATATCATCTCGGCCAAATTACTCGATCACTTTGGGCACGACGAAAAAGCCGTCCTCGCGGGCGGGGGCGTTGGCCAAGACCTTTTCGACGATATTGCCGTCGGTGACCACGTCGGCGCGCTTCTTCATCGCCATCGGCAGAACGGAAGTCATGGGCTCGACGCCCTCGACGTCCACCGCGTTCAATTCCTCGACGAAATCGAGGATGGAATTGATCTCGTTCTGCAGGAAAGGCGCTTCCTCCTCGCTCACGCGAATGCGCGCGAGATGGGCGATGCGCCGCACCGTCGCCAGATCGACCGACATCTCAGAACTCCGTGCTGGATGAGACGGCCTCGCCCGCCGTCTGTATGGATGCAGCCTATACAGAAGCTGGCGCCTTGGCGCAACGATGGCGCGGCCGCTCGAGGATCAGAACTCTATGGCTTCGCCGATCCGCGGCGTATGGATTCTGGCGCGCGAGCCTTGCATGGCCGCGACGAAAGCGTCCGGCGTCTGATCGATGATCGGGAAGGTCCCGTAATGCATCGGGATGACGTGGTGGAAATCGAAAAAGCGTCTTGCCGCCAGCGCCGCCGTCGCGCCGTCCATCGTGAAGCGGTCGCCGACCGGGATCAGGCCGATTTCCGGACGGTGCAGTTCGCGGATCAGCCCCATGTCGGAAAAGATCGCGGTGTCGCCGGCGTGGTAAACGCGCGGGCCGTGATCCCGCAGCAGGACCACGCCGTTGGGATTGCCGAGATAGACCGGCTGGCCGTCGACAAAGGTGCTGGCCGAATGCAACGCCGGAGTGAGGGCGACGGAAAACTCGCCGCAGGGGATCACCCCGCCGGTATTGCCCGGATTGATGTTTTCCGCGCCCTTGCCGTGGAGATACATGCAGACTTCGAAATTAGCGACGATCTGCGCGCCGGTTTTTTTCGCGATCGCCGGCGCGTCGCCGATATGGTCGTCATGTCCGTGGGTGAGCACGATATGGGTGACGCCCGCCGAAGCCTCGTCCACGCTGCCGGTGAATTTCGGATTGCCGGTGAGGAAAGGGTCGATGAGGATATGCGACTCGCGCAGGTCGATGCGGAAGGCCGAATGGCCGAGCCACGTGATTTTCATGGTGCTTTGCATGGCAGACGCCTCCGGTGTGAAACCGGCGCCAGTCTAACGCGGCTCCCGCGCAAATGCGATGGAGGCCCACACCCTCCCCCGCTCCGGGGGAGGGTTGGCCCGATCAGACGCCGGGCTGGCGTCCCGGGTCAGGAGAAATAGGTTTGCGCCTTGACCTCCGCAACGCTGGCGCCGGTCACGTTGACATAGGCGCTGTTGCCGCCGCCGAGCGACATCTGCACCAATGTGCCGCCTTGGAAGGCGGTGAACGTGGTGGTCGAGGCCATTGCCGGGTCCAGATGGAGGAATGTGCCGGTCCCCGACGCGGCGTTATAGGCCTGGAAATTGACGACGGTGTCCCAGCCGTTGGCCGCCTGGTTGGCGACGCCTTCCCGCAGGATGAGGCTCCCTCCCGTTCCCGCGACGAAATAATCGTTGCCGAGTCCGCCGGTGACATATTCGGAATCGGAGCCCGTATAGACAAGGTCGCCGCCGGAGCCGCAGATCACGGTGCCGGACAGTTTTCCCTGCGTTCCGTAATAGAGGTCGCCGGCGCCGGAGCCCAGGGTGACGTTCCCCACGATGAGGCCGCTGTTGATCACATCGTCGCCCGCGCCTGTGCCCATCGCGATATTGCCATAGATCGCGCCGCCGGCGTTATTGTTGAGAACATCGCCCGCGCCGTTGCCGAAGGCGATCGCGTTGGAGAGCGCCGCGGCATGCATTTCCGCGACGACGCCTGAGTTCACGAAATAATCGCCCGCGTGGTCCCCGAAGGTGATCATATTGATCGGCGAACTCGTCGCGAGGCTTTCATACATCGTGCCGGCGTTGTTGAGAACGCTGTCTGCCATGCTAAAGCCTGTTCCATTGGCCCCCGTCGCGTCCATGGTTCCGACATTGTATAGAAAATTCGACGTGTTCGTCCCCATTAAGACGCGCCCGAGCATCGTGCCCGCGTTGTCGATGGTTTCCTGGTCGGCGCCGGTGCCAGCATATGCGTAGAGGGCGCCGGTGACAGTCCCGTAATTCACGAAACTGGTCACATCGGTTGGCGTGCCATCCATATCCCTGACGCCACTACCCGCAGAGATAGTTCCGCTCGCCTGGTTGACAATCGTGCCGGCTCCCAATGTTGCAATTCCCCATCCGCCCGAGCCGAGCGATTGAACGCTGCCTGCGTTCACGATCGTATGGTATCCCGACCCGGTAATGTAGACGCTCTGCCAGCCTGGGCCAGAAAAGACATTGCCGGTCTTTTCGATATAGACGGTGCTGCTATCGGTAGCGGCGGTGGCGTCAAAAATGCCGTTGGAATAGCCGCCGACGGTTCCGCCAACCTCGATCGACACGGAGCCTGCCGCATTGACGCCGTTCCCTGCCGAACTTGCGAGCACGGAGCCGGCGAGCGTCTGCAACCCGTCGCCCGCGGCCATGGTGAAAGCATTGCCAGCCCCATTGGTGTAGCCGGCCCAAATCGTGTAAGTCATGGTTGCCCCCTTGAAATATATGCCCCCCCACTGGAGACACCCGGAGGCGGTTGCCTGATAGCCCCGTCCCCCACGACAAAGGCGCTCGCCGGGCTCGACAGCAATCCATAAGACGTATGCCGCTTACGCCAGAAAAATGTACATCAGTTCGGTTTCTACGACAAAGCCCTCCCATTCAAATTGTCGTGTTCCAGCTTCTGGCGATGATTTTGTCTGGGTCGGCCGCAGAAAAAAAGTCTCTCATAAATCGCAATGACTTACGAGACTATCGTCACCGTTCAGGCGGGCCGCGTCGGCCGCCGCTTATTCGTTGTGATTTCGGAACTTGATCCATCCTATTCATGAGGCGCCGGCGCTGTGCGATTTGACCTGATCTTTGTGGGCGGGCGTTGTCGCGCGCGGCTTTCTCCCGGCTTTGCGCGCCACTCGTTGGGAAACGACCCGGGAGTCTGAACGCGCGCCTTTGCAAACGCCCGTTCAGCCAATCCACCCTCCCGAGGCATTCGTCATCGGTCCTGCGGGCCGGCAGAACGTCATACGATTTCCGCATGAATCATGCGGAAATCGTATTCCGCCGGCGCGAAAATCCGTTCGCGATTAATAGGATTTTCGCGCCATGCCGTTTCCGCGGATTGCGAAGCAATCTTGCGGAAACCGTATCAGGCGGCCACGGGCGGAAATTCCGGCAGTTGCGTCCGCGCGAAAGTGAACTGGCGCTTGGCGTATTGCCGGCTGTCGCGCTTGCCCTTTTCCACCGCCGCCTCAATCGACATTTCGCCGCGGAGATATGCCATCAGACCCGGAACGCCGACCGCGCGCATCGCCGGCAGCGCCGGGTCGAGGCTGCGCGCCAGCAAACGGCGCACTTCCTCCAAAGCGCCTTGCGCCATCATCCGGTCGAAGCGCGCGTCGATCCGGGCGTAGAGTTTTTCACGCTCGGGCGCGAGGAAGAGGCATTGGCATTGCCCGGCGTCGAGAAGCGCCCCCTCGCGCGCGCCGTGAAAACTTGCCAGCGGCGCGCCCGTGGCCTCGAAAATTTCCAGCGCCCGCAGGATGCGCTGCGGGTCGCTGGGGCGCAATTTCGCCGCCGTCCCAGGATCGCGCGCGCACAATCTGGCGTGCAGCTCCGCCGGCGCGACGTTTTGGGCTAGCGCCCGCACCCGCGCCCGCACCTCAGGGGGCACGGCGGGGATGTCGGAGAGCCCGTGCAGCAGGGCCTTGAAATACATGCCGGTGCCGCCAACGAAGATCGGCAGTTTTTCCATCCGCTCGGCCTCGATCAGCGCGGCTCTGGCGTCGGCGAGCCACAGGCCGACCGAATAATTGCATTCCGCGCCGACATGGCCGAACAGCAGGTGTGGAGCCTCGCCCATTTCCTCAGGGCTGGGGCGCGCCGACAGAATCGCCAGGTCGCGATAGACCGCCATGGAATCGGCGTTGATGACGACGCCGTTGTGCTCGCGCGCGAGCTCGACCGCGCGCGCGGACTTGCCGCTGGCCGTCGGCCCTGCCAAAAGGATGGCTCGGACATTTTTGCGAATCTTTACGTTGCGAGCGTTCAACACCTGATGACCCATGTCGCCACCCTGGTCGGCGCGCCCGGCGCTGAAATCCTGACGCCCGATCTCCTCGCCGCCGCCGCCAAGCGCCTGCCCGGCGCGGGCGCGCCCCTGACTCTCTCGCCCGGCGAGGCCGCCGATATTCCTTTCGCACCCGGCGCCGCCCATGGCAATCGCGACGACGGCTCTTTCGCCGACGCGGCCTACTGCCGCGCCGCGTCTTCCGTGCTGCGGCTTGGCCTTGGCGCCGCGCCGGTCGATATTTTCGTCCAGCCGCTGGAGGGGCGACGCAAGAAGCTGCTGCTCGCCGATATGGATTCCACCATGATCGGCCAGGAATGCGTCGATGAACTGGCCGATTTCGTCGGGCTCAAGGACATGGTGGCGGAAATCACCGAACGCGCCATGCGCGGCGAGGTCGCCTTCGAGCCGGCGCTGCGCGAGCGCGTCGCCCTGCTTGCCGGGCTCGACGCCGGCGTGGTGGACAAGGCGATCGAAGAGCGCATCACCCTGACACCCGGCGGACGGGCACTGGTGCAGACCATGCGCGCGCATGGGGCCTATACCGCCTTGGTCTCCGGGGGCTTCACCCTGTTCACCGCGCCCATCTGCGAGGCTATCGGCTTCCACGAAAGCCGCGCCAATGTTCTGGAAATCGAGAACGGCCGACTGGCCGGCCGCGTGGCCGAACCCATTCTCGGCAAGGCGGCCAAGCTCGCCACGCTCAAGGAACTGACCGCCGCCCATGGCCTCGCGCCCCACGAGACGCTGGCGATCGGCGACGGGGCCAACGATCTCGCCATGCTGGAGGAAGCCGGCCTC
Organism: Pseudomonadota bacterium; assembly: GCA_021813805.1. Classification (GTDB taxonomy): domain Bacteria; phylum Pseudomonadota; class Alphaproteobacteria; order Rhizobiales; family Beijerinckiaceae; genus Rhodoblastus. The sequence goes on along the minus strand of JAKAJL010000029.1, from coordinate 18,880 downwards.
GGCGTCGCTTTTCACGCCAAGCCGGCGGTGGCCGCCGCCGCTCAGGCGCGCGTGGACCATGGCGACCTCACCGCCCTGCTCTACGCCCAAGGCTATCGCAAACAGGATTTCGTCAACGAATGAAACCGGCCTTCAGGCGCGGTCCTTGAGAAAGGCGAGCATCGTCTCGGCGCTGGAGGCCTGCACGCCGACGCCGGAAGGATTGTCGCGCCGGTCCGGCTCGGCGAAGACTTTGACGATGCGGCCGTCATCAACCAACATCGAATAGCGCCAGCTTCTCAGACCCATGCCCTGCTGGCGGCGATCGACGAGCATGCCCATCAGGCGAGTGAAATCGCCATTGCCGTCGGGCAGCATGAAGACCTTTTCAATTCCTTGCGCTTTGGCCCACTGGAGCATCACGAAAGCGTCGTTCACGGCAAGGCAGATGACCCGATCGACGCCCAGCGCGGTGAAATCGTCATGAAGGCGCTCATAGCCGGGAAGATGGCTTTCCGAACAGGCGGGGGTGAAGGCGCCGGGCAGAGCGAAAAGCACGACGCGCCTGTCCCGGAAAATCTCGCCGCTCGTCACTGCCTTCCACTCGAACGGATTGGGCCCGCCCAGGGCGTCGTTGCGCAGGCGGAGATGAAATGTGGCGTCGGGAACGGTTTCAGGCGTCATGGCTTTGGCTCGGTTCATAAGACCGCGCGACCCCGCCCAGGCGTCATCGGCCCCGCCGCCGAACCGTTCACGCCATAACGACGGCCGGCCGGAATCGCTTCACGCCATCGGCAGCCGGGCCTCAGGCCCGCCGGGGACGGACGAAAACGAAGCGGCGATCCGGCTCCCAATAGCGGTCGGAGGGCCCGCAATCGCCGCGCAGCCACAATCCGCCGCCGCCGCTGACCTCCATGACGAAAAGGTCGAGATCCGCGCCCGATTCCGCCGAGGGCTTGGTGGCGATGATCAGCCTTTCCCCGCGCGGCTGGTCCCCGTAGGCGAGGCGCAACGCCGGCCCCACTTCCGCCGGGCACAATTCCAGGCCGAGCGCCAGAGCCCGTTCGACGACCTGGCTGTAGAGCGCGCCTTTCCCGAAGCCGAGGTCGCCGACCGAAACGACCGTCAGGTCCAAGTCGGTTTCCTCCTTGGCGCATTGGAACGCCGGCTGGCCAAGATAATTCAGCACCCAGTCGCCGCTGCGGTTGGCTCCCGCCTTGAGCGCCTTGCTGTATTCGGCGGCCGTCTTGTGGGCGCCAAGCCGCAAGGTCTTCCAGATCGGGAAATCGCGCCTTTCGGCTTCGACCAGCGTCAATTCGCCGCGCAGAAAACGCTGGAGCCCGGCTTCGCCGCCCATCCGTTTCATGAGCGCGCTCATGTCTTCGGCGCTGATATTGGTCTTTTCGACGTTCATAGGTCCTCTCCCTGGGCTGTTGCGCAACCTCTTGTCCGAGGCGGAAACTCACCGCGCCGACCCCGCCGCCGCCCGGCGAAGCCAGTCTATCCATTGGACGAGCGCTCCCCTCGCGGGGAGCCTGAACGTGGCCGGCATTCTCGCGCGCCTGTCGCCGATGTCAATAAGACAATCGCGAAGCGCCCAATAAACGCCTTGACGCAGGCGCCTGGAACCAGCATGGTGCGGCGCTCAATCGGGTTTCCACAGGATTGCTTCGCAATCCGTGAAATCGCTGTGGCGTGAAAATCCTTCAAGTGGCGGGGGATTTTTCGCGCCGGCGGAATAGCAAGTTCCGCATCAAACATTCGGAATTTGGTATGACGCATTCGAACATTCTTTGCGGGATTTCGATTATCGGCTAGCCGCGAAGCTGGCTGGCGCCGTCATGTCTCCCTCAAAACCTCGCGAGATCGACGCCCCGGCCAGAGCCAGGGGGAATCATGTCCGTCTCTATGCCGTTGAAGCTTTACAACACGCTCACCCGCGAGCGGGAGGTCTTCGCGCCGCTCGACGAGCGCAACGTGCGGCTCTATGTCTGCGGGCCGACGGTCTATGACTTCGCCCATATCGGCAACGCCCGGCCTCTGATCGTTTTCGACGTGCTTTATCGGCTGCTGCGCGAGAAATATGGCGCGGATCATGTCACCTATGTCCGCAACATCACCGACGTCGACGACAAGATCAACGCCCGCGCCGCCGAGCGCGGAATCACCATCCGCCAATTGACCGAAGAAACCAACCGCGTCTTCCAGCAGGATGTCGCGGCTCTGGGCTGTCTGCCGCCCAGCGTTCAGCCCCGCGCGACGGAACATATCGCCGAAATGATCGCGATCATCGAGCGCCTGATCGCCCGCGGCCACGCCTATGCCGCGGACGGCCACGTGCTGTTCGACGTGCCCTCCATGCCCGATTATGGCGCGCTGTCGCGCCGACCGCTGGACGACATGATCGCCGGCGCCCGCGTCGAGGTCGCGCCCTACAAGAAGGGCGAGATGGATTTCGTGCTGTGGAAACCGTCGAAAGAGGGCGAGCCCGGCTGGGACAGCCCCTGGGGTTTCGGGCGCCCTGGCTGGCATATCGAATGTTCCGCCATGTCGCACAAGCATCTCGGCGAAGTCTTCGACATCCACGGCGGCGGCATCGACCTCGTCTTCCCCCATCACGAGAACGAAATCGCCCAGACGCGTTGCGCGTTTGGCCACAATATCATGGCCAAGGTCTGGATGCACAACGGCTTTCTGCAGGTGGAAGGCGAGAAAATGTCGAAGAGCCTCGGCAATTTCATCACCATCCACGACTTGCTGCATTCGGACAAATTCGGCGGCAAGGCTTGGCGCGGCGAGGTACTGCGCCTCGCCATGCTGCGCGCGCATTATCGTCAGCCGATCGACTGGACCGTGAAAGCGCTCGACGAGGCGGAAAAGACGCTTTCGCGGTGGTACGGCATATTGCGCGCCCATGGCGTGACGGCGGACAGCGCGCGCGAGGCGCCCCTTCGCGCGGCTTTCGTCGAGGCCTTGTGCGACGATCTCAACATCCCGCGCGCCATGGCCGACCTGCACGCCATGGCGGGAAAAGCCGAGCCGCGCGAAGAGGACAGTCAGACCGCGAAAGCCGAAGCAGAAAAGCTCGCCCGCGCCGCCGGGCTGCTCGGCCTGCTCGAGGGCGATCCCGCCGCTTGGGCGCATAAATCGCCCGAGCTGAAGGTCGAGGCGGCGGAAGTGGAAAAACTTGTGGCCGAACGCCTCGCCGCGCGCAAGGCGAAGAATTTCGCCGAATCCGACCGCCTGCGCGACCTGCTCGCCGGCATGGGCGTCAAGCTCAAGGACGGCAAGGACAAGGCGACAGGCGAACCGACCACCGAATGGGAGGCGGCGGGATGACCCACCCCTCCGACGACAAGGAAAAGGACTGGCGCGCCTCGCTGCCTTTCCCGCATCACTGGCTCTATTACATCGCCGCCAAGATCCTGGTGCTGGCGCTGGTCGCCGGCTTCGCGCTTCATTGGTATGGGCTGCTGTGATGGCCGAAAAGATCGCTTTGCGCCCCGCCCTGCCCGCCGACGCGCCAACGCTTGCCGAGTTGTTCCGCGCCAGCGTCGAAGAGCTGGCGCGGGAGGATTACAGCGAGGCGCAAGTCGAGGCCTGGGCGGCGCTCGCCGACGACGAGGCGGCTTTCGCGCAAATGCTCGCGAGCGAACTGACCATTGTCGCGCTCGTCGGCGGCGAGATCGCGGGCTTCGCCAGCCTCAAGGGGGCCGATTGTCTCGACATGCTCTATGTCCACCCGGCCTTCGCCCGGCGCGGCGTCGGGACCGGCCTGTGCGAGGCGATGGAAAGGCTCGCCGCCTCGCGCAAGGCGCGGGCGCTCACCGCTGAAGTTGCGGATTGCGCACAAGCTTTTTTCGCCGCGCGGAATTATGCGGCGCAGAAGCGCAACATGGTTTTCCTGGGTGACGAGGTTCTGGGCAACACCACCATGATCAAGAAACTCTCCGCCAGCGAGAAGACGCCATGAGCCGTGAACGAGTCACGCTTTTCGACACCACCCTTCGCGACGGCGCCCAGACCACCGGCGTCGATTTTTCGCTCGACGACAAGAAGCAGATCGCCGCGCTGCTCGACGCGCTCGGCGTCGATTATATCGAAGGCGGCTATCCCGGCGCCAATCCGCTCGACACCGAGTTCTTCGCCAGAAAGCCGACGAAGAAGGCGCGTTTCGCCGCCTTCGGCATGACTCGGCGCCCGGGGCGCTCGGCCGCCAACGATCCGGGCATCGCGGCTCTGCTCGACAGCGCCGCCGACGCCATCGTCTTCGTCGCCAAAGCTTGGGATTTTCAGGTGCGGGTGGCGCTGGGCAGCACTCTGGAGGAAAATCTCGCCGGCGTGACCGACAGCGTCAAGGTCGCGGTCGCAGCGGGGCGCGAGGTCATCCTCGACTGCGAGCATTTCTTCGACGGCTACAAGGACAATCCCGATTACGCCCTCGCCTGCGCCCGCGCCGGCTATGAGGCCGGAGCGCGCTGGATCGCCCTGTGCGACACCAATGGCGGGACGATGCCGCACGAGGTCGAGCAAATCGTGCGCGCCGTCTCGGTCCATGTGCCCGGCGACCATCTCGCCATCCACGCCCATAACGACACCGATCAGGCGGTGGCCAATTCGCTGGCCGCCGTACGCGCCGGGGCGCGGCAGATTCACGGCACGCTCAACGGGCTCGGCGAGCGCTGCGGCAACGCCAATCTGTGTTCGATCATCCCGACTCTCATGTTGAAGCCCGACTTCTCGGAGAAATTCGAGATCGGCGTGAGCGCGGAAAGCCTGCGCGGCCTGACCAAGATCAGCCACGCGCTCGACGAAATCCTCAACCGCGCGCCCAACCGCCACGCGCCCTATGTCGGGGCCTCGGCCTTCGCCACCAAGGCGGGCATCCACGCCTCGGCCGTGATGAAGGACCCGCGCACCTATGAGCATGTGCCGCCCGAAAGCGTCGGCAACGCGCGCCGGGTTCTGGTCTCGGACCAGGCCGGCAAGTCGAACATCCTCGCCGAACTGGAGCGGCTAGGCGTGCCGGTGGCCAAGGACGACGTTCGCGTCGCCCGGCTGCTGAACGCCGTCAAGGACAAGGAAGCGCAAGGCTACGCCTATGAAGGCGCCGACGCCAGTTTCGAACTTCTTGCGCGCCGGGTGCTCGGTCATGTGCCCGACTTTTTCGAGGTCGATCGCTTCCGCGTCGATGTCGAGCGCCGGCACAACGCCCAAGGCGAGCTGGAGACCTTTTCGGAGGCGACGGTGCGGGTCACCATCGACGGCCAGACCCTGATCTCGGCCGCCGAGGGCAGCGGTCCGGTCGATGCGCTTTACGGCGCCCTGTGCAAGGACCTCGGGAAATATCAGTCGATCATCGACGGCATCGAACTGCTCGACTTCAAAGTGCGCGTCTTCCAGGGCGGCGCCGACGCCGTGACCCGCGTATTGATCGAGTTCGGCGACAAAGCGCGCGGCGACGGCGGGGAAACCTGGACCACGGTGGGCGTCTCGGCCAATCTCATCGACGCCTCCTTCCAGGCGTTGCTCGACGCGATCCAATATAAATTACTTAAGGCGGGCGCCTGATCCCGCGCCGGGCGACCCGGCGCCTTGCGCCGGATCATGGCGCGGGACGACTTAATCCGTTAGCTTGGCGTCATTGCCGGCTCGCTTCGGCGAGCGGGGGGTGATTTTTACGGTCCCGGGGGAGGACTCGCGATTGTCTCAACTCGTTGAACCAGCCAGGAAGAACGGCGCCTCTCACGACAGCAATTCTTCGCCGCCGCGCGAGGAAAAGCCTAAAGCCGCGCCGAAGCGCGCGACCAATGGCGAGGGGACGGCGGTCGCACAGCCCGCGCCAGACGATTCGCCCCAGCATCATATCGCCCAGATGCGGCATGATCCCGCCGCGATCCGCCGCGTGTTCGAGACCGGCGAGTATCCTTACGCCGCGCGCATGCGCACCCGGCCTTACGAAGCGAACATGCTGAAATTGCAGCAGGAACTGCTCAAGGCGCAGCGCTGGGTCGAGCAGAGCGGCGAAAAGATCGTCATGCTGTTCGAGGGCCGCGACGCGGCCGGCAAGGGCGGCACGATCAAGCGCTACATGGAGCACATGAACCCGCGCACCGCCCGCGTGGTGGCGCTACAGAAGCCGACCGAGCGCGAACGCACGCAATGGTTCTTCCAGCGCTATATTTCGCAATTGCCTTCGGCCGGCGAACTCTGCCTGTTCGACCGCTCCTGGTACAATCGCGCCGGCGTCGAGCGGGTGATGGGCTTCTGCACGCCCAATGAATATCTCGAATTCATGCGCCAGTGCCCCGAAGTCGAACGCATGCTGGCGCGCGCGGGCATCCGCCTGTTCAAATATTGGTTCTCGGTGTCGCGCGAGGAGCAGCGCCGCCGTTTCGAGGCGCGCAAGATCGATCCGCTCAAGCAATGGAAGCTGTCGCCGATCGACCTGGCCTCGCTTGAAAAGTGGGATGAATATACCGAGGCCAAGGAGGCGATGTTCTTCTATACCGACACCGCCGACGCGCCCTGGACCATCATCAAGGCCGACGACAAAAAGCGTGCGCGGCTGAACTGCATGAGCCACTTTCTGTGGTCCCTGCCCTATCCCAACAAGGACCTCTCCATCGTGAGGCCGCCGGACCCGCTGATCGTCGGCTCGACCGAGCATGTCATCGGCCGCGACATGAACATCATCGAGAAGACGATCCATCCGGAGTTGAAACGGGGATAGGCTTTTCGCAACCTGTCGCACTCTCGCGGCTTAGGTGCCGCAAAAGGTCGCCTGAACAATCTCCTCGGGGCGCGGCGGCGCCTCGAGGTCGTCCTCTGGATTTTCCGGCGCCGCAGGCTCTCGGAAGGGGTTTTTCACCGCCGCGCACAGGCGCTGCATGGGCTGGAGATCGCCCTGGTTGGCGGCGGCGAGCGCCTGTTCGACGCGGTGATTGCGGGGAATGACGATCGGATTGGCCGCCCGCATCAATTCGAGGCGCGCGGAAAAATCCTCGCCCGCCGTCAGGCCGCGCCAGTCGCTTAGGAACCGGGCCGCATCCTCCCGCGTCATGGCGTCGGCCTGCGCGAAAAGATCCAGAAAGTCCGCGTCCCCGGCGCCGCCGGCGACCCGGGTCAGGCGGCGGAAGAACAAGGTGAAATCGGCGTTCGAGCCGTCCAGCAGCCGCCACAGGCCGGCTATGAAGGCCTCGTTGGCGGGATCGCCGGATTTTAGGCCGAGCTTGCGCTCCAGCCCTTCGGCTAGAGCCGCGCCATAGGCCGGTCGGAACGACTCCAGCATTTCTTCCGCGCGGATCAACGCCACATCCGCGTCGGCGTCGAAAAGGGGCAGTAGGCATTCCGCGAGGCGAGCCAGATTCCACGCGGCGATCGGCGCCTGGCGATTGAAGGCGTAGCGTCCGTCGTTGTCGATCGAGGAATAGACCTGCCGGCGGTTGAACGAGTCCATGAAGGCGCAGGGGCCGAAATCGATGGTCTCGCCGGACACCGACATATTGTCGGTGTTCATCACCCCATGGATGAAGCCGACGGCCATCCATTGCGCGACCAGCCGCGCCTGCCGCGCCACGACTTCCGCATAAAGGCGGAGATAGCGGTCGGGCTGGCCGGAAAATTCGGGATAGAGCCGCGCGATGCAATGATCGGCGAGCGCTTTGGTGAGCAGCGGGCCCTGGTCGCGGCGGGCGTCCTCGTTGGCGGCATATTGGAACGTGCCGACCCGCACATGGCTGCGCGCGATCCTTGTCAGCACGGCGCCGGGCTGAGGCGTCTCGCGATAGACGGGCGCCCCGGTGGCGACCACGGCCAGCGCGCGGGTGGTCGGAATCCTCAAACCCGCCATGGCCTCGCTGACGATATATTCGCGCAGCATGGACGACAAAGTGGCGCGACCGTCGCCGCGGCGGGCGAATTTGGTCGGGCCGGAGCCCTTGAGATGGACGTCATAGACCGCGCCGTCGGGCGCGGCGATTTCGCCGGCGATCGCGGCCCGGCCGTCGCCCATTGCGGGATTCCACTGCCCGAACTGGTGGCCGGCATAAGCCAGCGCGATGTTCTCGCGTCCCTGGGGCGGCGCGCCGCCGGACAGCCATTCCAGCAGTTCCGGCGTCGCCGCGCCTTCGGGCAGGCCGAGTTCGGCCGCCAGCGCGCCGTTGAACACCACCCATTGCGGCGCCGGCGGCGGCGAAACGGGCGCCGCCGCGAAAAATTCGGGCGGCAGGGCCCGATAAGAGGTTTCGCGCAGGAAATGCGTGCTCGCGGTCATTCTGCCTCCGGACGCGGCGTCCCGCCCCGCTTTGGGCGGGCGCGGAGAATCGTCAGTTCCTGAACTGGGGCCGGGACGACGTTTTTGCAAGAGACGGAGGCTGGAGCGAAAATTCCGGCGCCGGATCGTGGAACCGGGTCGCGCGGAAAACGTCGAGCACGATCGCCGGCTCGGCCCCGGCCATGATGTCCACCGGCGCGAGCGGCTCGATCGAATCGAAATATTTTCCAAATCGCGCCCGGGCTTCAGCCGGCGACAGATTCTGCCCGACGATCAGCGCGTCGCGGCCGACGAAATCTTTTGGATCGCGGATGAGTCCGAAGCCGCGCGGGTCGTCGGACAGGCAGAGCACCGGGAGGCCGCCCCGCAAGGCGACATCGAGCTTGCCGGCTTCGAACCAGCGCGTCGCCGCGATGAACATGCCCGCCTTGCGCCATTCGTTTTTTTCGAGCGCGCGCGAAAAATCGTCCCAGCGCAGCGCTTCGATCAGGGGATCGCGCTTTCCGGCGAGCGATTTCAGAGGCAGATGCGGCAGGGCGACGACCGCGCCGGCCAAAAGCAGAGTGAAAGCGCTGGCGGCGGCCAGCGCCTTGCCTGGCCACTGGGCCCCGGTCTGTATAAGCGCTGCGATCTCCCGCCCGAGCAGCGGAAAGATCATCAGATAGCCTGGCGCCGCCCAATGCGGCAGGACGCGGTGGCTGGACCACAGCGCGACCAGTGTGAACAGCACGATGGGAAAGGCGCCGAGGCAGGCGAGGAAAAAGTCGCGCTCCCGCGACGGCCCGCGCCAAAGCGTTCGCAGGAACAGAGCCGCCAGCGGAAAGAAAATCCATGGCGCGAGAAAAAGCGATTGCAGACCGATCAGGGCGAACGGCGCGAGGAGCCGGAGATGCGGCGCCCCCGAACGCCCGCCTTGGAACACGAAAGAGACCCAGTGATGCTGGGCGTTCCAGATCAGAACCGGCGAAAAAACGATCAGAGCGACGAGGCCCGCGAGCCACGGCCAGGGCGTCGCCAGCCAGAACCTCTGGCGAGGGCTGAGCAGCACGAACAGCCCGGCTCCGGCGAACAGCAGGACGCCATGATATTTTGACAGCATGGCGAGCCCGGCGAAGAACCCGGCCAGCAGCCAGTCGCGCGGCGCCTTTCGCCGGTCGTCCGCGAAAAAAACCCGCGCGAGAAAAATGGCGCAGGCCAGCATGGCCGGAAGCAAGGGCGCGTCGGGCAGAATCCATACCGCGTCGGCGACGCCGAGCGCGGGCGAGAGCGCCAGGGTCAGGGCCGCGTAAAAGCCGGCCTCCGCGGAAAAGAGCCGCCGCGTCAGCGCAAACATCAGCCAACTCGTGCCGCCGGAAATCAGCACGAAGGGCGCGCGCAGCGCCAGCGGGCTTTCGCCCAAAAACTTCGCGGCGAAATGAGACATCCACCAGGCGAGCGGCGGATGGTCGAATGTGCTGAGCGTCAGGACGCGGCTGGTCGCGACCGTATAGGATTCGTCAATCCCGAGGCCGGTCGCGGCGGCGAATGCGAATCGCAGCGCCAGGACAACCCCGATCAGCGCAAGAGTCCGCCCCTCGGCGGTCCAGCGCGCGCGCCGCGCGGCTTCATCCCCTTTCGGCAGGCTTTGGTTCATGCGGGCGATCGATTCTTCCGGCGTCGATTTTTTAACCAGGCTCGCGCGCCTCTCGCTTAAGGACGCGCCTGTGTTCACCAAGGCCAGAAGGCTAGCTGTACTTGGCAAGGCTTTGCAGCTAACAGATTTGCCGCTCGAAAGGAAATTTCCGTCCGTGGCCGTCGAACTCACCCTGGTCATTCCCACCTTCAACGAAAGCGGCAATCTGCGCGAACTTTTTCGCCGCGTGGACGCCGCGCTGTCCGGCGTCGCCTGGGAAATGATCGTCGTGGACGACGACAGCCCCGACGGCACGGCGGCGCTCGCCAAGGAAATGGCCCGCGAGGACCCGCGCATGCGCTGCCTGCGCCGCGTCAATCGGCGCGGCCTCGCCGGCGCCTGCATCGAGGGCATGCTCGCCTCCAGCGCGCCGGTGGTCGCGGTGATGGACGCCGACCTTCAGCATGACGAACGCATCCTGCCGAAAATGCTGCAGAAGATCCGCGAGGGCGCCGATCTCGTCGTCGGCAGCCGCCATGTCGCAGGCGGCTCGGCGGAAACCGGCTTTTCGCCGCGCCGCGCCGCCATCAGCCGGCTCGCCATCCGTATCGCCAAGGACGCCTTGCGCGCCGACTTTTCCGACATCATGAGCGGATTTTTCATGCTCAGGCGCCAGATCGTCGAGGATTGCGCGCCCGATCTCGCGCCTACCGGCTTCAAGATCCTTGCGGATATCGTCGCCTCGGCGAAACAGGATCTGACGATCGAGGAGATCGGCTATTCGTTCCGGGAACGGCTGGCGGGCGAATCCAAATTCGATATCAAGGTCGGCCTCGATTTTCTCGGGCTGATGCTGAACAAGATCAGCGGCGGGCGCATTCCGGTGCGCTTCATCTTTTTCGCTCTCGTAGGCATGAGCGGCGTCGCCGTGCATCTCGCCACGGTCAACCTGGCCCTGGCCCTGCTGCCGATAGGCTTTACCGTCGCCCAGAGCATCGCCGTGGTCGTGGCGATGACCAGCAATTTTTACATCAACAACACGATCACCTATCGCGACGCCAAGCTGAGGGGCTTCTGGCCCGTGCTGCGCGGCCTGCTGTATTTCTATGTCGTCTGCAGTATCGGCGCGGCCGCCAATGTCGGCGTCGCCGCCTGGCTCTATCGCCTCTATCCCGAGGTCTCGCTTTCGGCGCTCGCCGGCGTGCTCATGGGCTCTGTGTGGAACTACGCCCTCAGCTCGCTGTTCGTCTGGCGCGAGGAGTGATGGCTGCTCCGCAGGATTTCAATCGCCGTGATGTCTGCGCCGGATGCGCCAGACCGTCCAGGCGACGAAGGCGGCGATGAAGGGAATGGCGATCGCCGTGTCCTTGCTCGGCTCGACGTGGACGCCGGCCTCCTTCGCGCCTTCCAGCACATGATGGACGACGCTGGCGATGTAATAGGTGATCGCCGCGACCGAAAGCCCTTCCACCGTCTGCTGCAAGCGCAACTGCAACTGCACGCGCTCGCCCATCTGGCGCAAAAGATCGCTGTTCTGCGCCTCGACCTCGGTATCGACCCGCGTCCGCAAGAGTTGGGCGGCGCGCGCCAGTTTTCGCGAGAGATCGGCCTGGCGCTCCTCGGTGTTGCGGCAGGTGCGCATGGCCGGCTGAAGGCGGCGGGCGAGAAAGCCGTTCCAGCTCGGATAATCGGCGAGGCGGGTTTCGGCAATCGCTTCGAGCCGCTCGCGCACCAGTTCGTCATAGGCGCGGGTGGCTCCGAAACGATAGAGGCTCGCCGCCGCTCCCACCTCCAGCTCCGACGCCAGGCCGGTGAGCGCGTCGAGCAAGGCGCGGTTCTGTTCGACGCCAGTCGCCTGGGTCATGGCGTCGAGCAGGCGCGGCAATTCGTGCTCGATGCGGCGGATGGACGGCGCGAGGTTCTGGGCTTCCGGCAGGCCCATCAGCGCAAGGGTGCGATAGGTCTCGATTTCCAGCAGTCTTTGCGTCAGCCGCCCGGCGGACATCGGCGGCATGGACCGGTTGGCGACGAAAATGCGCACGAAACCGAAGGTGTCGGGGGCGAAATCGCTGGCGATCAGCGCGCGGCCGGAATTGGCTTCGCTGACCGCCGCCTGCAATGGCCCGAAAAGGGAAGCGATCCGCGCCGGATCGCGGTCGCCGGCGAGCATGTGGAGATCGACGGCGACCAGCAGGGGACCCGGCTGCGGCAGCATGCGGATCGTCCGCATCAAGGCGTCGGGCGACGGCGAAAAGGCCTCCCCGGCCTCGGAGCTCGCGAATTCCCAGCTATGGGTGACGAATTCGCCATGGCGCTCCCAGACCAGGGCCGCGCCCTGCAATTCGACTCGGAACTGGCGGGTCTGCGCGTCAGGGCCGGTCAGGCCGCGCTCGACGCATAAATTGGTGACGGCGGCCCGGTCGGCTTCGCCGCGGGCGGAATCGATCAGAAAGGCGAAATGCAGAATGCGCGCCGGCGCCTCCTGCGGACGCGTGGGGCGCGCATGAAGCTCTCCCAGGATACGCGCGCGAAAGGGATGCTGTTCGAAAGCCGAAGCCCCCAGGCCCAAGTCCGTCATTTTCCCCCGAAGCTCCCGCAAGTGCGACGCGCGTTATATCGCATGGATCCCAGCGTCGTCACCGTCGCGCCTTGAAGAAATCGCGCAGCAGGTCGGCGGCCTCAACGGCGCGGATGCCGCCATAGACATCCGGGCGATGGTGGCAGGTCTTTTGCGAAAAAAAGCGCGGGCCATTTTCCACCGCGCCGCCCTTTTCGTCCTCGGCCGCGAAATAAAGCCGGCGGATGCGGGCGAAGGACATCGCCCCGGCGCACATGGCGCAGGGCTCCAGCGTCACGTAAAGATCGCAGCCAACCAGCCGCTCGTCGCCGATTTTTTTGGCCGCCTCCCGGATCGCGATGATTTCGGCGTGGGCGGTCGGGTCATGGTCGGCGATCGTGCGGTTGCCGGCCGAGCTGAGAATTTCGCCGTTTTTCACCACGCAGGCGCCGACCGGCGCCTCGCCGCGCGCCGCGGCGGCCCGCGCCTCATTGAAAGCGCGCTCCCAGGGGTCCGGTCTTGTGTCATCTGGAGTCGCGGGCATGGCGCAAATCATTTCGCAAAAATTTCGCGCCTCTGCTATCAGACCGGCATGAAAAACGACAGAGACAAAAAGCCCTTCCGCAAGCCGGCAGCGAAACGTGCGCCGGCGAAAAAGCCCGAGGTGAAAGCCCATGAGGGCGAGCGCATCGCCAAGGTGATGGCGCGCGCGGGACTTTGCTCGCGCCGCGACGCCGAGAGCTGGATCGCGCAAGGGCGCGTGGCGATCAATGGCCAGGTTTTGGCCAGCGCGGCGCGCAACGTCACGGAAAAAGACAAAGTCACGGTGGACGGCAAACCCCTCTCCGCGCGCGAGCGCACGCGCCTGTTCCTGTTCCACAAGCCGCGCGGGCTGGTGACGACCGACCGCGATCCGGAGGGCCGGGCAACCGTCTTCGATTTCCTCGCGGAGAAGAATCCGCACCTGCCGCGCCTGATGTCGGTCGGGCGGCTCGACATCAACACCGAGGGGTTGCTGCTCCTGACCAATGACGGCGGTCTGGCCCGGGTGCTGGAGCTGCCCTCGACCGGCTGGCTGCGCCGCTATCGCGCGCGGGCCAATGGCGCGACCGATCAGGCGAAGCTCGACACTCTGGCGAAGGGCGTGACCATCGACGGCGTGGATTACGCCGGGGTCGAGGCGCGGCTCGACCGGGTTCAGGGCGCAAATGTCTGGATCACTCTTGGTCTGCGCGAGGGCAAGAACCGCGAGGTCAAGCGCCTGCTGGAACATCTTGGGCTTGCGACCAACCGCCTGATCCGCCTGTCCTACGGGCCGTTCCAGCTCGGTGAAATGGCCGAGGGCGCGGTCGAGGAAGTGCGCACAGGGGTGCTGGCCGACCAGCTCGGCGCGAGCCTTGCCGAACAGGCCGGCGTCGATTTCGAAGGGCCGGTCATCGACCGCACGCCGGAGCCGGAGCCGCGCCAGATGCGGGAAAGAACCGGGCCGCGGCCCAAAAAGCCGCAGGACGAACGCGGGCAGGCGCCCAGGCGATTCGGAACCGAAAAGCCGGGTCCACGCAAACATGTCTCGGCCTTGCGCGATGATCGCGCCAAGGCGGAAAAGGGGCCGCGCCGCCGCGTCGAAAGCGCGGCCACCGAGGACCGCCGGGGCCGCAAGGTAGTGGTCGAACGCGTCAGCGTCGCGGCCAAAGGCCCTGCACGTGGCGGGGAGGCCGCCGAAAGCCGCAACGCTCGGCGCTTCAGGGCGGAGCGCGAGAAGAGCGAAAGCCGTGGCGAGTCGACGGCGCGCAAGCGTCCGCCACGGGAAAAGCTCGCCGGCGAGACCGGCGCGGCCAAATTCTTCCACCGCGACGGCGCGCCGCAGGGCGGGAAATCCGGCAAGCCGGGTCCGCAACGCGGCAAGCCCGGCCCGAAGCCGGGCGGGCCGAAAAGTCCGCCAAGAAATCTCGGAAAACCGAGAACCCCCGGAAGACACTGAGCCATGCGCATTGTCGGCGGGCGGCTGAAGGGGCGGGCGCTGCAAGGCCCGCGCGGCGAGGGCCTGCGGCCGACCTCCGACCGCCTGCGCGAGACCCTGTTCAACATTCTCGCCCATTCTTATGGAGATCCGGTTGAAGGCGCGCGGGTGATCGACCTGTTCGCGGGAACCGGCGCCTTGGGGCTTGAGGCGGTTTCGCGCGGCGCGGAATTCTGCCTGTTCGTGGACGACGGCGCGCAAGCCCGCGCCCTGATCCGCGAGAATGTCGAGGCTCTGGGGCTTGGCGGGGTCACCCGCATTTTCAGGCGCGACGCGCGAAAGCTCGGCGACAAGCCGCCCGGCGCGCCCTATACGCTCGCTTTCCTCGATCCGCCTTACAATCGCGGCCTCGCCGAGCCGGCGCTGAGCTCGCTTTTGCGCGGCGGATGGCTGGCGCCTGACGCCTTGGTGATTGTCGAGGAGGCGGCGGCGGCCATGTTCGAGCCGGCGCCGGGCTTCGATGTGTTTGAGAGGCGCGATTACGGCGAGACGGAAGTGATCTTTTTGCGTCCTGCGACAATGAGAAAGGGTTGACCGGCCGGAGAGCCTGCCCTATGAGAGAAGAGCAATTTGGGACATCCCTCATGCGGAACATCCTTGTAGTTGGCGAAGCGCCACGAGCGGGCCGGGCCTGACCCGGTTTACCTGCCGATGGCGCATATCCGGGTCCCGAAAGGGACCTTTTTTATTTTCGGCCGTGACGGCAAAATTCGCCGGGCCGGAGGCGCGGCTGGGAGCGAACGCGACACCGAGCTGATGCGAGGGAATCTTTGCGCGCGATTTCGCGGGCAAAGCCACAGGAAAACAAAGTCTGGAGCCTACCTATGTCGAAGACCATGACCGGCGCCGAAATGGTGGTGCAGGCCCTGCAGGACCAGGGCGTGACGCATTTGTTCGGATATCCCGGCGGCGCGGTCCTTCCGATCTACGACGCGTTGTTCCACCAGACCAAGATTCAGCATGTTCTGGTGCGCCACGAGCAGGGCGCGGCCCATGCGGCGGAGGGCTATGCCCGCTCCTCCGGCAAGGTCGGCTGCCTGCTGGTGACGTCCGGCCCCGGCGCGACCAACGCCGTCACCGGCCTCACCGACGCCCTGATGGATTCGATCCCGGTGGTCTGCATCACCGGCCAGGTGCCGACCCATCTCATCGGCTCCGACGCCTTCCAGGAATGCGACACGGTCGGCATCACCCGGCACTGCACCAAGCACAATTATCTCGTGCGCAAGATCGAGGATCTGCCCCGCATCCTTCACGAGGCCTTCTACATCGCGCGCTCGGGCCGCCCCGGCCCGGTGGTGATCGACATTCCCAAGGACGTGCAATTCGCCTCAGGGACCTATCAGCCGCCGAAAAACATCCAGCACAAGACCTATCATCCCCAGCTCAAGGGCGATCTCGGAAAGATCAAACACGCGCTGGCGATGATGGCCAAGGCGAAAAAACCGGTCTTCTACACCGGCGGCGGCGTGATCAACGCCGGCCCGGCGGCCTCGACCTTGCTGCGCGAACTGGTGGCGCAGACCGGCTTCCCGATCACCTCGACCCTGATGGGCCTCGGCGCCTATCCGGCCACCGGCAAGAACTGGCTGGGCATGCTCGGCATGCACGGCTCCTACGAAGCCAACAACGCCATGCACGATTGCGACCTGATGATCGCGGTCGGCGCGCGCTTCGACGACCGCATCACCGGCCGGCTCGACGCCTTCGCGCCCTATTCGAAGAAAATCCATATCGACATCGATCCGTCCTCGATCAACAAGAATGTGGCGGTCGATCTCGCCATCGTCGGCGATTGCGCCCATGTGCTCGAAGACATGGTGCGGCTGTGGCGCTCGGAATCCCTGTCCGCCGATAAAAAGGCCCTCGCCGACTGGTGGAGCCAGATCGACCGCTGGCGCGCCCGCAAGAGCTTCGGCTACAGGAAATCCGACAGGACGATCAAGCCGCAATACGCCGTCGAGCGGCTTTATGAGCTGACCAAGGGGCGCAAGACGCTGATCACCACCGAAGTCGGCCAGCATCAGATGTGGGCGGCGCAACACTTCCACTTCGAGGAGCCCAATCGCTGGATGACCTCCGGCGGCCTCGGCACCATGGGCTACGGCCTGCCGGCGGCGATCGGCGCCCAGCTCGCCAACCGCGACGCCCTGGTGGTCGATATCGCGGGCGAAGCCTCGATCCTGATGAACATTCAGGAGCTTTCCACCGCCAAGCAATATCGCTGCCCGGTGAAAATCTTCATCCTGAACAACGAATACATGGGCATGGTGCGCCAGTGGCAGGAATTGCTGCACGGCGGGCGCTATTCCTCGTCCTATTCCGAAGCCCTGCCCGATTTCGTCAAACTCGCCGAGGCCTATGGGCTCAAGGGCATGCGCTGCTCCAACCCGGCCGATCTCGACGCCGCGATCCAGGAAATGATCGACAGCCCCGAGGGCGTGGTGTTCGACTGCATCGTCGACAAGTCGGAAAACTGCCTGCCGATGATCCCCTCGGGCAAGGCGCATAACGAAATGATCTTGCCCGACACCGACGAAGACATCGGCAATGTCATCGACGACAAGGGCAAGATGCTGGTGTGACTTTTTCGCGCGGCGCGTTTTCCTCTTGCGCCGCGACGCTTCAATTTCGCCGTGTTCAATGAAACAATGGACGGCCTTCCATGAACGCCCAGACCCCCGCCGCGCTTTCGCCCTATTCCTCCTCGGCCGGAAAAGCCTCGCGCACCGAGACCCACACCCTGTCCGTCCTGGTCGACAACGAGCCGGGCGTTCTCGCCCGCGTCGTCGGCCTGTTTTCGGGGCGCGGCTATAATATCGAAAGCCTGACGGTGGCCGAGGTGGCCCACGCCCAGGCCCTGTCGCGCATCACCATCGTCACCACCGGCGCGCCCGAGACGATCGAACAGATTTCCCATCAGCTTGAGCGCATCGTGCCGATCCACAAGGTCACCGACCTGTCGCTGCTCGATGGCTTCCTCCAGCGCGAACTGGCGATGATCAAGGTGCGCGGCAAGGGCGAGGCTCGCACTGAGGCGCTCAGACTCGGCGAGGCGTTTCGCGCCCGCGTCATCGACGCCACCACCGAAAGCTTCATTTTTGAGCTGACCGGCGCGCCGAAAAAGATCGACGATTTCGTCGAGCTGATGCGCCCGATCGGCCTGGTCGAGGTCGCGCGCACCGGCGTCGCCGCGATTACCCGCGGGCCGCAGGGCATGTGAGTGGACAAGCTCGTCTCCGGAAGGCGGCCCGGCCTCGAAGCGAAGCCATTCGCCCATCATGACTTCCGCCCCGACATCAATGGCCTGCGCGCGCTCGCGGTGCTGGGGGTGGTGGCCTTTCACGCGAGCCGCGGCCTGCTGCCCGGCGGCTTCGCCGGCGTCGACGTCTTTTTCGTCATTTCCGGCTTCCTGATCACACGCATCATCCTGAGCGAGCGCGAAGCCCAGAAATTTTCGCTGCTGTTTTTCTACGCCAAGCGCGCCAAACGCATCCTGCCGGCGCTGCTGCTGGTCACCGCCTTCGTCTGGATCGTCGGCTGGCTCTGGGTCGATCCCGAGCGGTTCCGCGAGATCGGCGGCCATATCGAGGGCAGCTCCTATTTCACCGTCAATCTCTGGCTCATGCGCCAGGCGTCCGGCGTCGCCGGCTATTTCGACAGCGATTCCGCGACCAAGCCTCTGCTGCATCTGTGGTCGCTGAGCATCGAGGAGCAGTTCTATCTGTTCTGGCCGGCGACCATGCTGCTGCTGTTTTCCGCCGGGCGGCGCTTCATCGGCCCCGTCGTCGCCCTGATCCTGACGCTGTCGCTGGCCTTCAGCCTTTACAAGACCCCGGTCGATCCGAGCGCCGCCTTCTATCTGCTGTGGAGCCGGGCGTGGGAACTGGCGCTCGGCGCCCTGCTGGCCTGGCGCGAAGTTTTTATCCTGCACCGCGCGCCGCATCCCGAAAGACCCTGGGCCGATGTCGGCGCGGGGCTGGGCGTGGTTTTGATCTGCGCCTCCTATCTGCTGCTCGACGAATCCCAGCCTTTTCCCGGCTGGCGGGCCTTGGGGCCGGCTGTGGGCAGCGCGCTGGTCATCGCCTTTCCCGGCTCGCGCCTCGGCGCTTATGTGCTGGGCAATCGCGTCGCCCAGTTCTTCGGCCTGATTTCCTACCCGCTTTATCTCTGGCACTGGCCCTTGTTCGCCTTTTCGCGCATGCGTCCGGGGATAACGCCGGACGCGGCCACCATGGCGGCGCTGTCGCTCGTCGCCGTGGTTCTGGCCTTCCTGACCTGGCGTTACGTGGAGCGGCCGGTCGGCCATCTGTTCCGCCGCCGCCCCCGACTGGTCGCATTGGCTCTGGTCGCGCTGCTCGCCGCAAGCGGCGTTCTCGGCAGCGCCACGCGGCGGGCCAACGGCTATCCCGGCCGCTTCCCCCCCGAAGTCGCGCG
>JAKAJL010000069.1 GCA_021813805.1 Pseudomonadota bacterium | reverse complement strand
CCGCCGCGCCGGCGCCGTCCGCGCCCAAGCCCTCCACGATCACGTCGGCGCCCACCGCCCCGGCGGCGCCCGCGCAAGGTGGCGCGCCCGCCCGTCCGACCGTCAAGCCGGCCGCGCCGCGCCCCCAGACCGGCGTCGTCTTGCGCACCCTTACCGATGACGAGCGCGACGCTCGCGCCCGCGCGCTCACCGAAGCGCGGGTGCGCGAGGAGGAAGACCGGCGACGCCAGGAGGCCGACGCGCGCGCCCGCGCCGATCGCGAAGCGCGCGACCGCTCCGAGCGCGAGGCCGCCGAGGCTCGCAAGAAGGAAGAGGAAAATCGTCTGGCGCGCGAGGCCGAGTCCAAGCGCAGGGCCGAGGAAGAGGCTCGCCGCCGTTTGACCCCGTCCGCGGCCGAAGCCGATCACGGACTGACGCTCGCTCCGACCGGGGGCGCGCGCAACAAGCCGCAGCAGATCATTTTCAACGTGCCGCGTCCGGCCGGGGCGCCGGCCCCGTCCGCCGCCCAAGCGTCGGCGGCTCACACGTCCGCGGCTCATGCGCCCGCGGCCGGGGAGTCGCGCCCCGCCGTTGGCGCCGGAGCGCCGCGCCGTCCGATGACGCCGCCCAAACTGGTGGTTCCCTCGGTCAAGCCGACGCGCACCGGCGAGATGAAGCAGCGCGGCCGCCTGACCGTGACCACCGCGCTCGCAAGCGACGGCGAGGAGCGCACGCGTTCGGTCGCCGCGTTCCGCCGCCGCACGCAGCGCATGAAGGGCGTGGTCGAACAGAAGGAGCGCCTATCGCGCGAGGTCGTGCTGCCCGAGACGATCACCATTCAGGAGCTCGCCAATCGCATGTCGGAACGCGCGGTCGACGTCATCAAGCTGCTGATGCGTCAGGGCCAGATGCACAAGATCACCGACGTGATCGACGCCGACACGGCTGAACTGATCGCGGAGGAACTGGGCCATACCGTCAAGCGCGTCGCCGAGTCCGACGTGGAGGAAGGCCTGTTCGACACCCCGGACACGGAAGAGCAATTGGTTTCGCGTCCTCCGGTCGTCACCATCATGGGGCATGTCGACCACGGCAAAACCTCGCTGCTCGACGCCATCCGCGAAGCCAATGTGGTTTCGGGCGAGGCCGGCGGCATCACCCAGCACATCGGGGCCTATCAGGTCGAGTCTCCGCTTGGCGGCAAGATCACCTTCATCGACACCCCGGGCCACGCCGCCTTCACCGCCATGCGCGCGCGCGGCGCCAAGGTCACCGACATCGTGGTGCTGGTCGTGGCCGCCGACGACGGAGTCATGCCGCAGACCATCGAGGCGATCAGCCACGCCAAGGCCGCGGGCGTGCCGATCATCGTCGCCATCAACAAGATCGACAAGCCGGACGCCAGGCCCGAGCGCGTGCGCACCGAACTGCTGCAATATGAGGTGCAGGTCGAGAGCATGGGCGGCGAAACGCTTGAAGTCGAAGTCTCCGCCAAGCAGCGGACCAATCTCGAGAAGCTGCTCGAAGCCATTACGCTCCAGGCTGAAGTGCTCGACCTCAAGGCCAATCCTGACCGCTCGGCGGAGGGCACGGTGATCGAGGCGCGGCTCGATCGCGGCCGCGGCCCGGTGGCGACCGTGCTCGTCCAGCGCGGAACGCTCTCGGTCGGCAACATCGTGGTCGCCGGCTCGCAATGGGGCCGCGTGCGCGCGCTGATCGACGACAAGGGCCAAAACCGCGTCCACGCCGGCCCGTCCTTCCCGGCCGAGGTTCTCGGCTTCAACGGCGCGCCGGAGGCGGGAGACCGCGTCGCGGTCGTCGAGTCGGAGGCCCGCGCCCGGGAAATCACCGAATATCGCGAACGCCAGAAGCGCGAGCAGGCGGCGGCGCGCGGCGGTTCGGCGCGCTCTTCGCTCGCCGACATGATGAGTCAGCTCAAGACCGCGGGCCGCAAGGAATTCCCGCTGGTGGTCAAGGGCGACGTCCAGGGCTCGGTCGAGGCGATCATCGCGGCGCTGGAAAAGCTCGGCAATGAGGAGGTCGCGGCCCGGGTCATCCACGCCGGCGTCGGCGGCATCACCGAATCCGACATCGCTCTGGCCGAGGCCTCGAAGGCGGCGGTCATCGGCTTCAACGTCCGCGCCCACAAGGAGGCGCGCGAGGCGTCCGAGAAGCTCGGCATCGAAATCCGCTATTACAACATCATCTACAATCTGGTGGACGATGTGAAGGCGGCCATGTCCGGCCTGCTCGCCCCGACCCTGCGCGAGACCATGCTGGGCAACGCGGAAATCCGTGAAGTCTTCACCATTTCCAAGGTCGGCAAGGTCGCCGGCTGTCTGGTCACGGACGGGACGGTCGAGCGCGGCCAGCATGTGCGCCTCATCCGCGACAATGTCGTGGTGCACGAGGGCAAGCTTTCCACGCTCAAGCGCTTCAAGGACGAGGTCAAGGAAGTCTCGGCCGGCATGGAATGCGGCATGGCCTTCGAAAACTACCAGGACATGCGGCAAGGCGACGTCATCGAGTGCTACCGCGTCGAGGAGATCAAGCGGAGTCTCTAATCAAATTGCCGACCCGCTTGCGGGTCGGCGCCCCTCGCACGAGCTCGGCGTCGCGTTCGCTCCTGGCCCGGCCCTTGCGGGCCGGGGGCGCACATTTCGCCGGAATGCTGCTGTGCCGCCCTTATCGGCGCCCGCAAGAGGCAAACATGTCCAGACTTCATCACAAGGGCGGCGAGCCCAGCCAGCGCATGTTGCGCGTGGCCGAACTGATCCGCCACGCCATGGCGCAATTGCTGTCGCGCGGCGAAATCAACGATCCCGAACTCGCCGGGCTGGTCGTCACCGTGCCGATGGTGAAGATGAGCCCCGATCTCAAGCTCGCCACCATCTATGTCATGCCGCTCGGCGGCAAGGCGCAAGAGCAGATCGTGGCCATCCTCGACCGCCACAAGAAATTCTTGCGCGGCGAGGTGGCGCATCGAGTGAATCTGAAATATGCGCCGGAAATCCGCTTTAAGGTCGACGAATCCTTCGCCAACGCCGAAAGGATCGACGCGCTGCTCCACTCGCCCAAAGTGGCGCGGGACCTCTCGGCGCCGGCGAACGACGAAGAGGGGGACAAGTGAACGCGCCCCGCTCCAGCCGCGTCGAAGTCAATGGCTGGGTCGTGCTCGACAAGCCGGTGGGGCTGACCTCGACCCAGGCGGTCTCGAAGCTCAAACGCCTGTTCAACGCCAAGAAGGCTGGCCATGCCGGCACGCTCGACCCACTCGCCTCCGGCGTCCTGCCGGTCGCCTTCGGCGAGGCGACCAAGACCGTGCCCTTCGTTCAGGACGGCGAAAAAGCCTATCGCTTCACCGTGCGCTGGGGCGTCGAGACCGACACCGACGACGCCGAGGGACGCCCGGTCGCGACCAGCGACGCGCGGCCGGACCCGGCTTCGATCGCCGCTTTGCTGCCGCGCTTCACCGGCGAGATCATGCAGCGGCCGCCAGCCTTTTCCGCGATCAAGATCAATGGCGAGCGCGCCTATGATCTCGCCCGCGACGGGGAGACCGTGCAGCTTGCGGCCAGGCCGGTGACCATCCACGCCCTGCGCCTGGCGAGCGCGACGCGCGATGAGGCGGTGCTGGAGGCCGAATGCGGCAAGGGCACTTATGTCCGGGCCATCGCCCGCGACCTTGGCCGGGCGCTGGGCTGTCATGGCCATGTCATCGCGTTGCGCCGCACCCGGGTCGGGCCGTTTTTCGAGGAACATTCCGTTGCGCTCGAAGAATTGCTGGAAGCGCCGGAACTGGCCCATGAGGATTTGCTCAGCGTCGAGGCCGGCCTCACCGAACTGCCCTGCATCCTGCTCGACCGCAACGCCGCGGCGCGCGCGCGGCGCGGCCAGTCCGTGATTTTACGCGGACGCGACGCGCCGGCGGAAGGCGCGGCCTATGCCGTCTGCTCCGGCGTGGTGATCGCCTCGGGCGTGGTCGAGCGCGGCGAATTTTTGCCCAACCGAGTGTTCAATCTGCCTTTCTGAGTCGAAATTAAGTCGTCAATCGCGCGCCAGCGCTCCATTTTTGGAGGCGGAGGCGATCCATGTCGCGCGCGACGGCTTTTGACATGACGCGCCGCGCCTTTGGCGCGGGCCTGTGTCTCTGTTGCCTGGCCTCCCCGGCGCGCGCGCAAAATTTCGCGCTGGAAGAGGTCGCGTCGTCGGTTTTCATCCGGCGCGGCGTGGACGCCGAGGCCGACGCCGCCAATCTCGACGGCATCGCCAATATCGGCTTCATCATCGGCGAAAAATCGGTTCTGGTCACCGACAGCGGCGGCAGCCTCGCCGACGGACGCTTGCTGCGCCGGATGATCCGCGACAAGACCGCCAAGCCGATCAGCCATGTCGTCCTGAGCCACGGCCATCCCGACCATTTTTTCGGCGCCGGAGCCTTCCTGCAGGACAAGCCGGTCTTCATCGGCCACCACAGGCTCCCCGAGGCGCTGGCGGCGCGCGGCGAATTTTACCGCAGGCGCCTTGTCGGACTGCTGGGCGAGAGCAATGTCGGCCCAGTCGTCATGCCGACGAAACTGGTGAAGGAGCAAACGGAAATCGACCTCGGCGGGCGGCGGATCGTTCTGACGGCGCACCAGCCGGCGCATACGGCCTCCGATCTCTCTATGCTCGACACGTCGAGCGGCCTGTTCCTGCCCGCCGATCTTTTGTTCGTCGGCCGCATCCCGCCACTCGACGGCAGCCTGTCCGGCTGGATCGGCCAGCTGGAGGCGATGCGGAAGCGGAAGTACGGTCCGACCGTCCCCGGCCACGGGCCGGCGCGCGTCGATTTTGGCCCGGCCTCGGCGGCGCTGCTGCGCTATCTCACCATATTGCGCGATGGGGTGCGGGCGGAAATCGACAGCGGCGGCTCGATCGAACACGCCATGACGCAAGTCGCCCAATCCGAACGGGCCAAGTGGAAACTGTTCGACGATTACAACCAGAGAAATGTCGCCGAGGCCTATTCTGAACTCGAGTGGCAATAGGAGGAAGCATGACGACGCGACTTGCGACAGCCTTTCTCGGCCTGTGCGCGCTAGGCTTCATCGCGCCGGCCTTCGCGCAAAGCGCTGAAAATTCGCCCGACAGCCCGGCCGCGCGCGAAAGCCGCTGGCAGGAACTCGAAAAGGCCATCTTTCACGGCAGGACGGCGACGCCGTCCAGCGGCGTCGTGACCCTTGAAGCCCCCAACCGCGCCGAAGACGCGGCGCTGGTTCCGATGACGGTGACGCTGAAGTCAGCCGACAAGGTCAAGGCGCTCTGGCTGATCATCGACGACAATCCCATGCCGGTCGCGGCTCATATCGTCTTCGGGCCGGCCGCCGACCCGCGGGAGATGAAGTTCCGCGTTCGGGTCAACGACTTCACCAATGTCCATGCGGTGGCGCAATTACAGAACGGCGCGCTTGTTTCGGACGCGGCCTTCGTCAAGGCCTCGGGCGGCTGCTCGGCGCCGATGGGCCAAAGCGAAGCAGATGCGCTCGAGGGCATTGGCGAAATTCGGTTGAAACTCGCCGGGCCGGCCCAGCCGGGCGTCCCCGTCGAGGCGAAGCTGATGCTTCGCCACCCCAATTTCAACGGCATGCAGATGAACCAGTTGACCCGGCTCTACACGCCTGCGCGCTATATCGACAAAGTCACGGTGCGCGACGGCGACACAATCGTGTTCGACATGAACTCCGGCATTTCGCTCGCCGCCAATCCGGTTCTGTCCTTCGGTCTCGTTCCTCGATCCTTGGGGCGCCTGACGGTCGAAGTCTCCGACAGCAGCAACACCCATTGGCGCAAGGATTTCGACATTCTTCGGATGACCGACTGAGATGGGCGCCAAAATCATGGACGCCAAGATTTTCGTCGTTGCGGCGGCCGCCTTCCTTCTCGGCGTGGCGCACGCCTTTGCCGGGGCGCCGGAGCCGTCCGGCCTGTGGACGGGGCCCATGCATGGCGAAACGCCAGCGACGCTCGCTGGCGCCACAGTCATTGACGTCGCGGAAGCCGCCGGGCTCAAGGCCGAAGGCGCGCTGCTGATCGATGTCGCGGAAGCGCCGCCGAAGCCGCCGGGCGCCTCGTCCGATATGCCCTGGCTGCCGGTTCATATGTCGATCCCCGGCGCGGTCTGGCTCGCAGGCGGCGGTTTCGGCGCCGGGAGTCCTGCATTTCAGCGGCGTTTCGCCGCGCGGCTCGCCGATTTGACCGGCGGCGACAAGAAAAAGCCAGTCGTCGCCTTTTGCCATCCACGCTGCTGGGGGAGCTGGAACGCCGCCAAAAGGCTGGTGCTGCTCGGCTATGGCAAGGTCTATTGGTTTCCCGGCGGCGTCGAGGCCTGGGAGGACAAATATGCCGCGGCGCCGGTCAAGCCGGACAAAGCCTGGGCGCAGGGCGACCGTTGAGTCCGATCCAACTCCAGGCTGGCCCTCTGCGAAAAAAAGTGTATAGAGAGCGGCTTGCGCCGGAAGTTTTCGGCGCGAACGGAAAGCCGTGACCTCGCTGGACGACATCCCGGAGCGGCCCGTCTTTCCGCCAGACCATCAGGAAAAGGACACACGATGTCGATCACGGCCGAGCGCAAATCCGCGCTCATCAAGGAATACGCCACGAAATCGGGCGATACCGGTTCGCCGGAAGTGCAGGTCGCCATTCTGACCGAGCGCATCGTCAACCTGACCGGGCATTTCAAGTCGCACGTGAAGGACAATCACTCGCGTCGCGGCTTGCTCAAGTTGGTGTCGTTGCGCCGTCAGCTTCTCGACTATCTCAAAAAGAACGACGAAGCGCGCTACAGGACGCTGATCGAGCGTCTCGGCATCCGCCGCTGAAACAACTCGCGCGGCCGGCCTGTCCGGCCGCGTTTTCGCTTTTGCGACAAGCATGATCCCGAGAAGCGGTTATCGGTTTTCGGGCCGGATCATGCGCAAAAAGTCGCGCAACCGGAGGGGCGGCAGGGGCCGTCCTCCAGCAGGACCGAGCGTTCGGGCCGGGGCAGGATCGTCAGGCGCCGTTTTTTGCGGCGTCTCGCCGTCTTGCTCATGGTGGAGCGCCTGTCCCACTCATGAAAGACAAGAAAGCATGTTCGAGATTCATCGCGAAGAAATCGACTGGTGCGGGCGCAAGCTCACCCTGGAGACCGGCCGCATCGCCCGTCAGGCCGACGGCGCGGTCCTGGCCACCTATGGCGAGACCACGGTACTCGCCACCATCGTCTCCATGAAGACGCCCAAGCCCGGCCAGGACTTCTTCCCCCTCACCGTCAACTACCAGGAAAAGGCCTTTGCCGCCGGCCGCATTCCGGGCGGCTATTTCAAGCGCGAGGGCCGTCCCTCCGAGCGCGAGACCCTGATCTCGCGCCTGATCGACCGCCCCATCCGCCCGCTCTTCCCGGACGGGTACTATAACGACACCCAGGTCATCGTCACGGTCCTGAGCCATGATATGGAGAACGACCCCGACATCCTGTCGATGGTCGCGACCTCCGCCGCCCTCACGATTTCCGGCGTGCCCTTCATGGGCCCGGTCGGCGCCGCCCGCGTGGCCTATATCAATGGCGCGATCAAGGTGAATCCGACCATCGAGGAGGCCAAGACCTCCGAACTCGATCTCGTGGTGGCCGGCACCGCCGACGCGGTCCTGATGGTCGAGTCGGAAGCCAAGGAGCTTTCGGAAGAGACCATGCTCGCGGCGGTCATGGCCGGCCACGCAGGCTTCCAGCCGGTGATCGACGCCATCATCCGCCTCGCCGAGCGCGCCGCCAAGGAACCGCGCGACCTCAACCTGCAGGACAAGTCTGACGTCCAGAAGGCGGTCGCCGATGTCGCCGAGGCCGATCTGCGCGCCGCCTATAAAATCATCGCCAAACAGCAGCGCTATGCGGCGGTCGACGCGGTGAAGGACAAGGTCAACGCCGCGCTTTGCCCCGAAGGCGGCGAAGTCAAGTTCGACAAGCATCTCGTCGCCGACGCTTTCCACGATCTGCAGGCCAAGGTCGTGCGCTGGAACATCCTCGACGACGGCGTGCGCATCGACGGCCGCGACCTCAAGACCGTGCGCCCGATCACCGCGCAGGTCGGCGTTTTGCCGCGCACCCATGGCTCGGCCATCTTCACCCGCGGCGAAACCCAGGCGCTGGTGGTGGCGACGCTCGGCACCGGCGAGGATGAACAGTTCATCGACGCGCTGGAAGGGAACTATCGGGAAAACTTCCTGCTGCACTATAATTTCCCGCCCTATTCGGTGGGCGAGACGGGCCGCATCGGCTCGCCGGGCCGCCGCGAAGTCGGCCATGGCAAGCTCGCCTGGCGCGCCATCCATCCCATGCTGCCGGCCGCGGCCGAGTTCCCCTACACGGTCCGCGTCGTCTCCGAGATCACCGAGTCCAACGGCTCGTCGTCCATGGCGACGGTCTGCGGCGCCTCGCTGGCGCTGATGGACGCCGGCGTGCCGCTCAAGCGGCCGACCGCCGGCATCGCCATGGGCCTGATCCTCGAAGGCGAGCGCTTCGCCGTCCTGTCCGACATTCTCGGCGACGAGGACCATCTCGGCGACATGGACTTCAAGGTGGCGGGCACCGAGCACGGCGTCACCTCGCTGCAGATGGACATCAAGATCGCCGGCATCACCGAGGAGATCATGAAGGTCGCTCTGGCCCAGGCCAAGGACGGCCGCCTGCACATCCTCGGTGAAATGGGCAAGGCGATCGCTAACGCCCGCGCCGAACTCGGCGAATTCGCGCCGCGCATCGAGACCATGAAGATCCCGGTGGACAAGATCCGCGACGTGATCGGCTCGGGCGGCAAGGTGATCCGCGAGATCGTCGAGAAGACCGGCGCCAAGATCAATATCGACGACGACGGCTCGGTGAAGATCGCGTCGAGCGACGGCAATTCGATCAAGGCGGCGATGAACTGGATCAAGTCGATCGCCTCCGACCCGGAAGTCGGCCAGATTTACGAGGGCACGGTGGTCAAGACCACCGATTTCGGCGCCTTCGTGAACTTCTTCGGCGCCCGCGACGGCCTCGTCCATATTTCGCAGCTCTCGACCCAGCGCGTCGCCAAGACCACCGACGTGGTCAAGGAAGGCGACAAGGTCAAGGTCAAGCTGCTCGGATTCGACGATCGCGGCAAGGTTCGCCTGTCGATGCGCGCGGTGGACCAGCAGACCGGCGAGGACCTCGACGCCAAGGCCAAGGCCGAAGCCGCCACGGCGGACGCCGAACAGCCGCAGGGCTGAGCCGTCGATACAGACAAAGACGAGCGGCCGGGGCGACCCGGCCGTTTCTTTTTTGGCGGGGCCCGGCCTTCAAGCTCCTGCGCCGCCGCCGCAGGCCAGCAGCATGAACCGGTCGGATTTTGCCCAGATCGCGGAGCCGTCTTCCTTGAAGTCGAGAACGAGCAGATCCGGCGCGCGCCAGATCGCCCGCGGAGACAGGTCGGGCGGCGCGGCTTCGCCGGCTTTCAGAGGCCACACGATCCAGGCGGGCGCGTCGGCGTCAGCGCAGAAGGTCGTCAATCGCGGCGCTGTCAGCGTCGGCTCCGGGTCAGATTTTTGCCTCTGCTTCAGGCCGAGGGCGAGCGCGCGTTCATTCCTCGCCTTCCAGATCATCGCCTGCTCGCGCGACAGGAGGATCGGCCACTGCTGAAGGTCCGCGAGCCAATTCGGTCGGCCGAGCCAGTTCCAGGCTTCGTCGTCGCCTCGACTCCAGTAAACCTCGCCGGGCCGCTCCGACAGGATCGTCGCGAATTCCGGAACGTGAATCGCCTGGTCGAGGGAACGGCGATATCCGGTTCGAGCGTCCCAGGAGGAAAGGGCGAGAGCCAGCGCGCCCAGTGCAAACGCCGCCTTGAGCAAGTCGTTCGACCGAAGCACATCGAAAGCGAACAGCGCCCCGATTGCGGCGAGCGGCCAGAACTGGTCGTTGAAAGGCGCGATCCGCGAAATGAGGAAGGCCGGCAGGCCGGACGGGTCTCCGGTCAGGGCGGAGGCGGTCCGGAAGGCGGATGCGAACAGCGCGACCGCTTCCCACAAATGGTACGACGAGACGACGGCTGAATAGGCCAGGACGGCGAACGCCAGTTTGCGGCTGATTGAATCGCTCAGGCTGATCTTGCCGCGTTCGGCCGCCGCGAAGGTGAGAATCGCCAGCGCCGAGCAGAGGATCTTCAGCGCGCCGTCGATCGGCGTCCACGCCATGGCCATGAGGCTTGGCGCGAGCCAGTGGACCGCGGGCCGCTTTCGCGCGTCGAGCGCCAGAACTGCCAGGGCCCCGGGCGCGAGCGCGGCGGCGAGCCATCCGGCGCGCCACGTTTGCAGCTGGAGGACCAGCAGATTGGAGGCCCGGTCGCCCAAAAAATCGGCCGCCGCGAGGCCGGCGAGGCCGACCGCGAGGGTGGCGACAAGGAATTTTCGCCGCCGTCCGTCAAGCCGCCAGGCGGCGAGCGCGATTGTGGACAGGGCGGTCGTCAGCGATCCGAAGGTTTTGATATTCCAGTTGCGGACGAAAACAAGGGGGTCGAGGGCGCTCCGCCAGTCGTGATCCATCTGGAGCAACAAACGGTCGGCGACCGGAATTTTGAGAATCGCCGCGAGCGCCGCGCCGGCGGCGGCCATCCCCGCGACGATGAGCCACCGCCTGTCTTCCCAGCTCTTCACGACGAAGAAGACGCCGACGCCGGCCAGGGCCATGATCGGGTTGAAGCCGGCGGCGAGGATGAGCAGCGCCAGGGCCGGGAGATTTCGCCCGCGGATCATACAGGCCATGGCGAAAAGGACGAAAGCCTCCGCGAAAGGGCGGGCAACCGCCTGCGCCTCGGCGGTGAAGAAAAAAAAGGGCGAATATTGCGGGCGCGCCAGAACGGTGAAAAAGATCAGAAGCCATTTCTGGCGACCGCTTCCCAGCGCGCTGGCCAGGGTCACGAAGGAAGCGAACCAGACGGACAGGGCGAGGAATGCGAGCGTTTCCGACGCCAGGTTCGGGCCGAGCCAACGCACGAGCAGCCGCAGGGCGATCGGGAAGACCGAATACCTCATCTGCTGGTCGGTTCGGAACATCCAGTCCCGACCGACGCCGTTGGGATCGAGGTCGGCGAGCGCGCGGCCGACATAGAGGTAAGCGTCCTTGACGATTCCCTCGTAGGGGCGCAGGGCAAACCATAAAGCGCCAAGCCCGATCAAGACCATGGCGCGGGTCATCGGCGCCGGCGCGTTCGGAGCTTGCGCCAGGCCGGTGTTTCCTGTTCCTGCCGCCGACGTCATGTCACCCTGCATCCTGGAAAAGGGCCGCCGGACGGTCATGACCGGTACATTCCGGCAGAGGACGCCGCGCCGCACGATCCCTTCGGGGTCGGATCACGCCGCCTTGCTCGGGACCTGACGCTCGCTCGTCAGGGCTTCCACGGCGCCGGACACGCCGGCCTCGCAATATTCGGCGTCCTCATTGACGCGCCACACGTCATGCACGATTTCGCCGGCGACG
>JAKAJL010000068.1 GCA_021813805.1 Pseudomonadota bacterium | reverse complement strand
TCTAGGAGCCGCGGTCGCGGGGGCGGCGGCTGGCGCGGCGGCGGCCGGCGCGGCAGGGGCCGCCGGGGCCTGGGCGTAAGCCGCGCCGGCAAAGGCAAGGAAAGAAAGGACGGCAATGGAATTGACAAGCTTCATGGTCTGCCTCCGGAACCTGTTCCGATGGATTTAGGCGGCGAACGATTGCGCGCCGCCAATGTCATGTTAGCGCCCGATCGCGCCTGTGTCTTCCGCGGAAAGTTCGGTTGCGCCGGTCCGCATCGCTGGCCAATGCGCCGCAAAACACCAAAAGCAGGCCTCGGGGAATTTCATGCGCCTGCTTTTCAAACGGAGGAAACAGGCGCGTCTCCGCTGCTCAGCCCGCTCTTGATCGCATCGCCATTTCGGCGCGATCGCCGGCGGCGCGCTCCGAGTCGTCCTTCTTCCTCGGCACGCCGCTCGTCGAGGCTTTACGGCAAGTCGGCTATTCCAGCACGAAAGGCTGCAGAAGCGCGACCAATGCGTCCAGGTTTCCGGCGGCGAGGACGCGATGGACCGGCTCGCCATAAGGGCAGGGATGAATGCTCCAGGCGGGCGCCATGGAAAATCCCGCGCGTTCGATCAAATATTGAAAGGTCAATCTTTGGATATGGCCATTGCCATCCTGGAACGGGTGGATGAAACCGAAGGCGATCATCAGGCGGCTGTAAAGCTTGAGGGCTGCCGGCAAGGACCGGGGCCACTCGCGGCTGACCGAAAGAGTCCAGGCCGCGTAATCCTGCATCAAGGAATCGATCTGGGTGGGCAGCGCCAGAATCCTGGTCCCTTCGGTTTCATTGAAGGCCGAGGCGACGACGCTGTTTTCCAGCGACGCGAAGGCGCTGCCGCGATAATTGCCCGCATATTCGGGCCGGTCGGGCGGTGTGAGCGCCGCATAGACCTGCTTGTGAATGGGGCGGGGGTCCGCGAGGGCCTTCGCCGCCATGTCGGGCCGCATCGACAGGAGTTGGGCCAGGACCGATGCGAAAGCAGAGGAAAGATATCGATGCGCGGCCTGGTCGATTTCCATCACCCAATTGTTGCTAATGGCCATCGGCTTGTCCTCTGGAAGGAAAGGCGCGCCATTTCGTCCGACATATGATGGCCGGGCGGCGGGCGCTTCGTTTCACGCGCCGTCCGTCAGCGCCTTTTCCGCGCGAGCAAGGTCGTCCGGCGTGTTGATGTTGAAAAAGGGGTCGCGCTGCGTCACCGGCCATTGCACGGTCGCGATGTCGTAGCGATCCTGGAATTCTCCGACGGCGCGAAAGTCCTGCTCCACAAGGGCGTGGCGCAGTTCTTCGCGCAAGCGGAGCGGCCAGAGCGCGACGACGGGATGGATTCGTCCGCCTGAAGCAGCGCGGGCGAGCCCCGATTTCGTCTGGCGCGCCGCCGCGAGCAGCCGAGCGGCGAGGTCGTCCGGCAGGAAGGGGCCGTCGCAAGGCAGGCTCAGCACGAATTCGGCGCCGGGATGACGCGCGGCGGCGAAATCGAGCCCGCCGAGCACGCCGGCGAGCGGCCCGAGTCGGCCGGGCGCAGCGTCCGCAGCGACGGCCAAGCCGAGATCGGCGAAAGGCGCCACGGTTTCGGGCGCGAGGTCATGGAGACTGAGCGCGACCGCGCCGCATTGCGCCCGCGCCGTCGCGGCGACAAGGTCGATCAGCCGCCGGCCGCCGAGGCGCAGCAGCGGCTTGGCGCGGCCCTCCAGGCGGCGGGCGAGCCCCCCGGCGAGGATCAGGGCGAGAATCTCCGGCCTTTTCTCAGTCATTCGCGTCCGCATCCCGGCGATCGAAAGCATATCCCGCCGCCTCCCGCGCGGCCTATTCAGAGCCGATAGAGGCGCCGAACGGCGGGTCGGCCGCGGCGCTCTATTTCAAACATCGGGCATAAAGTCTAAAGATGTCGAACAGGCGGCCGGGCGGAAAGCGCGCGCCACGGACATCGCTTCGAAAGGGCGAGAAAATGAAACCAATTCGCTCGCGCGGGGTCGTCGCTCTCTTTTTCATGCATGCCTGCTTTCTGGCGCCCCGCGACGCGCAGGCTTTCCATGTCGATGGCTTCTGGAGCGGAATGTCCGCGGAGCAGTTCGCCTTTGCCGCCGCCGCCCGGGGCCTGACGGCGCAACCGGGCGAGGCCGGATATTTCTATCTTGGCGCCTCTTTCCCGCCGCTTCATTTGAGCCGGGTCGGTTTTTGCGAAAACATTCTGGTGTCCTATAGCCGCAATGTCCAGTCCGACGCCGACTACGCGCGGATATTGGCTGAGATCTTCAGCGCCTATGGCCCGCCGAGCAAGATGCAGTTCAGCGGCGACATCGAACCGGGCGCCGACGCCGGGGCTTTCCGCGCCGCGAGTTCCGCCATTTGGGCGAGAGGCGCGGACCGCGTCCGCATGGAGTCCAGTTTCGACTGGCGTCTTTATCGGGGCGAATTGTATCGCCGCCAGCCCGCGAGCGTTACATTCGAGATGCTCAATCCCTGCGACCGCTGAAATTTCGGCGCCGCGCATGGATAGCGCCGCGCCTGGCGCTGATTTTGTTTTGCGGGATTGCGTCTTTTGATTTTGACGTATAAAGATATGTTTATATCCTTCTGGACTTGAAATGACCGAACCTTCGGCCTCCCTGCGTGACGCCCTCGCTTGGCTTACAGCCCTTGCCGAGGAATCGCGCCTGCGCCTCTACGCGCTTCTGGCGGAGGGCGAGCTGGCGGTCGGCGAACTGGTGACGATTCTCGGCCAATCCCAGCCGCGGGTTTCGCGCCATCTCAAGCTCCTGCTCGAAGCCGGTCTCGTCGAGCGGCGGCGCGAAGGCGCCTGGGCCTTCTTCCATGCTCCTGAGAAAGGCGGGGCGGCGGGGCTGGCCCGCGCCATTCTGGCGCGGCTCGACGCGAAAGATCCGGTGTTCGCCGCCGACCGCGAACGCCTTGCGGAAACCCGCGCCGCCCGCGCCGCGCGGGCCCAGAAATATTTCGCCGAAAATGCGCCGGTCTGGGACGAGACCCGGCGCCTGCACGCGCCGGAGGCCGAGGTCGAGGCGGCGATCCTTTCCGCCGCCCTCGACGGCGCGCCGAAGGTCAGGCGCCTGCTCGACATCGGCTGCGGCGCCGGCCGGATGCTGGAGTTGCTGGCGCCGCGCGCGGAAAGCGCGATCGGGGTCGATCTCTCCGCCGCCATGCTCGGCGTGGCGCGGGCGCGGCTGGAACTCGCCGGTCTGCGCAATGTGCAATTGCGCCAGGGCGATATTTTCGCGCTTCCGGTGGAGCGCGGCTCGATCGATCTCGCCGTCGTGCATCAGGTGCTGCATTATCTCGACAATCCCGCGCGCGCCTTGCGCGAAGCGGCGCTGACGCTCGCCCCCGGCGGCCGGCTGATCGTGGTCGATTTCGCGCCCCATCAATGCGAGATGCTGCGCGAGAAGCACGAGCACCGCCGTCTCGGTTTTGCCGCGCGGGAGGTCGACGGCTATCTGAAACAGGCCGGGTTGAAACCCTGCCTTCATCGCGATCTCGCGCCGGGCGACGCGGCCGGCGAGCAGAACCTCACCGTTTCCCTTTGGCTCGCGCGCGATCCGCGCGCGAGCGCGCATTGAGAGTTGGATATGCAGGAGCAGAGGCGCAGCCGCCGCCAACACAGACCGATCGAGGTGTCGTTCGAGTTCTTCCCCCCCAAGACGCCGGAAATGGAGAAATCCCTGTGGGAGGCGATTTCGCGCCTCGCGCCGCTTCATCCGAAGTTCGTCTCGGTCACCTATGGCGCCGGCGGCTCGACCCGCGAGCGCACCCACGCCACGGTCGCGCGGATCTTGAACGAGACCGACATCAAGCCCGCAGCCCATCTCACCTGCGTCGGCGCGACGCGCGCGGAGGTGGACGAAGTCGCGCGCGCTTATTGGGACGTGGGCGTGCGCCATATCGTGGCCCTGCGCGGCGATCCGCAGGGCGGGCTTGGCGGCGCCTATGCCCCGACGCCCGGCGGCTATGCCTTTTCGACCGATCTCGTCGCTGGCCTGCGCGCCATCGGCGATTTCGAAATCTCGGTTTCGGCCTATCCCGAAAAACATCCCGAGAGCAAAAGCTTCGAACAGGACATCGAGGTGCTCAGGCGCAAGATCGACGCCGGCGCGACCCGCGCGATCACCCAGTTCTTCTTCGACAACGACATCTATTTCCGCTTTCTCGACCGGGTGCGCGCGGCCGGGATCACGATCCCCATCGTACCCGGCGTGACGGCGGTGCAGAATTTCAAGCAGACCGCCAATTTCGCGAGAAGGGCGGGGGCGAGCGTGCCTGAATGGCTTGCCGAACGTTTCGAGGGTCTGGACGACGACCCCGCCACCCGCCGCCTGATCGCGGCGGCCGTCGCCGCCGAACAGGTCTTCGACCTCCTCGACCGCGGCGTCGATCAGTTCCATTTCTACACGATGAACCGCGCGGACCTGGTTTATGCGGTTTGTCATCTGCTCGGCGTGCGCGCGGCGCCCGACGAGGCGGCCACGGCCTAGCCGCGCGAGCCCTTCTCCCCGTGGGGCGTGCGAAAGTACGCCCGTCCAAGAACGGGCCATGGCGGGAGCGGGACGGCGCCTGCAACAGGAATCAAACATGACCACGCAAAATCGCTTCAACGGCAAAACGGTTCTCGAAGCTCTCAACGAGGCGGCGCGGGAAAAGATTCTCGTGCTCGACGGCGCCATGGGAACGATGATCCAGCAGCGCAGATTCACGGAAAGCGATTTCCGGGGACAGCGTTTCGCCGACTGGCCGCGCGACCTGCGCGGCAACAATGACCTGCTGATCCTGACCCAGCCCGACGCCATCCGCGAGATCCATCTCGCTTACTTTCAGGCCGGCGCGGACATCGTCGAAACCAACACGTTCTCCAGCACCACCATCGCCCAGGCCGATTACGGCATGGAGGGCCTGGCGCGGGAGCTAAATGTTTTCGGCGCGCGGCTCGCGGTGGAGGCGGCGATCGAAGCGGAAAAGCGCGACGGCAAGAAGCGTTTTGTCGCCGGCGCCATGGGGCCGACCAACCGCACCGCCTCGATCTCGCCGGACGTGTCGAATCCCGGCTTCCGCGCCGTGACCTTCGACGAATTGCGGATCGCCTACCGCGAAGCGGCCAGCGGCCTGATCGAGGGCGGCGCCGACATCATTCTGGTCGAGACGATTTTCGACACGCTCAACGCCAAGGCGGCTTTGTTCGGCGTTGACGAGGCTTTCGAGGAGGCCGGCGTCAGACTGCCGATCATGATTTCCGGCACGATCACCGATCTTTCCGGCCGCACGCTTTCGGGCCAGACGCCCACCGCCTTCTGGCATTCGCTGCGCCACGCAAAGCCGTTCTCCATCGGACTCAACTGCGCCCTCGGGGCGCGCGAAATGCGCGCCCATATCGCCGAGATTTCCCGCGTCGCCGACACTTACGTCTGCGCCTATCCCAACGCCGGCCTGCCCAACGAATTCGGGCTTTACGACGAAAGCCCCGAGGCCATGGGCGATCTGGTCGGCGAATTCGCCGACAGCGGTCTGGTGAACGTCGTCGGCGGCTGCTGCGGCACCACGCCCGACCATATCGCCGCCATCGCCAGACGGGTGGCGGGCGTCAAGCCGCGCGTCGTTCCGCAGATCGAGCCGCTCTTACGTCTTTCGGGGCTTGAGCCCTTCACACTCACGCCGGACCTCAATTTCGTGAACATCGGCGAACGGGCGAACGTCACCGGCTCGGCGAAATTCCGCAAATTGATCCAGGCCGGCGATTATGCGGCGGCGCTGGATATTGCACGGGATCAGGTCGCCAATGGCGCGCAGATCATCGACGTGAACATGGACGAAGGCCTGCTCGACTCTCAAAAAGTCATGGTCGAGTTCCTCAATCTCGTCGCCGCCGAACCTGACATCGCGCGTGTGCCGGTGATGGTCGATTCCTCGAAATTCGAGGTGATCGAGGCGGGCCTCAAATGCCTGCAGGGCAAGGCGGCGGTGAATTCGATCTCGCTGAAGGAAGGCGAGGAGAAATTCCTCGAACACGCGAAGATCGTGCGCCGCCACGGCGCCGCGGCGGTGGTCATGGCCTTCGACGAGAAGGGCCAGGCCGACACGTTCCAGCGCAAGGTCGAGATTTGCGCGCGGGCCTATAAGATCCTCACCGAAAAGGTTGGCTTCCCGCCCGAGGACATCATCTTCGATCCCAATGTCTTCGCGGTGGCGACCGGCATCGAGGAGCACAATCATTACGGCGTCGATTTCATCGAGGCCACGCGGGAAATCCGCCAAAGCCTGCCGCGTGCCCATGTCTCGGGCGGCGTGTCGAATCTCTCGTTCTCGTTCCGCGGCAACGAGCCCGTGCGCGAGGCCATGCACAGCGTGTTCCTGTTCCATGCGATTGGCGCCGGCATGGATATGGGCATCGTCAACGCCGGCCAGCTCGCGGTCTATGAAAAGATCGATCCCGCCCTGCGCGAGGCCTGCGAGGACGTGGTGCTGGACCGCCGTCCCGACGCGACCGAGCGCCTTCTGGCCATCGCCGAGCAATATCGCGGCAAGGCCGGCGAAACGCGCGAAAAAGACGCCGCCTGGCGCGAGCAGCCTGTCGAGGCGCGCCTCGAATATGCTCTGGTCAATGGCGTGACCGATTTCATCGAGGCCGACGTGGAAGAGGCGCGCCAGAAATCGCCGCGCGCCTTGGACGTGATCGAAGGCCCGCTGATGGCCGGCATGAACAAGGTCGGCGACCTGTTCGGCTCGGGAAAAATGTTCCTGCCGCAGGTGGTGAAATCGGCGCGGGTGATGAAGGCGGGGGTGGCCTATCTGCTGCCCTATATCGAGTCCGACAAGGACGGCGGCCGATCGAGCGCCGGCAAGATATTGCTCGCGACGGTCAAGGGCGACGTGCACGATATCGGTAAGAACATTGTCGGGGTCGTGCTCGCCTGCAACAATTTCGAGATCATCGATCTCGGCGTGATGGTTCCCGCCCAGCGCATCCTGGACGAAGCCAGGAAACACGAGGTCGACATGATCGGCCTCTCCGGCCTGATCACGCCCTCGCTCGACGAAATGGCTTTCCTTGCCAGCGAGATGCAGCGCGAAGGATTGAAAATGCCGCTGCTGATCGGCGGCGCCACCACCAGCCGCGTCCATACGGCGGTGAAGATCGCGCCGAATTACGCCAACGATCAGGCGGTCTATGTCACCGACGCCAGCCGCGCCGTCGGCGTGGCGCAGGCTTTGATCGGTTCGGATCGCGACGCCTACAAGGCGAAAATCCGCGAGGAATACGCCCATGTCGCCGAGGCCCACGCGCGCGCCGAAAGCGAGAAGCGCCGGGTGAGCCTCGCCGACGCGCGGAAAAACGCGTTCAAGATCGACTGGGCCGATTACGCGCCGCCCAAGCCGAGCTTTACTGGCGTGCGCGTCCTGTCGTCGCAGGATGTGGCCGAGCTGATCCCCTATATCGACTGGACGCCTTTCTTCCAGACCTGGGAGCTGAAGGGCCGTTTCCCGAAGATCCTTCAGGACGAGAAGCAGGGCGAGGCCGCGCGCCAGCTTTTCGAGGACGCGCAGAAAATGCTGAAGCGCATCGTGGACGAGCGCTGGTTCAATCCCAAGGCGGTCATCGGCTTCTGGCCGGCCAACGCCATCGGCGACGACATCGCGCTTTATGCCGGCGAGTCGCGGACCGAGAAACTGGCGACGCTGCACAGCCTGCGCCAGCAGCTCGCGCGCCACGATGGCAAGGCCAATGTCGCTCTGGCTGATTTCGTGGCGCCGGAGGGAAGCAAGGCGGATTATCTCGGCGCCTTCGTCTGCACCGCCGGGCCGGAAGAGGGCAAGATCGCGGACAAGCTGGCGCGGGCCAATGACGATTACGGCTCGATCATGGTCAAGGCGCTCGCCGACCGCATCGCCGAAGCCTTCGCGGAGTTTTTGCACGAGCGCGTACGAAAGGAATTCTGGGGCTATGCGACCGATGAGCGCTTGAGCAACGACGAGCGCATCGCTGAAAGCTATCGCGGCATACGTCCGGCACCGGGCTATCCCGCCCAGCCCGACCATACCGAAAAGCAGACGATTTTCGATCTGCTCGCCGCAACGCGCCGCGTCGGCGTCTCGCTCACCGAAAGTTTTGCGATGCAGCCGGGCGCTTCGGTCAGCGGCCTCTATTTCGCCCATCCGCAGGCCCATTATTTCGGGGTCGCCAAGGTCGAGCGCGATCAGGTCGAGGATTATGCCGCGCGGAAAAACATGAGCGTGGCGGAGGTCGAGCGCTGGCTGGCGCCGGTGCTGAACTATCAGCCGGCGGGCCGCTGAGCCGCCCCGTCCACAATCCGGCGAAGACGCTGAAGCCCGCGCCGCCGGCCCGGACGAAATTCCTGAGGGCGTCAGGCTGAAGATGCAGCGCGTCTCGGGAGGACGAAATGCGCGCTATCTACGCAGCCTGCGTCTTGGCGCCGGCCATCGTTTCGGCGGCGGCGGCTCCGACGCCGCCGCGCCGGCCCGCCGATTTTGCCGCGCCGGCCGTCGCCCCGCCCTTGCCGCCGCCGCGACCCGCCGATCTCCCGCCGTCGCCTCCACCGGCGCCGGCGCCATTGGCCGAGCGTCCCGAAGAGCCGGCGGCCTGCGACGCATTGCTCGCGAGCGGGACGGTCAAGGCGGCGCGGGTCGAGCCCATGACCGGTCCGAATGGCTGCGGAATCGCCGCCCCGATATTGCTTGAGGCGGTGATCCTCGGCGACAAGCGGCGCATACCGATCGAGCCGCATCCCGTGCTGCGTTGCGACTTCGCAGCGGAAGCCGCGCGCTGGATCGCGGCGGACCTGATCCCATCCTTGGAAGCCAAAGCCAGCCATGTCGTTCGCCTCGCCGGCGTCGGCGGCTATGAATGCCGGATGCGCGATCGTCTGTCTGGCGGTCGCCTGTCTGAACATGCGCGCGGCAACGCGATGGACCTGACCTCGGTTCAATTCGCGAATGGCGGCGTTTTCCTGCTGGCGAGCCGGGCCAACGACCTCGACCTCGCGGCGCATCTGCACGCCAGCGCCTGCGGACGTTTCTCCACGGTGCTGGGCCCGGGCGCCGACGCCGACCACGAGACCCATGTTCATTTCGATCTCGAACCGCGCCGCGACGGCCGAAAAATCTGCGAATGGGATTCCCGCTGAAGCAGGATTTCAGGCGGAGGGCAGTTCCGCTGCGGCCGCGAGCCTCTTGCCGCTCGCCGACCGGTATGACAATAAGCGCAAAAAACAGGCAGATCGGCAGGGGGATGGCGTGACCGCCACATGGAAACGCTTGGCGCCGGCGTTGCCGGGCGCGACGCCAAAGGATATGCTTCTCGGCGGGCTCGGCGCCTTTTTCGGCATTGGCCTGGCGGGCCTGCTGGTGGCTTTGGGCGTCAACGGCGCCCATTCGCCCCTCATCGTCGCGCCGATCGGCGCCTCCGCCGTTCTCGTCTTCGCCGTGCCCTCCAGCCCGCTGGCGCAGCCATGGTCGGTTGTCGGCGGCAATGTCATTTCCTGTCTGGTGGCGCTCGCCGCCATCCGCATCGTTCCCGATCCTTTTCTGGTCACGGCGGTCGCGGTCGGCGCCGCCATCGTCGTGATGTCGATCATGCGCTGCCTGCATCCGCCGGGCGGCGCGGTCGCGCTACTGACCGCGTTGGCGGCGCATCACAAGATCCCCTTCGACGTGATGTCCGCCTTCCTGCCCATCGGCGCCGATTCGCTGCTGCTGGTCATGGTCGGCCTGATCTTTCACCGCTTCTCGGGACACAGCTATCCTCACGTCGCGGCCGCCCCGCGCAGGAGCGCCCATGGGACGGCCGACGCGCCGCCGCTGCGCCGCGCTGGGATCGACGCCCGCGACCTCGACGCCGTGCTCGGCGAAATGCACGAAAGTTTCGATATCGACCGAGAGGATCTCGAAGAACTGATCTGGCGGTTGGAGGAGCGGGCCTTCGCGCGGACCAAAGGATCGCCGCGCTGCGCCGACATCATGTCGCGGGACGTGATCACCATTCCCCATGACGCGACCATCGCCGAAGCGCGCGAAAAAATGCTGTCGCGCCAGTTGCGCTGTCTGCCTGCGGTCAACCGGCTGGGCGTTTACGCCGGCATGGTCGAGGCGCGCCATCTGATCGAGGATGCGGCTCTGGTGGCGGCGGTCATGAACGCGGCGCCGGTGGCCCGGCCCGAAACGCCGATCCTGGATTTCGCCGCCGATTTCGCCAACGGCGGCGTCTACGAGCTGGTGGTGGTCGATCCCGATTACCGCATCCTCGGCCTCATCACCCAGACCGACATGCTGGCCGCGCTGCTGCGCGCCTGCAACCGGGAGGCGTGAAAGGCTCCGAAAGCATGACATTTGTCAGCCTGGCTTTTCCCGCGGAAGGATTAACCTGAATGTCGCCGCCCGATGACGCGGCTATCGACGCCGCGATCAAGAAGACCGTCGAAAAGAGGAAAGGGAACAACCACAAATCCCGCGCGGCCTTCTATTATCTGGTTGCCGAGGAGTTGGGAAAGCTCGACGCATTCTGACCGGCGTCCGGCAGGCTTTCCAACAAATCCCGCAGGGTCTCGACCGTCGAAACATCGGCGATCCCGTCGATCTTTTCCGGCCGGAAGTGACGCTGAAAGGCGGCGACGGCGTCGCGAGTCTTGTCGTCATAGGCGTCGCTCGGCGAGACCTCATAGCCGTAAGTCGCCAGCATTTTTTTCAGCGCCGCCACCGGCGGCCCTATCGCGCCCGGCTCAAGGACCGGGCCGGACCGGATCGGGGCCGGCGCCGTCCAATGGCCGAGGCCCGCCTCATGCAGCCGGTCCCAGGGAAAAATTTCGCCGGGGTCTTTCTTCCGCGCGGGCGCAATGTCGGAATGGGCGAGGATGCGCTGGGGCGGAATGTTCAGGCGCCGCGCAATGTCGCCGACCAGGGCGATCGTCGCCTCGATCTGCGCATTCGCAAAAGGCGGGGCGCCGCCGTCATGGCCCGGGTTGACCAGCTCGATCCCGATCGAGCGCGAATTGATGTCAGTCTCGCCGCCCCAGAAGCTCAAGCCGGCGTGCCAGGCGCGGCGGGATTCGGGCGCGAGCTGCCAGATTTTCCCGTCCTCCCACACCACATAATGGCAGGAGACCTTCGATTCGGGCGCGCAAAGTAGAGCGACCGCCGCCTCGCCGGTCGGCATGCCGGTGTAATGCAGCACGATCATGTCGGTCGGGCATTTCCTGCGCTCGCCGTGGTTGGGCGAGGGATGAATTTTTGTCGCCAGCGGGCTGTCGAGCGTCATGACTTCACGGAATCGAAAAAGGCGGCCCCCCCCATAGCCCGTCGCAAGACGGGCGTCTCGCGACGCCCTAGTGTCCCGTCGCAAGACGGGCGTCTCGCGACGCCCTAGTGTCCCGTCGCAAGACGGGCGTCTCGCGACGCCCTAGTGCCTCGCCGAAAGACGGGCGTCCCGCGACGCCCTGACGCCGGCCGCCTTGGCGCAAAAATCCCCAGCCGTTCAATACCAGGCGACGCAATGGCGGCCGCCGTAATCGTCATAGGTGAATTCCGCGCAACGGCGGGGAGGGGGCGGCGGCGGTGGCGGGGCCGTGTTGGCGCCGATGATGCCGCCGGCCGCCGCGCCGAGAAGGCCGCCAGCGACAGCGCCGCCGGCGCGGCCCGTCGCCA